>NZ_MLCN01000006.1 GCF_001982605.1 Alkanindiges hydrocarboniclasticus | reverse complement strand
TTTTAATACAAAATTCCCTTTTCAGGCAGATAGTTTGCCTTTTAATACGGTGTTAAAAGCAACGTATTTTTATAAATTGGCAAGAGTTTTAATCTACCTTCCAATAATCTTCGAGTCACTATCAAAAAATAAGGCCGACAGACACAAGGGATGATCAACTCATTAATCCTGCATTTACCACCTTTCTCTACCCAAGTTTATAAATCTGCTACTTTTTCCGCATTACTCGCCGTAGCTGTTGGAATCATGGCAGCCAGTGACTCTGAAATCCCCGTAATACCATCATTGTTCAAACCGGCATCTTTCATCACGGCATCTTTCATCACGGCATCAATAATTGGCTTGGCAATCTGGTATTGCAAGGCAGAATTCACTACTTGCTCCGGGAAAGTTCCATTTTTGCCAGAACCTGTACCGTCTGCACCAACCGAATTGCCATTATTGTCCTGCCCCAGACCATTTACCTGAAAAATCCGGATCGAATCAATTTTCTCCATCGGCTTAACGGCTTGCTCAATGATTTGCGGCAACTTCTCAAGCAGCTTGGTACGCACTTGCAAATCGACCTGCGCCACAGACAATGTATTCAATACCTCATATATAAGAATTCTAATTTTATAGCTTATTCAATTTTTGAAGCTTTACTGTATATTTTTTTTGTGGGATAAACACACGAATAATTACTGTCAGAATCCATGCAAATATACCTGCAAGCACCATTAAACCGACAAATAATATAAACCCAAAAATGTCTAGTCCGCCAACATCCAACCATTTATTAAGCTTTTCTTCAATCGCCGATGCTCTTGCAAATGACAAGATCAGCAGCTTTATCCCCATATAGACAAACAAAACTGTGAATAATATACTCACTATAGCCCAAAATCCCCCATCAGGTTTCATAATAGCCATAGTAAATATTATGCCTCCTAGCGCTAATGGATACAGCCCTGATATAAAAGCAAATATTCGAATAAATAATGGATCGTTGCCTATTCCTTTTATCCATGTCATGCAATTATACTCATAAGTTTTTCAATATGTTTTTACATAAAAAAAGCGCCCGTACGGGCGCTTTTTTTGAGTCAGTTAAATCCCAAAATTACAGCTTGCTAACCAGTTCTGGAATAACAGTGTTCAAGTCACCCACTAACCAGTAATCAGCAATCGCATTGATTGGCGCTTCTTCGTCCTTGTTGATGGCAACAATAACTTTAGAATCTTTCATACCAGCCAAATGCTGGATGGCACCAGAGATACCAACAGCCAGATACAGGCTTGGCGCAACGATTTTACCCGTTTGGCCTACTTGCAGGTCGTTTGGTACAAACCCAGCGTCAACCGCCGCACGGGAAGCACCCAGCGCAGCACCCAGCTTGTCAGCCAGAGGCTCCAGGATTTTGTAGTAGTTCTCACCCGAACCAACACCACGGCCACCAGATACAACAATCTTGGCAGAGGTCAGTTCAGGACGGTCAGACTTGGCCAGCTCTTCGCCAACAAAGCTGGAAACGCCAGCATCTTCAACAGTGCCAACAGCTTCAACGGCAGCAGAACCGCCTTCGCTTGCAGCAGCATCAAAACCAGTACCACGTACAGTGATGACTTTAACAGACTCGGAAGACTGAACTGTTGCAATGGCATTACCAGCATAGATTGGGCGCTTGAAAGTATCAGCACTATCTACAGCAATAATTTCAGAAACCATGCTCACGTCCAGCAGCGCAGCAACACGTGGCAGAACGTTTTTGCCAGTAGTGGTTGCAGGTGCCAGAATGTGGCTGTAGTTCTTGCCAAGGTCAGCAATCAGCTTGGCAACGTTTTCAGCCAGCTGGTGACCATAGGCAGCGTTGTCGGCCAGCAATACTTTGCTTACACCAGCAATCTTGGCAGCAGCATCGGCAGCAGCCTGAGCGTTTTGACCCGCAACCAATACATGAATGTCGCCGCCAATCTTTTGCGCAGCAGTCACAGTATTTAAAGTTGCAGACAGAATAGAATTGTTGTCGTGTTCGGCGTAAACCAGAATACTCATCGTTTGAATTCCTTACCGAAAATTAAATTACTTTAGCTTCGTTTTTAAGCTTTTCTACAAGCTCATCAACGGACTTAACCTGAACACCGGCTTTACGGTCAGCAGGAGATTCAACCAGAATGGTTTTCAGCTTGGTACCAGTTGCTACGCCATAGTCGCTTGGAGATTTGGTATCCAGCGGCTTTTTACGAGCTTTCATGATGTTAGGCAGTGCAGCATAACGTGGCTCGTTTAAGCGCAGGTCGGTAGTGATGATGGCTGGCAATGCCAGTTCAACAGTTTGCAGGCCGCCGTCAACTTCACGGGTAACCTGTACCTTGCCACCGTCAACCTTAACTTCAGAGGCAAATGTACCCTGACCCGCACCCATCAGTGCAGCCAGCATCTGGCCTACCTGATTGCTGTCGTCATCAATGGCTTGCTTACCCAGCAGGATAACTTCCGGCTTTTCCTGATCAACAATACCTTTAAGGATCTTGGCAACTTCCAGAGCACCAACTTCATCATCAGTCTGAACCAGAATGCCACGGTCAGCACCCAGCGCCAGTGCTGAGCGAATTTGTTCTTGAGCAGCTTGTGGGCCTACAGAAACAACAATAATCTCAGTAACCGCACCCTTTTCTTTTAAACGTACTGCTTCTTCAACAGCAATTTCACAAAATGGGTTAATAGACATTTTGACGTTGGTTAGATCAACACCAGTCTTGTCCGCTTTTACGCGAACTTTGACGTTGGCATCGACAACGCGTTTAACAGCAACAAGAGCCTTCATGGAATCCTCGGCTTTTTAGCTAATCAATGAAACGGAAGTGTCAAAACACCCCGATGTGGAATGGTGCGTTATCTTGCTATGTGAGCGTAAACAGGTCAAGTCAGAAAACCCGATAGACTAAAAAAAACCAGCAATTAAAAGAGTTTTTTGCATAAAATCACACAAATTTTGCGTCCATGCCTGCTTTAGGTCTGAACTTAACATGAGTGGCTGAACTTGTACAAATTGCAGCAGAAGTTTATTGACAATGTTGATTGTCTAATTTAGTTTACATTTAATACTGCATATTGACCTCATTCTACCTATAAAACGAGGAATGCCACCATGACCAGCACTACTGTACCATCCAGAACACGACGCGCCTCAAGCATTCAGGTGCGCCGTCAGTCTTTTGATTTTGCTACAACACCAAAATATTATTTTAATAACAACCCATTACTGTCCTATTTACTCACTGCACTGTCACTCACCTTCCCACATGGTGAGCGTTTTTTTGTGCATAGCGTGCGTAATGTACGTAACCAGATTAAGGATGATAACCTGCAAAAAGAAGTGTCAGCCTTTATTGGTCAGGAGGCCATGCATAGCCATGCGCATGAGGACTTTAATAGTTTTGTTGAAGGTCTGGGCATTGATATCCAGCCCATTTTGCAAAGCGAATATGAAAAAATTGAATATGCCAAAACCAAGCTGAATCAAAAGCAGCAACTGGCAGTCACCTGCGCGCTAGAGCATTTTACGGCCATTATTGCGCAGTACCTGCTGGAGCATCCGGATTTTCACCGGCAGCTTAATCCACGGGTTGCCAAGCTATGGATGTGGCATGCATTGGAAGAAACCGAACACAAGGCCGTAGCATTTGATGTGTATCAGGAAATCTTTGCGGATCAGGCAACCCGCAAGCGAATTATGCGCATTATTACTACCACATTTTTGTCCCGCATTAGCTATCTGACCTTTAAGTTATTGCTTAACGATCCGGTTGGCCGCAAACAGTGGCGACAACATATTACTGCCTTTAAGCAGTTGAAAGAGGTGTTCACGGCGCTAGCACCTGCCTATCTGGATTACTATCAGGATAACTTCCATCCCAACCAGCATGACAGTACGCAGATAACTGCCCAGTGGCGTGAGCAATTATTCGGTGAACCAATTAATAAAGAAGTGGCAAGCACTGCCATTCATTAAATGCCCTTTTTAATGATTAAACTTCTTTCATAATTAGTTTTTACTCCTTTAAATTCCCATTTTGTGAGGGAGAACTCAAGGGGGTTATAAAAGAAGTCATTAAATAAAAAAGCCTGATTACTTTATTTAATCAGGCTTTTTATTTGGCTCATGTTTTTTAATTTAATTTCTGGCTCCAAATTCCTGCGTCCAGTAAGTTTTATAGGTTGAATTCGGATTGCTGGCACAGGCCATGCCATACTCCTTAAAGCTGGCATTCATCATGTTGGCGCAATGTCCGGGACTATTAATCCAGCCGGCCATGACCTCATCAATGCTGTTATACCCTGCTGCAATATTTTCACCCACTACACTAAAATTATAGCCCGCTGCTGTTGCACGCGTGCCAATGGTACTGCCATTTAAGCCTTCATGGGCAAAGTAATTATTGTTGGCCATATCATTTGAGTGACCTTGCGCTGCATTGGCAAGCCGGGTATTCCATGTAAGGGCGCCAACAGCCGGATAAAATGTGCTGCCACAGCTACGCCCTTGTCGTCTGACGGCGTTAATTCTGTCAACCAGTTGCTGCTCGGTTGTGCTGTTACCACATAACGATAAGGTGGTACTGCCCGTTGTGGTATCTGGTGTAGGGTCTGGATTATCAGGCGTTGGGGTGTTGGTATTGTCCGAGCCACTGTGATTGGAGCCTGAATCACCACCGCCGCCACAAGCTGTCAGCATCAGGGTACTGCATAACATCATTGCGGCTGCTTTTACATGAAATGCCACACCCTGCAACGCTTCATGTTGAATTCCTTTTTTCATACTTAAAATGGTGATTAGCTTCATGCTGCGTTCCCTGCCATTTGCCAAGCAGGCCGTCATTGCCTCAGCCTGCATCATTCTGAATGGATATTGATCACTTTTAGCGGGTTATTACGTAAAGATCATTACCTGTTATTCAACAATATCGTTACTGCTCAGTAACCCTTTAACACGTTTATGTAGCTGTTTTATAAAATTTAATGCCAATTTCTTTTTATCCAGTTATTGTTTTTTAAAACTTAGGCCTGCCACTGATTAACAATAATTTTCAATGGAATGAAGCCCACCCCACAAACTGTCTTTTAGCCACACAAACTACTTTTTAACCAAAAGTTAGCCACAGAGGTTTGTCATGAAAATTAATATCAATAGAACTGACTATGAAGTTGAAGTCGATATACGTACTACCCTGCTGGATTTGTGTCGTGAACATCTGGATTTGACTGGCCCAAAAAAAGGTTGT
Source organism: Alkanindiges hydrocarboniclasticus (assembly GCF_001982605.1). Lineage (GTDB taxonomy): Bacteria > Pseudomonadota > Gammaproteobacteria > Pseudomonadales > Moraxellaceae > Alkanindiges > Alkanindiges hydrocarboniclasticus. The sequence continues at coordinate 110,809 of NZ_MLCN01000006.1, read as the reverse complement.
GATCATGGCCAGTGCGGCGCTTGTACCATGCTTGTCAATGGCCGAAGAATTAATAGCTGCCTGACCTTGGCTGTCATGCATGAGGATGATGAAATCACCACCATTGAGGGTATGGGGGCACCGGGTGCGCTGATTCCCATGCAGGAAGCTTTTGTAGAAGAAGATGCCTACCAGTGTGGCTACTGTACTGTAGGGCAGATTTGCTCGGCAGTGGGCATGATTGAAGAATTAAGACAGGGCTGGCCAAGTCATGTTACCCCGCATCTTAACAGCCAGCCATCACTCACTGATGAAGAAATCGCTGAGCGCATGAGTGGCAATATTTGTCGCTGTGCAGCCTACCCGAATATTGTCAGGGCAATTAAACGTGTTGCCAGCAGTGCGCTGAGAGAGGAAAAAGCATGAAAACCTTTGCTTACTTTCGCGCTGAAACGGCAGATCAAGCGCCTCACCTGCTGGCCAGTCATGCCAGCCCGGATTATTTGGATGGGCAGCAGGCTAATGCTAGTCAGGGCGGAAAATATATTGCGGGTGGCACCAACCTGCTGGACTTGATGAAACTCCAGATAGAAACCCCGATTGCCCTTGTTGATATTTCGCGCCTGCCCCTCACTGATGTCGAAGAAACAGCAGAGGGTGGCCTAAAAATTGGTGCCATGGTGACTAACAGTGACCTTGCAGCGCATCCATTAGTTCGTGAGCGTTATGCGGTTTTATCGCGTGCCCTGTTAGCCGGAGCTTCCGGCCAGCTTCGTAACAAGGCCAGCACTGGCGGCAACCTGCTACAACGAACCCGCTGCTATTATTTTTATTCACCTACCAGTCCCTGCAATAAACGGATTCCCGGTTCAGGTTGTCCTGCACGCGAAGGCCGCAACCGCATGCATGCAATTTTGGGAATTAGTGAGCACTGCATTGCGCAGCATCCATCCGATATGGCGGTTGCCATGCAGGCACTGGACGCCAGTGTGGAAACCCGCCGTATTGACGGCAGTAGCCGCCGTATTACACTGGCTGACTTTTATTTGCTGCCCGAAGATCATCCTGAACGTGAAAATGTACTGGAAGTGGGTGAGCTGATTACCCATGTGATTTTGCCACCTGTGCCTGCCGGACAGCATGCCTACCGCAAGGTACGTGACCGCGCTTCTTATGCCTTTGCACTGGTTTCAGTTGCTGCTGTTATTGATGCCACGGCAGGCCAGATTAATAGTGCAAGGCTGGCATTTGGGGGTATTGGTGTAATGCCATGGCGCAACCGCGAGGTCGAACAATTGCTGTGCAGCCAGCCTGCAAGCCCGCAACTGTTTAATCAAGCGGCAGAGCTGCTGCTTAAAGACGCCAGGGGTTCGGGTGACAATAATTTTAAAATTGCCTTAACCCGTCGGGTTTTGCTGTCTGTACTAACTGATGCCTGCAAGGGAGAACTGCAATGAGTGCAACTTCACAACTGGTAATGGATCAGGCGGTAGAATCATTGCTTGATCGTGTACCAAACCCTTGCGTGGGCGAAGAACTAAGCCGCGTGGAAGGTCCGCTGAAAGTCAGTGGCATGGCAACATACGCGGCTGAATATACTTTTGATGGGGAAGCGTTGCATGGTTATCTGGTGAGCGCCAGCATTGCCAAGGGGACGGTTGAATCCATTGATGAAAGCAGCGCAACATCAATTGATGGCGTGGTGGCGGTGGTTACTGACTTTAAGGCATTTATTCGCAATTCGCAGCAGGGTGGCGAGAAAAAAGCACCAACACAGGGCGTTCAGGAAGTGTCCTACTTTGGCCAGCCGATTGCACTGGTGGTTGCCACCTCATTTGAGGCTGCGCGTGAAGGTGCAGCAGCGCTTAAGGTAGAATATACACAGGAACAGGGTGCATTTGACTTTATTGCAGAGCTGGGCAAGCGTGAACCGATGACCTCGGGTAATGACAAACCAGTTCATAAAAACAATCCGGATGAAGGGCTGGCCAATGCTGCGGTTAAAGTAGATTCCATTTATATAACGCCTAGCCAGAACAGCGCCGCCATGGAACCACATGCCACCATTGCCGAATGGGATGGTGATCAGCTTACCCTGCACTGTTCCATGCAAATGCTGTCATCCTGCAAGCAGCAGATTTGCGATGCGCTGGCGTTAAAACCGGATAATGTCCGCTTGATCTCACGTTATGTGGGGGGTGGTTTTGGCTCCAAGCTGGGAATCTCCCCAGAATCGATTGCGGCTGCCATTGCTGCCAAACAACTCCAGCGCCCGGTTAAAGTGGTCATGCACCGCATTCAGGTGTTTGAAAGTACTGTTCGGCGCACCAATACCCGCCAGCGGGTGGCATTGGGTGCAGACCGTGATGGCCGCATTCATACCATTATTCACAACACCATTTGTACCAACCTGCCGGGTGAGTCATTTTTTGAGCCTGCCGCCATTTCAACCCATTTTGCCTATAGCGGACAAAACCGTGAGGTAAAATATGAAATGGTACGCATGAATCAGGTACTGGCGGGTTCCATGCGCGCACCGGGTGAAGCGGTGGGCATGCTGGCGCTGGAATGTGCCATGGATGAACTGGCCGAAAAACTAGACATGGACCCAATTGAATTGCGCAAGCTCAATGACCCAGCCATCGACCCCAGTAAGGGTATTCCGTTTTCTACCCGCAAACTCACCGATACACTGGACTATGGGGCCAAGCATTTTGGCTGGGAAAACCGACATAAAACACCAGCCAGCCAGCGTGAAGGCGACTGGCTGATTGGCATGGGTATGGCTTCTGCCACACGCAATAACCAGCTTAAGGCATCGGCTGCGCGTGTAACCCTGACGCCAGATGCCCATGCAATTGTTGAAACCGACATGACCGATATTGGCACTGGCACTTATACCGTATTAACCCAGATTGCCGCTGACATGCTGGGCCTGCCTGTATCACAAGTAGAAGTACGTCTGGGCGATACTGATTTCCCCCCGGCTGCGGGTTCTGGTGGTAGCGTTGGGGCCTGTAGTTCAGGCAGCTCGGTTTATATGGCTTGTAAAAAAGTGCGTGAAACTTTGGCAAAAGCGCTGGGCGTTGAAGAAGATAATTTGACCCTGCAAGCCGGACAAGCCAGTGGTAATGGCATGTGCAAGACAATTTCTGAGCTGATTCAGGAAAATGTCGTGGCCATGGGCCAGATCGAACCCGGCAAGACGACCAAGCAATATACCCAGGCCAGTTATGGGGCGCATTTCGCTGAAGTGGCCGTTAATGTGGTAACAGGTGAAACACGCATACGCCGCATGCTGGGTGTATTTGCCGCTGGACGAATCCTGAACGAAAAAACAGCGCGCTCACAATGTTATGGCGGCATGATCTTTGGAATTGGCGCGGCCCTCATGGAAGAACTCCTGCATGACCCGCACAATGGCCGTCTGCTGAATCATGACCTTGCTGAATATCACGTTCCGGTCAATGCGGATATTCCACCCATTGATGTGGTGTTTTTGCCAGAGCGCGACCCGTATGCCAATCCATTGCATGCCAAGGGCTTGGGTGAGCTAGGGATTTCAGGTGCAGGTGCTGCCATTGCCAATGCTATTTATAACGCAACCGGTATCCGCATTTATGACTATCCGCTGACACTGGATAAGCTGCTTGACCAGCTTCCAGCACTCTAAATGGCTTATTCATTGCTGGCGACAGGACTAATGCCATGAGTCAGTTGACTGCCCTGCTACAAGCCATTGATCAGGCACAAGCCCAGCAGGATGATGCCGTGATGGCAACTGTGGTTCAGGTTGAAGGCTCAGCCTACCGTCGGCCGGGTGCCCGCATGCTGGTCTGGTCACACGGCCAGCCGGTCGGAACCATTAGCGGCGGCTGTCTGGAAAATGAAGCCTGCAAAAAAGCCCAGTGGCTGACCCGACATGGCCAGCCAGCCTTACAGCGGTATAGTACCGGTCACGCCGATTTTTACACTGATCCTGATGCTTATGCCCAAGCTCAGGCTCAGGATATTGGCAGTGTTTATACCAATGATATTGAAGCTGATGAGGATGAGGCGTTGACATTTGGCCTGGGCTGTAATGGCACCGTCAGTGTATTGTTTGAACGCCTGAATAGCCCGGCCATGCTTGCGGTTAGTCAGCTATTGCGCCATGTACAGACCAGCCAGCGTGCCGGTGTAATCGCCACTGTCATTAGCAATCAGAAAAGTCACCGTAAACAAACCCATGACACAAAAAATAAAGCCAATCAAAATAATCAATCAGAAATTAGCCTGCAACTGGGTGACCGCTTGTTGCTTGATCCGCTGCAACATGAGTTGAGCTGGTTTACCCAAGCCAATAGCCGGGTTGATAGCAGCCTACATCAAGCCATGCATAATGATGTGATTTTTACCCTCACCCGGCAAAAAAGCCTGCATCAGACCTATCAAACGGCACAGGGTAGTATTCAGGTATTTCTGGAATACGTGGCCCCGCCCAACCGGCTGGTGATTTTTGGAGCAGGTCACGATGCGCAGCCACTGGTGAGCATGGCAAAAATGCAGGGCTGGCATGTGAGTGTGATTGACAGCAGGCCGCATTTTGCCCGTAAAGCACGCTTCCCTGATGCTGATTATGTTGGCTGTATCGATCTAACAGACACTTCTGCACTAGCAGAACTACCCAACCTGACCAATGGTGCCGCAGTAGCCATTATGAGCCACAGTCTGGCGCAGGATCGTCATTGGTTAAAACACATGTTGCTCAATCCGCCACGCTATATTGGCCAGCTTGGGCCACGCTATCGCACAGAACGCCTGATTGCTGAAATTCAGCACAGCCTGACTGACCCCATGCATATTGAGCAAGGTCTGGAAGCCCTGCACTACCCCATTGGACTGGATATTGGTGGAGATACACCAGAAGCCATTGCACTGGCAATCATGGCGGAAATTACGGCCACCCTGAACCAGCGCAGTGGCAAAATGCTCAAGCAGCGCGACTTATCCATTCATGCCGAATAATCAATTTTCCAGCCCTGCTGCCAGAGATATTTTACCAAATTTGGCTGTTTTAATACTGGCAGCCGGATTAAGCCGCCGATTAGGTCAACCCAAGCAATTATTACTTAAAAATAAAAAGCCACTGATTCGTCATATTGCCGAACTTGCAGTTGGCTTAAATCCACAATGCATTGTGGTCATTGCCAATAACATGAGTGAGATTTCTTCCTGCCTGAAAGATTTACCCTTACAACTGGTGGAAAATCAGCAAGCCTACACTGGTATGGCAAGTTCATTGAAAACAGGGGCGGAATGTTTAAAACATCATCATGGGCCTGTACTCATTACAGGCGTTGACCAGCCCATGCTGGATGCAGCTTATTTGCAGCAACTGATTCAGTACAGCATCCAGCAACCGGACATGAATATAGTCAGCCACTATGCACAAACTATCGGTATTCCAGCTATTGTACAGCCAGAACTTCTTCAGCAAACCCATGACTTAAGCGGTGATTCGGGTTTAAAAAAACTGCTGATGCAGCAACCTGATAAAATAATAAAAGTGCCAGCCGCTCAGCTTGCCTTTGATATTGATACGCCTGAAGATTTAATCCATGCGCGCCAACAGGGCTGGATTGATTAAATAGCCATTAACCTTATTGAATTATTTATTTTTCTAAAGCAAAACTTTATGCATCAAGGCATTGGACAGGGCGACGCCACGTACCACTGGCATTTGCTGCTGCACAATAACAAAGTCAAAATGCTGGAAAAATGGTTGCGCGCTAATACTGAGATTTGAAAATAATAGCGGCATGTGATGCAGTTTGGCCTGTTGTAGTAAGTGCTGCATTAAATAAGTGCCAATGCCTTGGCGTGGCATGTGTGCGGACACAAAAAACTGGTCGATATATCCATTGGCCTGCAAATCAGCAAATGCGACTGGCTGGCCTTGCTGCTCTACCACATAAGGCTTATTTTTAGCCAGACGCTCAACCCATGCCTGTTGGTCATAGTCAATTGGTGCCCATGCCTTTCGCTGTTCAAAGTTATAATCCCTACTGGCAACCTGATGCACAGATTCATAAAACAAAGTATATAAAGCCTGTGCATCATCAGGCTGAACGTCACGAATTTTCATGGTTTTTCATCACTGGCCTAAAAGCCACTTTGGATAAATTAAACATATTTTAATCAACTGCTTGAGTGCCTATTTTTAAGTTCCATGTGACCTTGCAATGTGTGCATACCGCTATCCAGACTTGCCGGGAATTACTTTTTTGTGTTGTGGTCTGGCCGCTACAGTCCGGGCAGGCTACGTGGAAAAGCTGGTAATAACCATAAGCCAAAATAAATAAGGTAAACCCTACAAAGCCAAATGCAAGCGTCCAACCCAGTATTATATCGTTGTGTTTAAGGCTATATAAACCCCCTGCAAACAAACCCACATCTATTAGCCATGCCCGAATAAACCAGCGCTGAAACTGTGCCGCAAAACTTGGATGGTCTTTTATAGTCATAATAAAGTAATCCAGCTTTTATAATCCATCGGATTAATTTTAAAGATTTCTATAGGTATTACTGCCTTGTAAGATACCCATTGGTCTTGAGCAATTAACTGAAACGCGCTTGAAGGTAACTTGTAAATATAACCGGTTTTCTGCCAGTCAATTACCGTGTCTTTTAAGCGAATAATTGGTGGATTGCGCTAAAGTGTCTACCGAAAATATGGCAGAAGCAGATTGAGCAGTTAAGCTAAGCGCAAAGGCAACAGCCAGCTCATAACGTGCAACTGCATAGACTGCATTTTCATTGTCGCCTGCCCCGCTAAAGCCGATTGCCTGAGAGGGCTTTAATATTTCAAGCTTTTTGGGTGAACCGTGATACAGATAATCGGGCTTTAGCATATTAATATTGGGCTTTAATGTTAAACACTCCATCAAGCTATTAGTAATATTCATTTATCTTAAAACTACTTACCACACAGTCATACTAAATATTTTCTACCGGCTGAAGCTGGGATAAGAAGGCATTCTCAAGTTCTTCATCTTTAAATACCGCCTTACCTTTATCTACCTCTACATTGGCTGCCCACTGTTCATATAAGGCAGAGTAGGCTGGATCATTGCACAGTTTAGCTAGAGCTAATAAAGTTGGCACACGGCCTGGCTTTTTTCCATAACTAAAATAATCATTCTTAAAATTAAAGTCATCATTATGGTTAAGTAAAAGATTTAAATGAGTCAAACTGGTTAAATGCGGATCCATTAAATCAAAATAGCTTTTGATTTGCTGCAAAAATGCTTTTAATAAGGCTGGATTATCCAGATATCTTCTATAATTACACACCTTTTCCTGTTTAAACTTAACACTTTCTGGACAAATTCTAATGCCATCCAGTCTTGCTATGCCAATCAATGGCTTTATTTTAATTTCATGATTAAAGCTATGTATTTGTGGTTCACCGCGATAGCTTAAAGACAAGCCACAAATTTCAATAAATAAATCATTCTCACGCACTAGACGTGGCCATGTACCAATGCCTTCTATTTCAACCTCCTTTAACTCAAACCGTCCTGCCTTAAACTGTTGCTGCTCAACCCAGCCATACACCAATGCTTCAAATTGTTTTTGACTGGTTGGCAAACGGTCTATGTCAATCACATCCTGTGCTGGATGCACCACGTGTGCAAACTGCTGGGCTAATTGCTGGCTGGCTTGTGGCGGCAGCAGATATTCACTACAAATAAAGATCCCTCGATAACTGTCGTAGGCGGCAAGCCCATAGGACTGGATACTTTCTACCAGAAACTTGTAAAAATACTCGCCCCCTTCGATATGCATCTGTTCCAGCTCAAGCACAGTACGAGGCTGCATGGCCTTGACATCACCAATCACATGGTCTGACATGTATGGCTTATTGGCATCTGACAGCGTAAAGGTTTTAACTGCCTCAATCCATGACTCAACTGCTGGGCTAAGGTCTGATTCCCGGGGCGCATGAATTGCTGAATATTCTGCCTGTTCTAAACTGGCCGGAAAGCCATCATGGGTTCTGGGATCCCAAACATAAAAGGGTGATGCCATGTGTTACTCCAGTATTATTAATAAGTTTTTAATACCTATTATTTAGTTTGTTTTCTTGCGTGCCCGTGGATGCGCCCTGTCATACACCTTGGCCAAATGCGCAAAATCCAGATGGGTATAAATTTGTGTGGTGCTAATGTCGGCATGGCCTAGCAACTCCTGCACCGCACGCAAATCACCACTACTGGCCAGCAAGTGCGATGCAAAGCAATGCCGTAACAAATGCGGATGCAAATGCTGGCTAATACCTGCCCGTTCGGCCTGCAAGCTTACCCGGCGTTCAATTTGGCGGGTACTCAGCATTTTGCCGGAACGCTCGCTGACAAAAATGGCAGCCTCATCCACTGACACCCAGCTATGACGCAATTGCAGCCAGGCTTGCAATGCTTCAATGGCCTTGCTACCCACCGGAACCACGCGGGTTTTATTGCCCTTACCTGTCACAGACACCAGACCACGCGCCAAATCCAGTTGCGATAAGGTCAGCTTTGCTAGCTCCGACAAACGCAAGCCGCTGCTATAAAACAGCTCCAGAATGGCTTTATCACGACACCACAGCTGGGCATCACGTTCTTTGTCCGGGGCAGCCTGATCCAGAATTTGCGGCATGATCTCGGCATCCAGCATGCCGGGCAACGGCCGGTTAGGCCGCTGAATGGCAAAATCGAGAGCAAAATTTTGCGCAATAATTTCCTGCTCAACCAGCCAGTCGGCAAAACTGCGCACCGCCGATAGCTCACGTTGCAGGCTACTGCTGGAAATACGGTCGACTTCAATGCGCTGGGCAGCAAACTGGCGCAAGGTATGATGCGTGACTTGCTGTAAGGCAACGGATTTACAGGACAAAAATACTGTAAATTGCAACAGGTCGCGCTGATAGGCCTTTCGGGTATGAAAGGACAGGTTCATGCGGATTAACGCCTGTAGCCATTGCTGTACCAGCTCCGATACAGATAAATCAGAAAAACCCAAGGCTTGCTGAGTCACGCATTCATCCTTTATGCAAATGGTTTATTGTTCCTCATGCTGCTCGGGAACATAAAAATCGTAGGGATTGAAAGTGCCTTCAAAGGTAGTTGCTGTCGGCCCAGTCATCCAGACTACTTCATTGGGTTGCCACTGAATTAATAAAGGCCCACCCGCCAGATAAACACGAACTTCCGGGTCAAGCAGGCCCCGGCGAATACCACTGACCGCTGCTGCACAGGCACCCGTACCACAGGCCAGTGTTTCACCCACGCCACGCTCAAACACCCGCAGGCGCACCTCGCCCCGGTTGACAATCTGCATAAAGCCAACATTCACCCGTTGCGGAAAACGTTCATGCGATTCCAGTGCGGGGCCAAGCTTTTCAACCGGTGCTTTAAGGACATCATCCACCAGCAGCACGGCATGCGGATTGCCCATATTGACGACATCGAGCGCTACTGTCTGACCCAGCACCTCGACCGGATAGGTATCCGGCAATGGCTTGTTTGGCAACATTTCAGCCTTAAACGGAATATCGTCTGGCAGAAAACGCGGCTCGCCCATATTGACGCGTACCCACGCATTGCTATTGATCTCCGGCTCTACCACACCGCTGTTGGTTTCTACCCGGATTTTGGCTTTTTTGGTTAAATGACGTTCATGCACAAAGCGGGCAAAACAGCGCACGCCATTGCCACACTGCTCCACTTCCGAACCATCGGCATTAAAAATGCGGTATTTGAAATCCACATCGGGCCGCTCCGGGGCTTCCACAATCAGCAACTGGTCAAAGCCGATGCCAAAATTGCGGTGTGCCAACCGGCGAATTAGCTCAGGATGCAGCGGCATGCGCTGGGTGACCAGATCGATCACCATAAAGTCATTGCCCAGACCATGCATCTTGCTAAATTGAATCCGCATTGTGTTCTCCGTTTGGTATTGCCGCATTCATTCTTTAAAAAGCTGTTATTCAGGCAGGCAGCTTTCCAGTTGCCACAAGTCTTGCAGGGTTTCACGCTGGCGTACCACATGCACATCACCGCCATCGACCATGATTTCAGCAGCACGCGGGCGGGTATTGTAGTTGCTACTCATCACAAAACCATACGCCCCGGCGCCCATTACGGCCAGTACATCACCTTCTTGCAAGGACAACTCACGTTCCTTGCCTAAAAAATCCCCGGTTTCACAAATCGAACCCACCAGATCCCATTGCTGGCTATCTTGCTCGCGCGGGGCGGCAACCGGCACAATGTTCATCCAGGCCTGATACAGCGACGGACGAATCAGGTCATTCATGGCAGCATCAATCACAGCAAAATTACGGTGTGCCGTAGGCTTGAGCAAATCAACGGTGGTGAGCAACACGCCTGCATTGGCACTAATCGCCCGGCCCGGCTCCATATAAACTTTTAAGCCCAGTTTGCTTAAGGCGGGTTGCAGGCTTTTGGCATACTCAGCAGGGCTTGGCGGGGTTTCATCGTTATAGCGCACGCCAAGTCCGCCCCCAATATCCACATGCTTAAGGTCAATACCCAGTTTTTTCAACTGTTCAATCATTTGCACCACTTTGTCCAGCGCATCCACAAAAGGCTGGGTGGTGGTGAGCTGTGAACCAATATGGCAATCAATGCCAACCACCTCAAGCCCTTGCAGGCTGGCAGCATATTGGTAGGTGTCATACACCGTATCGCTGGGCACGCCAAACTTGTTTTCTTTGAGGCCAGTGGAAATATACGGATGGGTTTGTGCATCCACATCGGGGTTAACCCGTAAGGATACCGGGGCTTTTAGGCCCAGACGCTGTGCCACGCGGTCAATGCGTGCCAGTTCGGCATAGGATTCCACATTAAAGCAGGCAATGCCCACCTTAAGCGCCTGTTCAATTTCATTTTCAGTTTTGCCCAGCCCGGAAAAAACCACCTTGGCCGGATCACCACCCGCAGCCAGCACCCGTGCCAGCTCACCGCCACTCACAATATCAAACCCTGCTCCCAAACGCGCCAGCACATTCAGTACGCCAATATTGGAGTTGGCCTTAACCGCAAAACATACCTGATGGTCAATAAAAGCAAATGCCTCATCAAAGGCCTTATAGTGCTGCTCGAGGGCGGCCCGTGAATAAACATATAACGGGGTGCCGTGGGCTTTTGCAATTTCTGCCAGTGATACCTGCTCGGCATGCAATACACCTGCAATACGCTCAAAACTCATGGGTTACCTATTTTTTTCTAAAAAACCAAATGAATAAATACTTTAAAACCGGTTAAAACTACGGGATTAATTGGTGACTGTGGTGCCCGGCTCATCTGAAAAATCAGTTTGCGGGTTGGGAGGCACTTCGCCATTGGCCTTTTTGGGCTTAATCAAATAAATGGCTTTACTGTCTTTGGCAGCATGATCAGAAGGCAGGATCAAAGGGCCTTTTTGCCCACAGGCGGCCAGCCCAAAAGCTGTCAGGCAAAGCAAGGCAACGGGAAAGCCTATGCGCATGGTTATTCCTTAAAATAATTCTAAAATTGCGCATTAGTATAACCCAAGCAAAATGCATAAATACGGGTTTTTCAGCAAAGCAGTTTATTGCAACGCCAGCAGACTAGATTGCCCTGCCTTGGACACAACCTTTATAAATAAAGGGCGATTCAAACCATAGCCTTGTGGCCATGCCTAACAAAATACTTGCTTTCATAAAATAACCAAACTTACAGAGTTTGACAGGGAAAGCGCATTTTGTTGACTGAAAAACCGGGCCAGTTCTTTTAAAACTATATCACTTATGAAATTGGCAACGTCCCGAATTTAATCAAATTAAGGTCTGGTTTGAAAGCAGCATTTTACTGGATCAGCGTGACCACCATTAGTTTAAACCCTAACCCGATAATGCCCAGGTATCCGCTTTGCCAACTCCTTTAGGACAGGCAAGCCAAACCCAGGTACAGGAGTATCACGATGCATGATTCAAATGGCGCAACAACGTCACTCTGGCAGGATGTTCAGGCGAAAATCCCGGCAAATGGACAACAGGCTCCGGATATGACCGTTGATGTCTGTATTGTGGGCGCTGGCATTAGCGGCCTGTCTGTAGCCTATATGCTGAGTCAGGCGGGCAAAAAAGTGGTGGTATTGGATGATGACCCGATTGGCGGCACTATGACCTCGCGCACCACGGCTCACCTGTTTAGTGCGCTGGATGACCGTTTTTACAAGCTTGAGCGCCTGTTTGGTGAAACCGGCAGCCAGCTTGCTGCCGAAAGCCATACCCGTGCAATTGATAAAATTGAAGAAATTGTCCTGCATGAAAATATTGACTGTGAATTTAAGCGCGTCGATGGCTATTTGTTTTCGCATGATACCAAAGACAGCCATGAGCTGGACAAGGAACTGGATGCAGCCCTGCGCGCAGGCATGATGGATGTCAAGAAAGTAGAGTATCCACCCCAGCAACCACAACTTGGGCCAGCCTTGTGCTTTCCGCGTCAGGGTCAATTTCAGCCGCTGGCTTATGTGGCTGGGCTGGCCAAATCCATTCAGGCTAAAGGCGGATTGTTGTATGACAGCACACACGTAACCACCATTCAGGATGACGACAGCCAGCCTTATGTAGAAACTGCGCACGGCACCACGATCAAGGCCAGACACATTGTGGTGGCAACCAACAGTCCCATGCATAGCCGGGAATTTTCGCTAAAACAGGCCCAGTACATGTCCTATGCCATTGGCATCCGTATTCCACCCAACAGCTATACTCCTGCCTTGTACTGGGATACAGCGCGTGAATACCATTACATTCGCTGTGCCTCAAGCCCGCAAGGTAAGGACGATATTCTAATCATTGGGGGTGAAGATCATAAAGTTGGACAGGATTCACAGGCAAGCCAACACTTTAGTAACCTGCAACAATGGGCCAAGCAACACTTTCCCTTTATTGAAGAAACTGTCTACAAATGGTCTGGCGAAGTGATTGAACCCATGGATGCGCTGGCCTACATTGGTTTAACCCCACGGCAAAAATCGGTATACATGATTACTGCTGATTCTGGTCATGGTATGACCCACGCTACCATTGGCGGCATGCTGATTACCGACTTGATTCTGGGCCGTGAAAATCCATGGACTGAACTGTACGACCCTTCCCGCCACAATATGCATCCGCAATCGCTGGCATCCATGATGGAAGAAGGCTTAAATGCCAACCTGCAATATGGCGATTATTTGCGCCCGGGTGCTGTTAAGTCTGCCGATGAACTGTCCAATGGACAGGCAGCGGTAATTCAGGATGGCCTGCGCAAGATTGCCGTCTATAAGGATGACGAGGGACAGGTGCATCAGTGCAGTGCCATTTGTACCCACTGGAAAGGCGTGGTGCGCTGGAATGAAGCTGAAAAAACCTGGGACTGCCCGGTGCATGGCTCGCGCTTTAATGCCTGTGGCAAGCTGATTCAAGGACCAGCCAATAGCGACCTTGCGCCGATTGAGTAGGTTTTATTTGACCAAGCAAGCTTTTACCATGGTTTTTTTTCACAATTACGTAGCCTCCAGCCATCTTGATACGCTTAATGAATGGAGGCTACGCTGGTTGAGCTTCCTTTGATAAGCTTCATTTGATGAGCTTGTCCAACATGGCAAAACCAGACTTTTAAAAGAGGCTTAAAGGTTTTTTAAATACACTGCCTAACTCAATTAACATCCTTACACCCAAGCCAGCCGATCTTGTGCTGGCTTTTTTATATTTGAAAAATCATGAATGCTGAATTGACAGTGAACTATGCTATAACAGGCCATGCGCTGATATCCATTTTAGATTATCAGATGAAGTACAACAGGGATTGTAATGTCTATTAAAAACAGGTTAGCCAAAAGCCGGTCCGGCAGCACCAGCAAGAAAAAAACCACCTTAAGTCGGTTACTCAACCAGCCGGATTCCAGCTGGTATACACCAGTGGCAAAGTCGTCAAAAAGCACACTTGAAATCCTGTATCTGGGTACAGCAGGTTTTGTGCTGAAAAGCCACAATCGGACTATTGCACTTGATCCGTATATTAGCCGCCCCTCACTATGGACTACCCTCACCCAGCCTTTAGAGCCAAATACTGCCCTGATTGAACAGCTTATTCCCGAAGCAAACGATGTGCTGATTGGCCACGCGCATTATGACCATATTCTGGATGCGCCGCAGCTTTGTCACGCGACTGGTGCGCGCCTGATTGGTTCTACGGCTACTGTAATGGTTGGCCGCGCGGCAGGTTTACCAGAAGAGCAACTGGTTGAAACCCAAGGCCGTGAAACTATTGACTGTGGAAGCTGGCAAGTACGCGGGTTGCCATCGGTACATGGCAAGGCAGCGTTTGGCCGCATTCCATTGCCAGGCGACATGACAGCGCCACCGCCATGGCCGCCACGCTTTTACCACCTCAAGCATGGACTGGTTTTAAACTGGCTGGTGGATACGGGCAACCTTAAGGTGATGCATATTGACTCTGCCGATTTTATTGAAGAAGAACTGGCAGGTATGCAGGCAGATATCGTATGCCTGTGTGCAATTGGTCGCCATTACCGGCCCAATTATGTGAAAGACGTGGTGCGTTTGCTGCAACCCAAATGGATTATTCCCTGCCACTGGGACAGCATGATGACCCCCATTCATGACACACCGGACTTGCTGCCACAAGTTGATATGCCGGGCATGATTGCGGAAATCCGCGCTGCTGGCTGTGAACCTGTGGTCATGCCGATTCTGGGCAAAGCATGGTTTTAGTCAGCATCCGGTAACTGGTTTTCAATCACAGCTATTCAAAAGCCAACAGGAAGCTGGCTTTATTTTATTTAAAAATTACGTTGAACTTATAGCCCCAGCGCTGACAAACCTGGGTGGTCATCAGGGCGTCGTCCCAGCGGCCAGTGAAACTTGCGTTCATTGTTGTTAATTGGCACATCATTGATGCTGGCGTAGCGCTTTGTCATCAAGCCATTTTCATCAAATTCCCAGTTTTCATTGCCATAAGAGCGAAACCAGTTACCCGAGTCATCATGCCACTCATAAGCATAACGCACAGCAATCCGATGGTCGTTAAAGGCCCACAACTCCTTGATCAGGCGGTATTCCAGTTCCTTGGCCCACTTGCGTTGCAGAAACTGGCGTGCATCTTCACGGTTATGAATAAACTCAGCCCGGTTACGCCACTGGGTATCTAAACTATAAGCCAGCGCGACTTTGGCAGCATCGCGGCTATTCCAGCCATCTTCTGCCATACGTACTTTCTGGATTGCTGTGTCAAAGCTAAAGGGCGGCAAAGGATGCCGGATTTCTTCAGGCTGCTGCATGGTTTTTCTCATTTAAATTGAGTTTTATATCACTGTGTTAATTAGATTAATTGACCATTGAAGTCAAATATTTGTTTTGCCAATATCTTTTGCAGTTTACAGCTTTGGTACTTTGCCCAAGGTCTTTTCCTACAAGTGCAGCAAAAATAACTGAACCATTTTTAGCCCAGTAAAAAAGCCAGCATCACGCTGGCTTTTAGCTTCACACTACCTAGTTATGTAATTTACAGGTTTAGGACATGCGTTTTAGGCCTGCTTTCTTTTCATTACCAGATAACCAATCGCTAGAATGATCAGCCAGATTGGGCTAACAATCAGTGACTGACGGGTGTCCGGCTCCAGAATCAGGATGAATACGGTAAAGATAAAGAAGGCAATCACGGTATAGCACATGGCAATCCCGCCAGGCATCTTGAACTTGGACGCTTCATGCAACTGCGGGCGGGTCTTGCGGTACTTGATATACGACAGCAGCACAATAATCCATACGCAGATAAACAAAATGGTGGACAGCGTGGTGACCAGTGTAAATGCTGTAATGGTATTGGGCACAAAATACTGAAGCAAAGCACCAAACATAATCAGTACGCAGGAAAATACCAGGCCATTGGCAGGCACGGCAACACGGGACAAACGCTCAAAAAAGCTGGGCGCCTGCTTGTCTTTGGCCAAACCAAACAGCATGCGGCTGGTGGAAAAAATACCGCTATTCATGGATGACATCACCGACGACAGTACCACCAGATTCATGACAATAGCTGCCACTGGAATACCTGCCAGCAGGAACAGTTCTACAAACGGGCTTTTGTCCGGCACGACTGAGCGCCAAGGCGTTACCGACATAACCACTACCAGCGACAATACATAAAACAGAATCACGCGAATGGGAATGGAGTTAATGGCTTTTGGTAAATTACGCTCTGGATCTTTGGTTTCTGCCGCAGTCGTTCCCACCAGCTCAATGCCCACAAAAGCAAAAATGGCAATCTGGAATCCCGCCAGGAAACCTTTTAAACCATTGGGAAACATGCCGTCATCTGTCCACAGGTTACTTAAGGAAGCTACCGATCCACCGGGCGATGTAAATGCTGTCAGTACCATATAAAGCCCGGCACAAATCAGCGCGACAATGGCAACAATCTTGATTAGGGCAAACCAGAACTCAACCTCGCCAAACAGCTTGACGGTAAGTAGATTAAGGCCCATTAAAAACAGCACACAGCCTGCACTGATTGCCGCGCCACCCAATGGGGTAAACTGCGTACCATCAGGCAGCCAGAAGGTCAGGTAATTGACAATGGCTGTCAGGTCGGCAATACAAATGGACACCCAGCACAGCCAGTATGTCCAGCCGGTAAAAAACCCGGCCCACGGCCCCAGCAGGTCATAGGCCATATCCACAAACGACTTGTATTGCAGATTGGACAGTAACAACTCGCCCAGTGCCCTCATCACGAAGAACACCATCAGGCCAATAATCATATAAATAAAAATAATGGACGGGCCAGCAAGGCTAATGGTCTTGCCGGAACCCATAAACAGGCCGGTACCAATCGCGCCACCAATTGCAATAAGCTGTAAATGACGGTTCTGTAATTTACGCTGCAAATGGTCTGGCGATGACTGGCCAACGGCATCATCGTTCGACATCATGAAAAATTTCCCTAATTTTGTTGTGTCTTACCCAAGCAAAATATATTCCTGAATGACAGCCTGCTGAAAAAACAGCACATGGTTTGTTATCACCACTATAATGCTGGCGCTTGCAGATCCCTGATGGTTGTAAGACAAAAATAAGCCTGCCCATTTAACAATGAAGTGCCCGGCGATACAACCTGCCATACGACACATTGATCAATTTTATCGCGGGGTTAAAACGTCAGATCACGACGCATTTTGCATTAAAATCCATTTTTGCAGACTAAAACCCGCTAAAATAAGCCTCATTTATTAAAACAACGGACACAATGAGCAAAGTCAAAACCCAGTACGCTTGCCAGCAATGTGGCACCACACATCCCAAATGGTCTGGTCAGTGCAGCGATTGCGGCGAATGGAACTGTCTGGTTGAAAGCAAGTCAGAACCAGCCTCAACCCATCGTGCCAAAGCAGGCATCGTGGCGGGCGGCTATGCAGGACAAGCCAGTAGCGTGACCAAGCTTAATAAAATCAGCATGGCCCGTGAAACCCGCCTGAGCACTGGCATCAGTGAGTTTGACCGGGTACTGGGTGGCGGGCTGGTCACAGGCTCTGTGGTGCTGATTGGGGGTGACCCGGGCATTGGCAAGTCCACCATTTTGTTGCAAACCATGACCCATATGGCAGAACAGGCAGGCAAAGACACTGAAAGCATTACACGTGCCCTGTACGTGACAGGTGAAGAATCGCTGTCACAGGTGGCCTTGCGCGCACAGCGTCTGGATTTGCCTACCCATCATTTAAGCGTGATGGCCGAAACCTGCGTAGAAACCATTTGCGCCACGCTGGCACAGGAAAAACCGGCAGTTGCCGTACTGGATTCCATTCAAACGCTGTATACCGAAAGCCTGCAATCAGCACCGGGTGGCGTGGCACAAATCCGTGAATCGGCAGCCCTGCTCACCCGTTATGCCAAAAATTCCGGGACGGCCCTGTTTCTGGTGGGCCACGTGACCAAGGAAGGTGCATTGGCGGGGCCACGCGTGCTGGAGCACATGGTGGATTGCGTGCTGTATTTTGAAGGAGAGTCTGATTCGCGCTTTCGCATGATTCGCGCGGTTAAAAACCGTTTTGGTGCGGTCAATGAGCTGGGCGTATTTGCTATGACTGATCGTGGCCTGCGTGAAGTGCCCAATCCATCGGCTATTTTTTTAAGCCGTTATGATGAAGCCATTCCCGGCAGTATTGTGATGGTCAGCCGTGAAGGTACGCGCCCGTTACTGGTAGAAGTACAGGCCTTGGTGGATGATGCGCATGGCCAGCCACGCCGGGTAGCACTAGGGCTTGACCAAAACCGCTTGGCCATGTTGCTGGCTGTGATGCATCGGCACGGTGGCGTGCAAACTACGGGACAGGATGTATTTGTCAACGTGGTGGGTGGTGTTAAGGTCATGGAAACCGGTTCTGACCTTGCCGTATTGCTGGCCGTGGCTTCAAGCCTGCGTGGCAAGGCCCTGCCCCAGCATCTGGCAGTTTTTGGCGAAGTGGGCTTGTCCGGTGAAATCCGTCCGGTTCCCAATGGACAGGAACGCCTGCGTGAAGCGGTCAAGCATGGCTTTAAAACGGCTATTGTGCCGCGTGCCAACATGCCGCAACAAGTGGTTAAAGGCCTCAATGTCATTGCTGTTGGCCGCCTGCATGAAGCACTGGATGCCGCCTTGCAACTGGACAGTTAAATCCGCTGTTACATTCCTCCCAATCCATTGTTTACAAGACTTGAGCCAGTATTTAGACGGTGCTTAATTGCGTGATATTTCATTACTTTTAAGGCTGGCTTAATGCATTTCAACAACAATTCCAGCCATGGTGTTTACTTGAAATTTAACAGCAGACACTCATTAACGGTTTATCACTTGATGATTTAATAAAGCAGGAAATTGCAGATGCAAATCAATAAGCATGGTGTCGTGGCAGCATTGATGATGACAACCTTGTTTTTATCACCGCTTGCTGAAGCAAAACGCGTGGGCGGTGGTAAGAGTTATGGCATGAGCCGCAGCAATTCATCGTCCAGCAGCCAAAGCTATAACCAGAATCGTCAGAATGCTGCCCCTGTTCAACAAGGTACTGCCCAGCCACAGCGTTCTGGCCCCGGTGTAGGTACAATGGTTGCTGCGGGTGTGGCGGGTGCAGCGGTAGGGGCTGTTGCGGCCAATGCGATGGCAAATAACAATGATCCAACCACCTCTGCTGATGCAGCAACAGCGCAACAGCAGAATGCCCAGACAGCACAGGCTGAGCAAAAAAGCAGTTTTAACTGGTTGTGGATAGCGATTCTGGCCATTGGTGCATTTTTCCTGTTTAGACGTTTGTCTGCCAGAAAAGCGGCGGCCCGCAACAGTAACAACCCATTTGCGCCCAATAGTGCCGGGCCTTTTGGCCGTAGCAATGCCAGCCCGGCTCCTGCACCACGACCATTTTCCAGTGGTGGTGACAGTACCAATATTTTTGGGCAAAGCGTGGGTACAGCAGCAGGCGGTGCCTATAGCTCCAGTGGACAGCAACTGCCGGATGGAACTGAACCGGCGGCATTTTTGCGTCAGGCCCGTGCCAAGTTCCTGCACTTGCAGTCTATGAACAGCAGCAGCAATGTAGAAGAAGTGCGTCGCTACTTTACCCCTGAGATGTACGCTGCGGTACGCAATGAAATTCTGTCCAACGATGATCTGGCTGAATTTCCACAATTAAATGCGCAGGTTGTCGACAGTGGTACCGAAAATGGCCAGTATTTTGCCAGTGTGCAGTTTAGCGGAACGGTGAGTGAAACCTTAAATGCCCAAGCTGTTCCGTTTAGCGAAACCTGGCACTTTGTTAAGCCATTAAATGGTAACGAATGGCTGGTGGCTGGTATCCAGCAAAACTGATGTAAAAACCAATATAGGGTTAGATCAAATCCATGGGTCTAACCCTACTGATCTCAAAAGTGTTTAGAAAATAAGGGTTCTGAAAATGCAGCGCCCTTTTTTTATACCTTTAGAAATTAATAATGTCATCAATATGAGAGTTTAAGCCATGCGATTGGCTGGGTGTGCGCTAGTGGCTTTAAGGAGTGTCTTGCCATGTTCACCATAGCGTGCCAATGCATTGTGCTGGGCACGCCGCCCCCGTACAATTTGCTGTGGGCTTAGCTTTTTGTTGGTTAACCAGCGGGTATTAAAATAAATCAGGTTATAAGGCAAACTTAGTAGCGGATAAAGCGCGGGAATATTATCCGGCAGGCCCAGTTGCCGCATGGATTTTTTTCCACTGGCCAGTAAAAAGTAGCGGCTATAGCTTAAATGCTTAAAATAATCCATTTTTTGTTGCCATTCCCCAAAGTAGCGATACTGACGCTCCAGCGGTTCCAGCGATAGTGCCTTACCCAGTTCCTGACAGGTCCAATCCGGCTCAGGATGCATAAACTGCATCTGGTACAACGCAATCAATCCCTGTTTTTCAGTGTCGTAAAGCCACGCTTCATCAATCCCCATCAGCCAGCCCATATATTTCCATAAATGCATAACGGCCTTTGCTTCCTGTGCAGTGGCAAAAATCCCAAGGCTACGCAGCCCGGTTAAAAATAATGCACTAAAAGCCAAGTTGGTTGCAGCCATGTCCAGCTGGCAAATGGGCAGGCCCATATCCTCATTGTTCCAGTCCTCCCGTTTGGACAAATAGTGCCTGACCATCGCATGAATAAAACGGACATGCAGTGTGGACTTCCAGCCTGCCGCCTGCCTTTTCCAGCCTTGCTGCGCAGTACAGTCCATCCACCAGCGCGTGGTTTCGGCCAGCCGCTGTGCAGCACCCTTATTAAGTGCCCCGGTTTTAATCAGCACCTGATTAAATGCAGCCAGTAAATAGCCACCCATCAAGGCCGCATCCCGCAATACAATCTGGGCATTTTCACCAGTGGCCTGAATAAAGCGCACTGCTTCTTCCAGTAAAGTTTCATCCACCCAGTGTGGCACGGCTTCTACCTGCTGAAAAAACTGCTCAAGCACTGCCGGACAGTTTTCAATCGTTGCAGTGCCTTGTTCCAGCGCCTGCATAAAAAGTTTACGCCGCGCTGGTACGTTGTCCTGCAATATCCACTGTACCACTTCATCCATTAAGGCATCACCCTGCCATAATGCCTGCATCATGTTCTGATAATCCTTAGCCTGTGGCTGAATATGGGTCTGCGTAACGCCTTCCAGCAGCTTAAGCCACCATTGTTTATGCGGTAGATGTTCAAACGGTTTTACCCGCGCTGGATAATGTAACGGCAATTGTTGTGTTTGCATGGTTTAATTCCTGCTGAGCTTAGATATACCATAATACGAATGTTTATTCTTATTCAATTCGCGTTTATAAATTTATTTTTTAGTGTGGTTTGTACAATGTAATAAATAAGGAAAATAGTAATTTCAATAAAAAATTTTAAGGCTGTTATAGATTGAGTTGCATGAAAACAGGAATATAAAAAAAGCCCTGAATATCTCAGGGCTTTTTAAAATTATTGTATTAAATCAGCCAAATGGATGACGCAAAATAATGGTTTCTGCACGATCCGGACCAGTAGAAATAATATCAATTGGACAGCCAACCAGTTCTTCAATCCGCTTGATATAGGCTTGCGCATTGGCTGGCAGTTGGTCTACTTGAGTGGCACCTACAGTTGTTTCTGTCCAGCCCGGCATAGTTTCATATACAGGCTTCATATTTTCAAAAGAAACTGCATCACTGGAACCCGCACAACCGCAATCAGTTGCTTCATAGCTGGTACAGATTTTCACCTCTTCCAGCCCGTCCAGTACATCCAGTTTGGTCAGGCAAATTCCACTTAAGGAATTGACTTCGACTGCACGGCGTACCACGACTGCATCAAACCAGCCACAACGACGCTGACGGCCCGTAGAGGCACCGATTTCATTCCCAACCACGCCCAGATGCTTGCCAATGGCATCACCCACATCGGTTTTGGCGTCCCATACCAGCTCGGTTGGGAACGGGCCTGCACCCACACGGGTGGTATAGGCTTTGGTAATGCCCAGCACATAATCCAGAAATAACGGCCCAACGCCTGTACCGGTGCTGACACCGCCAGCCGTAGTGTTACTGCTGGTCACATACGGATAAGTCCCATGATCAATGTCCAGTAAGGAGCCTTGCGCGCCTTCAAACATCAGCGGCTTACCCTGCACCCGGTAATCATGCAAAATGGCCGTTACATCAGCAATAAGCGGTTTTAACTGGGCAGCCCAATCGGTGCATTGCTGCAACACAGTATCAAAATTTACCGCTTCAACACCATAATACTGGGTCAGGCGGAAATTATGATATTCAATCACTTCCTTAAGACGGACAGCGAACTCATCGCCACCACGAATCATGTCAGCCAGACGCAGGCCACGGCGGGCAACCTTGTCTTCATACGCCGGGCCAATACCACGCCCTGTGGTACCAATCTTGGCATTGCCCCGCTTGATTTCACGTGCCTGATCCAGCGCAATGTGATAAGGCAAAATCAGTGGGCAGTTCGGGGAAATACGCAGGCGCTCTCGCACTGGTACACCCTTGGCTTCCAGTGTTGCCATTTCTTTTAGCAATGCATCTGGTGCCAGCACCACACCATTGCCAATCAGGTTGAGTACATTGGCACGCAAAATTCCTGAAGGAATTAAATGCAAAACCGTTTTTTCACCACCTACGACAAGGGTATGGCCTGCATTGTGCCCGCCCTGATAGCGTACGACGGCTGCGGCCTGATCGGTTAGCAAATCAACGATTTTGCCCTTGCCCTCATCGCCCCACTGTGTACCAAGCACAACGACATTCTTGCCCATATCCGCCTCATTACCTATATAAAACTGTTGCTCAGGCTGCATAAACACGCAGCAGGCCTAATACTAAAATTAACTTAAATATTAATACTTAAACTGACTGGCGCTGCCATGCCGTCCCATTATGTACCAAACGCTGACTGGCACGACTTTGCTGGTCCTGTTCATTCAATGCCTGAATCACCACAAAACCATCCTGACGCGCCTGCTCAATGGCAGCCTGCAAGTCAGGTTCCTTGCCCAGTGGAGCCAGCATTACTGGTGTATCACTGGCTGGATTAGCCTGTGCCAGTACATACAAATCACAGCTAAAACCGGTTGCCGCACGCTCACGGCCAAAGGCGATACCAATGCCATCATAACGTCCACCCTGTGCCAGTGGCACAGCACGGTTTGGGCCATAAACCGCAAACATCAGGCCTGTATGGTAGTGATAACCCCGCAGCTCTGCGGCATCAACACCCACATTAATCGCTGGCCAGTACTGCTGAATATGCGCTTGCGCCTGCTCCAGTACATTCAATGCCTGTTGCAGGGTTGGGTCAGCCAGTACCTGAGCAGACAATTGCTGCTTTAAGGTGCTTAAATCATTGCCATAGCGACCCAGCACATAAAAGTCCTGACCCAGATTTAGCGTTTGGGTATATTCAGCCAGCTCGGGAATTGCCTTGCGCTGATACAGATCGGTGAGTTCAGCTTCCTGACTATCGGTTAAGCCAGCAATGCGGGCAAGGTTTCTAAATATGCCCACATGACCCAGATCCAGATGCAATTGATGCTCAAAACCAGCCTGTTTTAACAGGCTTAGCATTAAGTCTGCCATTTCCAGATCAGCTTCCGGCCCTTTACAGCCAAACAGTTCTGCCCCAAGCTGTAGTGGCGCGCGCGATGCAGACAGGCCCTGTGGCCGGGTATGCAATACTGTCGCGGCATAGCAATAACGGGCAATACCCTCAACTGGCCTAACATGCGCGTCAATACGGGCAACCTGTGGGGTAATGTCAGCACGCACACCCAGCAGGCGGCCAGAAATCTGGTCAATCAGCTTGAAGGTGACCAAGTCCAGGTCACTGGTATTGCGGTTTAGCAGGGATAGGGATTCGACGTACTCGATAAAAGGTGTATAAACCAGTTCATAGCCACGACTGGCCAGAGATTCAAGTAAACGACGACGAAGCTGTTCAATCACTTGCGCCTGTTCCGGCAGCACATCGGCCACCCCGTCAGGCAATAACCAAGTTTCTGAAACTGGCATGGTAAAACCTATTTGATAGTTGGGCTAATGCCAAAAAGTGGCATCCCACACGAAAAAAAATCGGGCTATTTCCCGACGTCGGCAAGTCTAGCACGAAGCAAAAATGGTTGCACGCCTGTCTGCCGGGCAAAGCAGCAGAAAAATGCTCAAATGACGCAAAAACCGGCCTTTGATCTGTCAAATCAGTATCGAACCGGATTGCTGCTTAACGCCACACACAAATCCAGCAAGCGGTTGGCATAGCCCCATTCATTGTCATACCACGCCAGCACCTTGGCCTGCCTGCCCACCACAATGGTTTGCAGGCTATCTACCACTAAGGAATATGGCTGATGGTTAAAATCACTGGATACCAGCGGCTGGTCGGTCACATCCATAATTTTGGCATACTGGTTTTTGGCGGCTTCAATAAACAATTGATTGATGGCATGCGCATCTGCCGGATTTTTCATAATAAAAGACAAATCAATAGCCGCCACATTAATAGTTGGCACCCGAATCGAATAGCCATCAATACGGTTTTCCATGTGCGGCAATACCCGCTTTAGGGCACCTAGCGCACTGGAAGTGGTCGGAATGATGTTGTATCCCGAAGCACGTGCCCGGCGCGGATCACGATGGGCATGATCCAGTACAGACTGATCAGTCGTTACCGCATGGATTTCCGTCATTAATGCGGACTCAATACCAAAGGCATCATCCAGCAACTTGACCAGTGGCACCAGCGCCTGCGTGGTACAGGACACACTGGAAATCATCCGGTCGGTCGGCAAAATATCCTGCTCATTAATGCCAAAAACAACGGCTGCATCAACCGTATCAAATGGTGCGGCACCAATAATGACTCGCCCTGCCCCGGCTTGCAAATGTCCGGATGCCCCGGCACGGGAACGAAACAGCCCAGTACACTCCAGCACAATATCTATCTCAAGCGCCTGCCACGGCAATTGCGCGGGTTCAGCCATTTTAAGAATTTTGATGTTACGGCTCGTGCCATTGCTGCTGACCTGCAAAAAACTGGCTCCATGCTCAGTGATGATCTCTACCTGTGCATTAAAGCGGCCATGGGTACTGTCAAAACGCAGCAGGTGTGCCAGCATTTCGGGTTCAGCAATATCATTAATGGCTACAATATTCACCTGTGGCCACAGCGCTTCTTCAATCCAGGCACGCAGCACATTACGGCCAATGCGTCCAAAACCATTAATGGCAATATTTAAGGCAGAAGAATGACTCACAGCACAGGCTCAGCATGGCAAAACAGGCGATGTAGTTTAGCGCATATCCCTTGCAAAAGAAGTTTCTGACACTTTTTAGGCAAAAAAAACGTGATTTGAATCGATTCAACCGATTACCAACTTATTTTTTAAATATTTTTCCTAAAAAAACGGGGATTTTTTGTACATTCACTTAACAATTATGTCGACTACGTCTATACTTTTAATTATCAAGGACGTGACTTCTGACTCTACAAATTATGGCTAAGCTCTTTAAAGTTTTTGCATTTTCTACTTTGGCGCTGTCTTTTCAGGCGCTCTCCCTTCAGGCCACTTATGCGGAAGATACCATTTACACATGGACAGATGAGCAGGAATCACTGACCAACTATGGCGGCATTCCACCCGATGAAGAACTGGGTTCTGATGCAGTCAAGGTTATTGACCTACAAAAAGGCGTGACCACCAAGGTTGATTTTCCAGCCCGTGCCGTGGATGCAACAGTTGAAAAAAACAAGCTGCAGCTTAAGCCACATGCTGGTTATCCTGCAGCAGCTATCGCAGCAATGAATCCAAATGCCCAGACAGAAGCAGCGACGCCTGCAGCCAGTACCAGCACGCCTAAAATGCTAGGCTCATCTACCCCTGTGCCACCAGCGGGCAATACTGAGCAAGCTAAACCTGCTGCACAATCCGGCATGCTGGCCTCAGGTAAAGTCAGTTCATTTATCAATGAGGAAGAAGCCAAGAAACTCAGTGAACAGGAAAATAAACTGGAAGAACAGGCCAAAAGTGCACGCCGCATTGCCCTTGAAAAACGCCGTGATGAAATGAAGGCACTGGCAGAACGGGTGCGTAATGGTGCAGCATCACGGCAGGAAATTGCAGCCTTGATGACCTATCGCCAGACTGCATCCTTTGGTGAAGCGCGCAG
This sequence comes from Alkanindiges hydrocarboniclasticus, assembly GCF_001982605.1. Classification (GTDB taxonomy): domain Bacteria; phylum Pseudomonadota; class Gammaproteobacteria; order Pseudomonadales; family Moraxellaceae; genus Alkanindiges; species Alkanindiges hydrocarboniclasticus. The sequence goes on along the minus strand of NZ_MLCN01000006.1, from coordinate 84,559 downwards.
TGCATTGGCGCGACCTAAAACTGCCAAGCGCGTTGAACTTAACGACTAAGCCGGACTGAAAATGTTAGTTAAGCATGGCATTGATTGACCAATACCATAAAAAAATGCCTCCACTTTAGGAGGCATTTTTTATGGAAACAGTTTATGAAGTCAGCAATGGCTTATCGGGCAACCAGCTCTTCTACAGCGGCAACCACTGCTTCAGTGGTAATACCAAAGTATTTGAACAGCTCCTTGGCTGGCGCTGATTCGCCAAAAGTACTCATCCCGATGACCTTGCCATCCAGGCCCACAAATTTCCACCAGTAATCCACATGCGATGCCTCAACCGCAACACGTGCACGGATACTGGCTGGCAATACCGCTTCACGGTAAGCTGCATCCTGACGCATAAATTCCTCAGCACATGGCATGGACACCACACGAACACCAGACAACTGGCTATATGCCTGCATGGCCAAGTCAACTTCCGAGCCAGTTGCAATAATAATGGCCTTAAGTTCACCCTGCTCTGCTGCCAGTACATAGCCACCTTTGGCAGCATCCGCAATTTGCGCATCAGTACGCACCAGATGCGGCAGGTTCTGGCGAGAGAACACCAGTGCTGTTGGGCCATCCTTACGTTCCAGTGCCGACTTCCAGGCAATGGCCGATTCAACGGTATCCGCCGGGCGCCAGGTATTCAGGTTTGGTGTGCCACGTAATGATGCCAGTTGTTCAATTGGCTGGTGGGTTGGGCCGTCTTCGCCCAGACCAATAGAATCATGGGTGTAAACATGAATCACGCGCTGTTTCATCAATGCACCCATGCGAACCGCATTGCGTGCATATTCCATAAAGATCAGGAAAGTGGCCACATAGGGAATAAATCCACCATGCAATGCAATACCATTGGCAATGGCTGTCATGCCAAATTCGCGCACGCCATAATGAATATAATTACCTGCCGGATTGTCCTGAATACCTTCACATCCTTTCCAGATAGTCAGGTTGGAACCAGCAAGGTCAGCAGAACCGCCCAGTAATTCAGGTAACTGCGGGCCAAACATTTGCAGAGCATTCTGGCTGGCCTTACGGCTGGCAATGGTTTCTGCCTTGGTGTTTACATCACGGATATACTGGTCAGCCCTGGCCGCAAAATCAGCAGGCAGGTCACCGTTTAAACGACGTTGCAGCTCACTGGCCAGCTCTGGATACTGAGCCTTATACTGTTCAAACAGTGTGTTCCATTCCTTTTCCTGAATGATGCCCCGTGGACGTGCATCCCAGGCCTCATATACATCAGCAGGAACTACAAAAGGCTCATCTGTCCAGGTCAGGGTATCACGTACCAGTTCAATTTCAGGAACACCCAGCGGTGCACCGTGGCATTCTTCCTTGCCCTGCTTGTTGGGCGAACCCAGGCCAATTACGGTTTTACAGATAATCAGGCTCGGGCGTTTGGTGTCTGCCTGTGCTGCCACTGTGGCTGCATGCAGCGCTTCAGTGTCATGACCATCCACTTTTACTACGTGCCAGCCGTAGGCTTCAAAGCGTTTTTGCGTGTCGTCGCTAAACCAGCCTTCCACCTCACCATCAATGGAAATACCGTTGTCATCATAGTAGGCAATCAGCTTGCCCAGTTGCAGTGTGCCGGCCAGCGAACAAACTTCATGCGAAATTCCTTCCATCAGGCAGCCATCACCCATAAAGCAATAGGTAAAGTGATCCACCACATTCAGTTCATCACGGTTAAACTGCGCAGCCAGTGTTTTTTCAGCAATGGCAAAACCCACTGCATTGGCAATGCCCTGACCCAGTGGCCCGGTGGTGGTTTCTACACCAGCCGTATAACCATACTCCGGGTGACCCGGTGTTTTGCTGTGAAGCTGGCGAAACTGTTTAAGGTCATCCACGGAAACATCATAGCCAGACAGGTGCAGCAAGGCATATTGCAGCATGGAACCATGGCCATTTGACAACACAAAACGGTCACGGTTTGGCCAGTTTGGATTAGCTGGATTATGGCGCAAGAATTGACGCCACAACACTTCAGCAATTTCTGCCATGCCCATCGGCGCGCCCGGATGACCGGAATTTGCCTGCTGAACAGCGTCTACAGCCAGCACACGGATTGCATTGGCAAGGCGGCGTTCATTGAGTGGTGTTGTCATGAGCCAGTTTCCCGAATAACTAAATAAAAGACTTGAGTAAAACCTGAACAAGCAAGCTTCGGCAGATTATCCACAACCCGTTTAATAAAACAGGTCAATAACCGTATTACCGAAAAAAGATGCCATATTGTCCTAAAAATCAGGTGCAGGGTAAAGTAAAGAATGCTTTTTTTATTATCGTTGCATATTGTGCTGACATCAGGCTGAATTTTTATTGCGATAAAATCAAGCATTTTTCATGCAAGATGTGCTAGTCCAAAGCTTTAAGTCGCGTTAACATAGCCGCCATCTTTAATTTCTTATTTTCTGGAACATTCATGCGCGAATACGCTGTCTTTACGTCAGAATCGGTCAGTGAAGGCCACCCAGATAAGATGGCAGACCAAATCAGTGATGCTATTCTTGATGCAATTTTACAACAAGACCAATATGCCCGTGTTGCCTGTGAAACACTGGTCAAAACCGGTGCTGTGGTACTGGCAGGTGAAATTACCACTACGGCCAATGTTGATTTTGAAAAAATCGTGCGTGATACCGTGAATGATATTGGCTATAACCACAGTGACCTGGGCTTTGACGGTTCAACCTGTGCGGTAATTAACATGCTGGGCAAGCAATCCCCCGAGATTGCCCAAGGTGTTGATCGCCAGAAGCCGGAAGATCAGGGCGCTGGTGATCAAGGCCTGATGTTTGGCTATGCCAGCCATGAAACTGATGTGTTAATGCCAGCCCCGATTTGCTATGCGCACCGTCTGGTTGAAAAACAATCCGAACTGCGTCGTAATGGCACATTGAAATGGTTGCGCCCCGATGCCAAGAGCCAGATTACCTTTCATTATGAAGATGGCAAGCCCGCGCGTGTTGATGCCATTGTATTGTCTACCCAGCATGACCCCTCCATTAGCCAGGCTGACTTAAAAGAAGCAGTGATTGAAGAAATCGTCAAGGCCGTCATACCGGCTGAAATGCTGCATGCCGCCACCAAGTTTCACATTAACCCAACCGGCAAGTTTGTCATTGGCGGGCCAGTGGGTGACTGTGGCTTAACAGGCCGCAAAATCATTGTGGATACCTACGGCGGCATGGCACGTCACGGTGGTGGCGCATTTTCCGGTAAAGACCCATCCAAGGTTGACCGCTCGGCTGCCTATGCTGGCCGTTATGTGGCCAAGAACATCGTGGCTGCTGGCCTTGCTGACAAATGTGAAATTCAGGTAAGTTATGCGATTGGCGTGGCCGAGCCAACCTCAATTTCCATTAATACCTTTGGTAGCGGCAAAATTGACGATGAGCAAATTATTGCCCTGATTCGTGAACATTTTGACCTGCGCCCGTATGGCATCACCCGGATGCTTAACCTGATTCAGCCGATGTATCAGAAAACGGCTAGTTTTGGGCACTTTGGTCGCCATGGTTCTGATACTGCATTTACCTGGGAAAAAACTGACAAAGCCGATTTGCTGAAAAAAGCAGCGGGCTTGTAATTCGTTGAACCTAAAAAAGCCGCTCACTTAATTAAGCTGAGCGGCTTTTTTATGGCAGGTTTTAGTTACTGATTCTGCGTCGGCGCTTCACCCGCAATATTAGATTCCGGTAAGGCAGAAGGGTCTTCATCCTCACGTGCTGTAGGACTCGGCGTTGCTGTTTCCAGACCAGTAATTTCCTCCAGTTCTTCTGCTGGGGTGTCAATCAGGTCATCAATATCCATTTCTTCCAGCCCGCCAACCGGATCATTGGCGACGGTTTCATCATAACCGGCATCAGTTGAATCTGGGGCAGCATTACTGTTTGCACCACGATCTGCATTACTTGATTCAGAATTATCGCGGTTATTGACCGTAAATTCAGGCGGCGTATCCGTTAATCCACAGTCCTTACCAGCAGCCTCCTGCCGAATATCCTGCTTGGCATCGTGTTCTGACTGCTGGTTTTTAGTGGTTGAATTCGTTTGATTTGTATTCGTCATTGACCTACTCCGAAATTTTAAGATAGGTCTAAACTAATATGTTTATAAATAAGTGATAAGACAAGAATTGCGACAGTAAGACGGGTTTATGTAAATGTTATTGCATTTTGTGACTTATAAAACTATTTCTTGCATGAAATGCAAAACCATTAAACCCAATTATTAGTCTTAGCAACTTTAAGAGTATCTGCTCTCATCCGCTCTAATTCATTATAAACTTCTACGCTTAGCTTCGGCTTGACCTTTTTGAATTTTTCCTTAAGTAAATCCAGACTTCTCATTAACATTGAAAAAATAAGTTGTTGACGCCCTAAGTCATCCGTTGTGTTGAACGCAACATAATTAATCTTTAAGCGAAAGTCCATATTACGCTTTTTAACCGAATATATGATTCGCTCATCAAAGCTATTTTCCCCCATCATTATTGTTATACAATCCCAGCTATCCAAAGGGATATTATAGGATTTACTTTCTAACTCACCTTTAAGTATGGTTTCAACATAATTTCTAGCCAACCTTAATTGAGACAATTGATCTTCATTTAAGACTTCTTTACTTGACTCACTACTTAACCATACTTTCATAAAACAAGTCCCATGGATGATTTAACTTTAGGAGTAAGTGCTTACGTTTACAATCTTTTTCAATCTAATCTCTTTTAAGCTCTGCATATTTCTCAAAATAGATTAAGTATAAAAAAAGCCTGCATCAGCAAGCTTTTTTCTTAAGTTCTTTTTATAACTTATTTCATTGCGACCATTACCCGAATAGAATCCGGCACCATTGACAGTTGCTCCAGTAACTGCACACCTTGTGCCTGCTGTTCTTTCAGGCGCTCCAGCTCATCCTCACGAATGCTGGGGTTGTGTTCTTTCAAGTAAGTCAGGCGGTCAATTTCCTGTTGCAACCGATCATTATAACGCTTGCGTGCGGTTTCACTAAAGCTTTGCACTTGCGCCTTGGCCAGTTGTTCGGCCTGCTTGTAGCGCTCTTCAATGACTTCGCGGCGCAGCTTGACTACCTGTCGCGCATTGCTCATATCCAGACGATGCACATACGGATGCAGCATGGCAGAATTAATCTTGGCCGATAAATCCTGCCCATTTTCATTTAGCAGTACCCGAATCAGTTGCTGTGGCAAACTGGCCGCCAGATTGAGCACTTTCGGCGCAATGACTTCGACCCTAAACCACATTTCCATCATCAGGCTACCCTGTGGAATTGCCGCGCTTTTTAGCACTGCCACACTGGTATTGCCAAACGACTGGGTATGTATCATTTCAAAAATGCTATTGGTAAACGGATGCTCCAGCGTAATGTACTGGGCATCTTCACGCTGCTGCGCCTGCTCGCGTGAGAACGTTGCCGTCATGCCTTCTTCATCCAGCAACAGGCCTTCTACCTGCATCTGGTCGGAAGGACGCACAATTAATGTGCCATCACTCTGCTCTTCAAAATCAATGTTGGTGGCCGCCAGAAAGCGCGTCATAAAGTCTGGCAGAGGATTTTGCTCATCCTGATCTTCCAGTGCCTTAACGATGCGTGCAGCTACTTTTGGCCGACAGGAATTAAATTCCAGCAGACGGTCACGCCCCGCCTGCAATTCATCTTCCAGCGCCATGCGCTCAGCGTTAACTTGCTCTAGCAAAGCTTCAAATGCCTCACCCTGACCTTCTTGAGAAGGATCATTCAGCAGGCAATCTTTCAGCGCCACAATATGGTTTTCCTGCAAGGTTTGTGCAGTGGGCGAAATATTGCTAAAAATATTCAAGGCTTCGTTGTACCAGCGGAACATGCGTTCCTGCGCAGTGCCCACAAAATATGGCACATGAATCTGAATGCGGTTTTGCTGGCCGATACGGTCCAGACGACCAATGCGCTGCTCCAGCACATCGGGGTTGGCAGGCAGGTCAAACAAAATCAGATCACTGGCAAACTGAAAATTACGGCCTTCTGAGCCAATTTCCGAACACAGCAGAATTTGTGCGCCATAGCCTTCTTCGGCAAAATAAGCCGCGGCCTGATCACGTTCCAGCAGGCTCATGCCTTCATGGAACATGGCAGTGCGAATGCCACCATGAATGCGCAATGCAGTTTCCAGTGATTCAACCACCGGGCCACTGCGGGCAATCAGCAAAACTTTTTTGTGTTTTAAATCCTTGCGCAGAATGTCCATCAGCCACGGCAGGCGTGCATCATGTTCCATCCATGCGCCATCTAGCTGGGTTTCTTCAAACCACATCTGTTCACGCAATTTACCGGTTAAAGGCCAATGCGCTGGCGCTGGCAACGCGGCAGGAATACAGTCACGGCCGGGAAAACCGGAAATGGCTTCACGGGTATTGCGGAATAAAATCCGTCCCGTGCCATGACGATCCAGCAATTCATTGATGGCACGATAGCGCGCTTCACCGTCCTGCTCGACTTCATGGCCCAGCAGCTCAACCAGTATTTCCTGATGCTGTTCAGTGAGTGGCTCATCAGACATCAGCACTTCAGCAATTTGGGCAGTCTGGCTGTACTGGGCTTCTTCGTCCAGAAAATGATCCAGCGTGTCAAACCGTTGTGGGTCCAGCAAGCGCAGGCGGGCAAAATGACTATCTACGCCCAGTTGCTCAGGCGTTGCAGTCAGTAACAATACGCCAGGAGTCTGGGCTGCAAATTCTGCAACCAAGTCATAGCGGTCATTGCCAACACCCTCACCAGTTTCGGGGTCTTCATGCCAGGTTAAGTGATGCGCTTCATCAATCACCAGCAAGTCAAAGCCAGCGTCCAAGGCCTGTTGTTTCAGGTCGTCGTGATCCAGTAGCAAGTCAATGCTGGCAATAATGCATTGTTCGGTTAAAAACGGATTGGTGTCTTCGTCATGTTCTTTGATCGATGCAGTACGCGTCAGGTCAAACAGGGAGAATTGCAGATTGAAACGGCGACGCATTTCAATCATCCACTGGTACTGCAAGGAATCCGGCACCAGAATTAAGATACGTTCACTACGGCCAGTTTGTAGCTGCTGGTGAATAATCAGGCCAGCTTCAATGGTTTTGCCAAGGCCAACTTCATCGGCCAGCAGCACACGCGGCGCCAGACGGCGGCCCACTTCATGCGCAATGTATAACTGGTGTGGAATCAGTCCAACCCGCGGGCCAAGCAGGCCACGTAACGGACTAATGGCCATGCGGCTTTGCATCAGCAAGGCTTCAATGCGCAGGTCATACCATTCTTTGGATTCAATCTGGCTGGCCAGCAGGCGGTCTAGCGGGCGTGCCAACTGGATATTGGCGCCCAGCCGGGTTTCATTCATGCTTTTACGTTGTTCCCCATTAGGGCAAACCACGTTATAGCGCATCACGCCATGCACATTTTCAGCGTTTTCTACCTGCCACTCCTGCCCTTCCTGATCGGTAAACCAGTCACCCTGTTTAAACAGGATACGGGACAGCGGCGCATTGGCCCGGGCATACACGCGCGTTTCATCGCTCTTAGGGAATAAAATGCTAATGGTACGTTCATCGACATCGACCAAAACACCTAAACCAAGTTCTGACTCTGTGTCTGATAACCAACGTTGTCCAATGGCAAAATCTTGCAATTCATTCACCTTATCTTTTGCAATTATTACAGCGCACGTATTTATTGCCCAATAATTTGAAGCCCAAATCGTGCGGCGCGCATTCTCTCATATCTACTGTGTATTTTGCTTGAGTTTTTGTATAAAACTCACCAGTAAACCTGTTTTACTCAACCTTCCCGGTTGTAAAGACTGACAAAAGCAACAGGCCAGTTGATTAAAATGGTGCTGGACAGAAAAAATTCAACGTATCACCTGTAACCGGATGAAAAAAAGACAACTGTTCGGCGTGTAAGCACAAGCGTGGCATCAGCTTGCAATCCGCTTCACTGGCATACAGTTCATCACCCACAATGGCATGCCCTAGATATTGCATGTGTACCCGAAGCTGATGTGAACGCCCAGTGATTGGCGTGAGTTTAACTCGTGTTACTGGCTGATTGTGGATTTCAAACTGCTCCACTGCCTGCCAGTGAGTCAGGGCAGGTTTATGATAGGTGGGATCAGCAATGTGTAATGGTGGTCGCGCTGGATCATAATTAACCGGCACATCGACACTACCCTCACCGGTTAAAATACCACTTACCAGTGCGTGATACTGCTTGTCGGTCTGACGATTTTGAAACTGCTTTGAAATATGACTTTGCGCGGCTTTGTTTAATGCAAACACCAGAATGCCCGAGGTATCACGATCCAGCCGATGAATGAGTAAGGTATTGGGTTCTTCGGCCAGCAAGCGGTTAATCACACAATCGGTCAAATCCCCTTTGCCGGGAACACTGAGCAATCCGGCAGGTTTGTTAATGACAATAAAGTGTTCATCCCGGTGAATGAGGGTTTGCTGTAAAAAATTTTGAGATGACAAGTAGAAAGCTCACAACAGCATGTTAATCAGGAATATATAATTATATCAAATTGTCAGCATATCTATGGGAATCTTAAAAATTGTATTTTTTCTTAAACATCATTAATTGGTATCTGACAGAAGTAGGCGGTGCCAACAATTTTTTTGAAATTTTTGTTTGTGACAGTCCTCCTATTACGCCACCAGCAAATATAGCTCCAAACAAGAAATATATATTTATAAACCACAGTGAGTGCCCTTCATAATTCCCTGGATTAAAAGACAGAGGATTATTTATAAAATCTGCTACATATCTAGCGAATGAATCTGGATCTGACCAATTATAGAACAACCATATCATTAATGGTGCGAACATTACTCCAAGTACTACATGTGCAAAACCGCTCTTTTGAATATATGATCTAGACATAATCATAAACAGCGAGACACTAAAACCAAGCATTAATGCTGGTACGCCAAAAAGGAAATAGCTTATCGGTATCGTCAATATCAGTAAATTGATTATCCAACCAGCCATCAAAGGAAAAAATAATAAAGAAATGAACATGACATAGATAATAAATGCAAATCGTAGCGCAGCTACTTTTAAAAATTCAACTGCAAAAATTGCTATGCCAATTAAGACATCCTGAAAAGATAGAGATTGGGACATTATTTAAATCCTCATTATTATTAAGAGTTATTTGATAATCATATCAGATGCCATTGCCTTTACAATAGCATCTCTGAATAGAATTAAGTCATTGACGCACTAAAAACTCTAAACCGCCATCTCGGCAAATACTTCTGTCGCAGTAGCAATGGTTTGTGCAATATCAGCATCGCTATGCACACTGGAAATAAATCCGGCTTCAAAGGCTGATGGCGCCAGATAAACACCGCGCTTGAGCATGCCATGAAAAAACTGCTTAAACGCTTCAATATTGCAATGGGTCATGGCTTCAAAACTGGACAGGTCATCCGAATCAGTAAAATACAGGCCAAACATGCCACCCACTTGCTGGGTTTTAAACGCTACGCCTGCGTCATCAGCAGCCTGTTGTAAACCCACCAGCAACTTGGCCAGTTGTGCTTCAAGCTGGTCATAAAAACCGGGCTGGGTCAGGTGCTTGAACATGGCAAGTCCTGCCCGCATGGCCAGTGGATTACCAGATAGTGTGCCCGCTTGATAAACCCCGCCTAAGGGCGCAATACATTGCATGATTTCTTTTTTGCCACCAAATGCGCCTACGGGTAGCCCTGCGCCAATGATCTTGCCCAGTGTGGTAATGTCAGCCTGCACGCCATAACGCTGCTGTGCCCCGCCTAATGCCACCCGAAAGCCGGTCATTACTTCATCAATAATTAAGACGCTACCAGCTTTGTCGCACTCATCACGCAGGCATTGCAAAAAGCCATCTACAGGAATGACCAGATTCATATTACCGGCCACAGGCTCAACAATAATGCCTGCAATCTCTGATCCAAACTCGGCAAAACAGCGCTGCACGGCTTCAATATCGTTATATGGCAAAATAATCGTGTGCTTGGCAAAATCTTCGGGTACGCCCAGTGAGGTAGGTACACCCAGCGTGAGCATGCCAGAACCGGATTTCACCAGTAGGGAGTCAGCGTGGCCATGGTAGCAGCCTTCAAATTTAACGATCTTGTCGCGTCCGGTATAACCGCGCGCTAGCCGAATGGCACTCATGCAGGCTTCGGTGCCTGAGCTGGTCATACGTACCATTTCGATAGAAGGCATGATGTCACAAATTAAATCAGCCACAGTGGTTTCTGTGGGCGTGGGCGCACCAAAACTCAAGCCATCCGCTGCGGCCTGCTGTACGGCAGTGACGATATCCGGATGCGCGTGGCCCAGAATCATTGGCCCCCAAGACCCGACATAATCAATATACTGCTTTCCTTCCGCATCCCACAAATAAGCACCTTGGGCCTTGGTAATAAAAACTGGCGTACCCCCTACACCTTTAAATGCACGCACGGGCGAGTTTACACCGCCAGGAATATGCTGGTTTGCTGCTGCAAAAAGTTCAGCATTAGAAGTCGTTGATAAAGGCTGGGTCATACATTCACCACAAGGCAAGTCACCAAAAAAATACGCACATCAGATCCATGGTCAGGCTTTTTAAAATGCGATGACCTATAAAATGAATGCTTATAAGATGTGCGATACGAAAGCGTCAGTTTAACGTGAAAACATGACGCAAGCGTTGTGAAATATTTAATTGAATAAAGTTAACGCAACATAAAATCAGGGAGGAATAAAACTAGGGCAAGATGATATTACTAAGTTTCCAGCCCAATCCTGATCGGGTCAATACATAACGCACAGGCTGGCGTTCCGGGTGCTGCTGGACAATACTAAACTGGTTAATGCTGTCAAAATGGTATTGCCATTGTGCATGTGAATGCAGGGTTTGCAAAGGTTGCAGGGTATTAACTGGATAAGTTGCCATTTCTCTGGAACCTGAAACAGGTTTGTTGGTAGCCTGAACGGTTTGATAATTTGTACTATGGTCACCGCTCATGCTGTCTTCAGTACCGGTCCAGCCTTCAATGCGCTTAAGGTCATTTTCAAAGCTGCGAATATTGCTAACCAGCATAATAATGGAGCTTGGTGTCACTGCGCGATTAAGCATACCATCAATCGCCTGACTGGCAATATTGTACGTTAGGCTACCAAAGAAACTGCCATTTTGACGCACGGACAGTTTTTGCTCCAGTTTATCCTGAAGCTGGGCTTTAAGGTTTCGCTTTAGCAGGGCAAAATCAATATGCTGTGCCAGCTCATGGCTACTTTTTTGCTCAACCGCTTGTTTTATCTGATAAACCGTGTAGTAAGGATTTATAATCTGCCAGACCATAAAAGCCAGAAAGACTAAAGCCGCAGTCCACTGCTTCTTCATATCCATTAACCACTCATTACATCAACAAGCTACTCAGCCTACCCAATAACGCCTGTTCACAGATTTCTTTTTTTGTGTAGGTTTCTGTTAAACAATGTAACCAAGCCGTTAATTTCTTAATAATACTTGCCAAGCTTTGCAACGTTGTGCTACGTGCGCAATTTCGAGATTTAATATATCGCCGACCACGGCAAATAAATCGATGCCCAGTTCTACCAGTGGCTGACTGTTTTCAACCGTCAAACCACCAATTACACAGATAGGCAATTCAAACTGCGCTTTGGCCTGCTGCAAGGTCACTAAACTAACGCGCTGGGCATTGGGCTTGGTTGCAGAAGGAAATACCGCACCAAATGCCAGATAACTAACGCCTTCTGCTGCGGCCTGACTGGCAAGTTCCAGTGAGTTATGGCAGGTTCGGCCAATAATGGCCTGTGGCCCCAGTTGTTTTCTTGCCTGAATGAGTGATCCGTCGCCTTGTCCTAAATGCAAGCCGCAACCAAACTGCTGGGCCAGTGCCAGATTATCATTAATGATTAGAGGCACCTGATATTGCTGGCACAGTGAAAGTAGCCTTTCAATTTCCTCAAGCTGCTGCACAGGAGTCACTTTTTTTCTACGGTACTGGATTAAAGATATAGGGCCACTTTGCAGTGCCACATGCAGTTTTTGATACAGCACATCAAACGCATCGTCATTGGTAATTAAATATAATCCACGCATTGGCCAGTTTTAATCCTTATTCAGTTAAAAACCCTATGAAGACTGAGCAGCCCAGCCAAAAAGCAAGCATAAAAAAGCGCAGGGGCTTTATCAGGCTTTGGCAACATTTTAATCTGTTGAGCAAAGCTTGCCCCTGCGCTTTTCAATCACACGTTTACGCGTTACTTTAAATCACACTTCTTCTTTAATGCCGGTCATGTCCACTGGGGTATTTTCAGAAGACACATCAATCACGGCACTTTTCACTGCAATCTTGGCCTTGTCATTACGGCGTGCCTCAAGGCGATTTAAGTAACCTTCATCAATGCCCTTGGTCACATATACACCGTTAAATACCGAACAGTCAAATTCCTGTACTGGTGACTTGCGGCTCTTGGTGGCTTCAATCAGGTCTTCCAGATCCTGAAAAATCAGGCGGTCTGCACCAATAATAGTGCGCACTTCTTCAACACTATGGCCTGATGCAATCAGCTCGCTCTTGGCAGGCATATCAATGCCATAAACGTTGGGAAACTTAACCGGCGGCGCGGCAGATGCAAAGAATACTTTGGTAGCACCGGATTCACGGGCCATCTGGATAATTTCATGGCAGGTGGTGCCACGTACAATGGAATCATCCACCAGCAATACATTCTTGCCCTTAAACTCAAGGTCAACCGGATTTAACTTCTGGCGTACTGATTTTTTGCGCTGCTGCTGGCCGGGCATAATAAACGTTCGGCCAATGTAGCGGTTTTTCATAAAGCCTTCACGGAACTTCACACCCAGATGATTTGCCAGTTCCAGTGCCGCTGTACGGCTGGTATCAGGAATTGGAATGACCACATCAATGTCATGGTTTTCACCCCATTCACGCAGAATTTTCTGGGCCAGTTTTTCACCCATGCGCAAACGTGACTTATAAACAGAAATACCATCAATAATGGAATCCGGACGGGCAAAGTATACAAACTCAAAAATACACGGCGCGTAACGGGATTCTTTTGCACATTGCTTGGTAAAAATCTGGTTGTCCGAATTAATGAAAATCGCCTCGCCCGGCGCCACATCACGAATGACCTTAAAGCCAAGCGAGGTTAGCGCCACTGATTCAGAGGCAATCATGTATTCCACACCGCCAGCTTCATTTAAGCGCATGCCGTAGGTTAATGGACGAATGCCGTTAGGGTCACGAAAACCCAGCAGGCCATGCCCGGTAATCATCGCTACGACAGCATAAGCCCCTTCACAGCGCTGATGCACCCGGGAGACCGCTTCAAAAATATCATTTTCGCCCGGAATTTCCTTGCCAAGAGCCTGTAGCTCATGAGCAAATACATTCAGCAATACTTCGGAATCGGAGTCAGTATTAATGTGGCGTAAATCTGTCTTGAACAGGTCACGGCTGATATCAATGGCATTGGTCAGGTTGCCATTGTGCGCCAGTGTAATGCCATAAGGAGAGTTGACATAAAATGGCTGCGCCTCTGCACTGCTGGACGAACCGGCAGTTGGGTAACGCACATGGCCAATACCAAAGTTACCTGCCAGACGCATCATGTGGCGTGTATGGAATACATCACGCACCATGCCGTTTTCCTTGCGCAAAAACAGGCGGCCGTCCTGACAGGTAACAATTCCAGCGGCATCCTGTCCGCGATGCTGTAACATGGTTAAGGCATCATATAACGTTTGGTTGACAGGCGCTAAACCAGCAACACCAACGACTCCACACATAGCGACCTCGCAGACAGGCTAGGTAAATAAACTGGTTGAATAACCCAGTTAAATAAACAAGATATACATCAGGAAAACGGATTGGGCACAGTATCAGCAGCATCACGACTACCTACACTACGCTCATACTGGTCAACCGGCTCAGGTGACAGTTCTGGCTCATCACCAGTTTCGCGGGATTTTACTTCATCCCACACATGTCCTGCCACATGTTCCGACATTTCAACGGCCATTGGCGCATACGGTGATAACAGCGACACCATTCTGGATTTTTGCCAGTAGGGTGATTCAGCGACCCATGGGCCTATCAACTGAATGGCAATCATTAAAATCAGTGAACCTTTGGCTGCTCCAAAAAGTCCACCTGCAACCTGTTCGGTCAGACCTAAACGCAGGGCCTTAAGCAAACGGCGCAGGACATTACCAATCAGGGCCGACACAAACAGTACCAGCACAGCAATGGTGGCAAATGCAGCAATTTTCTGCACTACCGGGTCTTGGGTTAATACTGAAAAACTGGGTGCCAGTGTCTGTGCAAAACGACTGCCCAGCACCAATGCCAGCAGCCATCCAATCAGGCTGGTTAGGGAGCGAATCAGGCCACGCTGTAGCCCTGTCCATGTTGCCCACATGATGATCACCACACTGGCGATATCCAGATAATTCATAATGTGTTAGCGCACTGCGTTGACACAATCATTAATAAGGTCTGGACCTTGATAAATCAAGCCGCTATACAACTGCACCAGAGATGCGCCAGCATCCATCTTGGTCTTGGCCTGATCACCATTTAAAATTCCGCCTACCCCAATCAAGGGGATACGTCCCTGCAAATGCGCTGCAAATGCTGTTAAACATTCGGTACTGCGGTCAAAAACCGGGGCACCTGACAAACCACCTGCTTCATCTCCATGTTGCAGTTCAGCAACACCATCGCGAGATAAGGTGGTATTGGTAGTAATCAGGCCATCTATTTCAAAACGGATTAACTGCGCACTGATAAAGGCAATGTCTTCCGGGCTTAAATCAGGTGCAACCTTGAGTACCAGTGGTACATAATGGCGGTGCTGGGCAGCCAGATAAAGCTGTCGTTGTTTTAATTGCTGTAACAGATCGGTTAATGCATCCCCACTTTGCAGGCTACGCAAGCCCTTGGTATTAGGTGAAGAAATATTAACGGTGACATAGGAAGCATAGGGATAAACCTTGTCCAGACAAATCAGGTAGTCATCTACTGCCTTTTCGACTGGCGTATCGGCATTTTTGCCAATATTAATGCCCAGTACGCCTTTATATTTTGCAGCCTTGACATTTTCAACCAGCTTGTCCACGCCATCATTATTAAAACCCATACGGTTAATAATGGCCTGCGCCTGTGGTAAACGGAACAAACGCGGATACGCATTGCCAGACTGCGGCCGTGGGGTAATGGTGCCTATTTCAATAAAACCAAAACCCAGTGCGGCCAGACCATCAATATAGTCGCCATTTTTATCCAGACCAGCAGCAAGCCCTACAGGATTATCAAAGGTAATTCCCATGCAGGTAACAGGCTGGTTAATTTTTGGATACAGTCGGGACAGCAGTCCGGTTTTTCCGGCCAGCTTGAGCGAGGTTAATGTCGCGTTATGTGCACGTTCAGGATCTAAGGCAAACAGGGCTGGACGTGTAAACTGATATAGCATGGACAAAACAGGCTCAATGCAATAAAGCGTAATTATAGCTGTCTCGCCGCCCAGTTGCTACCAGTTGCTCTTAAACACTTGGCAAAAACCAGTCTATTTTAGGAATTTGCCACCACAAGCCTGCAATTAGCTTACGCACGCAGGCAAATATCCTGTTATCAGTTTAAGAATACCTTAGCCCTGACCCAAGGACGCCTTAAGCTGCAATTCCCCTGAGGGATTCTGGCTAATATCCAGTTGCTGGATACTGACACCCTGTTCGGCCAGACGTGATAACCATGTACCCAGCACTGCAAAGCTTTGATGTACCACACTGACCTGAACCTGCTCACCAGCCGGCATTTGTGAAACAGTTAAGCCCTGATTTTGTGCTGTAGTCTGAATAATCATGTTCAATGGCATCTGGTCGCCTTGTGACTGCCGAATATTAGGCGCCTGCGAACGCATCCACAATAATAATTCGCGTTCTTCTGTGGCTTGCGCCTGTGCCTTGTCAGCCGCTTTGTGGAGTGCCCAGATGCTGTAGCCCACTGTCACCACAACCAAAAATATAGTCATGACAATCAGGGCAAAGCGGTCACGTGGTGAAAGCCGGTCCAGACGTTGCTGTAGCTGCGCTGTATACTGGTTAAAACTAGTGGCCAAACTCATAATTGCACCCGAATTAAACCTGATACCTGTCCACTGGCAGGATTAACCGAACCCAGCTCGGCATTCAAGCCCTGATCACTAAGCTGGGAACGCAAGGATTCCAGTGCAGGCAAGCCACTGGCAATAATAGTCAGTTCCAGCACGTTGTCCCGGTATTGCACCTGAGTGGCTGGCAAGTTGGCCTGCTGCAACAATGGCCCTACCCGGCTGATCAGCGATAATGCGGTCAGATCCATATTGCTATTACCCTGCAAGTGGCCTTCAAACTGCCTTCTCAGGTTAACAATCCGGCGTTCTTCTGGAAACCAGCTCTGGAACTGCTGCACTGCCATGGCATGGGTTTGTTCGGCAATCTTGTGATAACGCCATGTCCGCACCCCGTCATAAACCATTTGCACCAGCAAGGTTGCGACCAGCACGGCAGCAATGGCTGGCCAGTACCCTGATAACTGGGCTTTGGCCTTTGGCAGAACATTAAACGGATGGCGAATATACTGGGCATCTGTGAATGGCGCTGGTGTACTTTCCCAGGCATAGAGGCTAACGGCCAGACCTGCAATGCCTTCAATGGCCAGCTGATCCTGCTCGCCGGGCTGGCCCCAGATATTAAGCTGGGTTAGCTCAGGCATGTAATCCAGCAAAATGGTCAGATCATCAGCGCAATAAGCCACATAATCACTCACCCGCAAAATGCGTTGCTGCTGGTGAATAATCAGTTGGGCTTCATTGAGTATAGTGGGTGCTGGAACCAGCAAAAAATCCGGTAGCAAAGCCTGAATGCGCCATGCACCCAGCGCCATAATATTCTGGTACTGGCTCACCAGACTGGCTGGTAATGCCATGATATTAACGTGTTCACTCTCATCAACCAGACTTTTATCCACCTGGCCTTTATCTAATTGATAATGTACAGCCAGTTGATCTACAGGCAACAGCGCATATTCTTCCAGCAAGTACCGGACACCACTTGGCCCAATCTGGCGCAATTGCTGGCGGGTCAAGGGCTGGCGTAAAATCTGCGTGCTGCTGGTTGGAAAAAAGACAATAGCTTCCTTCTGATTTTCAGTAGCTGTTGCCTGAAGCAATTCATCCCAGTTGGCTGCAGTTTGCCAGACATCAGTGGCATTGACACGCCAGCGCCAGGCAGCATCACCTTCTGGCATCCATAAATACAGCATGGGTTATTTTTCCCTGATTTTAATATCGCAGTTGTTGTGTCAGTTCATCGTGACAACTTCTTGCCGCCATCATATAAAAACATGATCTATAAATCTATGCCAGCATAAAAGTTTATGGCTCAAGTCATCAGTACAGCGTTTACCTGACCAATTGCGGCACAATGCGTATCTGCTCAACCGACAGCCCATTGGCAATTACCGTTTGCTCATATACGCGTGCTTCTGCCAGCTCAAAACTACGGGGTGGCTCACCCACCAGCAAACCGCCCATGTAGGCCACAATATTCATGTGACACACCACCACAATACACTGGGCTTCCAGTTGCGATAACCATGCCAGTGCTGGTACAGCCTTATCTTCCGGCTTAATATGGTCATAGGTAACAACTGGAACCTGCGGACACAAGTTGGCAAAAGCCTGCCGGGTCTGCTGGGCACGCAATAATGGACTTACCACAAATAAATCCGGTTGGTAGCGCTGGATAAGCTGTTGGGCAGTTGATGCTGCCTGCTGTTGGCCGCGTAAGGTCAGGCGGCGACGGGCATCACTGTGCATGCTGCTATCAATCGGGCTTTCAGCTTCGCCATGCCGCATTAAAATCAGTTGCATTGCCTATTATTTCCAGTAAATCACTTTAATAAGTATAGGTATTATCTACGGCCTTAAACCTGCTCATGCGGCAGGACAAACTCCACATCACTGCGGTGCCCATTTTGCATCAGTGACAGGGCAATGCCTAAAGGTGGTTTTCCTTCAAAAATTACTTCATACAAGGCATTGGTAATTGGCATGTACACATCCAGCAATTTGGACTGGGCACTGACCTGACGAATGGTGTTAATACCTTCTGCGGTCTGTCCAAGCGCGGCCACCGCTTCCTCAAGATTTTTACCCTGGCCCAGTGCATAGCCAATCTGGTAATTACGGCTGAGCGGGCTACTACAGGTGGCAAATAAGTCCCCTACGCCCGACAAACCCAAAAAGGTTAAAGGATTTGCACCCAGAGTCACGGCAAAACGGCTCATTTCCGCCAGCGCACGGGTGAGCAACATACTGCGGGTGTTTTCACCCACGTTATAAGCTGCACCCATGCCCATGGCAATTGCATAAATATTTTTCAGCGCACCGCCCAGTTCAACCCCATGTACATCTGAACTGGCAAAAACCCGAAACAGGGCACTGTGCAGCGCTGTTTGCACGGCATTACGCAAGGCTTCGCTACTGCTGGCAATCACTGTGCCTGCAGGCATATTGGCGACAATTTCCTTGGCCAGATTTGGCCCGGATAATACACCAAAAGGCACTTCCGGCAATTCCTGCTGAATAATGTCGCTCATCAGGCAAAAGGTTTCTGCCTCAATGCCTTTGGTAAGTGACACAATGGCCTGCCCGCTAATCATTGGAGCAATCTGCTTAAGCACATCCCGATAGGAGTGGCTGGGAATCGCTACCAGAATAATATCGCGGTTAGGCACTACATCTTCCAGCCGGCTGCTAAATTGCAGGCTGTCTTCCAGTTGAAAATCCGGCAAATAACGCATGTTACGCTTGGTTTGCTGCATGTCTTTTGCAGCGTTTTCATCACGAATCCACATGCAGGTTTCGCAACCATTGCGTGCTGCAAGGTTAGCCATGGCCGTACCAAAGCTGCCACCACCCAGTACCGCTACCCGTAATGGGGTTGCTGGTTTTTCACGTGGCGTAATTAAGGCCGAAAAATTAAAGTCATTCATCATAATAAGTTCTACTAGTCCAGAGCCTAGTTAAGTCAATGTTAATTCAAATTCAATGATAGTAAGGTTCAATCCAGCAAATCGCCACTGATATTTGTTGCCAGCACCTGCATCTGCAATGTGACTGCTGCAACATGCTCGCCAGCGTTCTACAATAAGTTGGCCGGCCAGTCAGTTAAAAACTCATTTACTGACAAGCGCTCCCGTGGGGCCAACTGACGAGCCGCCGTCCCGATATAAATAAATCCGGCAACTTCATCCTCGGCTTTTAATCCCATCTTTTGCTTAAATACGCCTGACTCAGCCATGGTGCCGGTACGCCACATCGCCGCGTAGCCTTGTGCATTCAGCATAAGCAAAAAGTTTTCAATGGCGGCACCCATACTGAGTACCTGCTCCACCTTGGGCACTTTAGGGTGTTGCTGTGTATCGACAATTGCCACCAGAATCAATGGGGCACGCAGGGGTTGTGCCAGTGCGCGTTCAAGCTGGGCCGATTCAGTTACGCCAGCTTCCTTCACACATTGCAAAAAAATCCGACCCAGTGCATGCCGGCCTTTATCACGTACCTGCAAAAACTGCCACGGACGCAAACGGTGATGGTCTGGCGCACTTAAAGCAGCCTGCAATGCCTGCTCAAGCTGTGCCTGTGTTGGCGCTGGTTCAACCAGCTGACCAACGGACTGCCGGCTTTCAATAAAAGCCAGTAACTGGTCTGGCGCAATGGACTGCGTCATATTGTTTATTCCTCATGCTTATTTTGCATCGTGTTCACGGGCTGTTCACCGGTATCTTTTACATCATTAGCTTCAGCATTCCGCGCAAATACTGGTTCACCTGAACGGCGCTTTAGCCAGTCTGTCACAATGACCCAAGTGGTTTTTACGGCCTGAGTTCCGGTAAACAGGCCAGCATGACCACCGGGCACAACTTCAAAGCTTTTATCCAGCGAACCTACGACTGTGATCACAGCGCTGGCAGCACCAATACTGGTAATGGCATCGTTATCCCCTGCAATGGCCAGTAAAGCGCATTTAATATTTTTAAAGCTGATCTGCCGTCCACCAATATGAAAATGCCCATGATTCATACGGTTGGCCAAGCCGAATTTTTCAATCATCTCGCGCATGGTTGCACCGGGATAATCCGGCATGTTGGTAAACCATTCATTCATGGTGGTATAGCGGCTGACATAATCCTGATTGCCAATATTGCGGACCAGATCAATATAACTGCTTAGCATGGCAGTGGGCTGAGTCAGTTGAAAACCAATGGAAAGCAATTTGCCATTGACATGAAACAGACTGGAATCAAAGTCATTGAGGTCAAAACCAGTTACGCGGCGCAGCAGGCTGGCTGGGACTGAAAAGAGCTGGTAAGCCTTGCCAATTGCACTGCTCATCTGGTGCATGTTTACCGGTGAAGCAATAGTGACCAGATTTTTAACCTGATTTTTTCCTTCAGCAGCGGTATAGATGAGTGACAACAAACCACCCATGCAATAGCCCACAATACTGACCTGCGCCTGCCCACTATGCTGGCGAATAGCTGCCACTGCCTTGGGAAACCAGTTTAAGGTATAGGTTTCCAGCGATAAATAATTTTCACTGTTGCTGGGCCGACCCCAGTCAATCATATAGACCGCAAAACCATGTGCCAGAAAGTAGCGTACCAGCGATCGCTCAGTCATCAGGTCAAATACCCAGCCATATACACCCAGCGGAGGCACTAGCAGCACTGGAATGGCATAGCGTTTTTGCGCAACAGCAACAGTATCACCTTCCACCTGAACCCGGTCTTCCTTCAAAGGTGGATAATAATGAACAGAAAACAGGCCTTCTCGCAGTAATTGCTGTCGGGTACTTTTGTTTTGTAATAAATAGCGGTGGCGAGAAAAGCGGCGGCCTACCGAATGTTTAACTGCGGCCTTACTATATTCAATAAACGGTAAACGTGGAAAATGAAATGCCATGCAGTGATATCTCGTGATGCACTAGAGCGGTAAGCACCTGTAGATTAGCAAATTTCCATCCTTTGGGCGAATGATCATGGCCAATTTTCAATAAAAATGAAATATCCGCAAGCCCTAAAATAGCATCCTAAAAAAGGATGGATTTAACCCAAAGCACACAGTTTGGCAAACGAACTGTCATCGACCCCCAAGCGCTGTATGTTCATAATTCTTCTAAAATTAAAGATACATTCTTTTGAAATACATCTTGGAGCCAAGTAATGATCAAGCAGCTTACCCCACTAGCAGCACTAGCCCTGACAGGACTAATTCTTTCCGGTTGTGCCAGCACTCCCAATGCAACCACCGCCATTCAGCGCGAAAATAACCAGTTTGAAGTAACTGGCCTTGGCAAGTCCAAGACTATTGCCATGAATAACGCAGCCAGTGCCGCCAATAAAACCTGCCGCAGTAGCACCCCAATCGTGGTTAATGAAGAAATTAAATACAACGGGGTAGTCAGTGAACAAACCGGACGCCTTATCGAACAAGCTGCCAGTGTAATTGGGGTATTGAGTGGCTCAGGCAGTAACTCCATTAGCCGAGATGATGATTACGAAGCCAAGTTAACCTTTTACTGCAAAAGATAATCCTGTTTTTAATATTAAGTCGTAAAAGTACACCTATAAAAAAAGTCAGCCTTATCAGCTGACTTTTTGCTTTAGCCTCAACCAGCATTCAGGCTAAAGCATGCTATCCAATGTTTAGCGATAACCATCCAGGCGTTGCAAAGGAAGCTTCTGACCAATGGCTTTTTCCAGATCAGCCAGTAAAAACGAATCATCTTCACTGGCAAAACTGATACTAATGCCATTTTCACCGGCACGGCCTGTACGGCCAATCCGGTGTACATAGTCTTCGGCGTGCTCAGGCAGAGTATAATTGACCACATGGCTTACCCCATCCACATGGATACCACGGCCTGCTACATCGGTTGCAATCAGAATCTGGATTTTGCCCTGCTTGAACTGATCTAATGTCTTGATGCGTTTATCCTGGGCAATTTCGCCCGACAAGATGCCTACACTATAGTTCTGCTTTTTTAAACGATCATACAGCTTGCGTACCTGATCACGGCGATTGGCAAAAATCATGACCTTATCAATCGGTTCCTGTGCCAAAAGCTCTTTTAACAGGCGTTCTTTTTCCTGATTACCGACAATATAAACCCGCTGCTCTACCCGTTCGCTGGTTTTTTGTTCTGGTTCAATTTCAACGGTAATCGGTTCAAATAACCACTGCTGTGCCAGATTGAGTACATCATAGCTAAATGTGGCCGAGAACAATAAGGTCTGACGGTTTTCCTTAGGAGGTGCCTGACGCAGGATGCGCTTGACTGACGGAATGAAACCCATGTCCAGCAGACGGTCAGCTTCATCAATCACTACAAATTCCAGACGATCTAGCCAGACTTCCTTCTGGTCCATAAAATCCATTAGGCGGCCCGGTGTAGCAACCAGAATATCCACAAAACTTCTGTCCAGTCCCTTACGTTGCAGATCATAATCCACACCGCCCAGCAATGTCACAATACTAAGGTTGGTATGCTTGCACAGTGCCTTGGCATCACTTTCAATTTGCAGGGCCAGTTCACGGGTCGGTGCCATAATCAATGCACGCGGCTCACCACGGTAACGCTGCTCTTCAATCGGATGATTCAGCAAATCATTCAGTACGCTAATTAAAAAGGCTGCGGTTTTTCCAGTCCCTGTCTGGGCGCGCCCAATGGCATCATGTCCTGCCAGCGTATAACGTAAAATCTTTTGCTGAATCGGAGTCATGTGATCATAGCCAAGATCATCAATGGCACGACGCAAGGAAGGATGCAAATTAACCGCGTCGAAGCTTGAACTCATACGAACCTTTCTTTCATAAAATAAAATAGTGGGTCAATCATGTCATGACCTTGTTTTCACCCAAAAAAATACGTCCCAGCACTAATGCATGGGACGTACATTCTAGCGGCATTTAATGGACATGAAAACATGTAAGCAATAAATCCGCTAGTTAACGCCAGACCAGTAACACAACATTAGGATGCTGTCGTATACTAGTCTGTGCATTAGTGCTTTTTCAGCAAAATTAGTCTAAAGGCTGAACTTCTTCAGCTTGAAAACCTTTTTGGCCTTTTACAACAGTGAATTCAACGCGCTGACCATCACGCAGAGTGCGGTGACCGTCGCCTTGAATCGCACGGAAGTGAACGAATACGTCGTCACCGCCATTGCGCTGAATAAAACCAAAACCTTTAGTATCATTAAACCACTTTACAACACCTTGCTCGCGCGCTGACATATGTCAATCCTCATATAAAACAAAAGAAGGACTGTCCGGTGTTGCAACAGCAGAGAAACACAGACCATCAAAAAACTTATTTCTTGTTGTCGTAGTCATTCTGTATATCATTCAACAATTCCAGATCAAATCCAATACCGTATTAAATGTAATACTTAACACCAGTATCATTTGAGCTTAACATGAACTTTCCAAGGTGCAAAGCTAGAAAAGATAATGTTTGTAAATAAGATGGGGTTTCTGTCACATTTACTTAAAAATGTTTGATTTTTAGCCTTTTTTATCATGTAACAGTTTTTTATCGTTATTTTATCGTCAGTAAACGTGCAAAGCATTTTATAATAAACCAGCTATTTAATGCAGGCTATGCCATGACTTCTACTGATGCCCCCCAAAAAAAGATTGATGCCACAGGTCTGGCCTGCCCACTTCCCCTTCTTAAACTTAAACAGGCCCTGCATGGTATGGCTGAGGGTGAGGCCATACATCTAATAGCTAGCGATGCAAATAGCCTGACTGACATTAAACGGTATTGTGAAATTGCTGGTCATGATTTTAAAATTATTCATCAAGAAAATCAGCGTCTTGAATTTTTAATCAGCAAGAAAAATTCATAGTTTGTGATACATTTACCAGATGACACCGATTGTTGTAACTTTACACAACTAAACTTAAATCTTGCATAAGTAATTGTGCTATAACCCTTATAATTCAAAATTAAAGCAACAGGGCCAGCCTTTAAAAGCCCTAATCAAGGAGTTTTCATGAGCGACAGCACTAACCAGCTGATGCCCTTGTCTTTAACCGCTCCAGGCGTAAACTTGGGCGCCTATATCAGCACCGTTAACCAGATTCCAATTTTAACGGCTGAGCAGGAAAAAGAACTTGCTGATCGTTATTTCTACGATCAGGATGTTGATGCGGCCAAAATGCTTGTTATGTCTCACCTGCGCTTTGTGGTTCATATTGCAAGAAGTTATGCCGGTTATGGTTTGCCGCAGGCTGACCTGATTCAGGAAGGTAATCTGGGCCTGATGAAAGCCGTTAAGCGCTTTGACCCGACCATGGGCGTGCGTCTGGTGTCGTTTGCCGTACACTGGATTAAAGCAGAAATTCATGAGTTTGTTATCCGTAACTGGCGAATTGTTAAAGTAGCGACTACCAAGGCACAGCGTAAGTTGTTCTTTAATTTGCGTAGCCTGAAAAAAGCCAGCCGCAAGTTAACGCTGGACGAAGCTGCTGCTATTGCACAGGACTTGAATGTTACTGCTGAGCAGGTTCTGGAAATGGAAGGCCGCCTGACTGCTTATGATGCATCGTTTGAGGCACAGGCCGATGATGACGATGAAGGCCGTGTAGCGCCGGTTATTTATCTGGAAGACAGTCGCTATGATCCGGCTCGTGAAGTTGAAGATGCGGATTGGGAAGCGCACAATAACAATGCACTACATAGTGCCATGGGCATGCTGGATGACCGTTCGCGTACCATCCTGCAACGGCGCTGGCTGGATGATGACAAGTCTACCCTGCATGAACTTGCTGCCGAGTACAATGTATCTGCCGAGCGCATTCGCCAACTTGAAAAAAATGCCATGGAAAAAATCAAGACTGCCATGATGGCTGGCTAAAGCTGCTTTTGATCATCCCTTTGAACTAATTTTTAGTCCTAGAAATACTGAAAGATGAGAGTCATAAAATTCATGTTTTATGGCTCTTTTATTTTGGCTTAGCTGGGTGTTTTATTTGAATAAAGCGGCTCTACCGCTGGCTTTCATGGTTATTTAAGCTAGTTTTGGGTAAACTAGCGGCCTGCACAATGAGGAATAATCTTGATGTGGATTGCTATTGCTGCCATTAATTTGGCAATTGCCGTGGTGCTTGGCGCATTTGGTGCGCATGGTTTAAAAAGCCGTGCATCCGTTGAACAACTGGGCTGGTGGCATACTGCAACCGAGTATTTTTTTTATCATGCCCTTGGCTTGCTGGCGCTGGGTATTTTGACAAAAATCCTGCCTGAACTGTCCTTTAAATTACCGGCTGTATTGCTACAACTGGGTATTATTATTTTCTGTGGTTCACTATATTTGATGGCGCTGGGTGCACCGCGCTGGTTTGGCGCGATTACCCCTATTGGCGGGTTAGCCATGATCGCAGGCTGGCTGGGTCTTGCATGGATTATGGTTCGGGTACAAGCATGAGTAACAACATGAACGACGCTATTCACGTACACATTAATGGTGAAGCCAGACAGGTGAAATCAGTAATACTGGCAGCCCTGATTGCCGAGCTTGGCCTGCAAGATAAACGCCTTGCTGTCGAGCTGGATGAAATGCTGGTGCCCAAGAGCAAACATGCTGAAACTGTGCTACATGATGGCGCAAAAATTGAAATTATTCAGGCTGTTGGTGGAGGTTAATGATGTCACAGCTTAGCAACAATGGTCTTTCTTCTGATCAAACCATGCCAGAACGGCCTGCCATAAGCGAAAGCCTGACTATTGGTTCGCGTCAGTTTAATTCCCGCTTGCTGGTGGGTACTGGCAAATACAGGGATCTGGCTGAAACCGGTGCTGCAATTGAAACCAGTGGTGCAGAAATTGTCACAGTTGCCATTCGCCGGGTGAATATTGGGCAAAACCCGGATCAGCCAAATCTGTTGTCAGTGATTTCACCAGAAAAATATACCATTTTGCCCAATACGGCAGGCTGTTTTGATGCAGATAGTGCCATTCGTACCTGCATGCTGGCGCGTGAATTACTGGATGGGCACAATCTGGTCAAACTGGAAGTGCTGGGTGACCAGAAAACCCTGTATCCCAATGTGGTACATACGCTAAAGGCGGCACGCACCCTGATTGATGACGGTTTTGAGGTGATGGTGTATACCTCAGATGACCCAATCATTGCCCAGGAACTTGCAGACATGGGCTGTGTTGCCGTGATGCCTTTAGGTAGCCTGATTGGTTCCGGTCTGGGCTTAACTAATCCGCATAATATTCGCCTGATTCTGGAAAATGCCGCCCAAAGTAAAAATCAGGTACCGATTATTGTGGATGCCGGTGTTGGTACTGCCAGCGATGCCGCCATTGCCATGGAACTGGGTTGTGCCGGGGTGCTGATGAATACTGCGATTGCCGCTGCCCAGCAGCCTGTGCTGATGGCTTCTGCCATGAAAAAAGCTGTGGAAGCAGGCCGTGAGGCTTATCTGGCAGGACGTATGGCGAGAAAGCCTTACGCTGCTGCAAGCTCACCAGAAACTGGGTATTTCTTTAAATAATCCATGTACTACTGCCTAGGTTGTTAAAAAAAGGGGCCTCACGTTGCCCCTTTTTTTATCTACTGCTTTTATCCTGCATGATGCAAACACGTTACATGAGGCCTTCTTCTTTCAGGCTTTTTTGTACAGCAGGATATTCACCTACCTTTTGCTGATGAATCTGCAAATTAGGAAACTGGCTTAAATCCAGTTTCATGTTATTGGCCCAGGTTAAAATCACAAACAAGTAAATGTCAGCAATACTGAGGACATCACCTGTCACATAAGCCTGCTGTTGCAGCACCTGATCAATATATCCAAAACGGTTGTTGATTTTATCCTGTGCCGCTTTTTTGGCCTCCTCACTGGATGCAGGATTAAACAGGGGTGCAAAGCTTTTATGAACTTCTGAACCAATAAAAGCCAGCCACTCTATTACACGAATTTTGGGCAGGCCCTGTTGTGGGAATAAATGATAATTTTGCTGGCTTTCCGATAAATACTGCGCCACAGCAGGCAGCTCGGTAATGCGCTCACCGCTCTCGAGTTCTAGGGTTGGAACGTAACCTTTTGGATTAATTTCATAATAATCACGGCCATCTTCTGTTTTGTGGCTTTTTAAATCCACCCTCACCAGTTGGTAATCAATCCCGAGGTCATTCAGCAGTACATGAATAGTTAAAGGACAGGCACCGGGTGAATAATACAGTTTCATGTGTTCATTCCTTAGCTGGCAAGAGCTTAAGAGTCTAGCAGCTTGCCTACGCCGTATGTCCCGGCCTTTGTTTCAGCCTGTTGTGTTTGCATTAACAAACAGATGACCTAAAGCATTTTCTGAGCAGGTCTAATCCGGGTATACAGGAAAACTCATTACCTGATCAATCCGGCGCTTATCCATCAGTAACATCAGCAGACGATCCAGCCCCAGTAAAATTCGGCCATGGGGTAAAACAGTGTGCTGATTTTCCAGAATTTCATTCTCCAATATTTGGTTTTCTAATTTTGGGTTTTCTGGCATGTGATTTAATGACTGTTCAATGTGCATTTGCTGGCCGCTAGCCAGTTTTAAGCCATCAATATATAAATCAAATTTTGTGGCGACTGTAATGCCATCATCATTAACTTTGCTTTGCGCCGTGGCAGCCATTTCCAGTGGAAAATCCGTTAAAAACACAGGCTGGTTATAGCCCAAGGTGGGTTCGACAAAATGGCAAAAGAGCGCCTCTAGCCATGCCATACGGTCTTCCCCGTAATTAACATTTAAGCCAACACGGCGCGCCAGCTCCTTAAGCTGTTTGATTTCTGCCCGATGCGGATTGATATCCAGCCGACGCATAAAAGCATGCTGATAGCTGATGACTTCAAAATCAACCCGATAACCAAATACGTGGGCCAGCAACTCATCAATATCCTGCATGAGTTGCGCAAAGGTGGTATCCGGTGTGTACCACGCCAGCATGGAAAATTCACTGCTGTGTTTACGTTGCTGCTCGTGCGCTTTTATAGAATGAGGGAATACCTTGCAAATCTGGTAAATTGCCCCACAGCCACATGTTAGTAATTGCTGCATGGCAAAGGCTGGCGAAGTGTGTAAGCAGGTTGGCAAATCACTGCGTTGAGCCTCTCCGATAATCTGCCGCTGGACAATTATGGCCGGATTGTTACTGTTTTGAACTGACTGCAAAACTGGAGTTTCCACCTCCAGCACCTGCCGCTGGCTAAAAAACTCACGAATATGCTGATACAGGATGGCCCGCGCGCGTATGGCTTGTAATCTGCCCGAAAGCTGGGAAGAAGTTGCATTCATGGAACAGGTTTCCGGCGATATTTTTTAGTTAATAACACAATGAGCATCAAAACGATCAAGCCCAATTAAAATGATTGATCGCCATAGGCAGCCCACTCACGGCGCAAAGGATAAGTTTTACGTAAGTAATCAAAATGTGCAGCATCTACCATGCCATCTTTATTGAGTCCTGCCCGTAATGCCTGATCATCAGCACGGATATTATAAAGCTGTGGTAGCAAGGGGAGTAATTGCGTGGATAAGGGCTGCTTGAGGTTAAACAATACAGGCATGTCAGCAAGCTGGCTTTCAAACTGTTTGGAGGCTTCCCGCTTAAAATGCTGGCAAAATGCCTGATACACCATTTGTGTGCCGCGTGCCTTGCCTTCCAGACTATAACCGGCAATATGCGGTGTAGCCAGCGCCAGATGATCCAACAAATTGCGACTAATGATTGGTTCATGCTCAAACACATCCAGTACCACTGGGCGCTGCGTTTTTGCAATGTCATTTAATAATGCCTGTTCACTCACCACTTCGCCACGGGCTGAATTAATCAGCAAACAGGCAGGCTTCATCTGTTCAAAGGTTTGGGTATTAAACAAATGATAGGTGGCATGCTGACCGGTATGCGTGAGCGGTACATGAATGCTGATAGCATCCGACTCTGCCAGTAGTTGCGCAAAGCTCAGGTTTTCAATTTCTGGCAGTTGCACGTTTGGGTCAGTGCCAATAACGCGCCAGCCCAGTCGCTGTGCAAGTTGTGCCAGCCTGCTGCCTACATTGCCAAGGCCAACAATGCCAAGGCAAAAATCTGTGCCAGCCTGAACCCTTTCAGGTTGCAGGGTTAAAATGGCTGTCACGACATATTCAGCCACGGCCTGCGCATTACAACCCGGTGCATGAGTCACTTCAACATGATTTGTAGCAAGGCCAGCCAGGTCAATATGATCAGTACCTATAGTTGCACTGCCCACAAATTCAACGGCTGAGCCTTCCAGTAACGCTGGCGTTACCTTGGTGACCGAACGTACCAGTAAGGCATTGGCTGCAGTTAGATCCTCAGCCTGAATACCACGGCCTGCCCGGTAGTCAATTTCGGCCAGATCCGCAAAAAAGTAATCAGTCAGGGCCAGATTTTCATCGGCAATAACTTTCAGGGTATTGTTATTGAATGATTGCTGGACAGTCTGGTCGTTCAAAGTGGCATCCTTATACTGATTGGTAACGAAAATTGATGAAATATCTGTTTACAGCATAGCCAAGGCAGGATGCTAGGCCTGCCTCAATATCATTGCTGATTCAAAATCACTCTTATCTTAAAGTCCTTTCCTCTTACAATCACTCTCGCCTTAAGATCATTAGGGGTGATGTATTCCAGAGTGGCCGTAAACGGGACTGACCAATTAATAATGCCAGACACAGCATAATAACCGGCAGAATAATCCACCAGCTGTAATGCAGGCCAAATGGAATATTTAAACGCCAGCTCATCAGGGCAGCCACACTTTCTGCCAGAATGACAGCCATAAAGCCAGCCAGCACCCCAATCAAGGCCATTTCCACGCTTAAACGCATGCGCAATTGCTGGCGTGACAAGCCAATTACCCGTAATAAAATGACTTCACGCTGGCGCTGGTCGACCAGTAACTGCAAACTGGCCAGCAACACCAGCACGCCGGCTATGGATACCAGAGCAGCCAGTAATGCCAATGCCTGCCCCAGTACTTCCAGCAAGCGGCGTACTTCATTTAACACTGCATCAATATCAATAAAAACTGTGGTTGGGAAGTCTGCAATAAGCTGTGCCAGTTGCTGATGCTGGGTTGGCGGTACATAAAAGCTGCCCAGATAACTGCCTGCAAACTCGTCCATGCTACCCGGTGAATAAATAAAGAAGAAGTTTGGGCTAAAGCTATCCCAGTTGACACTGCGGATACTGACCACCTCTGCGACCAAATTACCTTCCGGCAGGCTCATGGTGAGTTGATCGCCCAGATTAATGCCCAGGCTGGTTGCCGTTTCCTGCTCGACTGATACCTGATTGACAGCGTTAAAAGGCTTGCCGGCCAACACCTGATTGTCGGCTGGAAACTGGCTGGACTGGGTCAAGTTAAGTTCACGGCGCAGACTATTGTGCTGTTTGGTTTGTGCTGCGCTAAAAGGCTGGCCATTTTTTGCAATCAAGCGGCCTTTAATATTGGGATACAGCGGTGTACCTTGCCATTGCTGTAATTGCAAACGCTGCACAAACTCAGCTTTCTGGTCAGGCGGCAGGCCATATACAAACTGGTTGGGCGTGCCTTGTGGCAGACTGGTTTGCCAGCGCTGCATCAGGTCATTGCGCAGAAACAGCAAGATGGTAAGTAAACCCAGCCCAAGTGATAAAGCCAGAATTTGCAGACTGATTTGCCTAGGCTGACGAATATAGCTTTGGCCAAAACTAGTTTTCTGGATGAGCTTTAGCATCAGTAGTGTGATGACATATAGCACTGCCAGCAACACCAGCACGCCACCCAGCAAGGTAATACTCAAACCCAGCTTGCCGGTTTGTACCAGTAAAAAAACAAATAGTGCAAGAAAGGCGCTGCCGCCAATCAGGATTTTAGACCAGCTAAAATGCTGTTCCACCCGGCGAATGACCCGTAACGGCGACACATAGATCAGCCGCAATAAGTCCGGTACGGCAAAGCCCGCCAGCAATACGGCGGCAGCAAAAATACCGGTCAATAGTGGCATGCCCAGCAAAATGACTGGCTGAAACTGTAATTCCAGTGCCGGTAGTGCCTGATGTAAAATGTGCAGCAAACCATACGCGACCCCGGCACCCACAATAGTGCCGCTAATGGCAGCAGCCAGCAGGAGCAAGCCCAATAATCCCAGATACACCAGAATCATTTGCCGGTGGCCCGCTCCCAGACAGCGCAGCATGGCAAACTGGTCTATTTGTTCCGTCACATAACGCTGGCAAGCCAGTGCAATGGCAACCCCACACAGCAGCATGGTCAGGATACTGGCAATTTGTGCATAGTCATCCAGTGTGCGAACTGGGCGCATCAGGCGGGTATTGCCCTGACTGGCTGTACGCAACTGTACGCCCTGAGGCAGGTTATCCTTATAGCGCTGCTCAAAAGCCTGCACCTGTTGCGGCTGCCCTGCCATAATCAGCCGGTAATCAATGCGACTACCCACCTGAATGGCTTTTGTCCGTGCCACATCCTGCTGGTTGATAATTACTGTGGGAGAAAACCCGCTCATACCGGTTTCCTGATTGGGGTCCCGCACAATGGAAGCCATCACCTTAAAGCTGGCATCGCCAATTCGAATCTGGTCACCCAGCCGGACTTTCAGCAAGTCAAACAGGCGCGGCGTTAACCAGATGGTTTGTGGTGCTGGAATACCCGTTGACGATGATTGCACAGGCTCAATGCCCAGTGTGCCGCGCAAGGGAAATCCGGGGTTTACTGCCTTGACATTAACCAGTACAAACTGCTCACCAGTTTGCGCCATGCTGCTAAAAACCGTACTGGCATTGGTACGCAACTGACTGTCCTGCGCACGCTGTTGCCACACCGCATCCAGTGGCTGGTTGCTGCTAAGCACCAGATCCCCTGCCAGAAGCTGACCTGCCTGCTGGTTTATGGCAATGCTGAGGGTATCACTGGTAAAACGCAAAGCTGTCGTTGCAGTCACCGCCAGCACCAGTGCTGCAAACAGCATCCAGACACCACGCCCCACCATACTCTGGCGCAGCATTAAAATAAACAGTCCCATGGCTAATCTCCAGTTGCTGCGCGATCTTCAGCGACTGAGCGACTAAGATGCCCTGTGCCAGCAGCCTGAAAATGGCCATCCTGCAAATGCAGTTGCCGGTTACAGCGGCTGGCCAGTTCCAGATCATGGGTTACCAGCACCAGCGTCGTGCCACGTTCCCGGTTTAAATTAAACAGCAAATCCTCAATGGCACGGGCAGTATGTCCATCCAGATTTCCGGTTGGCTCATCGGCAAAAATAACCTGAGGCTCAGTCACTAATGCACGCGCAATGGCTACCCGTTGCTGCTCGCCGCCGGATAATACCCGTGGTGTTTGCAGCATACGATCCTGCAAACCAACCCGCTCCAGCAACTCCTGACTACGCAGGCGGGCCTGACGTGGTGATACCGTTTTGCTTAAGGTTAAGGGCAGCATGACGTTATCCAATGCCGATAAATGATTTAATAACTGAAAAGACTGAAAAACAAAGCCCACATAATGCAGGCGCACCCGCGCACGTTCATCTTCATTTAGCTGATGCAAGGCCTGCCCGCACAAAAAAATACGGCCTGCGGTAGCCTGATCCAGACCAGCCAGCAAACCCAGCAAGGTAGATTTACCTGAACCGGATCGCCCGGTTATAGCCACCTGCTCACCTGCCATAATTTGCAGATCCAGCTGATGCAAGATAGTCATTTCGCTGCTGGCCGTCTTCACTTTTTGCTCAAGTTGCTCTGCCATAATAATTGGCTTGGAAAGTATGGCCTGAGTGCCAGTTAAACCTTCTGCAACAGTCTGTTTGGGATGATTCTGTTTTAATGGCTGTTGTCCTGATACCGAGCTTGGATGAATCTGGTTTTGCATATGAAATTCTCTGTTAAAATTCCTGTTTTTCAGCCTGTTAACATTCTGGGCACCACGCTTGTAATGACATTATCATTACTACTTAGTCAGGTCGCCAGTGCTAAAACAATCCTGATTTTAGGAGACAGCATTAGTGCTGGCTATGGCATTAATGTAGAGCAAGGCTGGGTAGCTAGGTTGCAGCAGCGCCTTAACCAAAAATATCCCAAACAGCATCAGGTCATCAATGCCAGTGTGAGCGGTGAAACCACCAGTGGTGCGCTGGCACGTTTGCCCAAATTGCTTACAACCTATAAGCCACAGGTTGTGGTAATAGAACTGGGCGGTAATGATGCCTTGCGTGGCCAACCGCCAGCGGGAATTCAAAGCAACCTGACCCGGCTGGTGAATTTAACGAAAAATGCCAAGGCCGAGCCACTTTTACTGGGCATGAAAATTCCACCTAATTATGGCAGCGCCTACAGTAAAGCGTTTGAACAAACTTTCAGTAGTGTTGCCAAGACTCAGCAAGTGAAACTGGTGCCATTCTTTTTGCAGGGCATTGCAGGCAATAATAAGCTCATGCAGCGTGATCTGGTACACCCTGCTGCAAGCGCACAAACCCGCCTATTGGACAATGCCTGGCCGCAAATTGAAAAGACATTAAAATAAGATATTAATCAAAAATTACTGAACATAAAAAAGGCGGCCTGTACTCAACAGAACCGCCTTTTTTATAGAGCTGGCTTATATCTAACCCGTATAAACACTAGAAGATCAAATATCAAAAAACTCTACTTTACCGGTTTCCAGTGAGTACTCTGCCCCTACCACCTTGAGCTCACCTTTTTCAATAAGCTGCTCCAGCACGGCTGAACCATGACGTAGCTGGTTCACCGAGGCCTGCACATTGGCACGCACGGCATATTTGCACAATTTGTCCAGATCATGGCGCAAATCGGTATGCATCAGAATTTCGACTGAAGGCCGCACCCGGTTGACAATCGACATTAAATTGCTGGATGGTTTTTGATCGGGATGGCGTAACGCGTCAATAGTGGCCGCAATGGCGCCACAGTGTGAATGCCCCAGTACCACCACCAGCGGCGCATCATAGCGTTCGGCGGCAAATTCCACACTGCCCACTTGTGAGGGTGCCACGATATTACCGGCCACACGTATCACAAACAGGTCACCCAGACCCTGATTAAATACAATTTCCGCAGGAACCCGGGAATCGGAACAACCCAGAATAATGGCAAATGGGTTTTGCTCTTTGGCCAGTGTCGCACGCTCCACCAGACTTAAATGTGTATCCTTGGCAGGCTTTCCTGCGACAAATTCTGAATTACCCTGTTTTAAGCGCTCAAGTGCATCTTGTGCAGTAATCATCAAGTATTTGCTCAACATCGGTTTGCTGTTAACTTGTTGGGTATTATAGCCAAACTTTTTATGCTTTGCTGACCTGAGTTGCTGGGCTTTGTTTTTACAATGTGCTGCGCCCTGCCATGTTTAAAGTATTTCGTACAATTTCCAACAAAATGGGAACCTTTTTTTGGTCTGCATCTGAATTCAGGCACTTACAATGACCGCTTTGGTGCAAAAATAGTCTAGGTGACATGCAAAATTTTGAACTGTGGAATCGTTTTGAACATTGGTTAAATCATTATAACTGGATTGAAATGCTGTTAGGCCTCGGCATTTTGATTGTAGTGGCATGGCTTGCCAACTGGTTGGCCAAGCATGTGCTGGTACGGGGTTTTCGCCGTTTTAGCCAATTGTTGCCCTTAAACCGTGATGGTGCATTAAGCCGTTATAAAGTCATCGACCGCTTTGCCAAAATTTTGCCTGCCCTGATTATTAAGGTAGGGATTGCTCAGGTTCCCCATTTACCGGCAGGTCTGGTTAGAATTATTGAAATGCTGGCCCAGGCCTGGGTATTCATTATTATTGTGATGACCATTAGCGCGATGCTTAATGTGGGCAATAGCCTGTATCAGCGTCGGCCCGATGCACGCAACAAGCCCATTAAGGGTTATTTGCAACTGGTCAAGATTATCCTGTTTATTGTTTGCGCCCTGATGATTATTGGCACTTTCCTGCAAAAGGATGTGTTTACCCTGCTGGCCGGTTTTGGTGCCATGGCCGCTGTACTCATGCTGGTGTTTCAAAATACCATTTTGTCACTGGTAGCCAGCGTCCAGATTTCATCCTATGACATGGTGCGGCTGGGTGACTGGATTACCATGCCCGGACTTAATGCCGATGGTGATGTCATTGATATGTCGCTCAATACCATTAAAGTCCAGAACTTTGATAAAACCATTACCACCATTCCGACCAATCGTCTTGTAACTGATACTTTCATGAACTGGCGCGGCATGAGCGAGTCTGGGGGCCGGCGGATTAAGCGGGCTATTTTGCTAGACCAGACCAGCGTGCATTTTCTGGATGATGATGAATACCAGCATTTAAAGTCGTCTTTTTTGCTGGATAAATATTTAAATCAAAAAAATCAGGAAATTGTGGCGTGGAATGAAAAACTGGGCAAGCAAGCCAGTAGCAAGCTCAACCAGCGTGCGCTAACCAATCTTGGAACCTTTCGTGCCTATATTCAGAATTACCTGCAACATCATCCCGGTATTCATCAGGAAATGACCTTGCTGGTACGTCAGCTTGACCCGACTGCACACGGTTTGCCACTGGAAATTTATTGCTTTACCAATAACACCGACTGGACTTTTTATGAAAATGTGCAGTCGGATATTTTTGATCATTTGCTGGCGATATTGCCGGAATTTGGTTTGCGGGTATTTCAGCAGCCCAGTGGTGCTGATCTGGCCAATATGGGTTTTACCATGCCGCCAGCGCAACCTGAACACACAGCGGTGCAACATCAGGAGTAGTATCAATCAGAACAGGTTTCATAACCCAGACAAGCACCATTAATCAAAAATAAAAATTTTAGCCTCAAGCCAGCCGGACTGTTTTCAAATTCAGTCCGGCTTGTTTTTATGCGCTTGTTTTAACCCCGATTAGCCATTGACCTAAAAAAATTAAAAAAACAGTGTGATTGCCAATTGTAAATCGTTACTGTCTGCTACGCTAAGTGCGATAACAATCTTTTTTCAGGGACTAGAGGTATGTTGAAAATAATTTGCAAGCCATTGCTACCAATTGTCATGGCACTGGGGTTAACTGGAATCACAACTGTGGCGGCACAGGCTGCGCCCCTGACCCAGCAAAGTTTCCAGCAGGTTTTACAGGAAGAACGCAGCTGGGCAGGCTTAACCACCCGCACCCTTAAAGTGGGTGATATTGAATGGACTTATAGCGAAGGTGGAGACAAAGCCAAGCCAACCGTAATGCTGGTGCATGGCCTGTCCGGTAGCCGCGACAACTGGAACCGGGTGGCACGTTACCTGACCCCTTATTACCATGTCATTATTCCTGACCTGCCTGCACATGGGGATACCAAGGTTCCAGCCGAATTTGACCTGCAAATTCCCAATATGGTGGAAGCCCTGCGTCGCTTCACTGAGGCGGCCAGCATTAATAAAAACCTGAATGTGGCAGGTCATTCGCTGGGTGGTGCCGTTGCCGGCCTGTATTCTGCACAATACTTTTTTGATGTGCAAAGCCTGTTATTGATTGATAGCGCTGGCGTATTTAAAAGCACCCAAAGCCCTTACCTCAAAGACCCGACCCTGCTACGCGACATTGTGGTGACCAAGCCGGGGGACTTTGATAAGCTCATGAAAATTGCCATGTACAATCCACCCTTTATCCCGTCTGCCCTCAAGCAGGAACAGGAAAAAGTAATGATTGCGCAAGCAGACAATACCCGCAAGGTAATTGAGCAACTGATCAAGCTGTATGGCTACTATACCCCGGAAACCTTTGCACTGGCCGCCCGTGCCATTGAAGCGCCAACCCTGATTATCTGGGGTAAGCAGGACAAGATTATTGATGTCAATGTGGTGCCAGAACTCAAGGGATTAATTAAAAACGCACAGGAACCGGTGATTTTGCCCAACGTGGGCCATACGCCCATTCTGGAAGCCGAACAGCTGGTTATTCAAAAGTACCTGCCCTTTTTGCAAAAAGCAGTGGCAACCCCCAACCCGTTTGCCGGATCAGCGCCTTAATACTGGCCTTGGTTTATTAAGCACTTTTAGTCTTCGAGGCTCTTATGACTCATCCCAAAGCAGAACAACTTTTACAGGCCCAGTTGCGCTATATCCTGATGCAATTGCAGTCCGAGCAAACCGTCAGTAATGAAGTCAACACACTGGTGGCGCACCTGTCGGACAAGCCTATTGAACAGCTAATTACGCTGGAACACCTGCAAGCGCTGCTGGGTAAGCAGGCACTGGATTATCCGGTACAGGTCCACCTGACAGAACAAATTGTGTCGCAAATCCAGTTTGCCTTAACGCATGCCAGCAATGACAGCATCAAGATTGCCGACCTGATTCCTGCTGATTCAGTAGAAACCGTAGCCCAGTACCTGTCCTCACAAAAAGATCACCGTGAAGCATTTATTCACCGGATTTTTAGCAATCCGGCCTATGCCCAGATGCTGTCGCAAACCATTAGCCATGCCATTAATGACTACATGGAAAACAACGTGATTGCCAAGAAAATGCCCGGCATGGGTAGCCTGATGAAAATGGGCAAAAGCGTGCTGGAAAAGGCCACTGACAGCAATCTGGATTCTGCCTTGCAGGGTTACTTAAGCAAGAATATTAACAACCTGATTGCCGTAAGTGAAAAAATGGCAAACCGCCACCTCAATGACCAGCAGGTGTATCAACTGATTAAACAGGGCTGGCAAAGTGTGGCACAGCAGCCAGTCAGCATGGTGAATAACTATGTGGATAATGAAGGCCTGAACAGCGGTGCGCAAGTGATTAGCCGCACTTGGGATAGCCTGCGCAGTAGTGACTATATCCGCACACAGGTCAATGACGGCATAGCGCACTGGTATAGCCAGAACAAGCAGCATACGCTGGGCAAAATCCTGCGTGATGTCAATGTGGATGCCGCACTGATTGAGCAGGAACTCAAACTGGCGATTATGCCGGTAGTACGTCAACTGGTTGAAGAAGGCTATGTGGCACAGCGTGTAGAAGCTCGCTTGCGTGATTTTTACCAAACCAGTGAAGTGGCAGCCATTTTTGCCGATTAACCCGTTAACCTGTTGTTTAAGCCATTAATTTAACATGGTGCATGCGCTGGCTGAAGTTGCCGATTCATGCGCCATTGTTATTTTAAAGTTTCCTGCTACAGGTAATGGAATGCCTTAACGTCAAATAATGTCTTGAGGCTAACTGCCCGAGAAATTTTATAACTACATCTCTTTAACTGCTTTTTATGACATTTCATGGCACACTTAGTTCTTGAGATTTTATGTTTTAGAACCAGTTTTTTATGACCCAATTATTGTCTGATACCGTAGAAACGCTACTGGCCGAAGAAGGCTTTAAGGTAGACCGGGTGAAACCCATTGTTCCTGCCACTGCATTAGACGAGGACAATACTGTTACCTTCCGGATTTTTGTAAAAGGCCATAAAGGTGAATGGCCGTGCATGGTACGCTGTTTTGAAAATACCTCGCGTGTGCTGGTGTATAGCCTGTATCCCGATCAGGTGCCGGATCATCTGCGTTCACGTATCAGTGAGCTGATTTGCCGCATCAATTATGGCCTGATTCTGGGTAACTTTGAGATGGACTGGGACGACGGCGAACTGCGCTATAAAACCAGCATCGATGTCGAAGGGTTTGGCCTCAACAGCACCATTTTGCGTAATCTGGTGTATGGCAATTTTCACAGCTTTGACCTGTACTTTCATGCACTGGCGCTGGGCATGGATACCGAGCGTGATCTGGACATGATTGTGATGGAAGCTGAAAATCCAGACATGCCCAAAGGTTTTGATCTGGTTGATGAGATTGTGCACTAAACACCCTTGAACAGTGTGTCGTTAAATTTTTAGCAACCAAACAAAAAGCTGGCCACCTGATTGGGTTGCCAGCTTTTTGTTTTATTAGCCTTATCTTTTTACCATGACTTCAAATCACAGCAAACTCGCCTTGGCAAATTAGCCTTTGTGCGCTTCAAGCTGGGCACCCACGCGAGCACCCATTTCCTTGCCCAGCGCAGCCAGTGCATTAAATGGCCGGATCATCACTTCAAAATCCACGATCTTGCCCTGTTCATCAAAGCCAATCATATCAATACCCTTAAGCGCCTTACCATCCACCACAGCGCTAAATTCCAGCACCACTTGCATGCCATCAGGGGTTACAAATTCACGATGATAGGTAAAATCCTGAAAAATGGTAATTACTGTTTTCAGGATTAGCCCAACCGCCAGCGAACCCGTATAGGGCCGGTGCGCCATTGGTGAGCGAAATACCACATTCTGGTCCAGCAAATCGGCCAGAATGCTCATGTCGCGCGTTTGTAGCATGTGATGCCATTTTTCCAGTGAGGCAGCGACCGCAGGTTGAAGCTGTGCAGTCATTAATGATGTAGCCATTCTCGTTCTCCCTGAACGTTTGTTTATCATTTTCAGATTGGGCAGCGCTGGTTAAATTTAATAAAGTGCTTTTAAATATCTGGTTTCGACATGCTCATTTACCATTGAAGCACGGTTCCTGAGCTGGTCGAAGGACCGCACGCAACCTTAACTGCCGCCTGCTTTCATTGAGCGCTCAACCAAGCTCATGCCGAGAGCTTGACGAAATAGTAGAAGGCAAGAAGATGACTTATGAAAGAAATCTCATGCTATTGCCTCAATGAATACTGCCAACAGGTTTTTAACGTACCCGCTGGCCGTAATCTGACTAACCAGATAAGTGCTCTATTAAATGGCCAGTGCCAGCTCTGTACCGTTTAAAATGGCACGCTTGGCATCCAGCTCGCCAGCTTCCAGCGCACCACCAATCAGGTGCGTGGAAATACCAGCAGCCTGCAAGTCGTCATACATGGCACGTAGGGGTTCCTGTCCGGCACAGATAATAATGTTATCCACATCCAGCACTTTTTCCTGGCCGTCGACCAGAATATGCAGGCCCTGCTCGCTGACTTTTTCATAGCTGGCCCCGTTAATCATGGTGACGTGCTTATGCTTTAAGCCCGCCTTATGAATCCAGCCCGTGGTTTTGCCCAAGTTGGCACCCACCGGCGTGGATTTACGCTGTAACAGGTACACTTCGCGTGGACTGGCTTCAGGCTGAGGCTGGGTAATACCGCCACGATGCTCATAACTGGTGTCAATGCCCCACTCGGCAAAAAACTTCTTCGGATTTAAAGTCGCGCTTTCACCTTCATGGGTCAGGTATTCAGACACATCAAAGCCAATGCCGCCTGCACCCACCACAGCCACGCGCTTGCCTACAGGTTTCTTGTCACGCAATACGTCCAGATAGTTCAGCACTTTGGGGCTATCAATGCCTTCAATATTGAGGTGACGCGGGGTCACACCAGTTGCCAGCACCACTTCATCAAACTGGCCATTTTTTAACACGTCCAGATCAGCATACTGGCCCAGTTTTAAATCCACTGTGCCCAGCTCAAGCTGACGCTTGAAATAACGCAGGGTTTCATAAAATTCTTCCTTGCCCGGAATCAGCTTGGCCACATTAAACTGGCCGCCAATCTGGTTGGCGGCATCAAACAATGTAACCTGATGGCCGCGCTTGGCTGCAGTGGTTGCAAATGCCAAACCGGCCGGGCCTGCACCGACAACTGCAATTTTCTTGGCTTTTTCTAACGGTTTTGCGGTCAGTACGGTTTCATGGCAGGCATATGGATTAACCAGACAAGAGGTGATTTTGCCCACAAAAATGTGATCCAAACAGGCTTGGTTACAGCCAATACAGGTATTGATTTCATCGGCCCGGTTGGCTACAGCCTTTAAAACAAACTGCGAATCGGCCAGGAACGGACGTGCCATGGATACCATATCGGCAGAACCTTCAGCCAGAATTTGCTCGGCAACATCCGGCGCATTAATTCGGTTGGTGGTGACCAAAGGAATGCTGACTTCAGCTTTTAGTTTTTTGGTGACCCACGCAAATGCCGCACGCGGCACTTTGGTGGCAATGGTAGGGATACGCGCTTCATGCCAGCCAATACCGGTATTGATGAGCGTGGCACCCGCCTGCTCCATGGCTTTGGCTAGTTGCACCACTTCATCATAACTGGAACCGCCCTCTACCAGATCCAGCATGGACAAGCGATAAATGATAATAAAATTGGTGCCGACTGCCTCACGAATGCCACGTACAATTTCCAGCGCAAAACGGATACGGTTTTCATAGCTACCGCCCCACTCGTCAGTCCGGTGATTGGTACGCTCTGCAATAAACTGGTTAATTAAATAACCTTCCGAGCCCATCACTTCCACACCGTCATAACCGGCAACCTGCGCCATTTTTGCACACTGCACAAAGTCTGCAATGGTGCGTTCAATTTCTTCGCCAGTGAGTTCATGCGGTACAAATGGATTAATGGGTGCCTTGACTGCACTCGGTGCAACGTTACTTGGGTTATAGGCATAGCGGCCAGTGTGCAGGATTTGCAGGGCAATTTTGCCACCTTCAGCGTGCACGGCATCGGTCACAATTTTGTGGTGCTGGGCTTCTTCCAGACTGCTTAACACAGATCCACCCTGCACTACCGCACCTTCAGGATTAGGGGCAATGCCACCAGTTACAATCAGGCCAACGCCGCCACGCGCACGCTCTGCATAAAACGCTGCCATGCGCTCATGTCCACCGGGAAGCTCTTCTAGTCCCAAGTGCATGGAACCCATCAGGGTACGATTGCGTAAAGTGGTAAAGCCCAGATCAAGCGGGGCTAACAGATGGGGATAAGCAGTAAACTGATCGTGTGACTGATTATTAGGCTGGGCATTGGGGTTTGACATGGCTGGCTATTCCTTATTCGCGGAAATTAAAACGCTGGCGGCTGTGATCAGCAGTACATTGCTTTGTTCAAAAGACTGGTTCACAACTATGCACTTTGTTGCATGATTTTGTATGTGGATTTTATAATTTATTTTCCATCACTATGCAACTGGTTGCATAAATTATTTTTCCAGTATTTAATGCCATTCTGATTAATCATTAACTGCACTGCATGTCTTTATCCCAC
Source organism: Alkanindiges hydrocarboniclasticus (assembly GCF_001982605.1). Lineage (GTDB taxonomy): Bacteria > Pseudomonadota > Gammaproteobacteria > Pseudomonadales > Moraxellaceae > Alkanindiges > Alkanindiges hydrocarboniclasticus. The sequence continues at coordinate 42,302 of NZ_MLCN01000006.1, read as the reverse complement.
GTTTTGCTTACCTCACTACTGGAAAAACCAAGCTCCGGCTACGATCTGGCACGCCGTTTTGACAAGTCCATGGGCTTTTTCTGGAGTGCCACCCATCAGCAGATTTACCGCGAGCTAAAGCGTATGGAAGATCAGGGCTGGATTAGCTCTAACCCCGCGCTAGATGCCGGTAAAACCAAAAAGAAAACCTATGAAGTGCTGGATGCAGGCAAGCAGGAATTAAAACAATGGGTTATGCTGGCCACTGACCCCTATCTCATTCGTGAAGAAATGGCGGTGCGCCTGCGCGCCGAGGCAATACTTGGCCCATTGGGTATTGATGAAGAGTTAAAACGGCACCTGAAACTGCATGAAGAAAAACTGGCACTGTATCTGGCCATCGAGCAGCGTGATTTTAAGAAAGACACTGTGCTTAGCCGTGAACAGCAAATTCAGCACCGGGTATTGTTATTAGGCATTGAAACGCAAAAAACATGGATTCAATGGGCAAAAGACACCATTGCCTTGTTTAAAAAGCTAGATCAAAATTAATTGTTTTTAACAGCATAGGACAACATGCTATAGATGAAACAGTGAAGGTCTTTTGCAATTGTTTGAGGCAGGAAGAATTTAATTTAGAGTTTTAATTAACTCTAGCAAGAAAAACTATTCTAGGAATCCTTTGCCGAGTTTTGCAAAAGAAAATGGTTTTGCCTACTTTTCCCGAAAGAAAAGTAGGTCGAACCGAAGGTTAATCCGCTTATCAAACCCAAGTTGATAAGATACTGCTGTGCAAGCTATTATCGCTGATACAATGCACAACTTACTTAAAATAAGCGCCTTCTTTTTGCGTATGGTCGGTTTTATCAATCACACGGCCCAGCTCAGGAATATGCTCTTTCAGCGTGGTTTCCACACCCTGCTTTAAGGTCACGTCTACCGCAGAACAGCCCTGACAACCGCCACCAAACTGTAGTACCGCAGTCAAGCCATGTTCATCATCGTTGAATAGCTCAACCAATGACACATTGCCGCCATGCCCTGCCAGTCCCGGATTGATTTCAGCTTGCAATACATAAGCAATGCGTTCTTCAACCGACGCATCCGCACCAACACGAGGCACTTTGGAATTGGGCGCCTTAAAGGTCAACTGACCACCAAAGCGATCCTTGTTGTAATCAATCACTGCATCTTTTAGATACGGAATGGAAGGCGTATCGATATAAGCCGGAAAGCCATCATATTGCTGCTGATAATCCAGTGTATTGACTTCTTCGGGCGTAGAATACGCCATGCAGCATTCTGCACGGGCCGTACCCGGATGCTCTACAAAAATGCGTACACCAATGCCGGGGGTATTTTGCTTGCCCAGCAGCTCGTTCAGGTATTCCTGAGCGCTAGGCGTAATCACCATATTAGGCGTCATCTCATCAGATAAGCTTGTATTTTGAGCGGCTTGATTTTCAATAGTAGAGGCATTTTCAACAGACATTACAACTAACTCCTGCGCAGAGGGCACATCATAGCGCATAGATGAGGGCTATGACCATCAAACACAAGTTTAAGTGATTTTTTTGGCAAAATGTTAGAAAACCCTTTGCAAAAATACCGATAATTATTATTGGCTAAAAATGTAACTAGGCGTTTATACACAACAATTTGACCCAAAAGTATTTTACTATTCCATCACAATAATCATTAACCCGACTAAAATGCTAGGTTTACCTTTTTCCCATACCCTGACACTCATTATTATCACCTGTCTGCTGTCTTTTATTGCATTTAGCAATCGTACGGTAATGAATCGCCTGATCATGTGGCCGCCTGCCATGCGCCGTGGCCAGTTTGACCGTTTTATTACCTACGGATTTGTACATGCCGATGGCACGCATTTGCTGTTTAACATGATTACCCTGTATTTTTTTGGCCGCGCCATTGAAGCCTTTTACCGGCCTTATTTTGCAGGAATGGGTTTTATCCTGTTTTATCTGGCCGCGCTGGTAGTGGCCATGCTACCCAGCTATTTCAAGCATAAAAACGATCCCAACTATTTGAGCCTTGGGGCCTCAGGTGCCGTATCAGCAGTGTTATTTGCCTATATCCTGTTTGCCCCATGGAACCTGATTTTTGTATTTTTCATTCCCATGCCCGCCATAGTCTATGCCTTACTGTATACAGCTTATACGGTATATTCGGCACGGCGTGGAAAGGACAATATCAACCACAGTGCCCATCTATGGGGCGCAGGCTTTGGTGTGGTGGCAACCATTGCCATTGAACCAAGATTAGTGCCGCGCTTTATGCAGGAGCTGCTACAACTTCATTAAAATCATTGGGTGCAACTCAGGGCTAGTTTTAAAACTTAGGGTCAATCCATTTATTTGGCTTCATTTTACTTATATCTTTATTCGATAGCCTTGTTCATTTTAATTATTTTTAAACTATAAACGCTGTCCTTACTATTCCTCCATGTTATTTTTTAGAGGAATATCAATGTCTACTTTTACTACAAAGCAGTTTCTGGTTGCAGGCTTATGCAGCGTTGCTGTTGGCCTGACTGCCTGCACCGATAATGATAATAACGCTGAGGCCAGTGTGCCCGCTGTAGAAAAAAAGAAACCAAATATTCTGTTTATTATGGCTGATGATCTGGGTTATTCAGACCTTGGTGCGTTTGGTGGTGAAATCAGTACGCCCAATATTGACGCGCTGGCCAGCACAGGCCGGATACTCACCGATTATCATACCGCACAGGCCTGTTCTCCTACTCGCTCACAGCTATTGTCAGGCACGGATCATCATCTGGCCGGCATTGGCTCAATGGCTGAAAGCATTAATGATCATGTGCGCGGTGCCGATGGCTATGAAGGCTACTTAAATGACAAGGTCTTATCCCTGCCGCAAATTCTAAAAGACAATGGCTACCATACCTATATAGCAGGTAAATGGCATCTGGGTCTTACCCCACAATATGGCCCCAAGGCACGTGGCTTTGAGCGCTCATTTGTGCTGCTACAAGGCTATGATTTGCATTATAAGGATAAACCCGCCAGCGTGCAGCGACCCGGCACCTATACCGAAGACGGGCAGGCAGTTGAATTGCCTGATGGTTTTTTTTCCACCAACTACTATACCGACAAGCTGCTGGATTACCTCAGTAGCAACAAGGATGACAAGCCGTTTTTTGCCTATGCGGCCTACACTGCCCCGCATTGGCCTTTGCAGGCACCGGATGAGTTTATTGCCAAATATAAAGGCAAATATGATGCCGGTTATGATGCCATTCGCACCCAGCGCCTTGCACGCCAGAAGCAGCTCGGTATTGTACCGGTTGATTTTCAGCCTGCTCATCCATTAACCACAGCAAACACACCCGGCAATGCCGGGAACTGGAATGAGCTAACGGACGGACAAAAAAAGATTGAAGCGCGCAAGATGGAAGTCTATGCAGCCATGGTGGAAAATCTGGACTACAACGTGGGCCGTATCATTTCAGAGCTTAAGAAAAATGGCCAGTATGACAATACGCTGATTTTCTTTGTGTCCGATAACGGCGCCGAAGGCTTTCCCCGAAATGCTAATGGTTTTGACAATAGCCTTGATAATATTGGTAAGCCTAGCTCGTATGTAAGTATTGGGCCACGCTGGGCTGAGGTGAGCTCTACACCATTTCACCTATGGAAGCTCACTGCCGGTGAAGGCGCCGTACTGTCTCCAGCGATTATCAAGCTGCCCAGTCAAACCAAAGCGGAAAACATTAATACCAGCTTTACCTCGGTCAAAGACGTATCACCCACCATTCTGGAAATTGCCCAAATCAACAATCCGGGCAGCCAGTACAATGGCAAAACTGTGCATCCGATTACGGGCAAGTCATGGTTATCCTTGCTGCAAAATAAAACCAGCACGGTGTATGGCGACAATTTTGTATTTGCTGATGAGTTGCATGGCAACCAGTATGTACGCACCGCCAACTGGAAACTGGCATTGCAGGCCCCTTATCAGGGTAAGCACATTTTTGGCACTGATGACTGGGAACTTTATGACATCAAAACTGACCGTGCCGAGCGCAATAACGTGGCCGCACAGCATCCGGATATTGTGGCAGACCTGAAAGCCAAATATGCCCAGTATGCCGGCCAGAATGGGATAAAACCGTTCTTTGGCCAGCAACAGCCGAAGTAGTCAGGCCACCATGAAAAAACAGTCTTTATACCAGTGCTATCGCTTGATGGCACTGGGACTTTTTATACTTCCTGTTCAGGGTTGCCATCAGCCAGTGTCTAGCCGGGATCAATCACAGTCCGCTTTATCGACAAAGTCATTGCCATTGAAGTTGGGGGCACTACAAAATTGTATGCACTATTCCGGCCTGCCAGAAAACTTTGGCAAAGACCCAAAAGCTGGCATGGCCTATATTGCCTCGGGTGAGTTGCAGATTGGCTCAACCCAAGGCTATCAGGATGAATTACCGCTTAAAAGTGGCAAGGCCAGTCATATAGCAGCCTTCTGGATTGACCAGACTGAAGTTACCAATGCACAATTTTCCCGGTTTGTAAAAGCAACTGGTTATATGACTGATGCTGAAAAAACAGGCGGCGGTGCGGTGTTTGTCCCCCCTGGAGCCGGAGCAGCCATCAGCAACAATAGCTGGTGGCATTTTGTCAAAGGCGCTAACTGGAAACAGCCCCATGGCCCCGGTAGCTCCATTCAAAATAAGGATCACGAACCAGTCGTATTGGTTACTAAAAATGATGCCGAACACTATGCGGTATGGCTGGGCCATGACTTGCCCACCGAAGCACAGTGGGAATATGCTGCCAAAGCCCAATTGCCTTTGCAGGGTCAGGAACAGCAGGCTAAAGCACATAAAGTAAATCTGCTGGACAAAGCCCCCCATGATAAGCATGGCATCCCCAGTGCCAATTACTGGCAGGGTGATTTTCCCTTACAAAACACTCAAGCTGACCATTTTGCCGGTATTGCGCCAGTAGGGTGTTATGCTGCTAATCCGTATGGCCTGTATGACATGATTGGGAATGTGTGGGAATGGACACAATCACCGTATTACAACAGCCATGAACAGGATGCAGACGCACATAACCTGCCAGATGGCCATGGCGGCAACCCGGCACTGGCCCGGAATTCAACGACTCAGGCAACTGCTTTTGACAGGGGTTTTGAGGCTCGCTCGTTTGTGATTAAAGGTGGCTCCTACCTGTGTGCTGCCAATTACTGTGTACGCTATAGAGCCGCAGCACGTCATCCACAGGAAACCAATTTGCCCACCAGTCATGTGGGTTTTAGAACCGTATTAAACCTGAAATAAGAGGTTAATCCTAAAAAAATACCCAGCCAAAGCCGGGTATTTTTTTGCTACAACCATTAGACAAACTTTAGGAATAGCCAGTACAAGCCGCCAGACAGTGCAACCGTAGCCGGCAGGGTTAAAACCCAGGCTGACAAAATGGTACGAATGGTTGACCACTGCAAGCCGGATTTATTGGCTGCCATTGTTCCAGCCACTGCACTGTTAAGCACATGGGTGGTACTGACCGGCATACCCATACGATCAGCAATGCCAATCGTGGTCATGGCAACCAGCTCAGCGGCCATGCCTTGTCCGTACGTCATGTGTGATTTGCCAATACGCTCGCCCACCGTGACAACAATGCGCTTCCAGCCCACCATGGTGCCCAGACCCAGTGCCAGCGCCACCGCTACTTTCACCCAGGTTGGAATATATTGGGTCACCTGATCAAGGCCCTTGCGATAGCTATCAATTACCTTGCTATCAGACTCGCTAAGTGTTGGCATAGCCTTGTCTTTGTCCAGCCGCTTGAGTGCAGCACTGCTGAGGTACATGTCATTGCGCAAGGTGGCTACTGCATTGGCAGGCACTTTATTTAGGCTACCATAAGTTGCCACTTCTTCACCCACATGCTGGGATAACACCGCCAAAGCCGGAATAACCTGCGGATTAACCTGACGATCCTGAATATAACGGGTTAATGTTGCGCGGGCTGTAGCATCAGTCATGGCGGGAGTAGCCGGGGCCAATACCTGTACAGCCTGTTGGGATACAGCCACAAAAGACTGCACCTGTGTGCCATCCAGTGTTTTATTTAAGGAATATGCCAATGGTGCAATGCCAATTAAAATCAGCATAATCAGGCCCATGCCTTTTTGCCCATCGTTGGACCCATGCGCAAAGCTAACACCCGTACAGGTAAAAATCAGCATCGCCCGGATTCCCAGTGACGGTGGCTCATTCCCGACTGGCGGCTTGAATAACTCCAGACGTTTTTTGAAGAAGAACTTTAATAACAGGAACACCACAGCCGCAAAGGCAAAGCCAATCAGGGGTGAAAACAGCAGGGCTTTGCCTACCTTGATTACCTGTTCAATATCAACGCCACTGGTGCCATGGGCCGAATTGAGTAGCTGGTTCATCAGGCCCACACCAATAATCGAACCCACCATGGTATGTGAGCTGGATGCAGGAATACCAAAATACCAAGTGCCCAGATTCCAGGTAATTGCAGCTATCAGCAAGGCAAACACCATGGCAAAACCGGCACCACTGCTGACATTTAAAATCAGCTCAACCGGCAACAGTGCCAGAATGCCATAAGCCACTGCACCACTGGCAAACAGCACACCCAGAAAATTAAAGAAACCCGCCCACATCACAGCCACATGGGCAGGCATGGCATTGGTATAAATCACTGTTGCAACCGCATTGGCCGTATCATGAAAGCCGTTAACGAACTCAAAACCCAGCGCAATGATCAAAGCAGCCGCCAGCAAGGCAAAAGAAAACAGTGCCATTTGGGGAATCTGGGATAAATCTGCAAATAACTGACTGGCAATATAAATCAGTGCCACAGTAATGATGCTAAAGAACGCCGGCTTAAAAAATTTGGGAGGCGGCGTATCAACATTGCTTGAACTCAGGCTTGCTGGTGATGCCACTGGCTGCCCTTGAGACTCTGGATTGTGCATAGAGACGAATCTAATAACAATTTAATTGTGTCTATTTTGTGACACTTATATGACATTTACATGACAAATGCTGTAATTCCTGCGTTTTCCCGATCAAATGGCTGGTTTTTAGGCAGTTCCTTGCGTGATTAATGCCATTTAGTAGGCTTGTTGCTATGATGAAACCATTTTCTGGCAACCGAGCAACTGAATGTCTTCCTACCAAAACTGGCGTGCTGATGTCGCAAAAGATTATCAGGGACCAAAAATTGCATTGATTCATGGGTTGCTGGCAGGCAGCCATATGCAGCGTCATTTATTACAGTTTTTACGTGAAGCCGGTTATCAGGACAGCTCGCTGTATAGCAATCACCAGCGTCCAGCCATGGTTGCCCGTGATCTCATTCAGGCTGGCAAGGCAGGCCGTCCCATTGTACTGATAGGCTATAGTCAAGGTGGCAGTCAGGTGATTAAAGTCGCCAAAATACTGCAAAAGCACGGGATTGAATGTGATCTGGTGGTGTCACTGGCTGCGGGTGGACTGGGACGGCTATATCCGGCGCAATGGGGCTTTAACGTGCGCCAGATTCCAGCCAATATTAAGCGTTACCTGAATTATTTTGCTGCGGTGGATCACTTGGGCACTGACCGTAAATACCATCACAATCTGGCTGTTGCACCAAATTTCCATACCCATGTGGAAAATATTGCCTATCCTGCCAAAGCCAAGGTAGACCACCTGAGCATTGTGCGCTGCTATCCCAATGAACGCGTGATTCCAGAGGTGCGCAACCTGTTTTTAGAGCGCCTGCTGTATGAACTTTCAGCCTTGTCCGCATAGTTTTTGAAACGTCAGGTCTGATCTCAAGCCATATCTTGAGTGCAAATCTGCTAGAATATTCCCCTTTTGTTTTACCCTGCTTTGTTTCATCCTTAATCTGCCCTAGCCGCTGTCGGAGTTGTTGATGTCCACGCTTGCCACCCTCAAAGATTTACTGGCCAAACGAATTTTAATTATCGATGGCGCAATGGGCACCATGATTCAGCGCCACAAGCTTGAGGAAGCCGATTATCGCGGTGAGCGTTTTGCCGACTTCCCGCATGACGTCAAAGGCAACAATGACCTGTTGGTACTAACCCAGCCAGAGATTATTCAGGGCATTCATGCGCAGTATCTGGAAGCGGGCGCGGATATTATTGAAACCAACACCTTTAATGGTACGCGCGTTTCTATGGCTGACTATCACATGGAAGACCTTGTGCCGGAAATCAACCGCGAAGCGGCACGCCTGGCCCGTGAAGTCTGTGATGAATTTACCCGCAAGAATCCCGACAAGCCCCGTTTTGTGGCTGGTGTTTTGGGGCCAACCTCGCGCACCTGCTCCATTTCACCAGACGTCAACAACCCGGCCTTTCGTAATGTCACCTTTGACTTGCTGGTTGAAAACTATATTGAATCCACGCATGCCCTCATTGAAGGCGGTGCGGACATTATCCTGATTGAAACCGTCTTTGATACCCTCAACTGTAAAGCTGCCATTTTTGCCGTACAGCAGGTATTTGAAGAGATTGGCTTTGAGTTGCCGCTAATGATTTCCGGCACCATTACCGATGCCTCTGGCCGTACACTGTCGGGTCAAACCGCCGAAGCCTTCTGGAACTCGGTACGCCATGGCAACCTGCTGTCAATTGGCTTTAATTGTGCGCTGGGTGCTGATGCCATGCGTCCACACGTTAAAACCATTTCGGATAAAGCCGATATTTTTGTGTCGGCACATCCGAATGCTGGCCTGCCCAATGCCTTTGGCGAATATGATGAAACTCCAGAGGAAACCGCAGACTTTTTGCGTGAATTTGCCGAAAGTGGCCTGATTAATATTACCGGCGGTTGCTGTGGCACCACGCCCGAACACATTGCTGCCATTTATCAGGCGGTCAAGGATATTGCACCGCGCCAGATTCCGGAGGTTGCCCCAGCCTGTCGTTTATCCGGTTTAGAACCATTTAATATTGAAGCCGATTCTTTGTATGTGAACGTGGGGGAACGTACCAACGTTACTGGTTCAAAAAAGTTTTTACGCCTGATTCGCGAAGAAAATTTTAATGAAGCACTGGATGTTGCGCGTGAACAGGTTGAAGGCGGTGCGCAGGTCATCGACATTAACATGGACGAAGGCATGCTGGATTCGCAAGGCGCGATGGAGCATTTTTTAAAGCTGGTTGCATCTGAGCCGGATATTTCGCGCGTGCCCATCATGATTGACTCCTCCAAATGGGAAATCATTGAAGCGGGCTTAAAATGCGTGCAAGGCAAGCCGATTGTTAACTCCATTAGCTTAAAAGAAGGCTATGACGAGTTTGTGCAAAAGGCCAAACTGTGCCGCCGTTATGGTGCTGCCATTATTGTGATGGCGTTTGATGAAGATGGTCAGGCTGATACTGCCGCACGTAAACGGGAAATCTGCAAGCGCTCCTATGACGTATTGGTCAATGATGTGGGCTTCCCTGCCGAAGACATTATTTTTGATCCCAACGTGTTTGCAGTAGCCACAGGTATTGAAGAACACAACAACTACGCGGTGGATTTTATTGAAGCCACTGGCTGGATTAAACAAAACCTGCCACATGCCATGATTTCAGGCGGTGTGTCCAATGTGTCGTTTAGTTTCCGTGGTAATGAACCCGTGCGTGAAGCCATCCATGCGGTGTTTTTGTATTATGCCATTCAGCAAGGCATGACCATGGGAATTGTCAACGCCTCGCAACTGGCGATTTATGATGACATTCCCAAAGAACTCAAAGACGCGGTTGAAGATGTGATCCTGAATAAAAATCAGGGTGCATCAGGTAATGAAGCCACTGAAAGATTGCTGGATATTGCCGAAAAATACCGTGGCGGTGGCTCTACCGCAGCCAAGCCCGTGGAAAATCTGGAGTGGCGTAACGAAACCGTGGAAAAACGGCTGGAATATGCGCTGGTTAAAGGGATTACTGCCTTTATTGATGTGGATACTGAAGAAGCCCGTTTAAAGTCCAAACGCCCACTGGATGTGATTGAAGGCCCGCTAATGGCTGGCATGAACGTGGTTGGCGATTTGTTTGGCGCAGGGAAAATGTTCCTGCCGCAAGTGGTGAAATCTGCCCGCGTAATGAAGCAGGCGGTGGCATGGCTCAACCCGTACATTGAAGCCGAAAAAGAAGTGGGCAGTAGCAAAGGTAAAGTGCTGATGGCCACTGTAAAAGGCGATGTGCACGATATTGGTAAAAATATTGTGGGTGTGGTGCTGGGCTGTAATGGCTACGACATTGTGGACATGGGCGTGATGGTGCCCGCAGAAAAAATCCTGCAAAAAGCCATTGATGAAAAAGTAGATATTATTGGCCTGTCTGGCCTGATTACTCCCAGCCTTGATGAAATGGTATTTGTGGCCAAGGAAATGCAACGTCAGGGCTTTAAGATTCCGTTGATGATTGGCGGTGCAACCACCTCCAAAGCCCATACCGCCGTTAAAATTGACCCGCAGTATCACAATGATGGCGTGATTTACGTGGCGGATGCCTCGCGCGCCGTGGGCGTGGCAACTACCCTGCTGTCACCAGAAATGAAGCCTGCCTTTATTGCGCAAACCCGCGAAGACTATGAAAAAGTACGCGTGCGCCTTGCCAACAAGCAGCCCAAATCAGCACGTTTAAGCTATAGCCAAGCGATCAACAATGGGCTAAAAATTGACTGGCAGAATTATCGTCCGCCTGTGCCAAACCAGCTAGGCACACAGGTTTTGCGCAATTATCCACTGGAAAAACTGGTGCCTTATATTGACTGGACACCGTTTTTTATCTCATGGAGTCTGGCGGGCAAATTCCCCAAAATTCTGCAAGATGAAGTGGTCGGTGAAGCCGCGCGTGACTTGTATGCACAAGCACAAGCCATGCTCAAAGACTTGGTGGATAACAATAGGCTGGATGCCCGCGCCGTATTTACCCTCAAGCCTGCTGCCCGAATTAGTGCGGATGATCTGGTGGTGTATGACGATGAATCGCGCCAGAATGCCACACATACCTTCCATCACTTGCGCCAGCAAACCGACAATGTGAATCGCAAGCCCAATATGTCACTGGCCGATTATATTAGTCCAGTAGATTCACATGCGCAGGATTATCTGGGTGGCTTTACGGTATCCATTTTTGGTGCGGAAGAAATGGCGGTTGCATACCGCGCCAAGGGTGATGACTACTCGGCCATTCTGGTGCAATCTCTGGCAGATCGTCTGGCAGAAGCCTTTACGGAGCATTTGCATGAGCGCGTGCGCAAGGAATTCTGGGGCTATGTCAGCGATGAAGCACTGGACAATGACGCCCTGATTAAAGAACAATATGTGGGCATTCGTCCTGCTCCGGGTTATCCGGCCTGCCCGGAACATTCGGAAAAAGTGACGTTGTTTAACTGGCTGAACACCACTGATGCCATTGGCACACAATTGACCGAGCATTACGCCATGATGCCGCCCTCTTCGGTAAGTGGATTTTTCTACTCTCATCCAGAGTCGGATTATTTTAATGTCGGCAAGATTGGCCGCGACCAGTTAGAGGATTATGCCAAGCGTAAGGGCTGGAGCATTGAACAGGCTGAACGCTGGTTGGCACCGAATCTGGAGTGATTTTCGTTATTTGATCTTGTATGGTAAATTCACTTGACGTATATTAAATATTATTTTATACGTCAAGTGAGGTGAGATCATGCAAACCAAATTAACGTTGCGCTTAGAAGACGAACTCATTGAGCAAGCTAAAATTTATGCCAAGCAGTCTGGTAAATCAGTATCGCAATTAGTCGCTGACTATTTTTTGCAGCTTAAAAAACCACAACTCGGTGATAAAGCTCAGCTTCCACCAATTACCCAGCAACTGAGCGGCTTGCTCAAAAATGTTCATATTGAAAATGAACACACCGATTATAAAGCATATCTAGAAAATAAATACTTATGAAAGTGCTGTTTGATACCAATATTATTCTAGATGTATTACTTCAGCGTGAGCCATTTTTTGTACCAGCTAGCAAGTTAATGAGCCAAGTTGAACAAAAAAAAATACAAGGTTTTTTAGGTGCAACGACAGTAACTACTTTATTTTATTTAATGGCTAAAACATTAGGTAAAACTGCCGCTGAACAAAACATGAACTTACTGTTAAAATTATTTGAAGTGGCAACGATTGATAAATCAGTCATTGACTATGCACTATCTGCCAAGTTTACTGATTTTGAAGATGCTGTGTTATATAGTGCTGCCAAAACCGCTGGTTGTGATGCACTTGTAACACGCAACATCAAGGATTTTAAAAATTCGTCTGTTCCAGTTTATGCCCCTGAGGAATTGCTGGCGATTTTATCCGGCATGTTATCTTAAGCGTTAAAGGGAAATTTTATGTCTACTCAAGCATTAAAGAATAAATATCCACATTTACATAACTGGCTTCAAGATAGCCAAATCGAACTTGGATACGGCGAATATGATCATGTTTTTATTAGAATTACCGATGCTGGAGGCACTATTTGGGAAAGTGGCAATAATATACAACTCCCTGGAAGACGCTCTCACTGCTGCCAACACCGCTATAGCAGCATGGTGTGATGAAATTGGTCTAGAAATGATTGATGCATGGCCCAAATAGGTCATATTATATGCTACCACAATACAACAAGCTTATGATTAAAAAGGTTTTTTTATAACCGCTCCACAAACAACACCCCATCCAAATGATCCACCTCATGTTGCACAATGCGCGCAGGAAAGCCCTCATAGGTAGCTTCAACTGACTCACCGTGCAATGTGAAATAACGAACTATTATCCGTTGTGCCCGCGCTACAGTCCCACGTTCATCCGGCACACTCAAGCAGCCTTCTTCACCCAAGCAAGTCTCTTTTGAAAATTGCAAAATTTCAGGATTCACCATCACCACCGCCGCCATATCTGGTGCATCGGGATAACGCGGATTTGGCCGGGATGCCACAATAATCACGCGCTTGGACACATACACTTGCGGCGCGGCAATCCCCACGCCATTGCGCGCAAGCATGGTGGCCTGCATCGCTTGTGCCAGTTGCTCAAGCCACGGTGAATTAAATTCACTGGCGGCAACAGGTACAGCTTTAAGCGTCAGGATGATTTCGCCACGTTGCGCCACCGGTAAAACAGCACTCATTTAGTGTTTAACCTTTCTTTTTCATCTATGTGTTTTTAAGTACGCGGTTCAAAGCTTTATTTTTCAAATCCTAAAACAAAAAACTCTCCTTGCGGAGAGTCTTTACACATCAGGCCCGAAGCTGCTTTTTGGCTTCATCTTCAACAATTTCCAGTTCCAGCTGGGTAAACTTGCGAACTTCCCCCTCAGCATGTTTTTCCAGCATACCGCCAACCAACGGTACTTTTACTTTCACTGTCCACACCATGGTGATATTCAGTTTATCTTTATCACCTGTTACAGTCCGCTCCCCTTTTGCTTCCAAAGGCAGGTTGGCGCCCAGCTCAACGACTGAAGTCATTGCTTTTAGGTTGGTCACGTCTGAGCGCTTTAAGCGGAAAGCGTTTTTCAGCAATTTCTTGGCAATATCAGGAATATTCACGTCCAGATTATATTCACGGCGGAGTGTATAAGTATCGCCATTAATATTAGATTCCAGAATTTCCAGATTTTCTCCGGGAATGCGACGGCACACCGCTTCGTGCAGCGATTTATCAGCAGCCAGTCGTTTAAAGTCGTCTATTGAAATACCGTGAATGGTTGCATTGATGGTAAATTGATGTGCCATAGCAGAGTCCGTGTCATTTTTTAATGTATGTTAATATTCAATGAAGCTGAGTATTAAACACAAAAATTATATCATTAACTTTTGTGACCATTCCTGAAAATTTACTTAATTTTCAGCTTATATCGATACTACCCTGCTAAAAACTTTGTTAAACCGGTTAGCTTGACCGTCGACATACTTAATCATCCCTTGTCAGCACTTCCAGCAGCTCAATCTCAAAAATCAGGTTGGAATTCGGTGGAATTTTGCCAATCTGGCGTTCGCCATAGCCTAAGTGCGCAGGTACAACCAGTTTGCGTTTGCCCCCAACTTTCATACCCATCAGGCCCTGATCCCAACCCTTGATCACGCGGCCAGTGCCAATCACACACTGAAATGGCTGGCCTTTGTTCAGCGATGAATCAAATACGGTGCCATCTTCCAGCCTGCCCGTATAATGCGTGGTAATCAGCGCCCCCTTTACACAGGTTTTGCCAGTGCCTTCCAGCAGATCGGTCATTTGCAGTTCAGTGGTCATGGAGATACTCCTAGCAATCATCCTGAAAAAATGTATAACGCCATAGTTTACCCTTGTTAAATTCAAAACTATATTGCGTTAAGCCGCCTTCCTGCTCAAATGTATATTGATGGGAAGCGTTCAACTCATACATTCCGCTATAGCGTTTTAAAAATTCCGGTTCTGTCGTTTGGCCAGAAACGGGCTTACCCAGCAGCATGATACTGTTGTGCGAATTATTAAAATACAACGTCTGTACTTTAAGCGTTTGTTCATTCACCTGAAACGAGCCATAGTCCAGTAACTGAGGAAAATCCTGTCCGTTACATTCATCATAACCTTGTGACAGTAACTTAATCGGCTTACCCAGTTGCTGATACACCGCAGCCAGTGAGCTTAAATTCTTAAATGCTTTGCCGTTAATTACCGGATAAATGCCCTTGGCGGCAATGAGCGGCTCAATCCCAGCCGGGTGTTTTTTATGCTGCTGGCTTGGTGCTGCCCATGACACTCCCAAAGCAAGCAATAAAGCCACCGGAAGTGCTACACCAGCTCGCAGCATTTTTACTGTTTTTTTGATGTTACTCATAGATTGATTATATGGCTTGATTAGGCGGCTTAATCAGTTATTTTAAGGCAATCCACTCTACAGGCACGCTACCTTTATCACTGGATAATGTCCATTCACCATCCATGATATTCAATTGCAATTGCATGGTGCGCTCACACAAGTCCTGAATAGCCTGTGTGGTGGCCAGTGACAACTGCCATACACTTACGTTACTCATAGTGGCCAGCTTACTATTGCGCTTCCACCATTCATCCACTTGCGTGCCGTAAGCAATCACAGCGACTTCGGGACAGCGGGCGCTGGCTTTTTTGACCTTGTTTTCATCCGGCAAACCCACTTCAATCCATTTTTCCAGCTGGCCGGTCAGGTCTTTTTGCCATAGGGCGGGTTCATCCGTTTCAAATAAATCCTTGGTAAAGCCAAGTTGTTCATCGGCAAAACGGGCAAAGGCCAGAATACGTATCATAAGCCGCGCAATGGTTTCTGAAGGATGCTGGGCCAGTGTAAGCTGGTGACTGGCATAATAGTGGCGATCCATATCGGCAATTTGCAGGTCAGCTTTATAAATGGTTGCTTTAAGGGCCATTGGAAAAATCGTATGTTGCCAAAAATTGCCGCCAAGCATAGCGGATCAGTTCAAAATAAGCAGGATTTGCCAGAAAATAATTTGTTTATGGCGTTATTGCCATATTTTTTTAATGGCATCCGTACAATAATTGCGCTGGTTTTAGCGTTCCAGTCTACTGTGCTTGTCATCAAAACAGATTATGATGGCGTCTTATTTTGCTTAACACATTGTAACAATGCCCGGGTATGGAAATCCTTAATTCAGTTAAAAGGTACTGCTGTGCCTTGCAGGCTGCTGCCTGTAAAACAGCTTATTGTTGTGCCGTCCCGTTGCGTCGGGGTCTGGCATGCCAGTTTTTTATGGCGCTATTGATGATGGGATATTTTACTACGGTTAGTGCCACTACACCGCTTCACAGCGAGGCAAAGCAGGCGCTAAAAAGCGAAGAGGTCGCTCGGATTGTTCTGGGCATTTTAAGTTATACCAAATGGCAACCAGCCAGAAACCCCGTGCAGCTGTGTGTGGTAGCCCCTACACAATATAGTGCTGTACTGGAGTCGGCTGTTTTACCCGAGAAAACTTTGAAGATAGTCACCTTACGACAGGAATACGATATTAACCGTCTAAATACCCAGTGCGATGTCATTTATTTTGGCGAAATTTCACCGCAGCAACAGCAAAAGGTATCTGGTAGCAAGGCTCATCCGGTGCTCACCATTAGTGAAGCCAATCCAGACTGCGAGCTGGGCAGCATGTTTTGTCTGGATACCACTGCATCACCCGTTACATTCAAGGTTAACCTGGATTCACTGGCCAGAAGTGGCATTCATGTTAATCCCAATGTGCTCTTACTTGGTCGCAAGAAAAAGGTAGCCCCATGACAGCTGCGCATTCGCAAGGCCAGTCTCCAGCCAAGGAGCAGCCCAAGAATCAACAGAAGAATTCCAAGCACTCGCAGCCCAGCTTGCAACGGCTGTTCAGGAATACCCATCTGCTGGTTTTGCTAATGACCTTGCTGGTTTCGGGTACTTTACTGTCTGTGGTATCGTTTGTCTCGCTCAACAGCTATGCCCAAAAAAACCTGCAACTGATTGCCAGTACGGTGAGCTACCGGGTTGAGGCTGGTGTGGTATTTAATGACCGGCAGGCCGTACAGGACACCATTAACCAGCTTACCTATCGTGATGAATTTAATGAAATCCGCGTTCTGGGCAACAAGGGCGAAACCATTGCGCAGCTCAAGCCTGAAGATCATGGCTCGCTGGATTTTATCAAGCACACCTTTAACCAGTGGATTTTTTCTAAAACGGTGACTGAACCCATCATGCATGATGGCCAGCAAATTGGACTGGTCTGGCTAAAAGGTAACTCGGCCGGCATTATCAACTTTCTGGGCCAAGTATTGCTGGGCCTTCTTGGCTGCCTCATTATTACAATAATTTGCGTAAGTTACTGTTCACTGCGCACTCACACCTATATTGTCAACTCGTTTAAAAAAATCACCAATGTGGCCAATCTGGTACGTGAACAACGGGCCTTTAACCTGCGTTTGCCCCCTGCCAAAATCCGTGAACTGGAAGACTTAAGTCAGGACTTTAACAGCCTGCTGGATGAAATCGAGCGCTGGCACCAGCACATCAAGGCCGAAAATGACACCTTGCTGCACAAAGCTACCCATGACAGTTTAACTGGCCTTGCCAACCGCAGTTATTTTGAAGCCCAGCTGGATACCCTGTTTGCACAGGCGCAGGACAGTAATCCCATGGCGCTGCTGTTTATTGACAATGACCATTTTAAACAGATTAACGATACCTATGGTCATGCTGCGGGTGATCATATTTTAATTGAAATGGGTAAACGACTGGTGGCACGCCTGCGCCAGAATGATTTTGTGGCACGGCTGGGCGGTGATGAGTTTGCAGTGATTCTGCCTGAAATCCATGACAAGAAAAATGCCATTGCTGTCGCCGAAAGTATTCTGTCCGGTGTAGAAGAACCTGTCATTTTACCGACAGGCGAATCTGTCAATATTGGCTTAAGTATTGGTATTGCGCTGTCCTCCCAATGCAAGACACCAGAACAACTGCTGGCCAAGGCCGATGCTGCCATGTATCGCGCCAAACTGGTGCCAAACAATAGTTGGTCTTTACTCAACAATGCCGTATTTAACCCTTAAACCCTGATGTGGCCCAACAAGGAAACTTCCATGAGTTTGCTTAAAACACTTAGTCTGGTACTTGTATTTGCTGTACTGGCTGCTTGCCAGACCATGCACGGGCTAAATAAAAAACAGATTAAAACCCTGCAACAACAGGGATTCATACTTACTGATGACGGCTGGTCCCTGGCACTGCCCGAGCGCCTGCTGTTTGCCAGCAATGAATCTGCCATTAAGCCGGAAACCCAAGCCAACTTAAAAATTTTAGCCCAGCAACTACAACAGGTAGGCATCCTGCGCCTGAATATCAATGGCCATACCGACAGCACGGGCATAGCCGAATTTAATCAGGAACTTTCTCAAAAACGGGCAGCGACCGTGGCTATGGCTCTTTTTGCCGGTGGCTTGCCCGCCACGGAAGTTCACACGCACGGCATGGCAGACAAACAGCCCATTGCCAGTAATGACACGCTGGAAGGCCGTGCTGAAAACCGTCGGGTCACTATTATTGTTGTGCCTTAGCTTACCTAGGTATTGCAATTTAGGTTATGCATTAAGCGGTTGGAAATTCAATATTGTGGCAGTTTCAATAACGTAGGCCCCTATTTAACCCAACCCTATTTAACCCGGCCATGTTTAACCTGACCATAAAAAACCTTTTTATATGATCCGCATTAACAAAAGTTTTTTATGGCCTGCTTAACTGAAAGCTTTATTCATCTTCCAGTACCTGATGCGAATCGCTTTTGCCCTGCTGCCAGTAACCTGCTGCCTTGATGTAATTTTTATTCACACCATATTCCGCAATCAGGGTTTTGCGCAATTGACGCGCCACGCTGGTTTCTGCAGCAATCCAGGTATGAAAATCCTTAATTGGAAACGGCGCATGTTTCAGTGCCTGCAAAAAAAGGTCAGCTTGCCCCATAGGTTGGCCCATGCGCTGTAACCACAGGATTTCGGTATCCTGTGGGCAATCCCAGCTCAACTGATCCTGCAAGCAATCCACTTCGGCAATGACCAGCACCTGCGCATCCCGGGGTAGCTCCTCCAGACGGCGGCCAATGGCAGGCATTGCGGTTTCATCGCCAATCAGTACATAACCTGCAAAATCCATGGGAATAACCATAGAACCGCGTGGCCCGCCAATACCCAGTATATCCCCTACTTTGGCCTGTCTGGCCCAGTCCGAAGCCGGGCCTGCCTCATGTAATGCAAAATCAATGGTCAGGCTAAGCTGGCTGGTATCAAAATAGCGCGGGGTGTAGTCCCGCATGATTGGCTTTGGCCCCTCACTGGCTGCAATGCCCTGCCCTTCCACTTGTGGCAGTATCAGTTGGCCGCTTTGTGCATCCGGAAAAAATACTTTGACATGATCATCAAAACTGGCACTGGTAAAATCGGCAAAATCACTTCCTGTCAATACGAAACGCCGCATGTTGGGGCCAAGTTCTTCAATGTGCTGTACGCTGGCCGTGCGCAACTTCAGCGGATGGCGAACCCGGTACGCTTTACGTGGCTCCCTGTTGGGGTCATTTTGCAGGTTCAGGTCGTTCTGTTGCATATTTTTACCTCTGCTATGTTTAGAGCGGTTTTTAAATGATTTACAGTTGTTCAATTTGACGGACAGCATGGTCCAGAATTTCGGTCAACTGGCTGGCCTGTACCGCAGTTAATACTTCATTACCAAGCTTGAGCCGCACAGCCAGCTTAAAGTTTTCAATAGCGCGTGTTACTTGCACCGGCTGCTTGGCACGCTGGCGAACCCGGGCAAAAATATGCTCAACCCGTAGGGATTCATCAGTCAACAGTTTCTTGCCGGCTGTTTGTATGGCATAAACCTGCTTTTTATTTTCATCCAGCGCGGTACTTTCAGCGCTGATTAAGCCTTGGTCTACCAGTTGATTTAACAAGGGATAAACCATACCTGCGCTTGGGCGATAATGACCCGACGTAAGCTCCTCAACAGCTTTAATCAAATCATAGCCATGACGCGGTTGTTCATTAATTAAGGTAAGCAGCACCAGACGTAAACCACCATGACCAAAACCACGCTGCTTACTGCCTGCGGGTAAAGCCGATTCAGACACCATTAGATTGGCCTTATTTTAATTTAGATATAAAAAAGATATATCTAAAATTAATTTTAGACAAGTTAATTTTTGCTATTTAGTTAGCATTTTTCTGGTTATTATTAAGTTATCCTGTAAATAACAGTGGGTAAATAACTCAAAAACTTACAATATTGCTTTCATTATAATGAATTTAAATTAACAAAATGGAAGATGATCGCAATGGAATAATTAATAATTATCTTTATAAATCAATCTTTTAATTAGAAAATAACATTTTGGGGTTTGCCTGCTTCATGGGTTTTCCTTATAAAATCTTTATAAGCTATTGGCGCCTGCGGCAGTTTCACCAAATTGGGCTGCCCGTAACCACGCCAGTTCAAAGCTGGCCACCGCCAGTGAATAAATGCGCTGCTCAAACAATTGCCATATTTTTTGCAAATGCAGGGCTGATACGTTCAAACCTGCCCGCTCAAGACAAGCCGGATTACGCTGGCAAATCCGTAGGGCATGGTAAATCTTGCGACCTGCCGAGGCCTTCTCCAGCAAGCGCACCTGCTGCGAGCGCAGCAATTCGTCCAGTGCCTGCTCATCCCGAATTTGCACCAGTGGTAACAAAATCTGGTCAAGCTGGCTATCCAGTCGTTGCCAGATCAGGCGCTGTTCTTCTGGTGAATAACGGTTCCAGTGAATAACTTCATGGCTAAAACGACGGCAGCCACGGCAAACACTATCCCCAAATACGGTTGAGCATTTTCCGGCGCAAGGCGTTAAGGCAGCAGTCAATTGAACCTCCAATTATTCACGGTTTGTTTCCCATGCTCTACACTGATTAATAAAAACACAATATCTAGTATTTTATTAAATATTAAAATCTATATATAGACAATATCAGTTTTTTATTCTGGCGTTTAACCAATGAAAATTTTAGCTATTTTATTATTGTGGCCATGAGCGCAATTAAACCATAATTTTTTTATGGAATTTATCGCGCTTTGTAGTTCAAACCAGTAGAATATGCGCGTCTCATTTTCCTGTTTATGTATTTAGGCAGACTCTTTAGGAGCGTTTCATGTCCGCAACATTAGACCAGCAGCTTGCACCTGCGTCTTCTACAACCACCATCGATCAAAACCCTGTCAATGCAGGCACGGCTGATCAAAACTGGGTTGTGGCGGCGCTCTACCAGTTTCATCCGGTTGCCGATCCATCAGCATTACAGCAACAATTACTAGATTTGCTTAGCTCACTTAACATCTGCGGCACCCTGATTGTTGCGGGCGAAGGCATTAATGGCACTGTGGCAGGCTCGCGTGCGGCCATTGACCAGATGCGTCACTACCTGCTGGATTATGGCTTTACCAATATGGAATATAAGGAATCATCGAGTTCCGAAAAGCCATTTCGTAAAACCAAGGTTAAACTAAAAAAAGAAATTGTTACCCTGGGAGTAGAAGTTCAGCCCCGTTCGCAGGTAGGCCATTATCTTAATCCTGAAGAGTGGCACGACTTTATTCAACAGGACGATGTAATTTTAATTGATACCCGCAATGACTATGAATATAAAGCCGGTACATTTAAAAATGCCATTGATCCCCAAACCGAAAGTTTCCGTGAATTCCCGGAATATGTTGAAAAAAACCTGAGCGATGCCAAAGACAAAAAAATTGCCATGTTCTGTACGGGTGGTATTCGCTGTGAAAAATCCACCAGTCTGCTACTACAACAGGGTTTTAAAGAGGTCTATCATCTCAAGGGTGGTATCTTAAACTATCTGGAAAAAATCCCGGCAGATGAAAGTCTGTGGGAAGGCGAATGCTTTGTATTTGATAACCGTACTGGTGTAACTCATGGCGTGCAGGAAGGTGAAAGTGTCAAATGTCATGCCTGTGGCTGGCCACTTACACCTGAAGAAGTAGAGCTATCCAGCTATGAGCTTGGGGTAAGCTGTGTTTACTGCATTGATAAAACCACTGAACAGCAAAAAGCAGGCTTTCGTATGCGTCAGTCGCAACTAACCCGTGCCAAGCGCAAGAGACTTTAACTCTTCCAAGGTTTAAGCGGCTAATGTAGTGATCAGCCAATTAGAGCAACAATTAACGGGACAGTATGCTTTTACTGGCCCGTTTTTTAGATCTGGTATTTAAGTATGTTAACAACTAAATTTATTAAAAAAATTGACATGGTTTAAAACATCACTTTTGAAAATTTTAAGCGCTTGCAGCATTTTTTACCTATTTATTAACGTGCACTACTCAAACCGGATACCGCCTTAAAGTAGCAATCTTTAGGCCGACTTAAAGGATTGTTTACGCATCATCTACAACTGTCACGCTTCATTACGCTTCACGCTTTTTTTACTTCAACCCTCCAACAAGAAACGCTTAGCAACTACATTTGCGACAAACTACAGTAGCGACATAGGGTACAGCCCTGTTTATGGAAAGAAATGCAGTACTAGTAATTCAGGTAACTGTTCAGATTAAAAATTTTGAAAGTCAATTGGAGTAAAGCGATGAGTAGTTCACGTGATAATTTAGACAACATGGACCGCGACCAAATTAAAAATATGTCGGATGAGGCGCGCGATGATTTAAATGCTGATCCGATTACTGGAGAACCTGGCTCCCATCCAGTTGGTACTGGCTTAGGTGCTGGTGGTGGTGCAGCGGCTGGTGCAGCTATTGGTGCTGTTGCTGGCCCGATAGGCTCTATGGTTGGTGGTGTTATTGGTGCAATTGCTGGTGCAGCGGCTGGTCATGCTGCCGGCGAAGCCATGAATCCAACCGAAGAAGAAGCCTACTGGCGTGAAAACTATAGCAACACTTCATATTATAAGTCTGATGCCAGCCAGCATCCTGACTTGAACTACGACCGCGATTACAGTACTGCCTACCGCGTAGGTTATGAAAACCGTGCGCACTATAACCAGACCCACCGCTTTGAAGATGCAGAAACTGATCTAAGCCGTAAGTGGGATGAAGTAAAAGGCGAATCACGCCTAGAGTGGAATCAGGCCAAGCATGCAACCCGTGATGCATGGGATCGTGCCACTACCCGTAGCACTGGTCATTATGACAGTACAACCCGTACTGACAATGACTTAAACCGTGATCCAATCACTGGTGAACCCGGTTCTCATCCTGTAGGTACAGGTGTTGGTGGCATTGGTGGTGCAGCGGCTGGCGCAGCCATTGGTTCTGCTGCTGGTCCGGTAGGTACTGTAGTGGGTGGTGCAATTGGCGCAGTCGCTGGTGGTGTTGCAGGGCATGCCGCTGGTGAAGCCATGAATCCAACCGAAGAAGATAACTACTGGCGCAACAGCTATACCACTACCCCATATCATTCCAGCAATTCAGCCCTGTATTCTGATCTGGACTATGACCGTGATTATAGCCCTGCGTATCGTCTGGGTTATGAAAACCGTGCACGTTATGGCAATGATGCGCGCTTTGAAGATGCCGAGAGCGATCTTGAACGCAACTGGGAAGAGTTTAAAGGCGAGTCCCGTCTAAAATGGGAACAAGCTAAAAATGCAACCCGTGATGCATGGAACCGTGTTACTCACTAAGTGCATTGACTAAAAAGCACCTTCGGGTGCTTTTTTTATAACTATAGGATGAGCTATTGAAAGTTAATGAATAATGCAGCCTAAGGATTAATTAAATATGTCATCAATTGCGCAATGGATTAACGAAGTCATGCAGCAACTGGGCTATTTCGGAATTGCCCTGTTGATGTTTCTGGACAATATATTCCCACCCATCCCTTCTGAACTGATTATGCCTGCTGCGGGCTTTACGGCGTCGCAGGGCGATCTGAATATTATCGGGGTTATTATTGCCGGAAGCTGCGGTAGTATTCTGGCAGCTATTACCCTGTATTGGATTGGCCGGATATTGCATGAAGACCGCCTCACTACATGGCTTGAACACCATGGCAAATGGTTATTTCTAAAGCCGGATGACCTCAAAAAAGCCACAGGCTGGTTTAACCAGCATGGTCGCAAAATTGTGTTTTTTGGTCGTATGGTGCCGGCTGTCCGCTCCGTTATTAGTATTCCTGCGGGTATAGCACGCATGCCCTTTGGCCTGTTTTTACTGTATACCAGTATGGGCACTATTATCTGGACCAGTATTTTAGCGTTGGCGGGTTATTATCTGGGTAATAATGTTGAAAAATTCTCGCACTGGCTATCTGGAATAGGCAATGTCATCGTAGTGGTTTTATTACTTGCTGCCGGCTTTGCAATTCGTCGCTATTACAAACATAAAGGTCAGTCTGACAAGCAGGAATCCAAAAAAGCTTCAGCTTAATTTAACAAGGTTTTTAAAAATAAGTTTTCGGTATCGTGTGACATGTTTTTCAGCCTTTTAATGGCCAGATAAACACTAATGAAATAAGTCTAATTTAATGAATTAAAAATCAGGCTACCCTGCACAATCATGCAGCTATTTGATTACGTGGCAGCCTGTTTTTTACTTTAATCCTGAAAAACTAAAACCCCTGATCTTTCAATTATTCTTCCGGTGCATGATACAACAGGTACAGCTTGGTCAGGTTTTCTGGAATTTCTTCAGCCAGCTCGTCCATCAGGTCGCCATTACGACGAATATTATCCATCTCTGTTTCGCCTTCAATACCGCTAAACACCATCATTGGCAGGGTTAGCATGATAATGGCTTCTTCGTCTTCTGTAGCACCAAACCATGCTTCATCATTTAAAAACAATGCATCAACAAAACCCACGCTCCAGTCGCCAAGGCTGGAATCTTCTGTGGCTTCCTCAATTTCAAATGGAAATTCAACAGTTTCTTCATTGATTAGGGTTTGCTGGATATCTTCACGCCATAACCGGATTTGTTCAATGATATCCTTATTAATCTTGCCTTCATTATTTTCAAATAACTGGCTTAACCAGTCTTTTAGTTCCGGACCAACCACAGTAGCACATAAAAAACCGTGTGTTGCTGCAAAATCCAGACCGTGCTCATTGTTCTCGCCATCCAGAAAGTCGGCCAGCAAATCCAAATCCAGCGTTGCCATATCGTTTACCAGTTATTTAAAATTTCCTGTATTGTGACATACAACCCCTGCAAAATTAAATATTAAAAACTGTGAATGACTATTTGCAGGCTTCCTAAAAACATCCTGTTAAACCGCTCTGTTTTAATAAAAATTAAATTTTTGAATGCCTATAAAATATAGAACTCAATGTCCTTTTGTTGTAAGGCTTTTTTAAAAGATTGAACATGACTTCGCTATTAAAAAATGGTATTAGGTCCCGAATATTACAATCGCTTTTGATAGTGAAAGGTTGGTCAATTCTGATACAAGGGCTTTCCAGGGTCTGCCTACTCAGGCATTCAGTCTAAAGATGCAAATAATAGCTAGAAGCGATCAATACGCATATTAAAAGCCGCACAAAGCGGCTTTTAGTTTTTTTATCAGCCCCATACTAAATGGGGCCGTTAGGCCGGCATGACCCATTTAAAACCTGACAATAGTTTAGCCTGAGATCAGTACGGCATAAACCGGGCTAGAAATCTTCGTCATCATCAATATCATCAAAATCGTACTCAAGGTCTTTAAGCTCACGCTGCAAACGACGCTCGGCCAGCAAATCATCAATCAGGCGACGTTTTAACAGGGAGTCCTTGGCACTGGCGGCCTTGCTACCGCTTTCATCTTCAAACGGCGCTTCTTCTTCACTAAAGCTATCATCCAACTCAAAATCCTGACCTGAACCAGACATAGCACACCCCCAAAAAAATTTTGTTCTGGCGGCTATTTATCGTTGAAAGAAAATAAAGTCAAGCAATTTTTTTGTGCAACAGTAGAACCTGTGGTCTGTCTGTTGTTTTTCATCAGATTTAAAATCCAGCATTTACGCTGCCCAGCAGACTATTTAACAGTCAATTTTAAGTCCATGACTGGCAGGCTGCTTGAAGCACCGACTTGAAAAATAAAAAATATCCCTCATATTGGCTAGTATTGCATACACCGTTATTTGCCTAGTGATGGACAATAATGGTGTTGCGCCAAATTTAATCAGCTTTGTGAGTTAGGGCTAAAACTGTAGTAAAAAATATGCTACCATGCGCGATTGCCCTAAGCCACTGATAAACATTAAGAGTGACGAACGATGAGCGATTTGCAATCCCCTACCTCGCAAGTAGCGGCTCTAATTAGCCGAGGCAAGGAACAGGGTTACCTGACCTATGCCGAAGTCAACGATCATCTACCGGACTCCATAACAGAAAGTGAGCAGATTGAAGACATCATTCAGATGCTCAACGATGTTGGCATTCCTGTTCACGACCGCGCCCCTGAAGTCGATGAAATTCTGCTGGAAGATAATCCGGATGCCAGCGATGATGAAGTAGCTGCCGAAGAAGCGGCTGCCGTACTTGCCTCTGTAGAAAATGAACCGGGTCGTACCACAGATCCGGTGCGCATGTATATGCGTGAAATGGGTACGGTGGAATTACTGACCCGCGAAGGCGAAATCAGTATTGCAAAACGCATTGAAGATGGTATCCGTGATGTGCTGCATGCCATTGCCCACTGGCCGGGTGCCGTGGATGTGGTATTACAGGAATATCAGGAAACCATTAGCGGTGAACGCCGTCTGGCCGATATCCTGTCTGGTTATCTTGACCCGGATAGCGATGAAGAAATTCCAGAAGTCATTGATGAAGAATTGCTGGCCGATGAAGCGGCCCCGGCTGTTGCCAAAGCAGAAGTAGCTGATGATGACGAAGAGGAAGAAGACGGCGACAGCTCCGATGATGAAGTTGAGTCCGGTCCTGATCCTGAAATTGCGCGTGTTCGCTTTACTGAATTGCAGGATCGTCTGGACGTCGTTAAAGCTGCCATCGAAGCGCATGGTCGTCATTCCAAGCAGGCTGAAACTGCCCTGACTGAAATGGCCACCGTGTTCATGATGTTCAAGCTAACACCTCGTCTGTCTGACCAGTTGACGGCCATGATTCGTGACACCCATGAGCAGATTCGCCTGAGCGAACGTGAAATTATGCGCTACAGTGTCCGCCGTGGCCGCATGAACCGTGACCGTTTCCGCAAGACTTTCCCCGGTAGTGAATCCCGTACCGACTGGCTGGATGAACAGATTGAGCAGGAACCAGCCATTGCCTCTTATCTGAATGCAGTACGTGCTGACGTCATTGCTTTCCAGCAAAAAATTGCTGATATCGAAAGTTCATTGTCGTTGCGTGTAGCTGAAATCAAGGATATCTCCAAGCGCATGGCAATTGGTGAAGCCAAGGCCCGCCGCGCCAAAAAGGAAATGGTCGAAGCCAACCTGCGTCTGGTGATTTCGATTGCCAAGAAATACACTAACCGCGGACTGCAATTCCTTGACCTGATTCAGGAAGGCAACATTGGCCTGATGAAAGCAGTAGACAAGTTTGAATATCGTCGTGGTTACAAGTTCTCGACTTATGCCACTTGGTGGATTCGTCAGGCAATTACCCGCTCCATTGCGGATCAGGCGCGTACCATTCGTATTCCGGTACACATGATTGAAACCATCAACAAGATCAATCGCGTGTCACGTCAGTTGTTACAGGAAATGGGTCGTGAGCCTACTCCTGAAGAACTGGGCGAACGTCTGGAAATGGATGAAGTGAAGGTTCGCAAGGTATTAAAAATTGCCAAAGAACCGATTTCCATGGAAACCCCGATTGGTGATGATGAAGATTCACACTTGGGCGATTTTATTGAAGACACCAATATCACTTCACCCGTGGAAGCAGCAACCTCCGAAGGCCTGCGTGAAGCCACTCGTGAAGTGCTGGCTAACCTGACCGAACGTGAAGCCAAGGTTCTGAAAATGCGTTTTGGTATTGATATGCCAACCGACCATACGTTGGAAGAAGTGGGCAAACAGTTTGATGTCACCCGTGAGCGGATTCGCCAGATTGAAGCCAAGGCATTGCGCAAGCTGCGTCATCCTTCCCGTTCTGAACACCTGCGTTCATTCCTGGAAAATGATTAATTTTTCTGCTTCAGAAAAAGTTGAAAATGCCTGCTGAATGCGGGCATTTTTATTGGGCAAAGATTGCTAATGCTATTGATAATATGGCATTAACTATTTTTTGATCAATTGATCTTGAGACACTGTGCTAGCCTTTAGTTTAATGAAATCATCCCAATATAGAATTTAAGCAAAATTAGAGAGTACATGATGAGCGACAATCAAAACATTCAACCCTTAAATGAAGAACTGTGGCAATTTCCGATGGATTATCCCATTAGGCTAATTGGTAATGCTGTGCCCGAGTTACGCGATGAGGTACAGGCCATTTTGCTCAAGCATTTTCCAGATTTTGATTCGAATAATATTGTGGTGCAGCCCTCCAGCAAAGGTAATTATCACTCCATTCGTGCCCAGTTGCGCTTTGAAAATATTCAACAGGTTCATGCCCTGTATGCCGATTTAAAGGCGTGTGAGCATATTAAAACCGCGTTGTAATGCAACATAAAAAGGAGCGTTGAGAAATCAGCGCTTTTTTAATAATTACTGACTAATAAATTGATTAATCAAAGATTTTTTCATGATAAATATATTTCAGCAACTTTTTAATATAAGTGGTGAAAACACCTACTATTTGCGCGCGCTACATGATCTAGAAAATATTGATTTAAATTACTATTATAAGCTTTTCAATATAATTGATGATCCAGCTCAAATCACAATATTACTATCTTCTGAATCTTGGCGTGAACATCTCATAGCTTATATGTTGATAATGACGAATAAGTCGAATTTTTTCACTGAAGAATTAAAAGAGTGTTTTTCTCGAGGTAGTTATATATCCCCTCAATTAGCTGTAGCTTTTGCACTCCAAACTCGAAAAGAAGGTTTAAGGTATTTTTTAGACTGTTTGGAATCTTCTCGACTATCAAGCAAGTCAATAGGTGCAATAATGGCCGTACTTCCTACATGCTGGGGATTTAAGTTATCTATTTCTGATCTAAATATAGATTTAGATGACTTCAAAATAGGTTATTTAATGGCTTTTCATCATCTCAGCTTTTGGCAAAAAAATGGGTGGGAATGTACTCCTCATTAAACAAATTAATATTTCTATGACTAATCAGCCCTCTCTTCACATTACGCAATTCTCCACCCTGCAACCTTACGCGCCTACCTTTGCAGCCATGAAGCAGTTTACTGAAAACCGGACTAAATACGATCCGGATCAGCTCTGGCTGTTGCAGCATCATGATGTCCTCACCCAAGGTCAGGCTGGTAAACCGGAGCATGTTTTACTTCCTTCCCCAGACTTGCCGATTGTGCAAACAGACAGGGGTGGACAGGTCACTTGGCATGGCAAAGGCCAACTGGTGGGTTACCTGATGTTTGACCTGAATCGGCTTAAATGGAATGTGCGCGATCTGGTTAACTTTACCGAACAGCTCATCATTGACCTGCTCAAACATTATGGCTTAACTGCCTATGCCAAAAAAGATGCACCGGGTGTTTATATTAATGAGCAGAAAATTGCCTCATTAGGGTTCAAGATTCGCAAGGGTTGCAGCTATCACGGTTTGTCCCTGAACATGGATTGCAGCCTTGATGGCTTTTCCCGGATTAACCCCTGTGGCTATGCGGGCCTGCAAATGATCAGGCTGATTGATGTACTGGACAATCCACCAAATTTTGCGCAGATCTGTCAGCAAATACAGCATTTAATCGAAAAACAGCATATATTTTCCAGCATTAAGACTGGACTTGTCTAAACAATCTGTTATTGTAGGGGTGAAAATTAGAGTAAATACTCTAAAGATAAGTTTTACCCATTTCACTTAAATATTGATGATTGAGAATGCGTAGTGAAACCGACCAATAAACTTCTTCCGGCAGCACAGCGTGCTTATGTCGCGCTTATGATGGATGTCATCGGACGCGGCCTTACCTCAGCAAGTCAGGTTGACCCTGAGATTCATAATGAAACGAAAGGATTCCCGGCTGGTTTTATTGTAAGAATGACGGTATTTCCCAAAGGGCCAAACTTTACCGCGCAAGCACAACAGGACGGCTCCCTCAAGCTGTTTAATGGCTTTGACGGTAAGCCAGACCTCACCATTACCTTTAAGCATATGTCACATGCGTTTTTAGTGTTTTCCTTTCAGGAAGGAACAGCACGGGCGTTTGCCAATGATCGCATGGTAGCCGATGGTGATGTGTCTTATGCCATTCGCATGGTGCGCTGCCTGAATAAAATGGAAGCCCTGATCCTGCCAAAAGTTGTGGCCAAGCTAGCTGTGAAAGAATACCCGGAACAATTAAGCTTTACTCAGAAGCTTAATCTGGCCTCCCGAATTTACCTTAAAGTTGCTCAAACCTATATTAAACGGAGCTAATCATGGCCAAGCCGTATTATGAATTTTTTTGTCCAGTAAAAGTGATTGCAGGGAATGCAGCCCTTGAGCACATTCCTTTTGAGCTGGCAACCCTTGGTGCCAAGCGCGCCATGATTATTACCGACAAGGGTGTGCGCAGTAATAACCTGCTGGAACCGATTCAGGCAGCATTTGAAAATACTGACAGCACAATTGCAGTAATCTTTGATGATGTTCCACCGGATAGCAGTCTGCAAACGGTACGTACAGCCGCTGAACTATATCGCCAAAATAACTGTGATGCCATTATTGCTGTAGGCGGCGGTTCAGTGATTGATACCTCTAAAGGCGTGAATATTCTGGTGTCAGAAGGTGGGGATGACCTGCTGAAATATTCTGGTGCCCATAACCTGCCGCGTCCATTAAAACCATTTTTTGTGGTGCCGACCACTGCCGGTACAGGCTCTGAAGTAACTTTGGCTGCGGTAATATCTGATATTGAAAAGAATGTAAAACTGCCTTTTGCCTCTTATTTCCTGATGCCACATGCGGCTATTCTTGATCCGCGTATGACCTCAACCCTGCCACCGCACATCACAGCCATGACTGCCATGGATGCCATGACCCATGCGGTAGAAGCGTATACCTGTCTGGCGGCTAATCCAATCAGTGATGCCTATGCATTTGCTGCCATTAAAAAGATCAGTGAAAACCTGACTAAAGTGCTGGATGAACCCAAAAATGCGGATGCACGTCTGGAACTGGCACAGGCGTCTACCATGGCAGGTATTGCATTCTCCAATGCCATGGTTGGTCTGGTGCATTCGCTGGGTCATGCTACTGGCGCTGTTGCTCATTTGCCACATGGCCTGTGTATGAACCTGTTTATGCCCTATGTGCTGGAATATAACCAGTCTGTGAATGGTGACAAGATTGCTGAGCTGCTGTTGCCGCTGGCTGGTGCAGAAGTCTATGCCGCTACCCCTGCGGATCAGCGTGCAAACAAGGCCATTCAAACGATTCGCCAAATGCGTGATATGCTGTTTGAGCGAACCAAATTGCCACGTACCCTGAAAGAAACCGGCAAGGTTACTGAAGCGCAACTGGATGACATTGCAACCAAGGCACTGGATGACGGTTCGATTATCTTTAATCCGCGTGAAGCGTCAAAAGCAGATTTAAAAGCCATTTTACAAAAAGCCTGGGCTTAAATTGCTTTGACTAAACTGCATTAAAGGTATCGTTAAGGAAAATCCTGCTTCGGCAGGATTTTTTATATCAACTAACAAAAAAACCCGAATTATTAAATCTAGCTTAATTTTGCGTAATCTGCATAAACTCTCTCACCTAACCAGTGTTGGCGATGCAAAACACTCTATCTTTCCTACTAGACTGCTACGGAATTCCGCATTGTCTTTATGGTTTGCTGCAAGAACTTACTAAATGCTACATCAGCCTTAATAAGTAAAAACCAAAGCCGATTGATAAATAGTGCAAGGAATAAATGATGAAACAGAAAACACTGGTGGTTGCTGTGGCTACCCTTTGTGGTTTAGTACTGGCAGGCTGTAATGATAGCAACTCTGATGACTGGATGCCGATTGAATCCAAACCTACTGTAACAGGGAATGTGCTGGTTTTAACAGATAATAACCATCTGGCTTCGTTTAATATGGACAAGCCCGATACCCTGATTTCCAGTGAAAAAATTACCGGCCTAAAAAATAACGATAGCCTGATTGGTATTGATTATCGCCCTGCTGATGGCAAGTTGTATGCCGTGGGTAGTCTGGGCACTATTTATACTATTGATCCGTCTACCAACCGGGCTGAACTTAAATCCACACTAATCGCCGATTCAGCTGATACTACTGCACCCTATACAGCAATTAGTGGCAATCCGGCATTGATGTCCGTAGATTTTAACCCTGCTGCAGACCGGTTAAGAGTCATTGGCAATGATGGCCAGAACCTGCGCATTAATGTGGATACGGGTGCAACCACCACAGATGGGGCTATTAATGGAGCAGATGCGACCATTACTTCTGCGGCCTACAGCAACAGTTTTGCAGGAACTGCAACAACAAGGCTCTTTGATCTGGATGTTAAGGCCGATCGTCTTTATCTACAAAGCCCGCCTAATGATGGCACACTGGCAGTTTCTGCACCGTTAGGTGTTAATGCCGAAGGTAGCAGTGGCTTTGATATTGACAGTAATAATAATCAGGGCTATGCCATTTTAAATGTAGGAAGCAAACAACAGTTTTACAAAATTGATATTAATAAGCTAGCAGCTACTGATTCTGCCAATGTAGCCATGCTGGTAGGCAATCTGCCATCAAGCCTGACTAGCGCAGCTATACGCGGTCTGGCTTTAAAACCAGCCAGTGATGCTGGTGTCACAATTCAGGGCCTGAGTAACAGCAACCAGCTAATTTCCTTTAAACTCACTAAACCTGCCGATGTCAGCACGGTGGCCATCACTGGTTTGACTTCCGGTGAAACCATTGTGGGCATTGACTATCGCCTGCGTACCGATGTAGCCGACAAATCTGGTGTACTGTATGGCCTGTCTAGCCTAGGTAATCTGTATACCATTAATGCCAGCACTGGCGCAGCGAACAATCGCAGGGCACTCACGGCAGCAGCAGATGACAGCACCCTGCCCTTTACCGGGCTAAATGGCAATAGCTTTGCCGTTGACTTTAATCCGGCAGCAGACCGCCTACGGGTTATTAGCCAGACAGGTCAAAACCTGCGCATTAATGTCGATACTGGTGCAACCATTACCGATGGCAATTTAAATGGCCTGCTCAATCCACAAGTGGCTGCGGCGGCCTATACCAACAGCTATCAGGGTTCAGTTTCCTCCACCGCACTGTTTGATCTGGACAATACCAGCAACCGTCTACTGCAACAAATTCCACCTAATGACGGGAATTTGGTCAGTATTGGAGCTTTAGGTATTACGCTGGGTACAAATAGTGGGTTTGATATTGCTGGTGGGGATAACGGACTGGCGCTGGCTACCGTGGCTGATGCGAGTGGCAATACTTCCAGCATCTATCGCATTAACCTGACCACTGGGGCAGCTACCCCTGCTATTGCAGTAGGCGGCACCGCTAACTTGCAAGCTTCCAAAATTGGTACAAACACCACACCTGCGCTGATTGATTTGGCAATCTGGCTCAAATAAGCCTTTTTAAAGCAGTTATTCTTTTTAAAACATAAAAATCCCGTATTCACGAGTGCGGGATTTTTTATTGGCAAGCTTATTTTAGCGCTTAGCTATTATTGACGACTTAACGTGATATTCCAGGAATCTCCTCTATCCTTCAATGCTATCCACGCCAGTAGCATGCCACTAATATTACTGATAACCGGATTAAATGCGCCAGTTAGCAACTCGGGCGTGATCACGATAATATCCAGCAGCAGTACAGCCAGTGCAGTAAAAGCCAGCCAGACTGGCCAGTTCTTTTTATAAAAAACCAGAATTAACAAACCGAGCAGGATTTCACCCATACCTGCCATTTGCGCTATCAGCTCAGAATTGAGCCAACCTTGCATAGACATAGGCATTAGCGCCAGATGCTGTTGATTAATAGATAGCTCAGTTTTATCCAGAAAAACCAGCTTGGGCACGAGTCCCTGATAGATAAATAAAAAACCCAAACCTAAACGGGCTAAGGTACTAGATTGCATGGTCTAAAAACCGTTTACGGATTTGCAGCGTAGGAGCCATGCACTGTGCATGCTGCCCGAATAATGTATAGCGCCGGCTTGCCACCTGATCATAGGCCCAGTCTCGCCAAGCCTTGGGAATAATGCGCCCGGCAGCCAGCACACTAAATGGAAAAGGCAATTGCTGCATGATGCGCAACAGGGCATCACTGCGCTCATACACCTGATGGCCTTCAATCAGTAGCATGGTGTCAAAGTGGTCTGTTGGCATGCCAAGCGACTTTAAAATGGCCTGTCCTTGTGGCGACTGCACACTGCACAACTTGAATTTTTCCAGCACATCATGCCGGATCAAAAACCGGCTCCAGCCGGTGCATAGCTTGCACACCGCATCAAACATGACAATTTTATGGCCAGGCTGAATAAAGTCCGGTAAAGCAGGTTGACTGATACTATGAAATTGCCAGTTGCCTAGTGCGTTGCGATAAAAACCCCTACTCGCGTCATGCTTATTGCTGAAAACCCTATTGCTGAAAGCCCTGCTGTCGCCATGCTTCATAGATCATCACTGCCACTGAGTTAGACAAATTCAGACTACGCGATTCAGGCTGCATCGGCAAGCGCAACCAATGCTCAAAGGGAAAGCTCATGCGTACTTCTTCTGGCAGGCCACGGGTCTCCGGCCCAAACAGGAAGGCCACGTTACGATTGAGGTTGCTGTCAAATGGCGAATGCTGGCCTTTGGTAGTGAGTGGGAAAATGGCTTCAACTCCCAGTGCTTTTAGCTCATCCAGACAAGGTTGCAAGGATGGCCAGATCTTAAGTTGTGCCCACTCGTGGTAATCCAGCCCGGCCCGTTTTAATTTTTTGTCTTCAAGTTCAAAGCCCAGTGGTTCAACCAGATGCAGCTTGGCACCCGTATTGGCACATAGGCGAATAATATTACCGGTATTACTGGGTATTTCCGGCTCAAATAAAACAATATGGATCACAGCTAAACCCATTCAATAAAAAAACCAGCCATAGTTTAGCTGGTTTTATTTCAAAAGCTAAAAGCTGTTTTCAGCCCTAGCTTTAAATTTGATAGCTACTTCATTGCTGCCTCAAAGCGCTGGTTTACTGTATTCCAGTTCACTACATTCCAGAATGCCTTGGTGTAGTCGGCACGCTTGTTCTGATATTTCAGGTAATAGGCATGCTCCCAAACATCCAGACCCAGTAAAGGCTGGCCTTTGGTTTCCACAACATCCATTAATGGATTATCCTGATTGGGTGTAGAAGTCACTGCCAGTTTATGATCAGGTGTCATGATCAGCCAAGCCCAGCCAGAACCAAACCGGCTGGTTGCGGCCTCATTAAACTTTTGCTCAAAAGCTTCTAACGAGCCAAAGTCAGCCTTAATTTGTTTTAGCAAGGCGGCACTTGGCTTACCGGCTTTGGCTTTAGGGCTTAAACTTTCCCAGAAAAAACTGTGGTTATAATGGCCACCTGCATTGTTGCGCACGGCAGTGTTGTATTTGGAAATTTGTGCCTGTACCTGCTCAATACTCATTTTGTCCAGTGCGGGATAATTCTTGATTTCCTTGTTCAGGTTATCGACGTAGCCCTTGTGATGCTTGCCATAGTGAATTTCCATGGTTTGCTTATCAATGGATGGCTCCAGCGCATCTGACGAATAAGGTAATGGTGCCTGCTTAAACTCGGCAAAGGCAGCACTTGCCATCCCCAAGCTGGACACAATGAGTGCGGAAATACCCAAAGAACGAAAATAAACCGACACGGCCTGCTCCTTAACTGTCATTGATCAAATACCCCCTAACCGTAGCAAACGATTCTCAATTCGATGTAGGCTTGCTGTAAGCTTTTAGTAAAATTCCAGCAAAAATAATTAGATATTCCTATTTTTCTTAAATTTGTCTTAAAAAATTACTTGTTTATCAACGCCTCAATTGGCTGTTTTAGCGCAAAACAGCGTCTGAAAAATTAAAATGGCTAAACGTCCTATCAACGGTAAAAGCCGCCTATAATAGTAGGTCTATTTTTTGTATTGCCAAGCACTGTTATGTCATATTCCTCTAAAACTCCGGCCATAGTTGGCGTACTGGCACTGTGCCGCATTGGCTTTGAGCGCGAGTGCAGTAGCGAGCTTGAACGCTGGTTTGGCGAACGTGGCGCAGATGGCTATGTCAAATTTGAAAAACTGGGCGGTCAGGTCATCTGGTTTGGTCAGGCCAAACAATTTCCCAAAACCTCCGAACTTATTTTTGCACGCCAAGTGGTTAAGCTGATTAGTAAAACACCGGTTTATTTTGATAATAAAGACCGCATTACGCCGATATTAAGTGCACTTGAAGGCCAGTCTTACAGCGCGATTTATTTTGATAATACCGACACCAATGATGGCAACAGCATGGCGGATTTGTTTCATCGCCTGCAAAAACCACTGCTGTCTGCGGCTGGCAAAGCCAATATTTTAAACCGTGAAGCCTCTCAGCGCGCGCATCTGGTGTTTATTGATGGCACAGCAGCATGGCTTGGCATTAGCGAACCCGGTGAAACCCTGAAATGGCCAATGGGTATTCCACGCCTGAAAATGCCGCAGGATGCCCCGAGTCGCTCTACCCTAAAGCTGGCCGAAGCCTTTGCCTATTTTATGGACAAGGAAGAACAGACCGAATGGTTGCGTGAAGGCTTAACAGCGGTGGATCTGGGCGCTTGCCCCGGTGGCTGGACGTATCAACTGGTCAAACATGGCTTGCAGGTGATTGCAATTGATAATGGTGCCATGAATGAAAAAATCATGGAAACGGGACAGGTTGAGCACATCAAAGCCGATGGCTTTGTCTATCGTCCACCGCGTCCGGTGCACTGGCTGGTGTGTGACATGGTGGAAAAACCAGCTCGTGTGGCGCAATTGATGGCCGACTGGCTGGCGGATGGCGATGCGCAGCGTGCGATGTTTAACTTAAAACTGCCTATGAAAACCCGGCTGGATGAAGTGGAATACTGCCGCGAGATTATTGAAGAACGTTTAAAACAGGCAGGCAAAAAAATTGAACGACTGCAATTTCGCCAGTTGTACCATGACCGTGAAGAAGTGACGGTTTATTTGATTGTTAAATAAAGCTCTGGTGTCGATGAACTCGGCTAATGTATAAGTGGTATACATTGCCGGGGTGTGCTTTACATAACATACAACATAACTCTCAGACATTTAAATAATATCAGATTATATATTTCTGAAAGCATATTATTTAAGCACTGAACGAGAAGTAATTTTACTGTGTGTTGTTTATTAGTTAATCCATTATTAGAAGTTTCTATCGTGAAAACATCGAAAGCGTGCGTCATTTCATTGATACTGCTTGTGCAAAGCATCAGTAAAACAGCATTTGCACATGAGTGCATTGATCCATCGCTTACACAATACGCAAAACAATCACTTTTGAGTCTTTTTGGCGACCATATTAATCTAAATGCCAACAGCAGATTCCCATTTCTAGGGAAAGTACTCAAGAGCACCTGCTCAACTCAGCATACATCTTGCCAAGTTCTATTCGAACCAAAGGAAATTTTTTTCGATCTCGAATCAGCAGTAGGAGATATGTTCGGAATACCCGAGAAGAGCATTCAAGACGTGTTCGTAATATTTGACGGCATTAACGGTACTCAATTTCCAGTAGGCAGCGAATGGTTTGCCATCCCTGAAAATTATGGCTCATCAGATGGACACGGTAGTGGATTTGTATTTAACACTTCTTGCGGCTCAGCACTTGCAAGCTACAAGGACGGAAATTTGATTCTGTTAAATGGGAAAGTCATACCTTATGCTGACGTTAAGCGACCACTGTCTGAAATGATTAACCCGAAATCCATCGAAAGGCTTAAAAACGCTCTTCACGAGGTGATGATTAATCAGAAATGAGAATAGCAGCCTAACTCGGTGTTACTTTAAAATCCCCTATCCATCCTCCAACAACCCCCGCCAGCAACGTCGCCCATGCCTGATAAACCTCAGCACTGGGATGAAAACCGTCATTGGCTAAAGGAATATCACCCTGCCCTTGTTCAAGCGGCAGAGTGATTTGTACACATTCAGGATTAGCCTTTAATAACTCAGCCAATGCCTTAT
Organism: Alkanindiges hydrocarboniclasticus; assembly: GCF_001982605.1. Lineage (GTDB taxonomy): Bacteria > Pseudomonadota > Gammaproteobacteria > Pseudomonadales > Moraxellaceae > Alkanindiges > Alkanindiges hydrocarboniclasticus. The sequence continues at coordinate 4,481 of NZ_MLCN01000006.1, read as the reverse complement.
TCATTGCTTGCACATAACTTCCCAAATGCCAGCGCAACGGCTGCGGCAACGCAGAAAACAAATGCATGGGTGGCACACTAGTCAGCAGGATTAATTTCGGTTGGAATTTGTGCCTAATCTGTTGCAGTAATTGCTGTTGTAAGCCAATCCATTTTTTGGGTGATACTAATCGCGTTACATCATTCACCCCAACAGAAGTCACCACCACATCATAAGGCTGCGGCTCAATTTGTGATTTTATACGCTCAATCACTTCTTCTGAAGTATGTCCCGTGCTGGCTTCAAGCCGCCAATGCACCTGATAGTGCTGTGATAGCTGTTGAACCAGTTGTCCAGATAAGGCTTGCTGCTGCGTTTCCACCCCCACGCCTGCTGCCGCTGAGTCACCGAGTATTAATAGTCGTAGTGGCTGACCAGTGCCAACTATTCCAGCTCTTTCGCCTACAGGTTCAGGCAAACGAAGCATGTTTTTTTTGACACGTTTTCCTTGACCAAAGAGAACAGGGGCAAGTGCTAGAGTGACTAAGGTTAAACGCATTATTTTTTTTCCTTAGTAAACTAAGCATGTGGTTACACTATGATAATAACTCAGTAGGGTCAATCTATAATGAACCTTTACGACTTAATCTAAATCTTTAAAAATTAAAAATAGATGGGTCGATTGGCTAAACATTTAGCCATAAAAAAGCCTCTAAACAGAGGCTTTCTCGACTAGCAAAAATCTATACCCAACAATTATTGAGCTTCTTTTTCGCGCACTTCGGGCATAGCTCTCAGTCTTGCGACGCGGTAGAGCGGTGCTCTACTTTTCGCGTCTCATATGCGGGAATAAAATCACATCTCGGATACTGGCCGCATCGGCAAACAGCATCACCAGACGGTCAATACCGATGCCCTGCCCTGCTGTCGGTGGCAAACCATATTCCAGCGCTTCAACAAAGTCGGCATCATAATGCATGGCTTCATCATCACCCGCATCTTTTTCAGCCACCTGCGCCTGAAAGCGCTCAGCCTGATCAATCGGGTCATTTAACTCGCTAAAGCCGTTAGCCAGCTCGCGCCCACCAATAAAGAACTCAAAGCGGTCGGTCACATGCGGATTGGTATCGCTACGACGGGCCAGCGGTGAGGTTTCTGCCGGATATTCAGTAATAAATGTGGGCTGACGCAGTTTGGTTTCTACGGTTTCTTCAAACACGATGGTTTGCAGCTTGCCCAGACCAAAACCGGATTTAACCTGCTCTTTTAGGGTATTTTGCACGAAGCCAGCCAGAAACTCGCGGTCATTGACTTGGTCACGGGTGAGTTCAGGATTGTTTTCCAAAATGGCATCCACCATGGAAATCTTTTTATAAGGGCCTTTAAAGCTAAATACTTCGCCCTGATACGGCACATCAGTGCTGCCCAGAATATCAAGCGCCAGTTTTTCCAGCATGTTTTCAGTGAGTTGCATCAGGTCTTTGTAGTCTGCATAAGCCTGATAGAACTCAATCATGGTAAATTCAGGGTTATGCCGTGTTGACACGCCTTCATTACGGAAATTGCGGTTAATCTCAAACACCCGCTCAAAACCGCCAACGACTAAGCGCTTTAAATAAAGCTCTGGGGCAATACGCAGATACAGCTCCATATCCAGCGCATTGTGATGCGTGACAAACGGCCGCGCGGCCGCCCCACCGGGGATTACATGCATCATGGGCGTTTCAACTTCCATGAAGCGCTCGCCAATCAGGTATTCACGGATACCAGCAATGACCTTGGCCCGAATTTCAAAGGTACGACGGGTATCTTCATTGGTAATCAGATCAAGGTAACGCTTGCGATATTTGACTTCGGTATCATTTAAACCATGAAACTTGTCAGGTAATGGACGCAGGGATTTGGTGAGCAGTTCAATGCTGGTCAAGTCCACATACAAATCACCCTTGCCGGAACGCGCCAGTGTACCTTTGGCTGCAATAATGTCGCCCAGATCCATTTGCTTGATCAGTTCGAGTTCATCAGCCGATAATACTTTACGGTTTACATAAAGCTGGATGCGACCCGTCATGTCCTGAATCACCATGAACGAACCACGGTTTAGCATCAGGCGACCAGCAACAGTGACCAAAACCGAAGTCGCTGCAAGGTCTTCCTTGCTGCTGTCCTTGTATTGTTCCTGCAAGTCACCGGCATAATGCTCGCGCTTGAAATGATTAGGCCATGCATTACTGCCTGTTTGCTTGGCCTTTTCTACAATGGCATTCAGCTTGGCATGACGCTGCGCAATTAAGTCGTTTTCAGAAATTTGCTGATCGTTGGTGTTTTGATCCGACGTGACTTGACCTGAATTGTGCTGACCTGACTGCGTCATCATCTGCCTCTAAGTGTTAGGAAAAAATAAGGCGGCAATCATAGCAGAAAAGCCTGCCATTGGCAGCACACTGCCAGTTTTTTGCTGGCTTCTATTGCCATAGTTATTGGCAAAAAGAACTGAAACGCTGTTTAAAATAGCTGGTTTCATTTACTGATTTGCATAAATTTTAACCTTAAGCGTGTATAAACCAACGCTAACTACTATCCCTGTAGTGCTTTTAATACTCAACCTGAATTGAGGGTTAAGCTGCAACGTTGCAGTATGGATGGACGTTTTTTACAGACCTGATTATGCAGACCAAGCTTTTAGCTGTTTTCAATCTAGAAGCCCGGTATTTTGTAAATGACAATAAGTCCTGTTTATTTCAGCTTATCTTTTCAAGGCTTGAGGATATAACAATGCGTGCATTAACTTACCATGGTGCCAAGGATGTTCGAGTAGAATCCGTACCCGATCCGGTGATTCAGGAACCGGATGACGTGATCCTGCGGGTCACTGCAACGGCTATTTGTGGCTCTGATTTACACCTTTATCGCGGCAAGATTCCAGCCACCAAGCATGGTGATATTTTTGGCCATGAATTTATGGGCATTGTGGAAGAAGTTGGCCCGGCTGTTACTGAAGTGAAAAAAGGTGACCGCGTTATTATTCCATTTGTAATTGCGTGTGGTCACTGTTTCTTCTGCGAACATGACCTGACAGCCGCCTGTGAAAATACTAACCCTGACCGTGGTGCCATTTTAAACAAGAAACAGATTCCACCCGGTGCAGCCCTGTTTGGCTATAGTCACTTGTATGGTGGCGTGCCCGGCGGTCAGGCAGAATATGTACGCGTCCCTAAAGGCAATGTCGGGCCATTTAAGGTTCCCGGTTCCCTGCCGGATGAAAAAGTATTATTCCTTACCGATATTTTGCCCACAGGCTGGCAAGCGGTAGTGAATGCACAAGTTAAAAAAGGCTCCAGTGTGGCCATTTACGGGGCTGGTCCCGTAGGATTAATGGCAGCAGCTTGCGCGCGTTTGCTGGGTGCAGAACAGATTTTTATGGTGGATCACCACGAATACCGCCTGAATTATGCCCGTGAAACCTATGGTGCTATTCCGGTAAATTTTGATCGCGTGGATGCTGCTGAATTTATTATTGGCAATACGGCAGGCCAGCGAGGCGTAGATGCAGTGATTGATGCCATTGGTTTTGAAGCCAAGGGCAGCATGATAGAAACGGTACTTACCAACCTGAAAATTGAAGGTTCCAGTGGCGCTGCACTGCGTCAATGTATTGCTGCGGTACGCCGTGGTGGTGTAGTCAGTGTACCGGGTGTGTATGCCGGGCCAATTCATGGTTTCCTGTTTGGTGATGCATTTGACAAGGGCCTGACCTTTAAAATGGGCCAGACCCATGTGCATCACTTCCTGCCAGAGTTGCTCGAACACATTGAAAATGGCGACCTGAATCCGGAAATTATCATTACCCATCGCATGAAGCTGGAAGATGCCGCTGAAGGTTATCGTATTTTTGAGCAGCGTGAGCAGGAATGCCGCAAGGTGATCCTGACACCCTGATTAACTTTTATAGCGTTAAAAAAATCAGTAGCCAAGTCATTTTATTGTACTTGATTTAAGTCGCTTTACTCACGTAGTCATCCTATCTGCATTTTAGGATGACTATTTTTTTATCCCCTCCTGTCGCAATGGCATATCGCAAAATGAGTATTAACCAAACTGCTTATCGACTAAAGGGTAAAGTTTTATGCATGGACAACCACACCAAATCATTAAATAATTAATTTTTGGCACCAAACAATTTAACACTAACATTTAACCTTAGTGATGAGGATAGCTGCATGACTGCTCCATTGTATCTGGATGATTTAAACATTGGCGACCGATTTACCAGTCCTGCCTATACACTGGAAAAAGATCAACTACTGGAATTTGCAGGGGAATATGATCCCCAACCGTTTCATCTGGATGATGAGCTGGCCAAGGACACCCTGTTTAATGGTCTGGCAGCCAGTGGCTGGCAAACAGCGTCCATTACCATGAAGCTATGGACTGAAACGCTGCATATTGCCAACGGCCTGATTGGTATTGACTGTCATCTAAAATGGCCCACTCCCACCCGG
>NZ_MLCN01000059.1 GCF_001982605.1 Alkanindiges hydrocarboniclasticus | reverse complement strand
CGGCTCATCTGTCTGGCCTGCATTAAATCGTCAACGCCTTCATCGACAGTATTGAGCCGGACCTTAATGATTTCATCAGTATTGAGGTCAATGCCATAGGCAAAGGTATGACCACAAGACGAGGCTGCAATACTTTTCACCCGAAGAAACAAACGAAATGAACTCAGTATGGGATGAGTCATCTGCTTTAATTGCTTAATCAGCGGGCTTGACGGCATTATTGTCATATCATCAAGATCAAATCACGATGAATTAGGTTGGGATCATACGAGTTTAACCCATAATGTCTTATGCGATTTGATTATTAGCCACACTTTTCGTACCAAACGCACATGGCTATGTATCTATTTTTTAGAATAAATTTCATGTTAAAACGACAAGAAAAAACCCGCAAAAAGCGGGTTTTTTCATATACTATCGTACGTCTACAGGGGGAGGCTTTCGCCCGCAAGTCCTATAGCTAGTGCCTTTATTATACAGTTAATACTACACATGTCAAACCAAGCAATGATTAATGCCATAAAAACAGCAATCTCTCCAGCGCGAATTGCAACCTATGAAACGGCCATTGGGACAGCAAATGTTGATGAGCTGGCAGCTTTGCACCTTTATGCATGGAATGCACAAGTGTCCGGAGCGTTACTAACGCCGTTACATCTTTGTGAGGTAGTGATCCGTAATGCTGTTGCCGCTGCTTTAGAATCTGTTTATGGAACCCAGTGGCCTTGGGCAACAGTTTTTGAAAGAAGCTTACCCGACCCGCGCATTGGGTACAGTCCACGCAGGGATCTGATGAATGCACGACGAAGTACTCAGGCTACAGGGAAAGTTATCCCGGAACTTAAATTTGTGTTCTGGCAAAAAATGTTTACTCAACGTTATGATGAACGTCTATGGATTCCTTATCTCACTAGCGTACTACCCAATATGGATGTAGCAAAAACCATAACAGAACGACGCACAATGATTTACCAGTATCTTGATCAAATTCGATATTTGAGAAATCGAATTGCCCATCATGAACCTATTTTTAATCGAGCATTAGCTGATGATTATCATAAAATAATAGAACTGGTGAGATTTCGTTGTGAGATAACAGCCTCTTGGCTAAGCGACAATCAAACCGCTCTTGAAACGATAGCCAAAAAACCATAGCGCTGGTTTTGCCTACCCCAGAGTATGCTGGCTGCCTACTTGTATTAAGCCTAATTAATAATAAGCATGAATATCATTAATCAAGCTTAGATCAATGCTTAAAGAGAAACGCTAATTTGAAGCAATGCATTGAAATTTTATTAATCACAAAAAGAATATTTTCCAAGCTGCTAATAAATCAAAGTAATACCGCGCTCTACGAAAAACTTTACGTTAAGCTCAATGAAAATCTAGTGCGGATCTTAGGTTGCTTTATCTCGTCATTTTTTTGGGAAATTGCTGCGGTGCCAGATGTTCTACACCGGCCTTCAGGCTTGAATTCTTGTTGTGCTTAATTTGAACATTCGTCCCAATATCAGGAATACGCGATAAGGTGGCCTTATCATGTAGCATGAAAAATTTGCTGTTCTCACCAAGCTGCTGAACAACCTGGGTTTGGGTGTGAGCCACTATCTGCCCTTTAGTGACTATTCCTGGTGTGGCCGTGCGGATTTCCGGCGTGCCGGTTAAGTGATTAATCAGGCTTTTTACATCCTGTGGACTATTGTTCTGCTGGTGCCCAGAGTAGCCTTGCTCGATGGACGCAAGCTGGACACCCTTTTTAATTTCACGCATCACGTCCTTAATGTCCATGTTGCTAAGCTCAGGATAGGTTTCAATCATACTGTCAAAGGTGGACAACTTATGCGCCTGGATAAAGTTTTTCACATTGGGTAGTGTTACATCAATATTGTGGCCAAGCTGCTGGCCAAACGAGCTGACGACATCAGTTGAAAAGGCCGATCCCCCGGTTACCCTTAAATTTACACTAGGATAATCTATATCCTTATTTTTCTGCTTGCCATGAATCCGGGCAGCATTGAACGTCATGCCAATACATTCAATATCTGTGGTTTCTACCAGCTTTTTAACGCACATCTGGCTTTCCCGTCCACCCTTGGAATGGCCAGTCTGTACGATCAAATCAATATCATGGCCATTGCGATCCAGCTTCTCAATCACAGAATCCGTAAAGCGCATGGCGGCCATATCTGCCAAGGTTTCCTTAACACCCACTGCAATCTGAACATCAGTCACTAGCCAGTCACGCCGGGTTTCACTGCCTCGATGCGCAACAATCAGGGTTTTATCTTCAGGATTGTAATAGGCCAGTCCGCCATGATCACTACGCTCATCCATTGCGTACTTAACCACATTATAGTTCTTCAGCTCCTCAAGCGTGTCTGATCCGGGATTGCGTAGACGTGCATAGCTGTTCTTGTTGGCTTCGATGAGCTGCTTGATATTGGCCATAATAATAAGTCTAAAGAAGGGTAAGCGATATAAGGTCAGGTGGTGGTATTAGAAAAATACCACGTAATGATCCGTACCAATGGCCGTAATCGCATCATAAGTGGCCAGTCCAAATGTGGTTGGATACTGGAAGGTTTGCTCATGCTGCATATTGCCTAAAGCGTCCAGGCTTTCAGCCCTGGACTGGCCATTAATATAGGTGTCTAAAATGGTATAGTCAGTGGTAAAGGCCACATTAACGAACTGGTCAGGACTAGACAGGGTTGCTGAATGCAAAACCTGAAAGTTGCCGGTGTCCTTATTATAATGCAGCACATAAAAATGACTTTCAAACGTCCCGGCACTGTCATTATTCACTTTAAAGGTGACACCAATCTTATGCTTATCTTTAAATACCGCTAGGCGTGCTTCATCAGCAGGCGCACCCAGACTGATTTTATGTTGCTGGCCAGTGGCCGGATTAAAAACTGCAACTGAAAAGTGGTGCTCATTCGCACGGTCATTACCGGCAACCACCACTAGATCGCTCAACCAGCTCGCACCAAAGATGTAAAAGCCACTTTCAAAGGCCTGGCTATTCCAGTTTGGCGTGGTGTAAATCACAATATCAGGAACAGCCGTTAACCCCTGTTTTTTTAGGGTCTGGTTTAATGGCCGTCTTGTGGCGACCAGCAGCTCACGGCCGTTGTGGTTAAACTGGTTAACCAGAATCTCGCGGCTAATGCCTTTGGTTAAGGTCTTTATCTTGTTAAATTGCTGATCAAAGATAAAAATTTCCTGGGCAGTATTGGCAATCGCTGATAAATAATTCTGGCTCCAACTAATTGAATTGACCGGATTTTGAGTATCAGCTAAATCAAGTATGACAATTTTCTGGGGATTCTGACCAAGCTGCCAGATATTAAGTTCCGTTGTGGAATAACCGGCTGTGGCCAGTCGCTCACCATCAGGACTAAAGCAAATTGAAGTTACCGCAAAATTTTCAACAATATTAAGTAAACTCATTATTTTACCATTCTAAAAATTATCGGGTACGGCCTTTATTTTGGCTCTGTGATTGGGTCTGGCTAACCAGCTCTACCCTGGCCTTTTGATTAGGGTCTTTACGATGCAGTATTTTTACCTCATCGTCGATCCGGGGAACTGTGGTCAGTGATGCTTTATCGTGAACCATAAAAAACTTACTGCTCTTGCCTAAGCGCTGCAAGATAAAACCACTGGTTTCCGCCACGATCTTACCCTTGGTCTCGCCAGGCATTTGCGGCCTGACGTCTGCACCAACGTGTAAGGCAACGGCTCTAAGCTTTAAGATTGCTTCTTGCTGCTGTCTTGTGGGGTTGTCGCCCTGGCTGCCACTTCCTTGCGGTAATTTTCGTCCTGGCTCATGCGGTTCAAGTTGGCCGCCATTGTGTCCAGCAGATTGTCCATCTGTTCCTCGTGTGAGTCTGTGGAATTCTGCCTTTCCACCGGCGGCTTGTTCAAAACATTCATTTGTAATTGCTCCTTGTTGCCAATGCTTGAGTAAGTGTTTTTCAGGTCGCTGCTTAATGTCATGCTCATTACCCTCTGATTTAAGTACATTTAAGTGTTGCCAACCTTTTAAGGGTACTGCATTACCTTGCTGTCTAACATCTAATACCCTTAGATTAATCCTGTCACCAAAAAAATCATGTAATTTTTCTAGTCCTTCAGCCGTATTACCCTGAATCCTGGCCATTGTCCCGATACTGGCTCCCCGTCCATCATTCGGATCATTAAACCGTTTAAAGGTATTCTCTAACGCATTCTCCGGTAGTGCATGAACTGCAATCACTTCAATCTTTGCACCGCTGTTGATGACCTGTTGAAACTTATCGAGTGTGCTTTTATCTGTTGCATTGACGAGCTGGCCCTCATATACAGCCTTGACGTTTGCCGGTAGCTGCATGTTACTGACCACACTGGACGTTTTTCCCGCACCCGGTGAACCGGTTAGAAAAATCACGGTATCTTGCCCTTCAGCTCCAGTCTGACGCATGGTTTGCTTAAAATGCTCTGCGGCCAGTGTTGCCGCCGTATTATGCACTGCATTATTGAACTTGTTGCGTGTGGCGGGTGACTGGGAAAATTCAGGAAACATTTCCTTAAACATATCTGAACAAATATAGCGACCGCCAAAAGTACGGGGATGCTGTTTATACTGGTCAATAATTTTTTGGCCGTCTTTCTTTGCCCGGTCAATCACTGCCGCTTGAACTTTTAATTTTTCCTCATCGCCGCCAAGCGCCAACTTATTAATTGCTAAAACCACTGTCTAACCTGTTTGTATTTTTCTTGACAACAATTATATCATGTCGTTAAATACTAACAATAGGGTGTACCCTATTGTTATAAAATTAAACAAGAATAAACATATAACAATAGGGTTATTTTCTAATTTAGTTATTAATTAACTTTGAAGTCCCTATTTTGGTGTTATATAATGTGCAATAAACACTCATATTTGGGCTAAGCACCAAATTTTGATTATTGTCATAATTTAAATAGATGAGAACGATGCAAAATGCGACATGCTGGGCAAGATACGATGATTAAAGGTAATTAATGATGACTGCTTATTACAATAGTCCTGCTTATCTGAAGCTTTATGAGAAAACCTCACATGATGCAGGGATACCGGCATTAGAAAGGTTATACGATATAGCCCAGGGCGAAGGCAGAGAGGCATACATTACTGGGCTTTTCATCGTCAACTTTTATAAAGGAAGTAAATGCCTTTTTAATCTACAGTTCCTAAAGGAGCTACAGCCCCGTACCCTGATGGATTGCATATCCGTCATTCATCTTGAATATAATGCCAGGCAAGAAATTTTTGATTATCTAGGTATCAAGGTCAGTGATTTAGAAAAACTCACCTATCGTATTTTAAAGAAACAAGCGTCAAAGCCTATCCCGCGAGAAATCATTATTGACGGCCATAGCTATATTATTGATCTGACCTACAAGGCAGGCGCAAAAGCCTGTATAGAAAAAAATAGCTCCAATCCTCACCAGGCATTTTCAAAAAAGAATTTACAGTGGCAGTTCGGCTATGACAATGAATTCGATGGTCACCATAAAGCCCAGGGTTTCTATTTTGAGGAACTAAATTAATTATGGTCAAGCACGCGCAGGATGATCAAACCGTCGATATTGAGGAAGTCATCAATCACAATGCTAAAACCCAGACAGTGGGTTATATCCGGGTATCCAGTGTAGACCAGAATACAGAACGTCAACTGGTCGGGTTAAAACTGGATAAGGTTTTTACAGACAAAATCAGTGGTGCCAAAAAAAATAGACCGGCACTGGATGAACTAATAGAGTACGTGCGCGAAGGTGATACGGTACTGGTTCATAGTATGGATCGCATGGCGCGTGACTTGGAAAACCTGATCAATATAGTTAAAACCTTAAATGGCAAAGGGGTTACTGTAAAATTTAATAAGGAAAATATCACTTTCACGGCAAATAGCGACAACCCTATGGATAAATTCCTGTTTCATGTGGTGGGCGCTGTGGCAGAATTCAAACGGGCTTTAATCCGGGAAGCCCAGCGTGAAGGAATTGCCGTTGCCAAGCGAAAGGGCAAATATAAAGGCCGCAAACCTGCCTTAACCGATGCACAACTCGCTGAGCTAAAAACTGATAAAGATGTTTTAACACCAAAAGAACTAACTGCTAAATATCAGGTTCATTATCAAACCATCTGGCGTTATATCAAAAAGATCAAGCAACAGGAAATTGAAGAAAAGAAGCTGTCAGATATTCAGGCCGATTCAAACAATACTATAGCAATTAAAGCTTAGGAATTAATCCAATGGATGCTATCAATGAGCTTCAATTATTGGGCGCAATAATGTATTTAATCTTTGGTATCTCTGTGATGACCAAAGGCAATACAGCAAGTTTTTTTGAGAAATTGATATTTAGCCTTTCTCTAATTGCTTTCTTCCTTTTTGCAATTTGTAAAGGCGTTGAATTATTCCCACTAATGCAAACCAGTCCAACCCTAGATGACTTCCCAATCAATATAAGTTTAGGCAAGCTAAGCCATATCATCTTAACTACTTTATCTATTCTTTTTGCAATATTTGGCTTGTTAGTCATAGGCATGGTACATGGCTGGAAAGAAAGTAAGATACAAAGGGGGCTATTTCTAAT
>NZ_MLCN01000058.1 GCF_001982605.1 Alkanindiges hydrocarboniclasticus | reverse complement strand
TTATTCCAAGAACATGGTGTTGCACTTCAAATGCTAATCTAAGTATTTATTTAAGTAGCCAGTTTAAATCAATCCACAAAAAAGCAAAAAGTAAGCAAAATATTTAAAAGTTTATAGAGAACTGTATTTTATTCTCAAAAAAGTAAGCAATTCAAATTGACGTAAGCAAAAATGAGGCCTATGCTGAATGCTTGTGTACTGAGGCCTAAAAATGTCGCAAAAGAAAAGCGTTATTTTTAAAAAACTTTTACCTGTCATCAAACAGTATCAGGACGAAGGGTATACCCACGAAAAAATTGTGGAATTACTTAAAACCAGTCATGAACTGGATCTGGTGACAGTTAAAACCTTCAAAAGCTACCTTTACCGCTATGCCAGTAAAGATCAAATAGTGAACCCTGTCATGTCTACAAGCTCTTCAATGCCCAATAACCGTCGCGCTATTAAAAAATCTGCCAAGCTGGACAATGTCTGCTACGACATTCGCGGGCCGATTTTACGAGCGGCGGTGGAAATGGAAGAACAGGGTCACAAGATTATTAAATTAAACATCGGTAACCCTGCGCCTTTTGGCTTTGAAGCACCGCAGGAAATTATTAACGATGTAGCCATTAACCTGCCCAATGCCATTGGTTACTCGGATTCCAAAGGTATTTTTCAGGCACGCAAGGCGGTGTTTCAGTACTACCAGCAAAAAGGCCTGTTTAATGTTGATGTCAACGATATTTATATTGGCAATGGCGTCTCAGAACTGATTGTGATGGCCATGCAGGGCCTGCTGGACAATGGCGATGAGATGCTGGTGCCCATGCCCGACTACCCGCTGTGGACTGCTGCGGTCAACCTGTCTGGTGGTCAGGCCATCCACTATAAGTGTGATGAACAAAATGGCTGGTATCCCGATATTGCCGACATCGAAAGTAAAATCACGGCAAATACACGCGGCATTGTGGTCATTAATCCCAATAATCCAACGGGTGCCGTATATCCGCGTCATATTCTGGAGCAAATCGTACAAATTGCCCGCAAGCATGACCTGATTATTTTTGCTGACGAAATTTACGACAAAATTATCTACGACGACATAGAGCATATCCCACTCTGCACGCTGGCCAGCGATGTGTTGTGCATGACCTTTAATGGTTTGTCGAAATCCTACCGCATTGCCGGTTTTCGCTCCGGCTGGATGATGGTTTCTGGTGATAAATCACGCGCCAAGGACTATATTGAAGGGCTGGACATGCTGGCCTGCATGCGTCTGTGCGCCAATGTACAGGCACAATATGCCATCCAGACCGCGCTTGGCGGTTACCAGACCATTAATGATCTGGTTAAGCCCGGTGGTCGTTTGTATGAACAGCGCAATATTGCCTGGGAAATGCTAAATGAAATTCCCGGGGTTTCCTGTGTTAAACCGCAGGGTGCCCTGTATTGCTTCCCTCGCCTAGATCCGGCCATTTACCCCATTGAGGATGATGAGGAGTTTATGCTGAATTTCCTGCGGGCCGAAAAAGTGCTGCTGGTACAGGGCACCGGCTTTAACTGGCCAACCCCGGATCACTTCCGCGTGGTGTTTTTACCAGCCGAAGGTGAACTGCGTGAAGCAATCAAACGTCTAGACCGTTATCTGGCCAGCTTGCGTTAATCCATCTTAAAAAAGACACTTCAAAAGCCTCACAGTGACCTGTTGAGGCTTTTTTTAATTGAATGAGCCGAATAATTATTATATTCGGCTCACCACTATTTTGATTTTGCGTTTATGAAAGAATAGATATGGCAACAGCCTCACTGGAAAAATGCAGGCCAAGCTGATTTTCACTGTTCAGAAGCAGTAGTTTTGCCTAAAAGCCGTATAATTTATCAAAAATTGGCATCTTGCTGGGCCAAACCAGCCATGATCCAAAGCATGCAACATTTTGCACTTCATAAAGCACGGCGCAAGGTACTCAACCGCTTGCTTGATGGCAGTGAAAATGGCTTTGAACAAGGTATTAGTGGATTGCAGTACCAGAAAGTGGCCAAGGTGAGCAAAACAACTGCCACCCGACACCTGACTGACTGGAAAAAGGCTGTGTTAAAAAGCTGGAAGCAGCTTTTTAGAATGCGCTTTGATTAATAGCTAAATTGTTCAGCCTGCAACTGCATTGCCACGGCATTAATCAGGCCAGTCCAGGTTTCATCCGGTTCCCACACCTGATGCAGTAATTCATCAGCTTGCTCAATTGGCATCTTCATATAAAAGCGGCGATATAAATACATCAGGCTGGAAACCCGCCAGTTTTTGGCACAATGAATCCAGACCAGTTGATCCTGCAAATGATGAATGGCTTTTAAGGCAAAGAGCGCCTGACTGGCTGACGGACAATCCCACAGAAGCGGCAAATGAACATAATGCATGCCCAGCTCAAGGACTGTACGGTCTTCATAAATATGCTCGCGCATCAGACTGTTGGAGGCGTCATTCAAGGCCAGATTAACCACCGTCGATACACCGGCCTGACAGATCAGTTCCAGTTGCTGCACGGTCGGCTGGCCCGAACTGTACAGGTTATCGTGGATTTTCTGGACATTTAAAATTTCACTGACATTAATGCCATTCAAAAGCTCAGATGATGGATGCTGACTCATGCTTCTCTACCACAGTTGCAATTTTCCAGATGAATTAGCTTACCCTAGTTGAAGGTGAGTTGTGTGATTTGTAGACGTTCATTTCATCGTATTTTTGAAACCATTTGAAAACTTAAGCTTTTTTGCCTAATGCATAGGCTTGTGCCAGCCATCTTTGCCGCTGTATGAGGCTGGCACTTATGATAGGCCCTATGGTGTAAACCCGAACCGGCTTGATGCCGCAAAACTCAAGCGTATTGTTTTTAATGTGACGAATGGCTGGTGCCTGATAGATCCATTTAAAATACCAGATCGGTGTATCCATGGTGACAATCAACTGCGCCGTTTTTCCCGTTAACAATGGCTGCGGAAATGCCTTGCCAGACTGGTACTGAAACGCAAATTTTGGCAGAAAAACCCGGTCTATAAAGCCTTTAAGCACAGCAGGTACACTGCCCCACCATACCGGATAAACAAGGGTAATGTGTTCAGCCCAGACCAGCAGTTGCTGGGCACGTTGCAGGTCTGCTTCGAGGGTCTGGGAATGCCGGTATGCTTCCCGTAGAACAGGGTCAAACGCAAGCTGATCCAGATAGATCACCTCAATTAACTGCTTACTTGCCTGTAAGCCCTGAATATATTGCTCTGTTAACGCCCTGCCCAGGCTCCCAGTGCCAGACTGTACCGAAATCACCAGAATACGCTTGTTCATGAATAGCCTTTATTCAGTCATAAAACATAAAGGCTAAAGCTTTACCCTAGGGGCAAAGTCAACTCCCTGTATCATTTAATCTGGCATTGCTCAAGCAGGGATTGAGAACTCTGTTGCAGGCACTGGGTAATTTCCTGTTGCATGCTGGCTAAATCAATAGTGAGTTGCTGCAACTGGGCTATTTGTAACTGCACCTGTTGCTGCCTGATTTCAAGTTGCTGCTGCAAGGCTTGCCAGTCCGGTTCGTCGTTTTCCGGGGTTAATAACATCTTTAGTTCTGATAATTTAAAACCCAGCGCCTGCCCCTGTTTAATCAACTGAAGCAAAAGCAGATGTTTTGCCGTATAAACCCGATATATGCCCTGCCGTGGAATTTTTCCTAGCAAGCCTAACTGTTCATATAAACGAATGGCCTTGGTCGAGCATTGACTCTGGCTGGCAAGCATTCCAATGTACACGTAGAAAATTCCGTTTCAAAAATAAAATAGCCTTTTATCTTAATTCCATAATTAATAATCGCCCATGTTTTTATTAACTGCCCAGACAGGCATGGTATGATTTCCATGTCAAAACAGGAGGCAGTAATGAGCTTTATTCATCTGGGCATACATAGCGAATTTTCAATTGTCGATTCGATTGTCCGTATCCCCGCGCTCATCAATGCCGCCGCAAAAGATCAAATGCCGGCCATGGCCCTAACCGACCTGTCCAACCTGTATGCGGCTGTCAAATTTTATAAAGCCTGTCTGGGCAAAGGCATCAAGCCCATTCTGGGTAGTGAAATCCGCCTATGTGATGAAAAAGGCCGGGCCACCCTGCTGGCCATGAACAACGATGGCTGGCGCAACCTGACTGAACTTGTGTCGCAGGGCTTTACTGACGGCCTGAATCTGGGTATTCCCTGTATTGAACGTGACTGGATATTTAAAAAAAATAATAGCCTGATTGCTCTGCTGGGGATGCACAGTGACGTGGGTCAGGCCTTGCGTAGCAGTACCCCGGAAAAAGCAGAAAGCCTGCTGGAAGACTGGATTGTACAGTTTGCTGACCGGGTCTATCTGGCGATTACCCGTACCAATCGTCCCGGTGAAGATGAGTATATTGAACTGGCGCTGCAACTGGCCGAAAAGTATCAGGTTGGTGTGATTGCGCATAATGATGTGCGCTTTATGCAGGCATCGGATTTTGAGGCGCATGAAGCCCGTGTATGTATTGCTTCCGGCTATGTACTGGGTGATGAACGCCGCCCGCGCGACTATAGTGAGGCCCAGTATTTTAAAACCCAGGCCGAGATGGAAGCGCTGTTTTCCGACGTGCCTAGCGTACTTGAAAATACCTTGGAAATTGCCAAGCGCTGTACGGTTAGCCTGACCCTTGGCAAAAACTACCTGCCCAATTTCCCTATTCCGGATGGTCATACCATTGCCACGTTCTTTGCCGAACAATGCCAGCTTGGCCTGCAAGAACGTCTAATCCAGTTGTATCCTGAAGGTTGTGATGAAAGAGAGAATGACAACTGGCCAGAACTGTATCAGCAATATTTAGACCGGCTCCAGTTTGAAATCAAAACCATTCTGGATATGGGTTTTCCGGGCTACTTCCTGATTGTGATGGACTTCATCAAGTGGGCAAAAAACAATGGCGTGCCGGTTGGGCCGGGTCGTGGCTCGGGTGCAGGCTCACTGGTGGCCTATAGCTTAAAAATTACCGACCTTGATCCGCTACGCTATGAGCTGCTGTTTGAACGCTTCCTGAATCCCGAACGGGTTTCCATGCCCGACTTTGATATTGATTTTTGCATTGCCGGGCGTGACCGCGTCATTGACTACGTGGCACAAACCTATGGCCGTGAAGCCGTGTCCCAGATCATTACCTTTGGTACGATGGCCGCAAAAGGTGCTATTCGTGACGTGGCACGCGTACTGGGCAAATCGTATGGTCTGGCTGATCGCCTGTCCAAACTGATTCCTGCCAAGCCCATTGGAGTTGATCTAAAACAAGCGTTGGAGATGGAGCCGCAACTTAAAGATATTGTGAGCAATCCGACTCATAATGACTTTGAAGATGCCACTGAAATCTGGGAAATGGCCCTTAAATTAGAAGGCATTACCCGTAACGTTGGTAAGCATGCCGGTGGCGTACTGATTGCACCCAACAAGATTACTGATTTTTCCGCTGTGTATTGTGATGAAGAAGGTTCAAGGGTTAGCCAGTTTGACAAGGATGACGTTGAAGCCATTGGGCTGGTCAAATTTGACTTTTTAGGCCTGCGCAACCTGACTGTAATTGAAGATGCCATTCAAAATATTAATGTCCGGCGCAAGCAGCAACAGCAGCCTTTACTCAACCTGACTGCCCTGCCACTGGATGACAAACTGGCTTATAAAGTATTTGCCGATGCGAATACTACAGCGGTGTTCCAGTTTGAATCCCCCGGCATGAAACGCATGCTTAAAGAGGCCAAGCCCAGCCAGTTTGAGGAAATTATTGCGTTTGTATCGCTGTATCGCCCTGGCCCGATGGACCTGATTCCCGACTTTATCCACCGGATGCATGGCGGCGATTTTGAATATTTGCATCCCTTACTGGAAAACGTGCTC
Organism: Alkanindiges hydrocarboniclasticus; assembly: GCF_001982605.1. Lineage (GTDB taxonomy): Bacteria > Pseudomonadota > Gammaproteobacteria > Pseudomonadales > Moraxellaceae > Alkanindiges > Alkanindiges hydrocarboniclasticus. The sequence goes on along the minus strand of NZ_MLCN01000058.1, from coordinate 7,327 downwards.
AAGCCGACTTATGGCATTATGGTGTATCAGGAACAGGTGATGCAGGCTGCACAGGTGTGTGCCGGTTACTCATTGGGTGGTGCGGATTTGCTACGCCGCGCCATGGGCAAGAAAAAGCCTGAGGAAATGGCCAAGCAGCGTCTGACCTTTATTGAGGGGGCGGCGCAGCGTGAAATTGAAGAGCGCAAGGCCAATGAAATTTTTGACTATATTGAAAAATTCGCAGGCTATGGTTTCAATAAATCGCATGCGGCAGCCTATGCACTGGTGGCTTACCATACAGCATGGCTAAAAGCGCACTATGCGGCAGAATTTATGTCAGCGGTGCTCACCTCGGAAATGCAAAATACCGATAACGTGGTATTCCTGATCTCCGATTGCCGCAGTATTGGTCTGGAAGTGTTACCGCCTTCGGTTAATATGTCCAATTATAAGTTCCGCGCCTCAAATGAAAAAACCATTATTTATGGTTTAGGAGCCATCAAGGGCGTGGGCGAAGCGGCCATGGAATCGGTCATTATTGCCCGTGAGCAGGATGGCCCCTATAAAGACCTGTTTGATTTTTGCCACCGTATTGACCTGAAAAAAACCAACAAGCGCACCTTAGAGGCCCTGATTCGTGCGGGTGCCATGGACTGTTTTGGTATTGAGCGCGCTAGCCTGATGGAACAATTGCCAGAAGCTGTACAGGCCGCCGAACAGGCACGCCAGAACCGCGAAATTGGCATGATGGACTTGTTTGGAGAAGTTGAAACCGTACAACGTCCAGTCAGTAAATTTGTTAAACCCTGGAGTGATGAAGTTCGCCTTAAAGGTGAAAAAGACACGCTGGGTCTGTATTTAACCGGTCATCCCATGGATGTCTACCGGCAGGAATTAAAAAACTTCATTCCAACCAGTTTGAGTGAGCTTGGTGCCACGCGGCGTGGCAGTACCACAGTTTTTGCCGGTTTGATACTCGATGTTGCCAACTTTCCCAATCGCACCGTGATTACACTGGATGACGGTACCGCCCGCCTTGAAGTCAACACCAATTTTGACCGCCTGCAACGCTACAAGGAACTGGTTAAGGTTGACCAGATTGTTGTGATTGAAGGTGAAGTGGTGGAACGGGAAAATTTTGACCGTCCCATTGGCCGCCTGAATAAGGCCTTTAGCCTAAATGAAATCCGCGCCAAGCGGGCCTTGAATATTGTGCTGCACCCCCCCGAAGCCCTGATGCAGCACAGCAGCTTTGCGCCAGAACTGGCAGCCATCTTGCAGCCGTATACCCAGATCATTGACGAAAACAGCAAGAAAATTCCCATGCATATTCAGGTAGAAACTGCCTATGCACAAGGTACTCTGGAGCTGTCTGAACAATGGTGGGTGCGGGCGGAAGATGAGTTATTGCGCGCATTGCGGGAATATCTGGGCAAGCAGGCAATTTATGTCAATTACCAGACCAAGAGCAAGGCACAAAAATTAGCACCTTCTACTGCGCAGCACATAGAACCCAGAGAAGTAGTGTATTCCTGATTTACAGTTTGGTTAGCATCAAATGTCCAAACCGGAGTTCATGCAAAATGCCTAATCCCTGTTGCCAAACCGCAACAGGCGTATTCTCCACTTTAACAAATTACCGGTTTAAACTTTAATTTTTAAAAATGAAGCGTTTAATACCATGACTCATTCTATAATTAAAGCAAGTAATTACACTGCACTACAACTGATTAAAGGCTATCAGCGCTATTTATCACCCATCAAGGGTTTTAAATGTGCCTCTGGTCATCTCTATGGCGATACCACCTGTTCGGCTGCTATAAAAGCGATTGTTAAAAATCAGGGAATTGTTCAGGGTTTTCCGGCCATCCAGAATCAGTTAAAACGTTGCCATAGTGCCGCACGCCAGCTTGCTGCCAATCCCGGTCAGCCTCAATCTGGCGTATTTTGCTGTGTCCTGCCCATTCCCTTATAATAATCAACCTTAAGTATAGTGACTGCATCAATGGCAGCAGCCATTAGCCTTATAATTTAGTTATTATACTGATTAAAATTTGTTCTATTCATGGTTTCTCGCGCCATCGTAGAACTATTTATGCTGAAGGTCTAATGGTATAGTTATAGCAATTTAAGTGGAATGTATATTCCAGATTTAACCTGCGAGTTTACTTTGTCTGATGCTCTAACTGTTCAAGCGCAACTTCAGCGTATTCGTATTGTCATGGTCAATACTACCTTACCAGCCAATATTGGGGCTGCGGCACGTGCCATGAAAACCATGGGCCTATCCAGACTGGTGCTGGTAGCGCCCAAAACTTTTCCAAGCGGCGATGCCACGGCACTGGCCTCAGGTGCTGCCAGTGTTCTGGAACAGGCCGTGGTGGTAAACACTCTGGAAGATGCAATTGCTGATTGTCATGTGGTGTTTGGAACCAGTGCCCGCAGCCGTACCATTCCCTGGCCGTTGCTTGAAGCCAGAGCAGCAACCGGACTGGCAATTGAACAGGCTGACCAGCACGAGATTGCCATTGTATTTGGCCGTGAAGACCGTGGCCTGACCAATGAAGAACTGGCCCAGTGTAATTATCACTTAACCATTCCAGTTAATAGCGACTATGGTGTATTGAATGTTGCAGCAGCCATTCAGGTGGTTTGCTATGAACTGCGCATGCATGCACTGGAAAAACAACAGACCGTCCAGGCTGTATTATTAACAGATACAATGTCAGAGGCACCTGCTCAAGCCGAAACTCAGCCTGAGTTAATGCCCTTGCCCAATCAACAGGCCATGCAGTGGGATGAACCCTTAGTCACTCAATCACAAATGCAGCAGTTTTATCCGCATCTGGAAGCCATGCTCACTGAGATTAATTTTCTTGATCCGCAAAATCCACGACTTCTGCCATTGCGCTTGCGTCGCCTGTTTGGTCGTATTCAACTGGACCGGATGGAATATAACCTGTTACGGGGTATTTTTGGCCGGGTGCAAGCTCTAAGCCGTGGCGACTGGCCAACAAAAAATTTACAGCCGCTAAATCCCGATAACCATGATAGCACCTCGCAATCTGTGAAACAGGATGATGACAACCATGCTTAAGCAGCTCAAAGAAGATATTCAAGCCGTCTTTGCCCGTGATCCTGCTGCACGCAATACACTGGAAGTCTTGCTCACCTATCCTGGTATTCATGCCCTCATTATGCACCGGGTGGCGCACCAGTTCTGGCAAAAAGAATTTAAAGGTACAGCACGCGGTATTTCCACCTTTAACCGGTTTCTAACCGGCATTGAAATTCATCCCGGGGCAAAAATTGGCAAGCGCTTTTTTATTGATCATGGCATGGGCGTAGTGATTGGTGAAACTGCCGAAATTGGTGATGATGTGACCTTGTATCACGGCGTAACCTTGGGCGGCACCACCTGGAACAAGGGGAAGCGTCATCCAACGCTTGAAGATGGTGTAGTGGTTGGCGCCGGGGCAAAAATTTTAGGGCCATTTGTGGTTGGCAAAAATGCCAAGATTGGCTCAAATGCGGTAGTTACCAAGGCCGTACCGGACAATGCCACGGCTGTTGGCAATCCCGCCCGCTATATTTTAAAGGATTATCAGGAACAGCCTGCTTCTTTGAGCCTTGATGATTCACGTCGCATGAATTATGCAAAATCGCTGGGTTTTCAGCCTTATGCCGCAGTGCCCAATACCTCTGACCCTGTGATGGATGGTTTCAGGATTTTGCTGGATCACATGCAAAAAACCGATCAGCGCTTGCAGGATATTTGCACCAGCCTGTCTCAGGTCAACCCGGAATTTTGTGTGCAGCGCCAAAAGCCACTCTCCAAGGATGACCAAGCCATTATTGAAGAAATCAAGCGCGAGTGTGACCTAAGTTCCTGTTCAAACGAACAGGCTTTTAAAAAATAAATACAGCGCCTGATTTCTCATCAACCATGGTGCTGTAGGATAAGCCTTTTACAGCACTTCAAACTCAATACGACGATTGCGTCGTCTGCCTTCTTCACTGCTATTATCAGCCACCGGCTGGTTGGCCCCTAGCCCTTCCGTACGCAACAGTGTTGTATTGACGCCCTTACCAGCCAGATAATCACGCACAGCATTGGCCCGTTGCAGTGACAGTCCCAAATTGGTGACCGGATTACCCTGACTATCCGTATGCCCAATAATCCGCACTGATTTATTGCCCACTTTATTTAGGGCAATTGCCATTTCATCTAGAATGCGCTGACCCACAGGGGTTAAAATTGCACTACCCGATTCAAACTCCACAATACGATTGCCCAATGCCTGATCAATCAGTTTTTGTTCAGATGCATTAATTTCCAGTTGCTGTTTTACTTTATAAACTGCAGACACACCAGTCGTCATTTTCTGGGTTAATGTAGCCTTGATTGCTTCTGATGGCACCTTACCGCTTAATTGAATATTACTACCAGCAATTTCAAGTCGGCCCTTAGTCACATTTTTTAGCTCGGGCTGAATGCTATTCAATACGGTTTGCCGCCATTCAGGGGGCGTGGTTACTGCGGCCACAGTAATCTGGTCTACTACATTCTCTCCATATAATCCTTTAAGCCTGCTTAGAATTTGCTGTTTGGTTTGTGCATCCGGCACTATACCATTGGCAATTACAGGCTCCTGCGCACTTAACGCAAGGCTTGTCACAAGGCTACAGGCAAATAGCCACCCTCTATCCCAATGACTAACATATAGTTTATTGATCAATTTAAAATCAGCCATTGGAATGTTATTAAAAAATCTCATTGTTTTACCTTTTATTTGAGAAAAAGTATTATTTTAAGCACCCAGGAAAATCTGCTTAAATAGCCTGATCGCATCCACAAGTGACATTTGGCTATCTCCAAGCACCTGCTCAAACGTGGCCAGTCCAGCATCATTTTCCAGATAATTATCAACCCACGCTGCATCTTCAATGTTTACCCAGTGCTCTGAGCTGGTGTTGTTTTGCATCAGGCCACTGAGCGCTGCAATGTCAGCACCCTGAAACCCTACCATTAGCTGGGGTCTGGTTTTATTCCATAACATAATGGACAATTCAATATTGTGACGCTTGATAAAGCCTACAATTAAGTCCAGCCAGAAAGTTGCTGCAAAGTGCATGTCAGGCGCTGGCCCAAGTGGTAACAGCAGTATTTTATTGAGCTTTTTAGCACCTTGGCTAATCACGGGTTGTAACAGCAAACCCAAAGCAATCAGGCTCTGCACAAAATTATAGGATTGCAGTCCCAAAAAGCTTGCAAACTGACAAAGGCTCTGGCCAGCCAATAGTGCCTGATAATTACTGCTGGCCTCTTCTTTTAACTCGTAGGGCTGCTCCAGCACTTGCATCAGTTGGTTGCTATCCTCAAGATGCAAAAGATGCTGGTTACGCTTGCAGGCAGTTTGCCATAGATGATCCAGTATCAGGGGTGCCTGCGCAATGAAGTGCTCAGGTTGCCGGATTTGAATACGGCAACCTGTAACCATGGGAAACCGTCGCTTTGACGTATCATGGCTCGCGCTTAGGTATCCGGTTAATGCAATAGGCATTTTAGGGTTACAAAATACAAAGCTCATTCCGGGCATTAAATCAAAACTGTCATATCCAGTCTGGCAGCCAGAATAATCTTCCAGTGCCTTGGTAATCCATTCATCCAGTATGCTCAGCATGGCATGCTGGCCAGTACTGCGTACAAAATCACCCCGGGCCGGGCATTTGCCAAAATAAAAATATTCAACGTTGATGACCTGATTTTGCACTATGGTTTTGCTCCTGTGGAGGCAGGAGTTACTGCTGTTGCATTTGCCAAGGTGCTATTTATACCATTATTGATACTGCCCGGTTTTTGCGCAACGGGCTGGATGGTATTTGCAGTAGCAGGAGTATCATTGCCTATGCTAACAACAGGCACCAGCTGTAAGCCTTTTAGGCCATTACTGCCAGTAGGCGCATCACTATTATTGGCAGGCCCACCACTAATCAGCCGAAACTTCACAGTAAGTGGTGCAGTATTAGCCTGCCCATTCCAGCGCAATTCAAAACTGCCATCGGCAAGTTTTTTTCGGGTGGCTGAAGTCATCAGCTTTTCAAGGCCATAAGCGCCCGGCTCATCTACAATAGTGACGACATTACCCGACAGGTCTGTGGCTATAATTTTAACGCCCGGCTGACTGGACGGATTAGGCCAGACAAAACTCACCCACTCCGGTAAGCCATTGTTATAACGCAGGCGCTGGCCATCAATATCAATGACATATTCACTAAGGCCTGCAATGGGTAAGGGATAAATCTGGAATGTTGTCTGGTCTGGATTGGCAGTTGCCTTGCCCGGATTATTCAGGTTGGCCGTGCTCGGGCTGCCACCAACCGGTGCAATATATTGGGGGAAGTCCGCCACAAATTTTGGATTAAGGCTAATACCAATACCATTCCACGTTTTTGGCGCAAGCTGTAAACCACGGCGAATTACCAGTGGGTCAAGCTGACTGGTGACAAACTGCGAAACACTACCGGACTCGCCTAGAATGCGGCCAATTTCATTGGAAGTGGCCTCTATCCGTGCGCCGGGTGCAAAAGGATACTTGGCGGCAAGTGTAGTACTAAACGGCTGATACACCTGAGCGCCCCACAAGCGATTCAGTTCCTGTTGCGCAGGCGTCATTAATACCTTATACGACTGTACCAGTGGCTTAACCAGCAAGGGCCGTAAAATCTGACGCATCTCATCACTGGTGCCTGCCAGCATCTGCTCATCGACCAGTTGCTGAGTAGCATTAAATTCCGAGCCACTCTCCTGCACGGTCTGGCGCACTAGTCCAATCACACTGGGCCCTATATCACCAGCATTGGCAATCTTATTAAGCCGTGAACGAATTGCAGCCAGCTGGTCAATATAATTATCCAGCAAGGCGCGATTCTGGTTATCCTCACGTATCCTTGCCATGTTATAAACAGCTTCAAACTCACTGCCAATAATGCCCAGCTTTGCTTGTGCCTTGTTCAGGCCAGCCGTATCAATATTAATCTGGACAGGTGTTGAACCCTGACGTAATACCCGGCTTTTAAACCATGTCACAAAACCCTGCTTGGCCAGACTGGTGCTTTCATCAACAGCAGTGGGATTATCCCAGCTGGTTTCAGTCGCTATCAAAGCAATCATTTTACGCGCTGGTGACTGCTGGGTATCACCAAGACTGTTCATTACCTTGAGCTGCTGGTTAAAGTCACGGGCAGGCACATAATCAATAGCCCGGATAAACTTCTTCCACTCCTGAATATATTCCTTTTTACTTAGATTCTCAAATGAAGTGCAACAGAGATTAATTTATTG
>NZ_MLCN01000057.1 GCF_001982605.1 Alkanindiges hydrocarboniclasticus | reverse complement strand
GTTAATCCGTGTGTCCCTGGTTCGAGCCCAGGTTGGAGAGCCAAGATTCTGCGGTAATAAAAAATCCCTGCCATGTGAGCAGGGATTTTTATTAATCTTTAGGTTTATATCCTAATAAAAATTAAAATAAATTATTATTCAGATATTCTAAATTTAGAACTTTATAATATTATTTAAAGGAAATTTTTCTTTAATTTTTTCTAACCATAGTTTAGGGAAATCCTCACTTACGTAATTTATTGTAGTTTTAAAAGCTGTATCATGTAAAATTTCAACAGAAGTATTGTAATAAAGCTCACTAGAAATAGCTTTATTAGGAAGTTTCATTTTTTCCAAATTTACTCTCAAATTTTTAAAATTATTTCTAACAATATCAAAATTAGTTTGCTGTGGAATTACGCGTATTTCAACGATTAAATCACCTGCAAAACCAAAAATTGACTCTAAAGCAACTCCACCTGCGCTGATTGTTAGTGATGGAATCAATGCTTCAATTTCCTTACCTATGAAAGATACAGGCTCTCTTAAAAGGTCATCAATATTTACTCCAAAAGGAAGCAACTTGGAGATTTCCAACTTATCACTTTCAAGTGTCATTTAATTCCTACTCCTCGTTTTTGATTTCTTAAGTTAATTAGCAAGCCATCAGCAAGATGAAGAGTATGACCTAATTGATTGTTCAAAAATCTAGGATCATTAACATTCCATGCCCAATCATCTAACATTTTACTACCTCGTACGTCCTCATAAATACTATGAGATGCTTCCCACATTCTTGTAGCTAGAGTTGTAGCCAATTGAATTTCAACTTTAATTTGCATAGGTATAGATTGAGCAAGAATCTGATAATTTACATTATGTGTAAATGTAATATGCTGTGCATAATAGCCTTCTGATTTATTATGAACTTCAAGTTCAGGGTTCATCCCCATATCTTTAGCAGCATCGTAAAGACGCTGAGCCAAAAAACTAACTCCGTCCAAAAATGCACATGTTACTCTAGTTCTAATTAAATCAGATAAATTTGGTATAGGAAATTTATCACTACAAAATAATTCATCAATGCAAAAAGCAGTATTTTCTTCCTGTAAAATAGATTCATTTTTTTTAATTTTTCGAACTAATTTATCTTTAATACTATCAATGGACTTATTCTGAAACCCATCAAAACCACCTGTTTTTAAAAATAATAAACCGCCATACTCTTTTTGATATTCTTGCTCCCAAAAAGTGATGCTATTTTGTACCTTAGACCAGAAATAATCATTATTAATAGTTTTTGACCACACTATTAAATTTTCTTGTAATACATTCCAATACTGGCTGACAGATAATCCACCTATTTGTTTTTTCAATATTTCATCAACACTGGAAAAAATTTTTTCATCTTTTTGATTTCTAACATTTATATTGAATGACATATACTCTCACTTAGAAAATATTAGTTAGATATTTCGCTTACAAAGCAATTTTTACTCAATTCCTTACCCTACTATACATCTAAATAACTAATAGGAAAATTATACAAAGCTCCGTAGCTAGAGTTAAAAGTAATTATTTTGTATATTGTTGATACGCTTAATTTTCTATTGCTGTCTACAAAACCAGCAAAGTAACCTGATTTTATTAATATTTTAGCAAAACCAATTT
>NZ_MLCN01000056.1 GCF_001982605.1 Alkanindiges hydrocarboniclasticus | reverse complement strand
CCTGTAAATAAAATACATATTAAATAAGAATAACTTACCTCAAATTAATTTATGAATAAATAGTTAATGTTTTTAGGGAATAAAAAAAGTGACGATATCAGAGTAATTTAATATCGTCACTTATAAATAAGACTGCAATTATAAACTAATTTATTGTTATTGGAATCTTATTTTTTTTAATATAAATCTTTTAACTAAAAAAATTTTATGCATAGTAAAACAGTTATTAATATCAATTAATAATAAAAGCAGGGTAAGTAGCTTTTTATTCAACCATAAAGGTCTATACCCAAATTTTAAACACTGTCTGACGAGTATGTTTTCTATACTCAAAAATATATTATTGCTTTGATTTAACTTTAAATTTACTACTTTATCATTAATAAAAAAACTCAAACCTAAAGGATTATAGGTCGAATACGCATGATTTACTAAAGACCAAAACAGAACAGATTTTTTCTGAGCATATAAACAGCAATCAGTTGATAAATCAGTTTTTACTAAAGTCATGGTAAATCACTTATATCAAGCTAAAGATCCTTACAAAGCCATTAAAAAACAAGTATGATTTCAATAGCGCTTTATGGTTTTTATGGTACAGACAGTTCTGTCTATTTGCAATCAAATGTTATTTAAGTGATAGTTTTTTAACCATCTTGTGATTTTTTGTATTTGCAATAAAATTCAAAGGGTTAGCAATTCAGCATTTGTTATTAAGATAAAAAAACCAATTTCCATCTACAAATTTGATTAAAAAAACGAATTTATTTTCATAATTAAGGAAATATTGAGGGAATTATGAACTGAAAAGATAAAAATAATTCGACTATAGGCTAATAGTTATTTTTTTAAAACTAGTGTTGTTTAGACTGTAAAATCAAGTTTTCAACAAAAGACCAGCTAGAATCAAGCTTCATCCCACCTGCATAAGCAAAAATATTGGCATTTACAGTTAAGCCATCTAGAGTGACCATAATAAAATTAGCAAGTGAGGCAGGGTGTTTTACCCCAATTTTAATCAGTAATTCTTCTACTACATCCGTAAGCCACTGTTTATGATCCTGGGAAATCTGCCTGATCTTAGGTGTTTCTTGCGAAAATTCTTCAGAAGCCTTAATAAACATACAGCCATAAAAATTAGGCTGTTCAAACCATTTTTCATACCATTGAAAAATACTTTTAATTTTTTCTAAAGGAGTTATTGCTTCATCCATTGATTGGATTATACTGGTACGCAATTGCTCATCACGACGGATCAGAATACTTTCAATCAAGTGTTCTTTAGAAGGGAAATACTTATATAGCGTCATCTTTGCGACGTTTGACTCAGAAATAATTCGATCAATACCAATAGCATGAAACCCATGCTGAGCAAATAATGCTGTGGCTGTCTCATAGATAATTTCTTTTTTGGAGCTACTTTTCAAGGTTAATCCTTATTCGCAAAATACTATATGAGTAATAAATCGCTTGAAGTAAATCTGGATAGCTAGATTGAATCGATAATTATATCTCTTTTTAGGGTTATTTTCTCGATTAGTTCTAAAAATTTTAAAAATTTGGTAACCAACGATTTATACAATAAATTGCTTGTACTAAGCAAGCTAATTTTAATTAATTTAAGGTATTGTAAAATTAGCGCTTTAATGCGGCATTTAACTCAAGCTGATGCAACCAGAACTGGTTCCAGAGATCACAGTAATGCATGCACATGGATGTAACCGATTGATAAATGTCCGGGGTGCAGGCCTGAATTAAGGTAAACCATAAATCATCCTCATGATCATCATCTGCAGCCAGTGCAGTGGTGTCCGATGAAATCCCATGTACATAGTAGTAACCATGCTCTACGTTTAAACCTACACTTTTGGTAGCTTGGCGCAAAGGTGGGCTATATAGAATAACCTGTTGTTCAGCAACTGCTAGCAGGGCCACCACGGCGATATAGGCATCATAACTTTGTTCAAGATACTGTCTAACCTCCACAGCAATTTGACTGGGTTTATAGTTTGCGCGCTCCTCGATAGAAATATTGAGTTCATTCAGCACTTTTTCAAACAGTGGATAATGCGCATAGGCCGGATTGCCGCGATAGTATTCAGTTGAACTGGTACCCGGCTGAAACCCGAATTCATCAAGTACATTTAAGGTTAGCAAAAAACGGGCAATCATTTTGGTGCCGGCTGGTAGACGCGGCTCAAGTTGCCGAGCCTGATACTGGGCAATTAACAAGGCATCAGTAAAAATTTGTACGATGGCGTGCCGATATTCCAGATGAATGTTTTTTATGGCTTGATGATTAAATTGTCCACTGTTCAATAATTCAATTATGGGGTTTGAAGCTAGCGCATGACACTTGATACTGGTTTTTAATTGGTTAATAAACTGTTCATTAGCATCCCATAATTCCTTGGGGATACTTTCTTTTAGCTTTTCAACAGCAATTTCTCTAGGCTGATCTATATCAATATGCATAATAATCTAAGATTTAAACGTATGAATAGTTTCATTAAAGAGAAGTTATCTATCTAATGTTTAATATAACTTCATAATTGAAGCATATTTGCCGGGGACAGACAAGTCTGTATCAATGACTGAAATGATAAAATTTTAGATATTGATTTTACTGATAAAAATTCTATTTTGTTAATTTTTTTGGTGCTATTCTGCATTTATAATACTTGATAATTAAAGCGCCAAATTGGGGCAAAAGCTGCAAGAAAATACGGCAAAAATGGTGCATGGGCAACCCTGATCAATAGTGTAATTTTAGTTTAAATTTTTTGCATATAAAATCTTAAAAACAGGCTTTGATTTTAATTTAAGTTCGGCGCTGTACTAGATAGGCCTATCGCAATCAGGTAATGCATTGGAAGTTTCTCATATTAACTATAACAGCTCTATATTATCTGTTATCAACACCTAGCGCTTGATTTGCTAATAAGGTTGCACCACAAGCTGTTTTGTCACCATGACGTGCTACGGCACGGCCATTGATTAAGAGTGCGTTATCACCAGTTACAATGGTGGTAATACCACCATGACCCTTTTGCGGACAGCTTACTTTGTCGCCAACACAGGCAACGGCAACACCATTAATGGTACTGGTCGAACTGCCTTGAATGACCTTGCCACCATGACTAGTCATGGCTCCCACCGTAATAATGGCTTTACTCATTATTGTCCTCTTTTATTGTAGTGCGGATAGGGGTTGATTACTTTCAGCAATCAGCTTTTCGGCCATTGCAGCATTGCCAAGAATACCTTTGATGCGAAACTCTGTGTGGCCCAAGTCCATCATTTTCCAGCGGCCCCCCCAGGTTAAGCCTACAGATTCTGCGACTTCGCCATAGTAACGATAGCCCTGCCTAGCCCATGGGTCTTTTTCGGTAATAACAACTTTGCCATTGCGCAAAAAAGCAACATCACCCGCCAGTCCAAACTGATGATAGCTGCGATAACCTGTAGCTTTGGTTACATGCGCCCCTTTACCCGCTAGCATATTCTGTCGTTGCGGACTCCGGTAGCCTTCAAGTAATACCATTTCATAACCGTAGCGTTCTTTCATGATTTTAAAAACCAGCAATAAGCGCTGGGCATAACGTGGATTAATCCTATCCCATTTTCGGTCAGCGAAGCGCAAGTCAGTGGTATGTACTGCAGCTACCGGAATATCAATGGATGAAGATTGCTGGGCGATTTGTTCTGCCTGAATGGCAATGGCTTCTGCAGCCACAATCAGCTCGGCATCTACTTCGGGAGGCGGTACCAGCATTTCACCTTCCAGCAACGCATAAATCTGTGGATCTACAGAATCTGCCGATTCATCACTCATGACAGGAATAGCGGTATCGCGAGTTGCCATCCACAGGACAGGTGACCCCAATAAAAATATTCCAGCCAGCACTACTAGTATTTGCTGTTGATCCCAACCATTACCTATTGTATTGGCTCTAGGTGCCAACGATAAATTTTCTCTGCGGCCATAGTAGTTTTTAAGGTATTGCCGGCTTTGTGGAATAATGGATTTAATCCCATGCCAAAGAGAGTTTCGCCATTGCCCAGAAAATACTAAAGCGCTAACCACGCTAATAAGTACAAAATAAAATAAAGCCAGCCAGATCATTTTGAATATGTCATTACCTTACTAGGACTTTTTAAGGATTGGATTTACGTCAGTCTTTTTTACGGAATGTTTAACTGTTTTTGTTTTTTCAGCAGATTTATTGATTTGCATGATTAATTGTTCTATCTGATCCGGTTTTTCAGGCTTCTTGCTGATGGATTTGGAGGGTATTAGTTTTTTTTTGACTTCCACGGGTTTTACCGTTACTTTTTTCACAGGTTTCACAGGTTTCACAGGTTTCACAGGTTTCACAG
>NZ_MLCN01000055.1 GCF_001982605.1 Alkanindiges hydrocarboniclasticus | reverse complement strand
ATATCCTTATTTTTTAAAGGTTACTGATTACATTTTTGAGTTAAATAGCTTTTAAAATATCCATTAATTAAAGCTTTTAGCAAATAGCTATTCTATTTTATCTTTTAAATCGATAAAATAGTCGGTGACCATTATGTATACGTTAATTTTCAGGGGAATGAAAAATGTCACGAAGTGATCTTTCGCCAATTAAGCTAGGTGATACTGAAAGTATTGATCAAGCATTGCAAACATGTAGCCCAGATGCTTTAGCCAGTATTATGGAAGCAGCCAAGAATAGATTGGATCAATTAAAATCCGAAGAGAAGGCTGCGGACGTTAAAAAATTAATTGATATCGTGCAAAAGCACCGCCTAACTAATCAGGAAATTAATAACATTCTTTCCAAGTCTGGCAGTATTTTTACGCCTTCTGGTGAAGCATTGCGCTCAAGCAATAAGAACATGTACGTTAATCCAAATAACCCGTCCCAGACATGGTTCGGACTTGGCCGTTTGCCTCAGTGGATTAAAGATTATGAAGCAGTCGCTGGACAAAGTCGTTCTGATTTAATTCAGAAAAACTAATTGATTATGAAAAGGAGCCCTAATAAGGGCTCTTTTTTAATTCCAGTCATTTTTTAAATATATTGCCTTTTAAATTTATTGTGGTATGATTGACCTGCGTAATTAATATAACTGTATGTTAAGCAGGTAATTTCATGAGTAAAACAGCAAAAGTAATAGTTGTTGCAAATCAGAAAGGTGGTGTTGGCAAAACAACAACAACAATAAACTTGGCCAATGCAGCTAAGTCTACCGGATATAAAAGTGTCATTTTAGATTTTGATCCACAAAATAGTGCTACAAAATGGCGGAACCGAGCAGATACTGATAGCAAAACCAGCTTAATGTTGCCAGATGTCATTAATTGCGCAAACGATGATTTTCCTGAAACCGCCATTTCTGAAGCAAAGGAAAATTATGATTTTGTATTTATTGATACCGCAGGGTATGTTGGCAATCCCAATGAGACTGCCTTCAATCAAATTTCGGAAATTATACTAACCGCTGACTTGGTTATCACGCCCATGACTTCTGGCGTCTCTGAATATGAGTCTACGCTTGAAACGCTGAATTTTATTGAAGCCATTTCAGAACAACACAACCATCCCGTAGAAATCCGCATTCTCGTAAACAGTTATTCAAAAAATAGAACTGGTACATTGATGAGTGCCCTACTTTCAAAAGCTAACCCTGATTTTCGCTGGAAAGCCTTTGAAGAATATATTGCCAATAGTGTTGACTATAAAATTGCTATTGATAATGGCCAAACTGCGCTGGTGCCAAAAGTACTTAAAACAGGAGAATCCTTATTAAGGATTTTTTCTGAAATTCTTGATATTTTTAAGAACCAAGAAAAATGAGAAAGGGACTTTTACAATGAGTACTGCTAAAGCTAAAGGCAATAGCGTTGAAGCCATCATGGCAAAAGTACAGGCGACGTCTGGTGGCGCAGGTATTCAAGGCCGGCTAAATTCAAAGCCTTATTTGCTTAATTTAAAGAAAGAGCAAATTGTTTTTGACGACAACCAAGTGCGTTTTTGGTTTGATGAAAACGAGATTGCAGCTTTACGGTTAAGTATTGAGGAAAATGGCCAGCTGGAACCCATTGTAGCCTACCCTGTTCCTAATGAAAAAAACCGGTTCAAGATACTGGTTGGTGAGCGTCGAGTCAGAGCAATTCTTTCCAGTAAAAAGATAGAAACGATTGCTGCCATGATTATGGCCGTTGACGACAACGATAAGGTCAGTATTGCGCTTAAGCAATATGCCGAGAACCATGTCAGGGTCAACCTGTCAGCTATTGAAACAGCCGTTTTTTATAAGAAAATGGTCGAGCTGCAACCTGAGAAGTTAAAAAAGGATATTGCAGATCAACTTGGTATCGCCCCTTCTGATTTATCACGGTCACTTGGAATACTCGATATACCAAAAAATATTCAGGAATCAGCCCTGAAGTTTAAAATGGCCGATGTCCATGCTGTGGTTGCTTTAAACGAGTTATATAAACTTGACCCAAATTGCTTAAAATTGGCTGAACAACAGTTTGAGCAGGAAGGGATTGTTAGCAGAACATGGCTTAAAAGTGAAATTCGCACTCTTAAGGCCATGGAAAACCCAAAGGCAGTAGAGAATAAATCGGAAATTTCTAAAAGTGAGGGGCAAGCGGATTTGGCTGCCTCCAAGAAAGATTCGCAGGAAAATAATTCAACTGACGCCTTAACCAGTAATCAGTTAAAAAATGATAACCCTATTGAAGCAGCTGGTCATGATCGTGGGTCAAGCAATGAACCAGCCATTCCTGTTAAAAAAACGGTCGGAACAGGATTAAATGAAAATAGGCCTATCGCAGGTACAGTTGACCCAACGGCTAAAACCAATCCTGCCCAAGGCAATTCCCCTACTTTACTATCCCCCGCTCTGGGGTATGATGAAGAACTGATCAATTTATTCATTAGCCATATTGGCGCTAGTAGTAGTGAAAGTGTAATTTCATTATTTAAAAAGCTAAATTTATCTAATGAGCAATATGTAATTTTAAAGGATTGGGCAAATAATAAATAGCATAACTCTTATTTGGTCATGAGTGAAAATTGAGGCAAGTTTATGGGTAAAAATTTAGGCATCGAGTACAAAATGCGCATGCCTGCCGAGCTAAAAGAAAAATTAGCTGAATCGGCAAAAGAACTTAACCGATCTATGAATGCCGATATTGTTGCCCGTTTAAATCAAACCTTTGAGCAGTCTACTGCTGTAAGTGACGCATCTACTGAAGAGCTCATCAATGAACTGGCATCCAGATTAAGCCCTGATTGTCGCTTTATCATTGAAAAGAGTAATGAGACATAATAAAGAATCTTCAAAAACGAGACTTTAATTAAGTCTAAAAAAGAAAAGTCTCACACATGGTATGAGACTTTTATAATAATGAAGATCAATCATTATTGCCATCCATCAAAAGATGACTATTGCACATTCTGTACAGCACTGGCGATCTTAAGACCAGTACGTAAAAAATGATAATAGACACCATTCAAAGATGGTCAGTTGCGTGAGCAACTTAACAACCTGAACGCCTAAGCTAATAAACGTTCCAAGAACGATGCGAATATCATTCAATTATCAGAAAATCTGAAAACAGAATATACATCCACTTTTAGGCTAAAGCCTAAATGATTTAGTCTAAAGCTAGGCTTCGGACAAGAAAGATGATAAGAAAATTTAACTATTAATGCAAATATTAATTTATAAATTCCTTTAACGATTTAGTTAATCCATATTCCTTAACCCAGTTTGAAATTGTCCTATATGCGTGGCGATGCAATTGATGATAAGTATAGAATCGAACCTGCTGGTGCTGATCCAGCACCAGATCACCAGAAATGACATATCCAACCTTTTGTAAAATAGCTCTGGCTTTGTTCTTATATTGATAAAACTGTTTGCTATGGTACTGGCCACTATCATTGATATGGGGGAATACAATCAGGCCAACAATGAGACCGTTATCAATTGCAGCCCATGCCCTAAAAATCACTTCCGCTGAAAGATAGTCCTGTTGACGAATTAGGACAGATAAGTTGTTAGGACTATCCTCCTCTGTGGCCGATGACATTTCCTTGAAACGATGTTTATTGGAGTTGAAATTAAAAACAGTCGGCGCTTGACCATTGCCTAGCTTTCGGTTGGTTGTCATTCCCACGGCCAGTGAGCCTGACTGCTGTATTACCAGTGATCCAGTTTCAACAAATTTTTCATGAATACCCAGTAAGAGCAATGCTTCCTTGCGATATTTCTTATAAAGCTTATTTTTTCGGTTATCAGGTATATGATAAATATTAGGGAACATTATTGCCCCTAAAACCCGTTTATCATTGTTATTTACAGCCAGCCAGAATTTGGCTTTACCGCGCGCCAGTTGTGGTTGATCTGCTGGGATCATGTGAATAAATCCCCTTTCTCCAAAACGGTTCTACGGTCATCCACGCTCGATTGTAATAACCCTTGAACGATGCCCCCAATATGCGAAACGCGGTAGTTATCCCTGCCCTTCTTGATGGCATCTGGTGATGGGTTATATGCCCTGTACATGTCGGCAGCCACTTTGCGCCAATATGGATCAGGTGAAATCCGTAATGGCTCCAGAGATGCCACCATATTTTCCATACTTTTGCTCAGCAACAGACCCTCTGCGTGCAATCTGGCTAGGGTGTACATGGCTTCCGGATCACCACGGCTGCTGGCATCATCCAAACCAGCCATGACCTTGTTAATTTCAATATCCTTCGCTGCTTTCGTTTTAATTGAAAGAATGCCATAGCGGGTCTTGCATTTAGGGATAGTCTGATAATTAAAGCAGCCTTCGTATGCTTGAATTGCACCCTGATAGTCTTTTTTTACCTCATACATTTTGCCCAGCATATAATTGGCCTTACCCATGGTTTGCTGTGATGCAAGGTCAAATAGGCGAAAGGCCGTATCCGTGGTTTGCGGAACACCACGGCCATAAAGATATAGTACCCCAAGGTTATACATAGCCACTGGATCATTCATCCGCGCTGAAGCCGCCCAGTAGTGGGCTGCAATAGTCGGATTGAGCTTTACCAGCTTGGGTTCGTTGTCATAAATATAGCCGAACAAGGTGATCGCTTGAGAAAAGCCGGAATCGGCCAGCTGCTTGAGCGGCTTTAATGCAGTACGGTCTTTCTGCTCTATAAGCCTTTTTTTTAATTCATTAAATTTGGTTGTATTGGTCGTAAAACCAAAGTTTGCATCCTTGGGCAATTCAGGAAGCCATGATGGTCGGTCAATTTGAGGCAGATTTGAAATAAGGTCAGCATGACTGGCGGGACTGGAGAGCATCAAACTAATGATGAGTAAGGATGCTTTATAAAGACGAGGTGTCACATGAGTAACATTAACCAAGTCACTTGAGAGAAATGATTTTTTATTTATTAATTTAATCATTACGAGAACAAATCCTAAAATAAATACCTATTGTTATGTTAACCTTTTATAAATAAATGTTCTATCTTTGATAAGATAGTTATCTATTTTTTTATTGATAAACTTAATTATTAAGCTAATCGGGTGTTAATTTTAAGATGCAAAGTCCTTTTGAATTAATTAAAAAATCATTATTGATTGTTTTATTCTGGTGGGTTGTACTGGCATTAATACGCATGCGAAAAGTGGGTATTAATCATGAAGGTTTTTTGCTGAATGTGGATTCAATTCTTCTACTGTTTTTCATGATTATTTCTTTGATCACCGTCTATTTTTTTCTGTTCCTATTTGATTCAGAAAAAAGCAGGGCATTACAGAGAAGAATTAGTCCTGTAGAAATTGATGGACTTACCGTTAATTTAGGAAATCACTTTACCAAGAATGTTCATTCTAAAAAAGTTGGAGCTGTAAAATCACACCTGACTAACTTCAGAACTTTAGGCTCCCAGAAAGATAAAAATACGCTTTCTATAAGTAAATTACTAAAACATGAGAGCATCTTTGAAGCGTTATTTAACGCCTTAGAAGATCATGACCGCCAACAAATTAATGATTACCTTAAGCAACTCATTGAACATATAGAGTCATTCAAATATACCGGCATATCTACACTGCGGCCAGTGACCGGTAAGGGTAAGGCCATCAATTTAAAGAATAATCCCTTGGTCATTTTGACCGCCTTGTTCCCGTTTTACTCATGGAGCGAACTGCGCAATAGTAAGCATATTAATAGCCTTAACCTTCATGAAAAGCGGGTACTGTTCCAAGCAAGGGGCTTATACGATATTTATTACAAGAACTCGTACAATCAAACAGAGGTGCCTTATATCGCGCCTACTGAAAGCTACCGCTATCCGCAAATGCCAATACATATCCAGAATGGCAAGCCCTCCCCAATATTGGATGAACCGGTCGCACTTATTGAACTGGAACGTTTTATTAAAGGTTTTAAACCACTGGCCATTACTACCTTGGACGTTAAAGAAGAAGCCTATTCAATTGAAATGCTCTTTGGCCTGCTGGTTGAACTTATCTCTGAAAATGACCGCATCAACGGAAAAGTCACTGATAAGCGTATCGGGATGTTTGCTGAGGGTGACCTCTATTTGTATAACGAAAAATTATTTAAGGAGCTTCGTAAACTCTTCAGGCTGACCTATCCACAATTTGGGAATAAGGTTGGCAGCATACCCATGGCCATCTACGGCTACTTGCAGGAACAAGGTTATCTTAATGTTGTGATGGAGGGTAACGATG
The DNA here is from genome assembly GCF_001982605.1 of Alkanindiges hydrocarboniclasticus. GTDB lineage: Bacteria > Pseudomonadota > Gammaproteobacteria > Pseudomonadales > Moraxellaceae > Alkanindiges > Alkanindiges hydrocarboniclasticus. Next base: position 43,685 of record NZ_MLCN01000055.1, on the reverse strand, counting down.
GCGAAGATATTACCTATACCAATGGTGAGTTACTCTCAGTTGAATGGGTTTCAAGTGAAAATGACAAGCCGATTATAACCAATGGTATTTTACGGATTAAGGCTATTGGCTCACTTTCGCATATCCGTTCCATTGTAAAAAAAGCAAGTAATTATCCCCGTATCCGTGGCATTGATGAACAAGATGCCATCGAGGGATCACTACGGTATGAAACATTATTTGGCCAGACAGGTAAACTCGATGATGCTAGCCCTGATAATTCGATTCTGAGCAAACTTGAGCAGCAGGCCAAGAACGATATAGCAATAGGTAATAGCGCCTTAAATATAGAGGAACCCGATTTAGCTGAAAATCAACATGAAGATATCATCAGCGAACTAGAAAATGAACTAGAAAATCCTGTCCCGCATGAGTCGATCATGGAGACAACCTCCATTGATATTGATGCCGAGCTTATGCCGGTTGATGACCAGTTCCAGCAAATTGATTTTTTGGGGAGTGATTTTGGTTCTGTATCCAGTGAGGTTATAACAGGTGCAGATAGTATTGAAGTGACGCAGCCAGAAGGCACCCTTGAAGGAGTGATCACTGATTTTTTAAATAAATTAACTGAATCCAGTCAGGATCAGACATCAATTGCGCCAGAATCTCCTTTAGATGGAATACCACAGGATCAGCAGAACCCAATGGCTGCTGCTAAAGATGGAGAGACAACCACAGTACCAGCCACAAAACCAAAGCGAGCCCGTAAGAAGCCTGAGTCAAATGAAGAAACCAAAACTTCGCGGCTAGCGCCATCCCCCAAGATTTCCAATGCTGCCCTAAAGTCAAGAATTAATGAGCATATGGTTATGCTCAGAAGTGATTTTTTCAACGGGACAAGGCTGGATCACGTCAAGCAGGAAGACATGGGCTGGACTATCTTTAACACCCATTTGCATGAGTTTTTTGACCAGACTTTGATAGGTGGCCTTACCAAATTCCATAAGGAAGCTGATCTTTATGAAGTCAGTTTCAACTACATAAAGCCTGATGATCAAGCCACCAAGCGCGTAAAGCAGGTAAAACTGGTTAGGATTTATAAATCTGGAGAGAACAAGCTATATAAAAATATTTCAGCAGATGAATGGACTAAGACCAACATCCGCGCCTTGATGGTAAAAATGTTCAGGCAGCTTGAAGGGATGAAGCGACAAGATAAGGTTCGCTTGGGTATCAATGCAAAACTACTACCGGCCAATGCCCTTTACCACACCATTTACTCATTTCCCAAAGAGAATTTAGGCACCATTTTTGGCGAGCATGCCACGGTTATTCAAAATCTGCTCAACTGTATTACACAGCATCCGAATGATCCATTGTTCAAGGAAACCAAGGAAGAATTGTTCGTCAGTGCTCGAAGTAATGATGGTACAGAAACATTTGTTGAACTGAAGCTCTTAAAAAATGGTTAATTCACTTTATTACAGTAGGCTGACATGAAACTAAGTCTTGAAGACCAAAGAACACTGACTTTTGCAGGTACCACGGATGCTTTAGGCTTGATATGCCTCATCGCGGGTATATTACTGTGCAATCCCTATTTTTCTGATCTCAACTTTATGGCCAAGTCCTTGGCCATCTTAATACTGATGCTATTTTCAGGCATCCTATGGTTTCCTCAGAAAATAAAACCTTTTCTGGATAAACGATTTTTCTTTCCTGTTGAAGAAAAACTCCGTATTGAATCATCCCCTATTCCCATTCCTGAAGCTGAAGCCCTAGGGAGCGGATTACTGATCGGCTATACCACGGATAACGGCATGCCGGTTTATATTCCATATTCTCGCCTAAGCCAGCATATGGCGCTGATAGGCCAGTCAGGGGTCGGAAAGACCGTCTGTGGAACAAACTTGATGACCCAGCATATCAGAAACGGCGGTGGTTACCTTTTCATTGACGGAAAGCTTAGCAGCTCGGAACTGGATAACGTAATTATGCTGGCCAAATGGGCTGGCCGCGAGCAGGATGTATACATCTTAAATGCAGCCAATCCTGAGCAGAGCAACACCTATAATCCCATTTTGTACGGTGATCCACAGGAAGTAGCCTCGCGTATTATTTCACTGATTCCGGAGGGCAGCGCAGGTACTGATCACTATCGGTCATCTGCAAAACAGGCTATTGAAACCATCGTTGCGGCCTTCCAGCGTCTTGGCAAGCCCTACAATTTCATGGATATTTCCATGGTACTTATGGAAGCACAAACAATCTATATCATTCTTAAGGAACTTAACTCCAAGTACTTTGATGATCCGGTCACAGCCCAGTTTAAAATGCTAATCAACCGTTATCGTGACAAGGACGGTCGTATTAATGTTGAGGAATTCCGCAAGACTCTTGGTGGCCTCGCTGGCCGTTTGCACGAATTTGCTACCGGTTCATTTGGGCAGGTTATGAATACCTATAACCCAGAACTCAAGCTGTACGATGCCATTATGCAACATAAGATTATTTATGTGATGCTGCCAACTATGGGTAAGAATGAACAGTCAATTTCACTCGCCAAAATGATCATTGCAGACCTCAGGACTGCGATCTCATGGATTCAGAAACTGCCGGATGAGTTAAAACCCAATCCACCCTACTTTGTTTTTCCAGATGAAGCAGGTTCCTATATTGATAAAAACTGGACACGGCCGCTGGAGCAATCCCGTTCTGCCGGCATTTTCTTTTGCCCCGCTTTCCAGACATTTGCCAATCTTGAAACAGACGAAAAGGAAAATAAGGAAATGATCTTAGGTAATACCTATACAAAGATTTTCTATAAGCTTGGTACTAACACTACTGCCACAGAGGCATCAGAAATGCTGGGCAACCGTCGCCGTACCACCTATGCCATTGGTGAGGGTCATGGTGCAAGTATCAGCGGTGCCGAGGTGGATACATCGCCGATCAAGAATCAAGGGGATAGTGCGGCAAGTACCACCATGCAACGTGATGAGGAGGTAGCAAAGGTCACACCTGAACAGTTTATGGCTTTGCCTATTGGTGAATGTATTGTTTTTTATGACGGTAACAGGATTTACCATCTTAAGACGCCAATTTTTAAAATCACGCCAGAAGCAAGAAAAGTCTTAAACCTAGATAACAACCAGCTTAACCGTTTTGTTATGCCGGAAGTTGAAGGACTGGATTTGTTTGAAAAAGTCAAAAACCTATTAAACTAGAATTGTTCAGGAAAAGACCATGGATTATTTCCTCACACTTTCTCAAGATACCCAGCTGTTTATCATCATTTCCTTTGCTGCATTAATTGTGATGATGTTCTTTAGCTCAACACGGGCGCTACTTTTCTGGATTTTTAATGAACTAATTTTTGATTTTATGCTGTGGCTGATCCAGAAAATATTTCTATGGATAGGCTGGTTTGTCAAAGGCATTTATTCAGCGCATGCGTTATTGATCAAGAATATATTTACCCCCCGTAGTGTGATGCTTCCATCGCTTGATGATCAGCGCCATGGTAGAGACAAGTAAGTACTCTTCATAACTCACCAGTCATTAGGATGATCTGTGTAGGTTAACAACTTGATTGTCTATACCATTTTGAGATTGGCAGAAATGTCTGGCCAATCCGTTAAGATAAAATCAAACCCAATGATTGTCCTGCTCTGAATGCGTGGTTTCATATGTATTTCTTGATCAAGCATAATAGAAAGCGCATTCAAGGCAGGTTTGAGCAACCGGTTTTTGAAATTACTCTGCTTTTGGTATGCAGGCCTGTCTTCAACTTCAAATAACTGGCGAAGCTGCTTTATTTCAATATAAGCGGTATTGGTTTGTATCAATGTCCAGAGTTGTGCCAAGTAAAATCCATTCAGGGTAACAGGGAGCCGCTTTCCATAACTGGCCAAAAACTCATGAATAAATTTGATATAAGGAATAAAACAGGGGTTTATTGAAACATTATCGATCACGACATTTTCGATATCCATTGTGTAGGTACTTATCCAGTAAACCTTGGAAACCCCACGATCAAGTAAAGAATGTAACCTGAGTTCACGGTTGGCAAACTCAGGAAATGCGCGAATAATAAAGTTGGTAATCATTTGCGCGGGTACACCCAAATTGATTAATACAGTTTGGCTTAAAACAACAGAAGAGGCATTTTCATACTTAAGATATTGGGTGGTGAGTGCCTGAATAATTTGTCGTTCAGGTAAGGTAAGCTGGGCAAGAAGTTCAATGACATGTGCATGGCTATACATGATTATTCCTCTATCTCAGATTTGGTAGATTGCTTAAAATAAGACAGCAGCAATTGAGCCACCTCAGGCTCAATGCCGATCACCAACCGTGTAAAGGGAACTAATTCATAATGAGTTAAAATATGAGTATAAGTTGTTTTACCCAAGCGCTGCCTGATCAATTTTTGATAAAAAAGGTTTTCAAGTGCCTTAAGCATGAGCCGTTCTGATAAATCAGTTTTAGGGAAATATTTATCATGCAGAACCTCTAACTCCACATGATAACCACAGTCCGGATCAGGCACTTTCTGAAGCGCCAATGTCAATATTTTAAGCTGTAAAGAGTCAAGCTGGGTGGCCACTAATGCAATTGGATTTTCTGGCGCAATTTGCATTTAATACTCCATACAATCAGTCGAATGATTGTAGCTTCTATAAAAAGAGTACTATCATTTAAGTTAATACTAAGCGAAGTCATGGCATTTAAAAACCAGCTTGGTATCGTTAAAATCCGTCAAATATATTAATAAATTAATTGCTTAACTCTTGTATTATATATTGCCTTTTTTATTTTTTCAAGTTAGTATCAGTCAATATAAAAATTAACTTCAAGGTCATAAATTACATGTTCAAGCCCACTACTGAACAAGAAAAAATTTTACACCGTGCAGCAGTTGGGGAGTCATTCAAGGTAATGGCTTATGCGGGTACGGGTAAGACTTCAACTCTTGGGCTAATTAGTAAAACCCTTGCCGCTAAAAGCCGTAAAGGAACATATTTGGCATTTAATAAATCCATTGCTGATGAAGCAGCTAAAAAGTTTGATTCATCAGTTGATGCGCGTACCTTTCATAGCCTTGCATTCCGGCAAACTGAACGTAGCTTGACTGAAAAGCTTAAGTTACCAAGAATAAGAGACAATGACTTAGCCACACATTATGGTCTTATTGCATTTGAGGCTGAAATTGACCCTACTATGCGTGTGGGTGACAGTAAAAAGACCAAGTATATTTTTGACATAGACCTGTTCCGGCTCGTTAAAAAAGCGGTTTCATATTACTGCTCTACCCATGCCAAACAGTTAAAGGTCACTCATTTTCAATTTCCAGACTGGATGAGTGAAAATTCAAAAAAAGCGCTGGGTGAAACACTACTTCCGATTGCACACCAGTATTGGCATGATCAATTAAATCCAAATAGCCAGTTTCCCATTACCCATGAAATTTACCTAAAAAAGTGGGCAATCCAGAGGCCGCAAATCAGAACCGATTACATCATGTTCGATGAAGCTCAGGATGCTGATCCCTTGATGTTGGGTGTATTGCTTGAACAGAAAAATACGCAAGTAATTTATGTAGGTGATGCTTATCAACAGATATATGACTGGCGCGGTGCTGTTAATGCCATGATCCAGCTGAATATTCCAGCTGAGCGCCTCACCCAGTCATTTCGGTTTGGCCATGCTATTGCTGATAATGCTAATCTGTACCTAAATATGCTGGGTGAAAGTGTTCCACTGGTTGGTACAGAATCCATCAATTCAAGAGTATTACATATGCGATCAGAATCTTTTGATCCGGATGCCATACTGTGCCGCACTAATCGAGGTGCAATAGAGGCACTGATGAACAGGCTTAAGCTAGGTGATAACCGCACTTATGGTTTAGTAGCCAACTCCGAGGAATATATTAAACTTATTGAAGCAGGTAAGTTACTAAAAGAAGGACGTACACCAAATCATCCGGCTTTCATGGGTTTTACCAGCTGGCATGATGTAAAAGAGTATACGGAATCTGATAAAAGTGACTTTGAACTGGCTGGGCTAGTTCGGCTTGAGGAAAAATTTGGTTTTTATGAGCTGGAGAAAGTCATTAAACAAAGTATTCAGGCAAAAAATCCGCAGTGTGTAATTTCAACTGCCCATAAAAGCAAAGGGCTGGAATGGAACAAGGTGGATTTCCATGATGACTTTGAGCTTAAACTGACCCCTGATAGAACTTTTAATGAAATGCTCAACACCGTCAAACGTAGCGATGGCATTGAGGCAATGTATGACAATAAACCCCAAATGACACAGATGGAAGATTCGGAATTAAGGTTACTTTATGTGGCAGTGACCCGCTCTAAAGTCGCCATGAATAATATGGCCTTAAAAGATATTGCTAATCGTGCATCACAATTAAAACAGAAAATAAATTAATGATTTTAATATTGCCAATTTAATTATTATGTTAATATTTACAGCAAGAGAGTTAACTCTTATTATTTACTCAACAGGATAAGTATATGAAAAATCAATTTCAAACAAAAAAATTAGCGGTGCTGGGGCTCATCATGGCCACAGCTTCTTTGCCTGCCTGTATGTCAGTACAACCGCAAAGTGCTGCAAATAGCATCCAAAATAAAAAGGTCAGCGTTGCTGCACAACAATTGCCGACACCTACTTTTTTGGTCGGACGTGATATGGCCTCCCCGCTTTATTATGTTGAACTGGTTGCCAATATTGCCAAATCTGATCTGGATCGTTCACTCGCTAAAACTCAGGTACCTGCCTATCAAACTCTTGGCCAGTCGGTAGCAACCAACGTACAAGCCAAGGGTGCTCAAGTACAGCTGGTTAACCTTGATGTTAAAACACTGCCGCGTATGGAACACCCTGCTGGCCAGCATAGCTATGCTAAAAATCTGACAGATACAAACGCTGGCGATTATATTCTGGTTCTGGAGCCTACTTTTATTGGCCTGACCCAAAATAAGTTTCTTTTTATTCCAACCACTAAAAAACAGGCTGCTTTTTTTGGCAATATGACACTGGTGAGTACACATGATAACCAGATTGTATGGCAGGATCGCTGGTTTGGGCGTAGTGATCTAGCCGGTGACTGGTATAAAGGCAATAACTTACAGGACAGCTTAAATAATGCTGTGCTGGCAGGACAACAGGATATTGAAGGGAAGCTCAACCAGTTGCACTGATGTATCCTGAAGAATAAAAGGCCATGTCAATTTTGGCCTTTTTTTATATCTTCATTTTCTTCAGAATCAAAGGCTTTTAATCCAATATTTCAAGCTGCTAAACATCAAAACGAATTATCTTCACTTTCGTATCTATTAACTCAGGAGCAATTGAAAGTTTAAATTTAGCCTGATCAATATTAAATGCATTTTTATGGCTATGTTGAAATCCGCAATGTAATAACTCAAACGTACTATCAAAGCCTGTGATGAGAAGATTTACAGCTTCCCGAAATGGCTCTGAGCAATTATTCAAACATTTATAATCTGCTCCCATATACATAAGATGCCTAAATACTTCAATGGCATCATCAAAATCCTTAATAATTTGGTGAGTCTGCTCAATTAAAATCACCAGTTTAGTTGAACCATTCACTGGTACCTTGTGGGTTATTATGGCTGGCTGTCCGTATTTGGCTAAATTAGGATTGATATTTATTTTATTTTTTAAAGAATTGATTGACTTAACCACACCTATCCCAAATAGACAATCGGGATGTTTATTTTCCCACCACTGCGGTTTTAATAAACTTCGCCCATTATTGCCTTCAACCTCACCAAAAATTACCAATGGATTAGGCTCAGAATTTATATCGTTTGAGAATATCACTCCCAAATCTGCACGTTTGGAAACGTGCGAGTTTTCATCATTCTGGGGAGGAAATGTATCGATCAATTCAAAGTTATTACTTTTAGTAAGTTTGGAATCAAAGCCGGCCATCTCAAAAGCATAGTAGGTATAATCTTCCATAATATCGAGACGGTTTAACACGTCCAATCCTTCAGCCAAAGCTACAGCGATGTTACGGGCACATTCATTATTCAGGAAGTTAAGTAAAAAGTACTGTAGTCCCCAGTTTTTTAAATAAGACTTCAGAGAATCAAAAAATCCTAAAGGCTTTTGTCCACGAAAGTCACTGAGCGACCAGTGTGGATAGTTTTTCAGTTCGGTAGGCCGGTGCTGTAATAAAGTATGATAATGAAGGCAAGAAAGAATAGCACCGAAATGTGCTGACCAGTAATTGAAGGTTTCCTGATGGAAATACTCAACGGGCTCACCAAAAACACTGGCTTGCTCTTTGGCTAACTCGGTGTAATCATTTAATCCAATCCGGCTTAAATCAAGTGGCATATTCATTTTGGCGGCAGCACTCCATGGGCTATAGCCATAAGCTACTAGAGTGCCACCCTAACATACAAGCAAATTGTAATTTCACTACACCTTATACAGCACATGTTGCCATTACAACCATGATATAGCGCTAAGCTGCCATCATGGGGTTGCACCTGATCTGTGGCTAATGCAGCCTCTGTGGCTTATTACGCAGCTTTAACCCTTAAATCATTCATCAGGCACCAGAACACTGGATACATGAGTTTAATCTCATAGGCTTGATCCGGATTCTTTAAACGGAATATTGTCCTTTTGCTAATCCCAAGCCGTAGGCCTAATTCATCAATATGCGTGATTTCCAGCCTCAGGTTGACGAGGGACGATAATTGCTGGCCAGAAACACTATCACGATGGGCAAAAGGGCTCTCTGCATATTCATTTTTGATCATGTATATGGTTTTTAAGTCATCAAATGATTCCAAGCGGTGCTTCTTGATAATTTTATGGGTATGGCGGACAAAGCTATCATAACAATCTCTAAATGCCTTATTTCGCGCTTCAACGGGCTTACTGAGTTGGTTCTTGGTGATGACTTTTGATAATCCCAGTGAGAAAGCGATTTCCTCTATACCAAGCCAGTCTGGTAGTGTTTTATCACGGTTTTGCACGTTTGTTTCCTAAAAAAATGCCCTAGTTCATTGGCCTAGGGCTTGTTTTATTAATTATTTGAACCTACTGACATAGCAGGATTAACTTGGAAGCGGACATTTTTTGGCAATGAAGCAACGGTATCCCTAACAAAAGTACGCAGCTCATTTTCTTCCTTGATCCGGTCTTTCGGATCAGGCGTAAGGGCATTCATTTCCTGCTTAAATATGGCCAGTCTTTCTTTAACAAACGCGGGCTCTTCAACCTTGATATTTTTTCCACTAAACATCTCAGACCCTGATTCATAAAATGACTGTGCAATGTTAGTTGCAAAATAGTTTTCAATCATGGGGGTAACCCGTGAACTTATCATCGCAATTGCTTCAGGCGAGTTTTGGACAGCTTTTAAATACGCATACAATGGAGCCGGTATACTGTTTAGGAACTGAAGCTCAGCCGTAGTTAATGTCTGATTACTTAATACCTTGCCAATAATACCCTGCTTCGCTGAAATGGCAGCTTTAATATCACTGGGTGTCAGGACTTGATTGGTTCTTTTACCGTACAATTTGTCATTAATGATGTATCGAGTTCCTTTAAAGTAGGTGGAAAGTTTTCTATCCTCCAGTGTCTGACAACCAAACTCTTTATTATTTGAAGCAATTGAACCGGCACAGGCCTTGATGGTTTTATCTTGCGGATCGATCAAATCCTGCGGATGAATGTAGGCTGCATAGGGTTCAGCATCATTCACACAGGTCACATTATCCCCTGTTTTACATCCAGACGTTGCCGAGAGGTCTTTTCCACTATAGATCAGTGTCCCAACCACGTTCATCAGCAGTATGGCCAATTCAGGCTCACTGGTAGCTGCCACCGGACTGGTAGAGCTAGATATTTTGGCGGTTACCCCTGAGTTCACGGCTGCACGCCAAACTATATTACCTAAATTAGGGTTCGACTCAGCCAGCTTAAGGTCATTGCCGGTTAGGGTGCCAGAAGCATTTGGCGTCAGGGCAGATGGGTTTAACTGCTTTTGCTGTTCCATTTCTGCGGTATCAGAAAAACCGCCAGTAATCGTTTTCATTAAGCCACCTTTCATGGAAGCAAAGGTCGCTGCGCTTTCCTTGGGGTTCATTAATGAAACCACTTTATTGGCTGCTTGGCAGGTGTTTTTCAGCATACTGTTAATGTCTTCGAGCTTTTTAGACCAGTTACTCAACATCCCTGAGAGCTGATCATTTACTGCCTTTAAACCCAGTTGAAATAAAAGGCCAACTGCATTCTGGCCAATCTGGCGCAGGGTTTCCACGATCTGTTTACTGTTGATCATGGAAAAGCCTCCAAGGTACATGTCAATACCACCACATCCGGCATTTAAGCGCGGTGGATCAAATGATATGAGGTTGATACTGCGGGTTGGAATACGCGCAACATAGCTCCCCCCCACCAGTACTCCACGGCGCTGGGAATTATAAATATCTGGTGAGGTCATATTGCTATATATGCCATCCATAACACTATCTAGGCTATTGGCAGCAGATAAGGGGGTCGCATTCATGGCCAGCCAGATTCCAAAACAGGTAGCCGTTAGCGATTTTTTATTAAGATAATTTTTCATTGGTATATCTCCTATTTTCCACCTAAAGCATCTTTGATAAGGTCAACAAAAGCGTTCGGGTCTTTATCCAGCTTGGCTTGTTCCTGTTGCGATATTTTCATTTGTTCAGGAGTCATAATTCCCTTGTTATAGGGATCAATACGATCCTTGATCTCCTTAGGCAACAGGTTACGAGAAGCAGCGGCCAGTAAAATCTTGTCTCCAATCGTGCTGGTTGCTGACATCCCATGACTCACGATATAAAAATTATTGGGGGGTACGACCAATACAATTGCTGGAGTAACTTTCAGATTAAGCTGCTGTGCCAACCCACGATTTGGCAAGAAAGACCGCATTCCTGCCAAGGGCTTGTTATCCATGCTGATATAGCGCACAGGAAAGCGGTATTGGCTAACAAATGCATTTAAAGACTGATATTGATAAGCACAATACTGGCAGGTTGAGTCGAAGAAAAACCACAGGCCTGCCTTTTGGGTAAGACTGTTGAGCGCTGATTTCTTGTCATCCTCAACCATACGTTTGAAAGTGGTGATCGCCCCTGTATCAATAGGGATACGACTGGTTTCATCCAGTATTGGATCAGAGGAAACGGCATCCTGTGCCGCATAGGCAAAGTTTTGTGCTTTATCTAATGCCACACGCTGGAAATACATATAGGCAATCATATCTTTGGACGGCGTACCATCCGGATTACGTGGATTATCAAGCGCACGAATTCGCGCAGCATCCATATTTTCATTAAACCACTTTACTGAAAAGACCGCTGGCGGTGATTCAACCTTCACTGATTGCTGAGTTGGGTTTTGCTGTACTGGCGCAACGACAACGACAGGTTTCTGATCAATGATCTTTTTTGGTGGAAGCTTTTTGGGGTCTTTATACCAATACCAGCCTTCAGCTTTTTTATCATAAAAACTGGGATTGGCACCATTGGGTGCAGCCGATATGGCCACACTACTGATCACCATCATGCCGGCCATTAGCACGGTATACTTAAAATAGGAATGGATAAGCACGGCTGACCGTCTCCTGACGTATAACCAGATAATTCCAGTAACGTGAGTCATATGAACGCGGATTGGAACCCAGAACAAAAAAAGCATTTTTGGGCAATACCATTTCACGGTCATAGTCACTGGCTTTCTTATGCAATTTTCCAAGTACAATTGGGTTTAGCCGTGTTACTTCCTTGCCATTAACTGTGACAACACCCTGCTGCACCTTGATACGATCACCGGCTGTTGCTGCAATTTTTTTGATAATGACCGCATCACTATTGACATAAGGCTTTAACAGATCGGACTGGAATACCAGATAATCCCCAACCTTGGCCTGTGCTACAGCGATTTCATTTTTCTTGATTAAGTAAAAGATATGATCGTTTGAGGAAATATTACTAACATCCATGCCTATGCCATACGTCATACCAAGGGACTGTGAGGCACTTTGGGCGATAATAATTCCTAACCCCATAAATACCATTGTCCACATAACTTTTAGGCGCTTGCCCCGAGTGGCTTGATGTAGCTGCTGAACAAACTCCACTGGAGGTTTTGCAAAAAACCAGAATATCCGTTTTGGCCAGTTTGAAATTTTACTTGCTTTAGTCGTCATTTAATTCACCAGCCCGTAGTCAAGCGCTTCGCCATTGGCATTTGCCTGTACATCACCTGTCTGTGCATTATCACTTGTAGGAACAGGGGTAACAGCGGCTGTGGTTGGATTGGTTGCAGCTGCTGTAGCCACACTATTAGCGGGTAGTGTTGATTTTGGTGCTTGCTCAAACAGTTTTTGATATGAGGAAAGATCAACATTCATGTCGTGGGCAAACCGTAACGTATAATCCAGAGATGCTGGCCAAGCCAATGCACTTTGGGGCTGGATCACTACATAACCCTGATCACGTAGCTTTCTGAGCTCATCCTTAAGCTTTAAGGCAAATAATTGGGCTTCATAATGAACCTGTGCTTCACCGGACGCTTTTTGAGCCATTTTTGCAGAATTGGCAATGACGATCTTTTCAACGTCAATAAATATCGTCTTGGTACCAGAAAGTGTAAATTTTGGTGGCAGAAGGTCAAGTCGGCTCACACACAGGTAAATGATTAATAGTCCTGTCAGTATGATGACCCAAGTCGGTGGTAAAGATGATTTTTGACCCTGAGCATGGAATGCATTAAATTCGGTTTTATGCTCAACGGTCGTAGATTCCACAACTTCAACGGTTGTTGGTACCTGTGAATTTTCGGACGGGTTATTTGACATTATTTTTGTGCTCTTTAAATTAAATTGGACTGGCCATAAACCATTCTCATGGTGTACAGGGGAAATGCTGAAACTTTTTTAAGCCACTTCAATGGTTTCACTTTCCTCTGCCTCTTCCTTAAATTGTGGGATGAGGTCTCCCTGAGATTCCATTTCCATCAGCTGGCGAATCGCGTCCACAATATTCATGCCGTTATCAAGCAGGTAATTAATGTAGTTACGTTCGTTGCCGCTACTAAAGAACAGGATTTGCTGAAAGCGGGTCAGTACCAGTCTGGCGGTTGTAAATGAATCATCATTACTCAACATGAACTCGCCATATTCACCATCACGTTTGTGGACTGTCCGGAGCATGGCAGCAAATGATTGGTCAGATGGGATAATTCCCTTTTGCATCATCTCGGTGATTTCTGCCTCTTTATGAGGTAAATAAATCTTCCAGTAGCAGTTATTGAGAATTGATCTAATTGCTGGATTCATTGCAATGGTCGATAGGGACTGAGTAATCAACCAGACGCCAGCATTAAATTTACGCAAGCGTGCATAAAAATCGTCGATAAATTCCGCTGTAACTGGATCACCCAAATAGGATTTCGCTTCGTCAAACCAAGCAAATTTACGGGCAATATGGGTCTGGTTATACATGTCATGCTGAATGCGGGTTAATAGCAGCATCAGAACAACACTTTTAAGGGCTGGCTGCTGCTTTAGGCCAAACAACTCGAGTACCACAAGGTTTGAATCAAAATTGAGATTATTGGCTCCTTGGAACCATTTGCCATACTGGCCATCCTTGGTATACGCATAAAGCTTGGTTGCAATTTCACGCGCTTCAATCTTGTCATGTTGACGGAGCATTTCCGCCAAGTCAGTAATGGTCATCAGGTTGGTTTTCTTATCCCAGACACTGCGTATTGCTTCAGTCACAAGTGCTGTTTCAAGATCGCGAAATGATTCTTTTGGTGCAGCCATTTTCTCAACCAGTAACACCAATTGGTTAAGTTCCTCATCAATATCACGGATGTGGGTAAAGGGATTAAGGCAAATATTAGAATTAACAGTAAAATCAATATATTGTCCTCCCAGTAAAGAGCATAGTTTTTTATATGATCCCCCCTCGTCAATAATGCGCTGCATACTTCCTGCCAGCCATTCATTCATTACGAGGTAGTTTGTAGAGACAGACTTACCGCCACCTGAGGAACCTAAAATTGCCCCATTACGATTCATGCCAGTCGTTGGATCAAAGAAAAAGTGCTGTGCTCGTCGGGTAAAATAAATATTATTCCCTTCTTTGCTATAGCCTTTAAAATCAGTAAACACCGGAAGGAATGTGGTGGCCTGTTCAGCAGAGAGTGTTCTATGCCGGTAGGTGTTTTTTAAGGATTCTTCACTGGGGTAGAGCGGCAAACAGTTATAGAGCATTGGCCATAAGATTTCACTGTCTTCCTGAAGTGTGAGGTTTGCACCTTTAATAAAGCTAATCAGCTGAGTCACCTGACGGGATACCTTGACCTTATCCTGATGCATCAAGAAAATGTTTAAAGTCATTTCACAGGATTTCTGGCCAGACTTGACCGCTTCAAACATAATCTGCAACCCACGTTTTTTAATGGCTAGCGCTGGGGTAAACTTAAGGATAAATGGTGTAGCCTGATCCGAAACATACATGTAGTCACGCTCTACACTTGCGGATTTTTTAAACGGATCGTGGAACTTCATTACAGTTGATACAACAAAGGGAGTCCCTATTTGCTTTTCATTACCAACCGGATCGCCAATCAGCAAATTCATTAGCAAAATATTGTTGGTAGGCGTGGGCAAGGTATGGACAGATAAAAGCTTATAATACGTGTCATTAATTTGCAGGGTATTGGTATCTTTATTTGAAATCTTGGTGGTTGGAAACAGGACTTGCTCACCGATTTTTACATTGACATCGTAAGCAGTGTTTAAAGGAATAAATGGGTAGAGAATTGAGCGGGTCTCCGCCAGATACTCAGTCACATTGAGCTTTGTAAGATCACTAAATATGTTTGCCTTTAAACTGGTTTCCAGTTTAATCATGTATTCCTTTGCGCTCTGGTAATCCTCTTCACTCATATGCACATCAGTTGGTATTTTTACGCTGATGATGATGCGGTTATAACGGGTTGTAAGCTGTGTAAATGGAATAGGCGGGATACTTTTACCCCGTTCAAGTGCAATTTTTTCCTCAGCAAGAATTTCACAGGCTAACTCGCGTTGCCTTTCATCCATCGTAAGGTTTGATTGAATCAGGTTATATTTATTAAGGATGTAATGGTCAATTTCAGCATCAACATGATTTGTTGAAATGTAAGTAAATTGAATAATTGTCCCTTCAGGAATCTCCATGGATAGCGTGGAAATCAGCTGCTCAAACATGGCACTATTAATGCCATTTAATGGGGTAACTCGAAATGATGCCCCTAAATATGATCTTTTTTTATCATGCTCTATATAAAAATAAGAGTCTTCTGAAATAGCATGAACCGGTGCAGCTGAACTCGCTCTGTGTCGTTGCAACATTGCATTAATTTTTTTGGCAATGGAATTCATTAAACACCCCTTTAGTTAACTAAATCCTACGCAGAATGGCAGTATTTATATTCACAATAATGGATCAATTATAAAATCTTTTATTTATAATTTCATTAATTAATTAATTATTAGATAATTTATTTAATTCCATATATTTAATTATTTATTTTTATTAATAATCAATAGATTAGGATTTTTCCTACTGGTCACACCTTAATAAGAATACTTAAATTTTCATTTTTTTGGCATAAAAAAAGTTGCCAGTTGGCAACTTTTTCATTTTCTTAAGGCTTACAGAGAAGCACCGAAGAAAGTAGTCAGGATGCCTGGGCCATACAACGCAACCAAAGCAACAGCGAAAGAAAGAATTGCACCCACCAGATTTTTACGAACGAAAGCTTCAAAAATGGTGAACAGCAGTGCCAATACAGCTGCGAACAGACCACCAGTCCCTTTCAGGAAGTTTAGTAACCAATAAAGTGGTTGTTGCAGCACGTTACCACCAGTGGTAAGGGTAGCAGCAGTGCTCTGGCTACCGGTACCAGCAGTGATGGTGCCGTTGGTGCCTACGGTTAAAGCACTGGCAAATTCAATCGTAAATGCATAGGCAATCACGACTAATAGAGCAAGTGCTGCAAAATAAGAGATTTTGCGGGCTAATGGATTGTTGGCCAGTTTGCGCAGGGCAAATTGGGCAGAAATTAAGGTATTAGTTGCTTGCATGCGAACAGTCCTCGGTTTCGATTGTTAATAAAAGTATTGATCTTCAATTACAAAAAGCGGTGCTTTTTTATTGTTTGCACATAATCGCTCTTTGCAATTGACTGATTGTATATATTTCTTATTAGTTTTCCTAGTATTTATTTCAACTAATAACTAATTATTTAACACAATAATTAATTTATTAATTAATAAATCTATGGATTGCTTTGCTCAACAGGATTTGGGGTTGCCGTCATGCCAGCATTACTGTTGTTCATTGAGGCAACTGCATTATTTCGTTGATCCTGTTGAACCCCATTTTCCATTTCGTTTGCGGCAGCCTCAGCAGTAACATCTGTTGAGGGTGATTTAAAATCTCCCACCAGTGGTGCAGTTGGTGGATTATTCCGGAATGAAATACCACCAAAGCTCCATTTTTTCGGAGTGATCTCTGAAAACATATAGCTTGGCCAGTTTAAAGTTTCATTTTCATCGCGCCATGGTGCGACCCAGATTCTAAGTACTTTTGGCTGTTCAAGAACTGGCATGGCTCCACTGAATGTTTCAAAAGCAGGGCGTGAAAAAATATTATCTTCCTTGGACGCTGGTGCTTTTGATTTCCTAGAAGACCTGAACATGCCCTCCTGTTTTTCAGAGCTATCCTCTATGGCCAATGAATCAGTACTGCCATTGGTCAGCTGATAGACTTGAATTGGAGTCTTACATACCACTCCATCCGGCATTCCTGAGCAACCAAAGTGCTTTTGATGACCCAGTGAGCTACAACCACCAATTAAACTGGATGCGATACACAGAAATAATGGAATTTGAAATTGCTTAATCAATTTTTTGTACCTCAAGGCGTGCGGTTAATACAATGGTCACTTTACGGGCTGCATCAATTTCAATAATTGGGAATAACTGGTTGGCCATGTCTAGATAATATTGGGAAACTGTTGAGAAGCCCTGACCAACACCCTGATAGGCACCCATTTCAGCAGCAACACCAGCATCAGGACGCTGAACGCGTGTAGTACTGCCTGCGGAAATATCCAGTGCCTCAACTTTTGTTGGGGAAAGATTTGAACCAAATCCTGCCAAGAAGCTGGCCAGCACTGACTTGCCAATAATTGCACCTTGGCGTTCGACAACTCGGCCTCGCATCCCTGCCTTGCCATCTTCGCCAACCACATAGCCACTGATTGGCTGATCAATGTATTGGCCATCTTTGAAGATACATGAGATATTTTCTGTTCTGAGACGAGCACGCTCACTGGCCAGATCACCAAAGCCACTCACAACAACAAAGCACTCTCTAACATCTTGCAGATATTTATTAGGCAGGATTGCTTCTTTTTTTACCCGAATTAGGGCTGGTACTGGGGTTGCCTGTCCTTTACTGGACGCGGCAGCATCCATCCCTGTCAACAGCACACCTTCAAGCAGTGATCCAGTAGGTAGAATCTTGCTGGACGTCACTTGCCTTTGAATGCTTTGCCGTAGTTGTTTTTTGTCTGTATCAGAGAGCTTATTGGCTGGCTGGCCAAGTCCACCCATTCTCGGTTGGGAATTCTGGCCAGATTTGGTAATAACCCGTAAGCCACCGGTACTGGTAGAAGGCGAATCAATTGAATCTGTTGCAGCTAAAGGATCACCAGTACCTGACTGTTGGTCAGGCGTCATCCCAACTGCTCTTATCCCAGAATCATTATAGGCCGGATCAGTGCCTGCCCCAGAAGTTGCCGCCTTAGGTAAGCCCTTGTCATCAAGCGATGGTAAAGGGGGTAATTGCACACCATCAACATTATTGACACCACTGCCATCGCTACCCATTCGGGCAAGGCGCAGTTCCTCTTGCATGGTTGCCATACGCGATGCTAATTCAGAGGTCTGGCTTTTAAGTTGTTCCTGTTCCAGCTTAACCTGTTCCCGAAGTTTTTCTTGTTCCGCAGTAGCTGCCTCGGTTTGTTGCCTGCCCTGCTCAATTTGCTCTAGGGATGCACCACGAAGGTCATCCAGTGTGGGTGCCTCTACTTTTGGAGTAACTACTGATGAGTTTGTGATTTCCTGATCAGCAGCTTTATCGGCTAGATTTTCATACTGGGCATTTCGCTGTTTTCCTAAAGCAAAAACAATGATAAGTATGAACATCAGGCCAATGCCATAGAAATACTTACGTTTGTCGTTGGCGTCCATTTCCGCCCAGCGAGCTTTTAAATCATCGAACTTTTCTTTCATTTTACTATCCTATTAGTTCGGGTCTTGTTCAGCAGCATCGGCAAGAATATAAACCGTGGTCTTAGCTTTAGGAGCCAGTTTCACAATTGGAAAAAATGCCACTGCCCGCACGCCTTCGTGATAGAAACTAGGTTCATTGAGCTCAATATACTGGCTGGTAAGATTCTGGGCTTCGTATACATAAATGTTCTGGTCTGAACCAGAATAAAAATTGGTTGGTGTCAGTAGAACCCCACCTAATCGAGCAATCGACTGTGAAACATTCGCGCGTGAATATCCTTCTGGTGCTTGGCCAGCAACAGCTTGACTTAAGGCTACCCTGATGCCATCCGTGTAATCAGAGGGAACATTCTGGACAGGGGTTGTTAAGCGTTCCCGAAGCGGATGATCAAGGACAATCACAATGTTCTGGTTCGGTATTGGTTTAGGCACCAATGTCAGGCCAGCGACTACACTGTTGTTTGTAAGCTTTTCATCTTCTCGTATAAAAAGGCCGGTGGGTTGATCTGAATTCAGCTCAATAAATACATCTTGGCCAACGACTGTATAGTTGGCACTGCCATTAACAATTACGGCAGGTGACTTAAATGGCGTCGAAATCCGGTTAACCAGTGAAGCACTGACATTAACGATATGAATATCATCATTGGTAATATTCACGGTTTGCTGACGTAATCCAGCAGGTTCCAGTTGTATTTTTTCGACCACCCGCGTTGACTGGGTAAGCGAACTTTTTGGCAAGCTTTGTACTGTAGGCGGATTTGAGAGTTGCGTAGCACTCAACCCAACAATTGGCGCTGTTGTTACCCGTTCTGGAGCAGGGATATCGCGTGTGCTTTTAAAGGGTAATTCATCTGCATAAACTGGAGCCGTTAATACAGTTATTGCTAAAGCTAAATAGAGTTTACTGGGCATTTGCGGATACCTCTGGGGATGTAGTCTGGCCTTGAGCTTGGGTGCCAGTTGTTGCCGGAGCAGACTGCTGGGGATTAGGGTTATTTTTTAGCCACATTTGTGTATGCGGTTCAGTCCCTTCATAACTATCAAATGCTTGGAATTCCGGCCTGCCTGCAATAATCTGCCACTGGAATTCATAAATGACGTCTTTAGAATTAGCTTGGTTGGCCACCGCAGAGCTGTTTAAGCTACCGATGACAAATACTTTATTGGTTGCAGGTTCGTATCGGACATCAATAGGTGTAAACCAAGCTGCAAGGGTGACATCTACAGGTAACGTGGACACATAGCCTCTCAGCCGTTCAGAAATCACCTTAAACATCGGAGGGCTGGCAAACTTTGAAATGGCTTCTAGGTTGTAGTTGATGTTAGCTTTAGTGGTAGAGCCCATCATTGAGGCCACAAAAATTGACATATCCTGATAATAGGTTGATGAAGCACCATTCCATTGCACTTCAAATGCGTTATTAACAATAGGTGGCATTATGACAAGGCGTTCATGCTTAGTTGATATGCCATACGACAGTGTTAAAACTGAAGCACCCAGAATCATGTTCAAGGCCATACTACTTACGGCAATTTTATTGGCTTTTAACCACTCAAGCCGCATAAAGTTCAACTTCATTCTAGGTACTCCGTGATTGCCCCATTCGGGAAATATTTATTTAGAGGTATTAATCCCCATCGATACGGATAATGAATAAAAAATCCTCTCAACTTCCTTTTTTTGTAATAGATATAAATCCTCACAAATATAAGAATCAGAAAAATGCAAATAACTAATTGCTTGGTAAATAAGCCGATATAAAGCAAACCAAATATGACCCCTACCTCATCCGCTTCAAACATAAGTACGTGGAAAAATCCATCTATACCTTCAGGAATTTCAACATCTTTAACCATATCTATTAATCCACAATATTAATTGATATTACGGCGCGTCTATTTAGGGCACGACCTTTTTTGGTTTTATTGGTAGCGACTGGCTGATTTTCTCCCATGGACGAAATAGAAATGCGATTCTCAGCAATTCCATTACGGATGAGCCAGTTTGCTACTGCCTTGGAACGTTTTAAGCCAAGCTTCTGGTTATATTTCTGGGAACCTTTACTATCGGTATGACCAACGACATCCACGGTTAGAACAGGGTCACTTTGAAGGCGGTCAACAATTTTTGAAAGTACTGATAAATCACCTTTCAATATAGCCTTATCGAAATCAAAGTGTTTGTCAGTAATGGTTAGTGGCTCGAAAGCTTTAGGAAGAGCGAGCTTAATCCATACCACATTGTCATTTTCGCCAAACCCATCACTCTGTGCACAGGAAACACATAACACTGTTTGGTCGGTGACCTGAATCGTTGCAACATCACTATCGGTATGAACTTTTAAAATTCCAAAATAGGGATTTTTAATATTCTGTACAATAAGCTGTGCGGGTGGCTGGTATTTAGTAGCACAACCAGCCATTAATATTAGTAATCCAGATATCAGTAATTTATTGGGCATTAAAATGACCCTCTTTCTTGAATATATTTAGAAACCATCACGTTAGAAAATGTATATAAATCCAATGATCCTGAATTTAATATTTCAGGGTCAAAAGAGTATTTCCCTCCTACGCCTATCGTTGGAGTTCTTCTAACGTTATATTTTGATCCTAGTATGGAAGCGTTATTGACTAGATTTCTTGTTGAATCCAGTTTCCATGTGCGAATGAATAAATCTCTTGGAATTCCAATTTGAATAGCTGAGATTAAATATGTATTTAAATCATCAGCTGATAAACCGCGGTCTTGAATGTTTGTATAAACTGTATCCTGATAAGCATCCAGTTTAGTGGGCATAGCCTGTAAAACAGTGTAGTAGCCATATGCACCGGTCACTGAATTTTCATTATCAGTGATTACCGGTGTACGGATGAACCGCATTGGCTTGGGGAGAGTCTTGCCCCACCGTGACATGCTGGAATCATATTTCCTGCAATATGGGCAGGTGTATGAGAAAAAGTACCGCACCAATTTCTGATCGCTACTTACATTCACTGTTGCGTAGACGTTTTCAGTATCAATTGCTTCGGCATAGGACTCTAGAGCCACACTGTTTAAAGCCAGTGCGACAAAAACGGCAACACTACCCTTTTTAAATTGCCCGAAGAGATTCATTAATCTGATCCTCATTACAAAATTTCATGTCAATTAAAATGTCACCCAGTCTTTGCCTATGTTCTGATCGCTGGAACCTTTGAATTTCCAGTGCCTGTTCAAGCTGGTAATTTGATAAATAACCAAGGTTAATTAGACGTTCACCGATTTTCAGACCCTGCATGCCAGAACTGACCTTACTACCCGCAATCAGTCGCGCCTGATTAAGTGAAGTTTTTCCTTCCATGGATAGCCTGATTGCTGCATTTGCTAATGTTTCATATTGAGGCTGGTTCTTAGCCACCTCATAAATTTTCTGGGTATTGCCTGAAAATACGAGCTCTTTAATGTCATTAGACATTAAGAGCATTTCCATGACTGGCAACCGGCCTGAATAGGCATCAATGCCACTTTTACCAAAACTTTGATTTGCATACTGGCCAAATCCATTTTTCATAAGCCATGACTTTTGTTCTTCATTAGCCTCATCGATCATTTTGCTATTCTTAAGCTGGCGAACCAGTCGCTGGGCTAGAATCCCACGCAACACCTCACCCAGTGAATACCGATCCACCCCAAGATCAATAAGGCGGGTAATTGCAGCTACCGAGTCATTGGCGTGTAAAGTCGATAACACTAGATGGCCAGTTTGTGCTGCCTGTACTGCAATTTGCGCAGTCACCTTATCGCGTATTTCCCCAACCAGAATGACATCAGGGTCTTGACGCATACATGCACGTAAAGCAGTTTCAAACGAGTTAGACTTATCAACGTTGACCTGTTGCAAAAATGGCAACTGATATTCAACAGGGTCTTCAATAGTGATAATTTTGCGGGCACTATCGTTGAGTTCATTCAAGATTGCATAAAGTGTGGTTGTTTTACCGGAACCGGTTTCCCCAACAACATAAAAAAGTCCGGTCGGTGATGTGATAAGCGATCCAATTGCTTCACGCACTGATTTAGTCATATGAATTTCATTTAATGACTTACCTGCATTAGACTGGTCTAGCAGGCGGCAGACGATTGAACGACCCTTCATAGAGGGCAAGATATTTATCCGCAGGTCAACCCGCACTTCTTCGTTGCTGTTGTCTGGTTTTGGAAAAAATAAATAAGTACGGCCGTCCTGAGGGGTTTTTGTCGTAGATGCAGCTATATCTGCACGCGACATAATTTTTTCACTTATCCGGACAATCAGGTTTTTTGGCAGGTTATGGATAATCCTAAGTTCCCCATCCTGCCTAACTCTCACAAGCCCCTCATCATAGGCCGTTTCAAAATGAACGTCCGAGGCCTTATTAAATAATGCATAGGCAAAAACGTCGTTTAGAATTTCAACTGCCTTTTGATCTAGTGGATCATTTGGGTTACTGGAAATAAACTGTTTGTGTTCTTCCATTGCTACCGCGTTCGCTGGGGATTGCATGCTAGTCATGTTTTGCCCCTGTGGAATCTGGTTTGGAATTAGCCACTTTGTTGGGATTTTTGGCTGTTCCAAATGAATCTGGAGCGACATATGCATCCCATGGACAAGTCAAAGCCGGCATATCTTTGGAGTAAAATTGCGTTTTTAGAATGACTGCAAGGCGCAACTGGCTCGTTGTAGCGATCTCACCAATTTTCAAACTGGTTTCAGGCTTGATCCATGGCTCTGCGCCTTTTTGTGCCATTTTCAGAAACCAGTAAATTGGTTTTGCTGATCGCTCAAGCCGCTGGCAGGGATCGGATGTAATAAAGACATGGATGCAAAATGCAAATATGGCAACTGTAACCACAGCACCAGTAATCATCCGCAAAATCATTGAATAATTTCCCCATTATGGAATTTTTGAAGATTTTTCCAAACTTTAAGCATGTACTTTTCAGCTGATGTTTTATTGGATGTCTTAATATTTCCTACGTTGTAGGCACCTACTGCATTCCATGAATAGCCATTCTCAACAAAGTTATGTGTCAGTATCCATGCGCCAACTTCGATGCTGGTACAGGGCTCATACAGGGCTTCTTTAGTAATTCCAAAATTCCGGCTAATTTTCGGGAGCCATGAAGAATTGATCTGCATCAATCCATGATCTTGGGTAGAACCATTGTTGTTATATGCCCGTGGATTCATTGAAGACTCAGTTTGTGCAATAGCAATGAGCAGGTCTGCCGGTATACGATATTTCTGTGAAGTAGCAAAAAAACAGCCATAAAAGTAAGGCATAGGTTTAGCCTTACTCCTTTTAGAAGCATGATACGAAACGGGTTCAGCGTAGATTGTGGACGCAACAGCAAAAGATGCATTCCACGTATTGAGAATCAGGAGAACCGTAAAAATACATTGGTAAGCAGTAAGATTTCGCATATAAATTAAATTATCTAATAACTTAACATTTAAGCCATTAATTAAATAAATGGTTATTAATTGTATAAAATTTTTATTAAAATTAAAACATAATTATTTAATTTAATAATTAAAGCAATATTAGTATTTTATCTTTGTAAATCAGTTGGTTGCTTAATTAATTTTCTAATTCAGCTATTAAAAATGAAATTATTTAATGTAATGCTTAAAAATTTTTGGCACTTTTTATTTGGCCAAAAAAAAGCCACTTTTAGCAAGTGGCATCGATTTCTTCAAAAAATTCTACGGTGTATGGCCAAACAACTTCATTGCTATAAATGCATTTGATTGTTTTTCATCAGGATTTTTCCTTTTATAGTTTTCAATATCTTCAACAGTAACCTCACTATCAGGTGACTCATTCTTAAGTTGTACAAACACCCGTTTATCTGTAATTAGCCATTTTTCTGGAAAGACAAAATCATCCTGTGTAAGCTTTTTTGGACTTTCCTTTACATCAACCAATCCTGTTTGTGCTTTGTGAATAATGGCACGGGATTTTTGTTCAAGTTCAGAAAGCTGCGATATATCAATGATTGGCTCAAGGCCATAAGCAACCTCATTGTTAATTTCAAAATAAAATTTAAAACCAATGATCGTTCGGCCTGCTTTTTGATTAACGAGATTTGTAATTTTTAGATCAGTAAACTTATGAATATTTTCCATCGCAGGGAAAATGACACGCTCTTTAAGATGCTGAACTCGTGTATATGCTTCTTCTTCAACGCCTAACAATTCCCGAAAATAGTTTATTTCAATAAAGTCCGTTTCGCCCCGATAACGCCATCGTGATAAAAGTTCATAGAGCCGGATCGAATAAAATGTAGGGAGTGGACGATGGTACCTGAAAAAGTACTTGGTGTAGTCAGACGTAACATCCAGTATTTCAGCAATGATCTCAGGTGAAAAGGATATTTCCACCCCGCTATTTTTAACATTGTAGATGCTTTTTTTATAAATCCAGCGGATTTCAGAAGATTTTTCAGCATCCGAAAATTTTATGGTTTTCTCATATAGGCTGGTAGCTGCTTCTTTAAGAATTTTATAGGCTGAATGGGACGTAACCCCAAAAAACGCTTGGTACTGGTGTTTACTTATAAATATTGAAGGGGGAATCATACCTTGATTAGGATTCTCATGAACGAGCTGCCTTAAATTCACGATGGCAAGCGTTATCATACGATGCTCATTTAAAGTTAAATTCTTATAAATGGCCTCTACTAAACGATTACTCTTTACAACAAGGCTCTTCTCAGCTGCTAATACAACTTCGCTATTTTGAACAGTTAATTCGTTTTTTGATTCTTTAGGTTCCTCAAAGTCCAATGAAATAGTCTTTGAATCCTTTTTTGCTGAAGATGCCATTAAGTCGCCTAAACTAAAATCCATTTAGCCACATTATTACGATACTGGGCTTTATGGCAAGAAATTTATTGTTGGCTATCAAATCCCAATTCACCCAATAATCTTTCACTGGCCAAACCCTACCATCCCAAATTGTGGCTTTATCTTGTAAAAAGAATACTGACAAATCCAATACCCATTTTATAGCCCCTGTACCGTCCCTAAATGTGGCTTTATTGGATTCCATGTTTTACAACTAACAGGTACAGAATCCAATTCATCCCGATTTGTGGCTAAATTAAACCATCCCAAACTGTGGCTTTATTAAGTCGTCCCGATTTGTGGCTTTATTAAAAATTCTCCAAACTGAAAATTTATACATCCCTAAATGTGGTCATATGGTTTGTGCCGTAGGTACCTAGGTATTCATAAAATTAGTCTTTATAGGTAAGTATATAATTTATATAAACTTATTTTATAAATTATAAAACTACTACTTAGATCATCCCTAGATGTGGTCATATGCTAATCCCTAAATGTGGTTAAATCCTTGTTTGTGGTTTTATCCATCCCTAAATGTGGCTTTATGCATCCCGATTTGTGGTCTTATCCATCCCGATTTGTGGCTCTAACTCTCCCTAAATGTGGTTTTACCCGTCCCTAAATGTGGTTAAATGGGAAGTTAAACCATTGTTTATAAAAGAATAAATTTTATAAAATAAAATAAAAAAATAAAAAATAGATAAAATAAAAATGAATTCAAAATCTTTATCTTTTTTAATTTTTTTCTTTAAAAGCAGTAACTTAACTATTCTTGGCTGTGGATAACTTAGTTAAGCTATAAAATAAAAGGTAATCGTTGACTAATTAGAAGCAAATCTCAGTATCTCTACACTACAGAGCTGATTCAATATTTTTTAGATAGAAAATGGAAAAATATGTTAACGGAAGTGAATAGAACTTAATAAGCATAGAAAAACGTACTATATATAATCAATAAATGCAGAATATAGCTAAAAACCTCTTTTTAAGCATCCTCAATAAAGCCACAACTTGGGATGATTAAATAAAGCCACAAATCGGGATGCAGTGGTAAGTCCAATTTTAACGATACACCTCATATTAGAGTTAAATTGAAAAGCCACATTTAGGGATGCAAATTTTTTTAATATGGCACAAGCCGATAAAACGACGAAAAAAACGGAATTAGAAATAATATTTTTTAAATAATTTATATTTTAAATTAATAGATAACATATTATTTATATAAAAATATTCATTAAATTAATGAGATCGAACCCCATCAATTGATGGGGTTCAAAAATTTACCTTAACGTGGTAACTACGGCTTTAATTAAAGCTTTACCGCATTTTATATCTCGGCAGATATATAGTTATATTATCGAGCAAACTAATAAATGCTCTTCTCTTCGGGCACTTCCTCCGACACTAATTAAATTAATAATTCCTTAAAGAATTAAGTTTATAATTAGCGGACATTTTACAGAGCTGTTACCGTCAATTAAGAGTTGTATCGTGTCACCGATACTGAGGCGTCACCCTCACACACTATTAAATAAACTTCTTTGATAAAATCCGCTTAGGCTTTCGCTTAACAAACGCTTACGTTTTTATTCGCTCGAATTTGTCTACAAATGAATTAATAAATAATCCACTACCTAGTCACCTAATCTCCCTCAGTGATTAAGATCGCTTATTCAATTCTCAAAGGAAAATTTTCACGATCAAGGCAATTTGAGTGCCACCTCAAATTAACGCCCCACTGATTCCCAATTTAGTCTAAAGAGCCTTTGCATTAATGAATTGGATTCAGTAATGCGATCAGTACGCTAATCCCATAGCCTTGTGTACTCCACTTCCCATTTTTCAGGTAAGAGTTCCGAAACCCTGATTATTGGAAGTACCAGACATTGTAGGGGTATAGCACTTAATCTACGCACAGCAACATCATTTAACACCCGATAAAAAAATCGTCCAATACATGTAGAGGACGATTCTTAAAATCATATGGGAATTAATTTGCGTGTCACCGTTACTGGCTTGAGCTATCCATTGATCTCATAAGCCTGCATGAACACTTCTCAGCGAATTCACATGCAAACCTACGAGTACCGACTGCGCCAGATTTCTCCTTGCAGCCCTGACACCTCACGATGCCCTCAAAAGCCCACCAGTGCGTCACACACCTCGCCCTTTGCAAAATTGCAGCGAGGAATGGCGGTTATTAACGAGTTTAGCAATCCATGCAAACTCTCACCGTTTCTCGAAAGACAGGGTTGGTTGTGTCACCACAACGCCCGTTTCATTGTCGCCCGAACCTTAATCATACATCTGTCAAATCGGCCAATAAAAACTGCCATGGATATACATATGGCTGGCCGAACTGCGTTTAAATCCGATTGAGTCGAAGGTTGTATTTCAACAACCAGCGCTCTTCATAGCCGCACCAACGCCCTTTCGGAAGTATGCAGCTTTGCGAATTCGATGTATTGGATTGGCAGTCCAAGACACTCAAAGAAGTTTAATTCAATAGAGGAAATTTTGATGTGCCTTACCGCAGTTGACAGCTGCTGTTTAACACTTTCCGTTAATTGATAAGCAAATATTAGTGCGCTTTTTATTCGTTGTCGAGTGTTCCCATAGGAACTCTTATTTACACGGTAGCAAATTTTCGGAAATAGTTCGGATTTTTTAAGGGAATTATTAACAAATCTATTATAAAATCAATTATGCTCTTTTATATGGTAACAATTAATTAATCTATTAGGTTATATTATGATCTATTATTCCATTCACAAAGCTGAGGCCATGCAGCATTTAATGACGCTGGTATCTCGTTCAAGAACGTACTGGTACACTGCTGGCCGGATTGAGGCTAAGGATTTATCGCGGGTATTAAACCACCTCAATAGCAAATATCAGCTCAATAATGACAAACGCAAAAATAGCTACCTGAAGTCGATTGATGAACCAGTGTGGCACCTTGTGATCTGGTTTAACCGGAAACAAAGGAACCCTAACAAGATATATCAATTCTGGCTGATGACCACGGGATCATCTGATCCTGATGCGCACGAAAAGCTAATCCGCGATGAGAACCTGCGTTGCCTGCTTTCTTCTGAAAAAGACCAGATGCTGATTTTTGAAAACTATGTGCTTGGCCAGCTGCATATCAAATCCAAGGGAAAATCCAAGATTGAGGAAATGGTAATACCGGAAAGAAGACACAAAAGCAGTATGATGCCGATACCAGAGCATGCCCCGAATATTCGTTCCCGAACAGACGATATCGATGACGATACTATCGTCGATCCCGAAAGTAATGACGTTAACGATAAGCACGTCGTCACCGGAACAAGCCAGCTTGACCAGATGATCCAAGGGATTGCCCCAGTAGCATCACACGGCTTGGTGACCTCTTTTAAAATCCGCTGGACATGGTTTATCAAGCAAAGCTCAATGAAAGATTGGGAAAAAAGACTGGATCAGGCAATCATCCTGTATCCCAAGAGACCCATGGAATATGAAAAGGCCATGCATGATATTTTTCGACATGTTGGCTTTCGTGGCGTCAGAAAACAGATCGGCATCCTGTCTGGCCGCTATCATCGCCGTATGCGGCTAACCTACCCCCAGACTCACCAGAATGCGACCCGCCCCAGAGCGCTTGGCTTTATCCGGATATTTGCAAAATCTTATGCCAATTTTAAAGAGTTTCATGATGCATGCATTACTGAATCCATTAAATGGATAAAGGAACTGGAATTACAGGAACAGCACAAGCAAAACCGGATTGTATTACGAAAAAGAATTAGGGAATCTGACGTTAAATATAAGGATTTAACAAATGTACAAATTGATGAAATTATTAATCAGCAAAAATTTAAAATAGCTGAAATTAGCCAGCAGGAATTTGCCGTGTTTCTTAAAGATAATCAAAATATGGATATTAACTTAATGGAAATGAACCTCTAAATATTAAAAAAACGAAACAGGGGTGCAAAAGTACTTTTATGCCCCTGTTCCGGTAAAGGCAAAGGTGCTTTACGCACGCTATGGCTTTGGTCGCTTGACGCTAAGGAGTTCAAGCGTATTTCAGCAAATCTCACAAATTATAAAGTTCTTTTTGCACCGAACCCATGAGTCGGCAAAAGTACTTTTATGAATATCTATTACACAGTATCCAATAACTATTTTGTAACCTCAATGTCTTCCCCTGCAACCACTAACACAAGATAAAGCCTTGCTAGAGTAGTGTTTTGCAGCAATGTCAAAAGTACTTTTCCCTTAAGCACAAAAAGAACTTTTGCACGAAACGCTATCATTTAATTTAAAAATTACTATAATTATAAATCTTTCTATTAGTCTAATAGATAAATTATATATTTGTTTAATTCGGCATTAATTATCAATTGAGTACCTAACTAATGGAGTTAATACATGTCCAAAGATAGAAACAAGGATTTATCCAGCAAGGTCGTTGCAATAGATATTGGACGAAGCGGTGTAAAGCTATCATTTTACTTTAATGGGGAGGTCAGCAATAAATTTATTCCATCAGCTGTTATCCCAGCTACCACCCTGTCGTTTGATCCTACGCCCGAGATTACCCGCCAGAACACCGTTAATTTATATGGCGTTGATTATTTTGTTGGTGAAACCGCTATTAAGCAGGGTGCTGTAAATACAGTTGGCCATAATTCTGACTGGATAAACAGTCTTGAACATCGGGTACTGGTGGTTAAGGCTCAACAACTGCTGCTTACTTATGGAATTAAACCCGAGTTAATCGTGGTGGGACTTCCAGTTAATACCTTTGCATCGTTAAGTGGCGATCTGGCTAAACAGATCAAGGAATACTTTGGCCATGAAACACGGGTTATGCCCATTCCTCAACCTTGGGGGGTTTACCAGAACTATTTATTGAATGATGAAGGTTCTGTTATCACCACCAATAATAGCAATGCCAAAATTGCCATCATTGATGTCGGCCATTTCACGACTGATTACATGCTAATTGATAGTGGGACATGGGTGCAAAACGCCAGTTACTCTGGCAAAGGTATCTATGCGACCGTAGATCATTTGCAGCATGCACTGGCCAGAGAGGGGATTACCGCATCACATCTTGAATGCTTTGAGGTGCTTAAAACCAAAACAATCAAATCATATGGCAAGCTGATTGATAAAACCAAAACAGTGACTTCGGCACTGGATGCCACCCTGATCGATATCCATCAAAACACCAATCGCCTGTTCTCAAGCCATGCACGATCCATTGACCAGTTCATTATCGCTGGCGGTGGAAGCATTTACCTGATTGAGGCCATGCAGGAAAAATGGCCACAACTTTCACCGGCCAGTGATCCCCGCCATGCAGTAGCAGCCGGAATGCGCAAATTTGGCTTGGCCACCTATAAGAAGACTGCTCTCACTGGAGCATGACCAGTATGCCCAGACAACGAGTTTTCCAGCGCAAAATGAAACCGGATGGTTTTATATTCAAGGTCAATTTTGGCCATGACACACCGGAACCCATATTGGCATGGCTACTGACCCTTGAGCATGGCAAGTTCCAAAGCGTGATCAAGGATGTCCTGCTGGTACTGGCCAAAAACAACTGTTTGATCAGGAATGGCTACATCAATCCTGAAGACAAAATCATCCCAAGCATGATGGCCTCCAGTGTACTTCCTGCTGCCCAGTTGCGTCCTGTCACTGTCCCTGTCCCAGTAATACCCAGTGTTACTGCCCCTGAGCTTAACGCTTCACTTGATAGTGCATCTGTTGAAACCACTCACAACAATCCTTTTCCAATTTATTAAGACGCTTGAGGTTTATATGTTGAAACAGCTAATCAGTGCCCTTGTAATTACCAGTGCTTCCCTATCGGTTGCAATGGCTGACAATGCCAGCCTGCTTACCACCCTGAAACAGAAATACCCTGCTACCCAGTTCAAAACGGTCAAGGAATCTGAGATTAAGGGAATTTATGAAGTGGTGATGGGCAAGAATGTGGCTTACACCGACAAGACAGGGGATTACTTCCTGTTTGGAAATTTGATCCGAATGAAGGATCAGGCCGACCTCACTAAGTCCAAGGTTGAAGAAGCCAACAAGCTGGATTTTGCAAAATTGCCTTTCCATCAGGC
Organism: Alkanindiges hydrocarboniclasticus; assembly: GCF_001982605.1. Lineage (GTDB taxonomy): Bacteria > Pseudomonadota > Gammaproteobacteria > Pseudomonadales > Moraxellaceae > Alkanindiges > Alkanindiges hydrocarboniclasticus. The sequence continues at coordinate 12,285 of NZ_MLCN01000055.1, read as the reverse complement.
CATCAAGTTTGTCGCGGGGAATGGCCAGCGCAAGATTGCAGTATTTTCTGATCCGGATTGTCCATATTGCAAACGCTTTGAGCACGAACTGGCTAAGCTTGACAATATTACCATCTATATCTTTGAAAACCCGATCACTGAGCTTCATCCTGATGCCATCAAGGTTGCACGGCAAATCTGGTGCAGCAAAGACCAGCAGGCAGCATGGCGAAACTACCTGATCAATCAGCAAAAGCCAGATGCGCCTTCAGACTGTGAAAATCCAGTCAATGCCAATATCAAGCTTGCCCAGCAATTGGGTTTAAATGGCACCCCCATGTCGGTACTGGAGGATGGCAAGGTAAATGTAGGTGCCAGTTCAGCAGTTGAACTCGACACATTGCTGAATGATGCCCATGCCCAAGTGACAGGCCGAAAATAACCATGGCCTGCCGGACGATGAGGGACTATGCATGAAATTCAAGTATGTGGTGGTGATGGCCAGCCTTGGCTTACCAATCTGTTCCATGGCTACTGATCTGGGCACTGTGGGGAATGTCTATCCAGTGAAAGAAATTTCCCTGCTTGATGCCATCAAGAAGCGCGTGGGTGAAATGGTTGATTCTGGTGAATGGGAGAAAATCAAGCAGGACAATACCAAGAAGATTGTAGAGGGTATCCGTCATCCCAAGGGTAATGACCTGCCGCTGGTGACCAAACCAAGAACATTTACCCTTGACCCATCCATTACAGTGACAGCGGATATCACTGACACCCAAGGGAACATTATTGCCAAAAAAGGTTCAGTGGTGAATCCCTTGGTAACCGGACAGCTGAGTAAGGCCGTTCTGTTTATTGACGGTACTGTTGATAAGCAGGTGGCATGGGCAATGGCCGTCAAAAAGGATGCGCCACTGACTGTTGTGATCTTTACCAAGGGTTCTTGGATGGAGGCCATGGAAAAGTATCACTTACAGATTTTCTATGATCAAAATGGCCAGCTGATTCAGAAATTTGGCATTGAGCATGTGCCATCAAAAGTAACCCAGCAAGGTGAGGTACTTAAAATTGAAGAAGTACTTCTTTAGTCTGGTTTTAACTCTGGCAAGCCCGTGGACACATGCCAGTGTAAACCTTGATCAATTGCCAGCTGCACAGGCCATTCAGATTATCAGGGGGGATGGCAGCCGTAAGCTGGTGATCTTTAGTGACCCGCACTGTTTTTACTGTAAGAAACTGGATGCCGAGGTGGCACGGCTAAATAACGTGACCATTCATATTTATCCGGTACCATTAATAGACCCTAGCCCTACCGCCATCGCCCTTGATACCCAAATCTGGTGCAACCGGAATGCTGGCCAGACTTGGCATGATTTTGTGCTGGGCGGAATTCAGCCGGCCGCAGTTGCGCCCTGCCCAACCCCCTTTAGCAAAAACCTGTCACTGCTAAAACAGGTGGGTGTTAACGCGGTACCACTTTTTATTTTACCCAACCAGAGCGTGCATGTGGGTTTTAGCCATACCGCCGAACTGGATGCATTGCTGGATCAGGCCACACTGGAAAGCAGCCAGAGGAAGAAACCATGAAAAATCTTTATAGGTCAGTACTACTGCGGCTTGTCTGGCTGGTTATGCCGCTATTGCTGGCAACCGGTACCGCCAATGGTACCTGTTCTGGCCAGTTCATTAATCCGGTCACTGATATTTGCTGGTCATGCGTTTTGCCCGTCACCATCATGGGACAGAATCTTGACTTCACCGGTGCACAGGACAGCGAAACCACCCTTGGGGGCGGCATATCCAATTATGTCTGTAACTGTGGGCAGGCAGCGGTTGGGGTTCCAATCGGGTTTTGGGAACCAGCCCGTATGGTCGATGTCACCAGCAAGGCCTACTGCATGGTTGGACTTGGAGGTGTTGAGCTTGGCCAAAGTGGCATGCTATCAGGGGACACTTCCGGTTATGTCGGTGCAGATAGCCGTAACCCGATTGAAGAGGCCTTTTACCATGCCCATTTTTATACCAATCCCGTTTTGACAGTATTAGGCCTCATTCTTGATAGTGCCTGTTTTGAAAACAAGGGATTTGATGTGGCCTATATTACCGAGGCCGATCCCACATGGGTGGATGGTGAGCTGGCCAACCTGCTTAATCCGGATGCCTTCCTGTATGGCAGTTTACCAGCAGTAGCGGCCTGTACCGCAGACTGCCTAGCTGCCAGCGCAGGCCTGCCCATTTCGGCACTGCACTGGTGTGCTGGCTGTTATGGCCAGACCTACCCACTAACAGGTTATGAAAGCAGCCATCAAGCCCAGCTGGACACCGGCTCCCTGATGATGCAGCGGATGCTGGCCAAGCTTCACCGCCAGTCGGTTACATGGAGCTATTACGGTGATATGGGCTTATGTGGCGGTTATATCCAGCCGCTGATGAATAAGCGTCAATACAAGTACTCCATGACCTATCCCATACCGCAAACCCAGAAAATTGCCGGCAAGTGTTGCCAGCCGCTTGGCCGTACCACCCTGTTGTGGGGTAGTGGCATGACACCACCGATCATCGGTGAAGACATGAATTTCATGATCTTCCGTAAACGTGATTGCTGCCAGAATGTCTACAACGTCGGAGAATAATATGAAACCTGCATCCCTGTTGTATGGGCTTTTACTGCTTCCGGTGTTGGCCAGTGCTGCCATTGACCTTGAGCAGGTAAAAAAAGACAACCAGTTCCCAACCGATCAAGAAATCAAGAAAAGCCTTGATAAGCTTAAAAAGGATGGCCTGCCTGACCTGTATAAGATTGATCCGGCCAGTGGACAGAAGATCACCAATGGCATGGCCAATGTCAATCTGGATAAAGTCAGCATGCCCAAGCAAAATGTTCCAGACGTCAAAAAACTGCTTGAGCATTATAAAGCCCCGAATGTGGATATCAGTGGCGTCGATATTGCCAAGCTGGCTGATCAGTATGGGCAGCTCAAGGTCACCTTGCCTGATGATAGCAAGGACAGGATTCAGGATCACAAGAATGGTGGGGCGTACCTTTTCATTAGCAGTAGCATGCCACATGCCACCGTAGAAAACATGCTGGGACAGGCTGGGCAACTGGGGGTAAGTGTTTACCTTAATGGGGTTATCGGGGATAAGCCCCTATCATTTAAGGAAACCCAGAGTTACCTGCAAACATTCCGGCTGAAGAAGGCACCCAATATCCTGATCCATCCCCCTGCTTTTGTTATGTTCAATATTAAGCAGGTTCCTGCATTGGTGGTGGCCAGTGAGGATGTTGACCAAGGGCTGGATGAATCCGGCTGTGCCAGTCCCACTGACTTTAGCATTATCCGTGGTGATGTCCCCGTGTCATACGCACTACAGCAGGTTGCAGAAAAATCCAGCAATGCGAATGTGCGTGCTATAGCCAACCAGAAGCTGGCAGTACTGGCCAGTAAATAAGTGTTATGGGGAACACGGATAATCATGTTCCCTTAAGTTCAATAATAGCTGAGGAATTTAAGATGTTAGATTTATATTATGAGGCAAATTCTCACTGGGTGCACAATAACCTTGAAGCTGCACAAGAGGAATTGGGCAAAATACTCGATACAGGCGTTAATCTGGTTTTAATAGGTAAAACTGGCACTGGCAAGTCGAGATTAATGCAAGCATTTTCACCTGACACGTTCATCACAGCCATAACGCCAACCTACCAAGTTTCGGTACCCTCTCTGAACATGATTTTTGATATGGTTAGTAATAGCACTGCCAAGTGTTGGTCGATTGATGATGCGTATCACTATGCCGAAGACGATATCAAAACACTGGTCAAAACATTACACCAGTATGGACGTCAGATGATACTGGCGTACATGGGTGAAATTGACTTGCCAGAATCATTGATTGGTGAACTCATTGATCACAATTTTGTTATCTTAAAAATCTATAATGACTGTGAACAACAAAGTCAGTTTGCCATAAAGGCAAAAGAAGGCATTATTAAAAGGCGCAAGGTACCCGCACTAACGCGTTAATGGCGGATATAATGGGTAGTGCAATTTAAAAATTCATATTCTGATAAAAGGCCTACTGGAAAGTAGGCTTTTTTATGCGCATACCAACATGGCTGGTTAATTGAAATTAATAGGGGTGCAGTTACCATGTGACTGCTTCTATTGGATTTCCACCTTGGTACAGGCACCGGTCACCTTAAAGCGCATAATCTCCAGTTCTACCCACAAATTATCATCCAGTAAGGCTTTTGCCTTTTTTAAGAGTTGCCGGTTGGCCGCAAGATTCTGGCATTGTGCCAAGGTTGTAGTATTTAATGGCACGGGTACTTCATAGGATCGGATATGTTTGCCCCTGAAGTTATATAAATTATAAGTCAGGTAATAATTATAAATAGCACGTACTGGCTTTTTAATCACATGATAACCACGTATCTTCGCATCATATTCACGCGCTTCCTGATCTTTTAATACTTTGGAATCGGCCAGCATGTTGGCTGCTTGCTTATTGCCATTCTGGGCGGATTTGGCAAACCATTCATAGGCCTTGTTGGGGTTTTCCGGCACTCCATCCCCTGTAAGGTATAGTGCCCCCAAGGTAAGCTGAGCCCTAGCCTGATCCTGATTTGCTGCCTTGATGAGCCAGCTTAAACCCTGTTTTTCATCCTTGACCACGCCCTGACCCTTGTAATACATCAGGCTGACAATAAACTGGCCATCCCGATCATTTTTCTGGGCTGAGCGCATAAACCACTCAAACGCTTTTTCATAATCCTGCGTGACTCCCTTACCATTATAGTAAGCAGTGCCAACATAATATTGTGATTCAGCTCTACCCTGATTTGCGGCCAGCTGATACCACTTGAATGCCTCCACCGGATCAGCAGGGACACCAATCCCATCTTCCAGCATTTCCCCATACTCTTGCTGGGCATAGGCGTTACCCAGTTCGGCAGCCTTGTGATACCACTGGGCTGCGGCTTTCTTATCCTGTTTTATGCCCATGCCATGATAGTACATGGAGGCAATCTCTCTTTGAGCGCGTGGAATATCATTTTGGGCATCTTTCATCAGGGCATCAAATCCATCGCTATAAAGCAGCTTGGCCATATCCTCATTTTTGGCGACACCGTTACCCTCATGATACAGACCAGCAAGTCTTACCTTGGCCAGACCACTGCCCTGATTACTGGCTTTACCATACCAGTAAAGCGCCTGCTTATAATCCTGAGGAAGGCCAAATCCCATATGATAGATCAAGCCCAAGGAATATTGCGCGTAGGCATTATCTTGCATGGCTGCTTTCTTATACCACTCATAAGCCTTCTGGTTGTCCTCAGTGGTACCTTCCCCATAAAAGTAAGCATTGGCCAGTGCAACCTGAGCGGCAACGTCACCGGTACTGGCCTTTTGGCTAAGCTCGGCAATATTGATGGCAGGCCGTGTGTCCATGGCGGGTGGTACATCATCAGCCTTTACTGGCTGGAGACAGCAAAGGGCTGTTACCCACGCCAGTGACAAAAATTTTAGGCGGTTCATGGATATAGGTTTTCCCACAATCTGGATTAATCCTGTTACGGATTAAGGACTGGTTTGAGTTGTTCAACGAGTTGAAGTGGATCAATACGGTTGAGATTGGTTCTGGTAATGAAGTCAGCACCTACCAGCATCGGTTTATACTGGCATTTAAAGTAGTGCGCCAACTCATAGGCGCGCCCAACCAGAATCTCCGGAAGGCTGGGTAGCGGAAAGTGATAATACTTATGCAGCCGATCCGGCATGGCAGCATCAATAATGATGTCATCTCCTACAGTCACCCAAGCATGGATAGCCTGCTCGCCTTCTTGAATGCCATGCGTATATTCATGGATCAGGTTTTCAAGCGTGACATCATATTCGTCAGTTCCATGGATGGTCACTTCACCAAAAACGATGTCAGCAGGCAGGTCAATGGCGTTGAGGTAGGCAAAAATAGCAGTTGCTAATTGCAGGCAACTGGTACCCCAGTAAGGATAATTAAATTGTGGAGCAAGGTAATTGATAAGTTGACTGCGACTAAAAACATGCAGCGCCTCTAGGTAATGATCTGGAATCCTTGATTCAGGGGTTACCCGAGCTTGATTAGGAAACTTAAGGTTCTGGCTTTGAATTATGGCAGCTCGGGTTGCCGTCCTGTAGATATCAGAATAGTCTTTTGCAATGGCTACCATTTTAAATCCCAAGTCCCTAAAATCTACTATAGCGGCGTATGCCCTATAGCCTTATAATTTCTATGGGTAATTTACTATATTTTTAGGATGATAGCTGCCCTAGGCTTGCCGGAAATTCAATAATGAAAACATTTAAGTTCTTTAGCGGTTTTTATATTTTACAGATGCTGGGTGGGTCATTATTGCTGGCCAACATCTGGCTTTCTCCCCATATTTATTCCAGCAGGGAACAGCTTGTTTTTGGGCTGATCACTGCATTGTTAATGGCTGGGATTACTGCAATGCGCTACCTGTCTTACCATTTAAGGAAAAAAACCAACCGGCAGTTACTGGTCAGGGAGCATTCAGAGAGCGGTAATTACCAGCCCAGATAGCCAAAGCTGGCTGTTTATCACTGGCAGTACTGGTCAGGCCATTCTACTTCACAACCCTGCAAAATCTGCCTAAAGTAGATCATCACGCCCTGTTCAGGAATCATCATGCCCTTCTGCTGTCTGGCCAATGGAAAAACCATTTATAGCTATACCTATAGTGCTGCCCAGTGGAAGGAATTGAAGGCAAGCTATAAAAATCATCAGCTGAGGATGAGCTGCTGCCCGACTGCTGCCATTCCAAAAACCAATATCTTTGGTACCCAGTTTTTTGCGCATGCCCGTAAGGGAGAGTGCAAAACAGCGCTTGAAAGCAAGGAACACCAGTTTGCCAAATATATTGTGGCCAAGACAGCACATGAACTGGGCTGGGAAGTTTCCATCGAGCACCGTGGGGAATCTGAAACCCATGAAGGCTGGGTGGTCGATACTTTGTGTAAACGAGGGAATATAAAGATTGCCGTGGAAATACAGTGGTCACCCCAGACTGTTGAGGAAACCATGCGCAGGCAGGCACGATATAAACGGTCTGGGATCAGGGGACTTTGGCTACAGCGGATGGGTGCTAATGGGGGCTATCATTACCATCAGGCACGCAGTCAGGAATTACCCCTGTTTGGCCTCAGGCTTGACCCTAATACCAAGCAATTTATGGTTGCAGGGGTGAGCCAGCAGAAAAAGGGACTCTTTGGCAAGCCCCCTGAAATGGAACTCAGTGATTTTATCCGGCGTATGCTACAACGTCAGATCAGGTGGATACCCTACCCTGAAATGGGGTTTATGTTGAATATCAGTCTGGCTGAAAACCAGTGCTGGAAATGTGATGAAACCACACGAATCATTGATACGGTCAATCTGGCCACGCCATGTGCCGATGGATTATATAACCTGACATCCGTTCCAGTAGACAAGGTAACAGCACCCTATGTCAGGCTGTTAAATGAACCTCATTACCGGATGCGCTATGGTTATGGCCAAATCAAGGAACGATATAGCAAAACGGAAGGAAAAAGCTATCAATCCAATGGCTGCGTGAATTGTGACGCCCTGCAAGGCAACTGGTTTAGGCACCACAGTATTCCCCTTCAAGCAGCGACTGACTGGATACCCATTGATTTTGATTATACCCGCATTAATGAGCGGTTAGCCTGCTGGCTATGGGTCGAGCCTGATAATCCTAACCCTAAACTTGGGGATGGCCAGCAAAGCCTCATGGATGAAGTCAAATAAAGTAAATTTTTATACAATGAGGCTTAATCAACTGATACTAAAATAGATTATTTACAAAGTGGAACTACTTACAACTCCTAATACCGACCATTGGACGGTATAATAAACTATATTAAACAGTTGAGCCCACGGCATGACACAGCAATTAAACGCACTGATCAAGGATCATCTCGGTCACACCATTATTGGTGATTTACACTTTTTTAATACCAGCCGTGAATTTATTGCGGCTTACTGCAACCAGCTGGCACTTGATCGGGAAATTGCCAGCCCTATTGTTGAGATTAGCGAAGGCCAGCGCCATGGTGGGTTTATTCGTATCCTTAACTTGAAGGACATTACAGCGCCAAAAGCAGAGGATTTAGTCGAGTGGACTAAACCCGAAGGCAATGCCTGCTGTAGCAGTATGCATGACTGTGATTGTTATGCAGATGCACCCCGTACCGTAATCAAGCAGGGACTGGCTGAGCGGGGTATCCGATACCAGATTTTCCCATATCTGGAGCAGGAATATGTATTGGTCATGAGCTCTCCCAAGTGCAATCATGCTGGCCAGTATGCCATCCCAAAAAACTGGTTAAAGCCCATTCCCGTAGTTGCTTGATAAAAACGACATGCAGCAATGTATGTGCATGCCATGGTACAGCCTGAACCGTTTATTAATAAGCTGGATCAGGTCATACCAGCATACATGACAAATGTTGATACGCCTGAAAGTGAAAAAACGAATACACATCTATTTTAAGAAAAATGAGATTAGATATGATTGATTCTGCGACAAAGCGTGAATTAAAGGGTCTGTTACAAAGCCTAATAGGGCTTGGGCTTGTTATAGGTCTGATATACGCCGTTTATCACTATAATGCTGGTGATGCCAGTAAAAAGAATCTCAGGGCTGCAATGAAGGAATGCCCCGCCATTGTTGACGATATCCAACAAGCGGATGAAGTTATTTCAAAAAGACAGCTAAGAAGCTGGCTAGCAACCTGTAAAGCACACATGCTTTTGCAACAGCAAAAAAATGCGGTTGCAGCAGTACCAGCAAGGTCATAAACCGGTAAGCCCAAGTCCCATTATTGCAATGATCCTGCACACTTAAAGCTGTAAGAAATATCGCGCCAGATGTTTTACTAAGCAATGCCTCTAGCTGGCAGCCAATCAGTAAAGCGACCGGCAGCTGCGGATGGGTATGCCATAGGATACCGTGATCCGCTTAATGACCCCATGAATCAGGAATATAACAGCAGAAATGACTAATCTGGAAAATCCCCCTCAGTGCTCGGTAGGCCTTGGCCATATTGCTGACAAGGTAGCCATTCATCCCCCTGATGCAGCAGCGATTCAGGCTTTGCGTAATCAGCATAACCTGTCACAGCGCCAGTGTGCCAAAATTACCGGTGTTGCAGTCAGGACGTGGGAGCGTTATGAATATCTGGGCAGTGATGAAAAAATGCTGCGTAATCCTTCACCTCAACTTTGGGGGATATTCCTGCTGGCGCTTGGCCAGCATCCTGAATATCAACTTGTTCCAAGACAAAAAGGGAATTAAACCATGCTGATTAACAATGAACTTGATCAGGGAGTATGGACAGACACTAAAATGGGCTTAATGTGGTCTAGGATTACCATTGGCCAGCACTGGATCAATGGTGAGTGCATGGGCGATGGCAAGAAAATGGAATGGCAGCAAGCCCTAGAAGAATGCAGGCAATTGAAATTAGCCGGCTATACTGACTGGCGCATGCCAACACTGGATGAGATGCTTACCCTATATGTGATCCACAAGGGTTATTCATGGCCAGAAGGTACCATCATTAGCCTAGACCCTGAGGGACGTGAGCTTTACTGGAACAGTGATTACTGGACTAGTACCATTGACATGTATCGATCGACAGACCCAGCCCTTGATGGCCATCACTTTCATCATTATCAGGAGGGGTATTATCCCAGCAATATATGGTGTATCAGGCCAACTCGTTGCTTGAAAACATCTAAGTATGCGATTTGCGAGAATTATGCTCGGGCAGTAAGAACAGCCTGAAAACTAACAGTAGTACCTATGCAAGGCCTTAGCAAAATAACTCCAGTGCCAAAACATTAAATTAATCAAATAGCCGTAACACCAGTGTTTCTGGGCGGAATGCATTGATGTCATTCAGGTTGGTAAGTTCAGCTTCATACTTTGCACTGGCAGCATTCCAGTGTAATACATAGCTTTCAGATTGTCCTATCCGATCAAGTCGTTCCAGTTCCATATCCATTTGTTCTACATCCCATGTGGTTACGTTCACATAGGAAGAAGCCACTTTGGTGACTGGGTTTACATGGCGCTGGGTTGCCTTAATGGAATTATCAATGTCCAGACCATATTCGGTTACCATGATCATGAACAAATCTTGCTTGCTGGTAGGCATTAATAACTCGCTGGCCAGCAATAGCATGGCTTGCTCAACACTATCGGCATGCACGGCGAGCAGGGTCATATGACTGGGTTGGCCAATCAGGATCAGGGTAACATCATCATCCACCTGTCCATGCCACAGATAAGGTAATGCTGGATTAACTGGCTTGATCAGAGTTAGTTTTGGCAGGTCTAGCATGGCCAGCTGAGTTGTACTGGTAATTTTTAGTGTATGTGCAATACCTGCTATCTCTATACATAGGTCATGGGAGGCCAGACTTGCTGCTGTCAGCATTTTAATATTCATCATATTGCCCTCGATTTCTTTTAAGTCTCTATTTTATAATAATTTTTATAAAAATTTATCGTAAAATCAAACCTTTGCGCCATGATTTGACGCATGTTGACAGTCATTCACCCACTGGCCGAATTGGGGCGGCTTAAACTGTCCAATACATTTGTTTAGTTGACCAGCAATACTCGCTTGATGCTCGTGTAGCTCAGTGCCTGATGCACTTCCCTTCCCTGCTGTATGTGATCCACAGCTAGTAAAACTGGCACATAGCGTGATTAGGCTAATATAGTAGGCAACTAGGGAAATAGTGGCTTGGCAGGGATTGCAAGCCAATACAACAGTTCAAGTTTTAACTATAAATCTTAGCATGCCATGTATTTAATACACTTGGACTGGCTGGATATGCTTTGGAAAAACAGGCCAATAAAACTCCGTTTTTGATTGTTGAAATGTTAATAAAATTAACAATAAAACCTTAAAAAACAATTGGATAGTGTTGCATGGGTGTTGTGGGAATATTATAATAATATCTATTGGTGAGGTATGTCGTTGCTGCCCGTAGGTATTCACATGAAGCATTCAAGCGTTGAAAAAAATCCAGTCGAATTAGCTGCCCTACTGGTGCCCGAAAAATTTCCCATTACGCGCGCCGCCCTCAATAATGATCCGGTTTTTTTGCGGATACTGACTGAACTGATACAGGCACTGGAAGCAGGACAGATACGAAAGGCAGACCATGACCGGATCAAGAGCTATTTTTCCTACAGGATGGATAAAATCTGGGATGATCATATCCGGCCAGTATTGGGAGTGCAGTTGGCCAATCTTTCTTTAGAGCTCAAGACATTCTTCAGGACGGTCAATAAGCCCATGGGCTTATATCAAATCAAGGCCTTGTATAAGAAAGCCATGGGTGCAAAAGTAGACGGTGAACTGGTTATACGCCTTCAACACATGGCCAGTGAACTTTTGCCACTGGCTGAGTGCATGGATTACCTCAAAGACCATCTGGTTAGCGGACGTGCACCAAGTAACAAGCCTGCCCAGCCGGAAAATCCCAATAAGAAAATGGGCACCTGTTCCTGCTGTTTCCGCCAGATTGCAATTGTGGGTGAGCACATGGCACACCATGGCTACCAGCGACCAGGACAGGGCTATCAGACGGCCAGTTGTGCAGGTATACGCTTTAAGCCACTGGAGCAGTCTACAGCAGGCCTAGAGTGGCTTATCACGATCACAGAGCAGCGTATTAATGAGTTGCAGCAACAACTTGCCAATGTTGATTCTATCCCCAACCTGATGATCATGAAACCACGCGGTCAAATGGCCACGCAGATCACCCGTGATATGCCTGAATGGCCAAAGGCACTGGCCAACCATAAAAACATGTTAATCTCGCAGGCCAGCCAGAAGCAATCTGATCTGGTCTATTTTAAAAAAGCACTTGAACAATGGCAGGAATATCACCGCCAGCATTAATGGGGTGTGTAAGGAAACATACAGTCTTTTCCTATTTATATATAGCCAAAATAATTAATATAGAAGTATAATAGTATTTATGATAATGAGCCAGAGATTCCTGCCATGCATGCCAATACCCTGCCCTTACACTATTCAGAAAGGATCATTAACCGGCTGGTTGAGCAGCATGGCTGGATAAAGCTCAATGAAGGAGCAGCTGAGAAGTTGATTGCCGGAATGGCTTCAGCAGGGGAACTTTCTACGGGTAGCCGTACACTGACAGCCAGTTTTAATGAAAACGGAAGATATCTTAGCCTACAACTTGGCTTTGATG
>NZ_MLCN01000054.1 GCF_001982605.1 Alkanindiges hydrocarboniclasticus | reverse complement strand
CGGCTCATCTGTCTGGCCTGCATTAAATCGTCAACGCCTTCATCAACAGTATTAAGCCGGATTTTAATGATTTCACTGGTATTTAAGTCAATGCCATAGGCAAAGGTATGACCACAGGGGGAAGCAGTAATGGCCTTTACCCGAACAAATAGGCGTATGCAAGTCAACACGATGCTGGCTGTTTGCTTAAGTTGTTTAACCAATAAATTTGATGCGACAACTGTCATAAAAGCAAGGCCTTGTGTGTATTTTCCAGTATTACGCGCTAAGATGGATTTTCTTTAAAGCACGTTGATTTTTAGATTTTATCCAATTATAAGATGGATAGTTGTAACTTAGTTACTTTATCAGGATTCGCATTAAAACCCTATCGCTAGCGTTTACTCGCGGTCTTCTTCAGCATAGTAAAACTGGCCGCCATCCTGCCTTTTGAAGTTGAAATAACGCTGTTGACTTTCCCCTCTCTGTGGCAGTTCACTGACTATCGCTTAGACAGTCAGGATTGATATATTGATTAATTTATCTACATTCTGTTAATACTTATGTTTAGCACTAGTGCGGGCTGTCTTTGGCATTTTGAATTAATGGACTTAAGAAATACTCAATTAGGCAGCGTTGTCCCGTTTTAATCTTAACCGTTACCGCCATAACAGGGCTTAAGTTGACCTGTTTGCCATCGACATTGATACTACTTTTTTACATACGTCGCAGTGATGAATAAATCAGCCCCAGTTTTTCATCATCAATGGCATGATGCGAGATCGACAAGACCTTCCCATCATGCCACAGCGCGAATGCAGGAAGTTTTCAATTTTGATTTCAGCCGTCTGGCCATCATGCATAATGATGTTGTCTTTATTGGAAATAAATGCTTTAACTTCTAGCAGATTATTCTTCGGCACAATTACTATCAGCACCTGTACAGGGGTCACCACTCCATCCACGGTATTAATGAAAAGTTAGTGTACCATGCCATCCACCGGGCTTTTGAGTGTGGTTAGTCTAGTTGACCCCAGTTTTGATCATGATAGTTGGTGTATCTGCAGCTACCTACAATTGCCTTGGATTTTGTACTGATAACTTTTTTTCACTTCAAATTTATTTTTTTGATTTTTAAAAATTAGTTATCCACAAAATAGCGGATAACTAAAAAGCTATTTAAATTCAAATTCTTTTCCTTTCTATATATAGTAGAAAAGTTAATTTACTACAAAAAACTTGGATGGCTCCTACGTTTAGCTTGGATTAAGCCTACATTTATCTTGCTTACTACCTACATTCATCTTGTTAGGATTGCATTTGTTCTTCTTAATTTACTACAAATAACTTGGCTAAAAAAATAGTTCTTATTAGGTACTAAATATGATGATGTTAGAGTGATATTAGATGAATCACCTACATATATCTTGTTTTTTTGCCTATAAATGTTTTCAATATTTGGATAATTTTTTATATCTACCTACATTTACCTTGCTTACAAAACATCAATTACCCCTTGTCTCCTACATATAGCTTGTTTACATTACTGACTGTATTGAGGAATCCCTATGGATCATTTAGAAGAAAGGCTGGTTACAAAGTCAAATGCACTGGTACGTTCTAAATTTCAGCTGACTTTAGTTGAAATGCGTCTTTTATTATGTGTCATTGCCCAACTTAACTCTAAAGAACGATTAGATTCCACTAAACGTTATTACCTGCATGCTCAGACTTACGCAGAAATGTTCGGCATTCAGCAGGACGGCGCCTATCAGCTACTAAAAGAAGCTATTGACACCTTGTACAATCGGACCATAAAGATAAAACGGGATGGCAGCCAAGAAGATGCGGAGTTTCGCTGGATCCAGTCAAAATCATATATTGATAAGAAAGGAATGGTTAGTATCATGATTGGCCATGATGTAATTCCTTATTTATCTGAATTACAAAACCAGTTTACCCAGTATTTTTTGAATGAAATTAAGCAGCTTGATACGATTTATTCGGTGCGATTGTATGAGCTTGCCAAAAGCTATTTATCGTTAAAGTATTGGATAGTTGAACTTGATACATTCAGGCAAATTTTTGATATTAGTCCAGATTACCGTCAGGATAATATTCAAGCCCGTATTATTAAACCCAGCATAGAACTGATCAATAAACATACATCACTCAAAATTAACTTTGAACCCTACAAAGTTGGTCGGTCTATTGCAGGCTACCGGTTCAATATCGGTGAAAAAAGAGAATCTGTTGAACCCAGTGAATCCAAAAAAGTAGAAAAAAAACCACTATTTGGAAACTCATTTAGCTGGAGCATGTCAGAGAACACGATGTTTAAGAAGCTACAAGCATTTGATAGTGAATTGACTAAAGAAGATATTGAAATTCAAGCTATTAGTAATAATTGTGATATCTCTTTAATTTTACATTCGCTTATAATGGAAATAAGTAAACAAAAACTCTCAAGTCAACCGTAAAAGCTTGTCATTCAAAGCGGATTATCAATGGTGCCCCTAAATCTGCCGTAAGATCACTTGGCTGGCTATTGTTTAAAACCAGTGGCACCAATGTACAACACAGACATGGTTTGCCCACATAGAACGTATCTTGAGCACCTAGATAATCAGAATGGTAGGTGTCAATCTCACTACAAGCAACATCGTCTTCATGCTTGCGTTCAAGTGCTGCAATGTGCTGATCTTTCAGTGCTCTTGTTGTCAACACACTGTCAGGGGAATCTGACACAGTAAAGCCAACAATACGACTGGCATACAAGTTTAAACCACAGCTAGATAGCACCAGCCGTCTTTGATACGAATATAGGTCACATCCCCCGTCCAAACCTGATGGGACGCTGCTGGGCTATAAGAATCCGCATCTTTTAAAGCAGTATGAACGTTAAGCTAGGAACTAAACGCTATAACTATCTTGTGGATAACTTTTTTAACCTCGACCCTTTGTGTAAAATTTAAAATTAACCTCGACCCTTTGTGTAAAATCTTCATTAAAACTTCGACCCTTTGTGTAATAACTTCGACCCTTTGTGTAAATAACCTGTTCTATAACCCTTTACTAGCAACCCTCTTCAGGGTTATCCACAAGCTAAGTAGACATTAAGTAGATAATGTATTAGGTAGATAATGTATTAAGTACAATAATTGCAGATTTAAAAGCGAAAAAGCATTTTTAAAGCACCAATATTTAAATGAAGTTATTCAGGCAAAAATTGATTTTCAGGGCGATAACGACAATCCGAACCACAAGGTTTAATCCACTCTTCGCCCATTTTATGTGCAATGACATGAACAATAGTCGTAAAGTAAGCAGACTTATTACTGATTTTTGGATTTAAGCTCATTAATTCCTTGAACTCACCAATTGCTCGATGAATCAGGTTTTCCGAATAGTGTTTTGCAATAGAATAATATAATCCTAGATTTGCTTTATTTGATCCTGTTAGAGCCGTCATGTCTGCCACAATACTTTCAATAAGTACTGGATCAGTATTTATGATTTTCACTGATTGATCAGCTAGTTTTGCGACACCTTTACTACCCTTCTTTCGATCTTCAAAAGGTATCGACTTAAAAATCAGCTTAAAGTCTTGGCCATCAACCGTTTCAGACAAGTCAACTGTCAAAATATTTTTATTAGAAAGTTCCAGTCCGTTTAAATTTCTAATCAGCATCTCACCAAGCACCTTACGCTGGGATTTATGCTGATAACGGTGAGCTGTAAGATTGAGTTCACCGACCAGATTCTCGATTCGTCGCTCCAGACGTGTATGGGATGCAAGTATCGAATCAATGCGGCCATACAGGATTTTGGCGACACTAGACCGTATCGCCTTACGAGCGGTAAAGTTAACTGGGGTGGTAATGTTATTACGGATGTTATTGCGGATATTTTCATTAAACTGAACGGTAACCCCACTCTGGCCAGACAGCCCTCCCCGCTCCTCTAAAGTGGCATAGTTAAACGTTTCAAGTACCCGCTGGTTTTTAGTTGTCATAAAACGCTGAGTTATATCCTGAAATGATAAAACCCAGGACACATTAGTGAAGTAAAGTACTTCTAGCTCATTTAAGATGGCTTTTAAATTTTTACCGCTGGTTGGCATTTCCAGTTTGCGGGCAATCTGAGACAAATTAAGTTTAAATGGCTCATTGGGCATACCAAGTTCACGCCAGAACCAAACTAATGCCAGATAAACATCATAAGTACGTGCGGTATAGCAACGGCCATCTTTTGCTGGTGTAATTAAAATACTGGCAGTCCCTTCCTTGCCGTTAGGTAATTCAAGCCGCCATTCCTTTTTACGGATTTCCTTTAAATCTGGTGATTTAGTATGAGGGAAAATAAAGTTTGCCCAGCGGTCATAGTTACGTTCGGTTGAAATAATTTCTGACAGCTCTTTACTCTCACCGGATGGTAATAAAGAAAGCTGTAGCTCTTCCACACTGCCTTTACCAGGCCGTTCATTGTCCTGAGCAGAGACGACTGTTAACTCAAGATTTTGAGTAAGATTAGCAGTCATTTCAGATTGTTGTTTTTTCCTTGGCATGATTATCCCGTAAGCTAAAGTTTACAGATAGTATCGAATTCTAAAAATGCTTTATTTACACAAAGTATCGAACTTAAGGCTAGCATAGTCCAACCATGTTTTACACAAAGTATCGAAAATTTTCTAGCTTATATTTATAAAATTTACGCAAAGTATCGATTTTATTTAGGTATTTTTTACACAAAGTATCGAAGTATTTTAAGCGATAAGCTGAATAGATATAATTTTCGTATAACTTAAACTATTAATAATGTTAAAGTTAACTTTTACACATTAAAATAATATGATTCTTATTAAAGTTAACTGTAAAACTTCGTCATTCATGGCTGAGATATAAAGCAATAGAATAAGACGTATACTATTTCCTATGAGCTTATAAGGGTGCCATGTACACAGGAGGCGCAATTAAAGCCAGATTAACCCTGCACAGCTAAACGCTGCAGAACGTGTCTGAAGAACTCATCACCCGTCGTAAGCAATAATTAACCAAAAAGGCTTTAGGCTGGGTACCATTTAAAGCTATTGCAATTAAGATTGAACAAGGACTGATTAAATATCAGCATACATGGTTTGGTTTGTAGGACAGCTACAGATTGTCCAAATATCTGGCTAGAACAGGTTCATTTATGCAGGATGCACGCAGTAGACGGTATGCATGTTAGTTATGAATATAAGAGGCACTACCGCGTAAGGTATAAAACAAGCCATAGCCACTACGTCAATCGGTAGAGACTTGGGCCTAAAAGACCTTGCCACCTGTTCTGATGGTACAGTGACTATCAATCTAGAATACTAAAAGCGCTACGAAGCCAAACTGGCCATAACCGAGCGTATAAACAAAAAACATCAGGCTAAAGCCTTACACACGAAAATTAGGAACAGCCATCAAGACCATTTGCATAAAGCCAGCACGCAATTGATGAAGCAGCATGCAGCCATCCCTTTGGGTAACTTCTCAGCTAAGAAGTGAGCTGAGTCTAAAATGGCAAAATCAGTCTTAGATACTGGTTTTGATATAGTTGAGGATATGCTCCGATATAAGTGCCATTAGGCAGGAATATGTTTCGCGGAAATTAATAAAGCTCATACTACCTGCGCAGCACTGCTGCGCAAGGTAGCGAGTATAGCAGCCGTACAGATCCTATTGGACTAAAAGGATTAGGGATGAGGATATGGTTCTGTGGTGCCTATAACACGATGCATGACCGCGATGTCAATGCACCCAGAAACATATTCGCGGCAGGACATTGCCGTTTAGCAGTAGGAATTCTCCCTTTATAAGGATGGGAGGATGTCAAATATTCATAAATGGTTAATTTTAAGTATATCGAACTAACGAGTTTCAACTATTAATAAGATAAAAACCAAATTCACTAATACAGGTATGCTATAAAACTTCAAAACTTCAAAACTTCAAAACTTCAAAACTTCAAAA
>NZ_MLCN01000053.1 GCF_001982605.1 Alkanindiges hydrocarboniclasticus | reverse complement strand
TAAAAAGTCCCTAGAACCATAGGAAATTTTAAGTATCTCTTAATATTTTAACTATAAATTAATATGGCAATATAAACAATTGGATTAATTTTTATTTTCGGTGCTAAAGCAGTTCGGGGTAGGTGCGCTATGCCTATTTTTAAAAAGGGTACGTATATGGATTACTTTATTTTCTAATCACTGATTAGGTTTTCTATACTCTATATAGAACGGATTACTGATACGGTAAACCTTGCTATTAGGCATAGCATTTTATAATCTAGTCGCTCTCCTGAAGGAGCTTAAATGTATATTCCCCCCCTGAACCATTGATAGCACACAGTCCTTCTTGGGCAATCTTAAAATTTTTAACAGGAAAATAAGCTGTAACAATCTCTTGATTGCGTTGGTACCTGCAAATGACCTCTTTGGGGCGTAAGCAGATTTTGGCAGTAAATTCCCGTGGCATTTTGGGTTTTTTCCAATAACGGTCAGGGTTTTCTATACAAAAAAACTCATCGTCATTTTCGTCAAGGGATAATCCTTCCTTGTCTAACCAAGACTGTATTTCTTGGCGCATTGCATCAACATCTTCAAAGCATGGCATATTGCTTGTGACAATTTTTACAGTCTTATCATGCCAGCTGCGTAAAATTTCTGTTTTTGTCATAGATGTACCTTATCAGTCTAAATATCAATAAAACTATTATACTGCCTTTTTTATTTATTAGGCTATATATTATTATATTTTTTGTATGGTGGACTAACTATAGTTGTCCACTCCTGATCTGGTATCCTAAACCCTGCCATAGTGCTTCAACTTGGGAATCCTTCAAGACAGATTTAGGGACATACTTAAAACCACTGCTGCCTAGTAGCTCATATGGGCATATAAAAATTCCGCGGCCGGCACCGAATCGTTGATTTACGAACTTGGCCAAGGCATGTTCCTGATCAATTGCATAAGCTGTCCTAAAAATTGAAAGATCACAAATATAGCCCCCTATATCAAGCCAGCAATGTCCGTCAACTTCAAAGGAAACCACCTGATTTGGCGCTTTAGCTGAAAAATCAGGGATATTATTTTTACTTTTAAAAATTAGTTGCTGGCCAGCATATAAATCACCACACACAACAAGGGCAGGGATATCAAAGTTTTCTCTTAACATCATCGCCCACGCTGAACTCAGCATTGCACAATGTCCACGCTGGGGTGGCACATTTGCCATTATGAACTGACCAGTTTCAGCAAGAATAGTAGTATCTGGCAATACAAAAGAAGCCCATTGATCAGCAAGAGAATCATCAATAAACTGTTTAACTAGGGCTTGTGAGGGCTTACCCATAACTCAATATCCACCTACAAATAATATTTCAATAATAAGGGAGATACCAGAAGGCATGCCCACTGATCCAGACAACAGGGAATTGATATTCCACCAGTCATAAATATCCTTATGGTATTGCGGCTTGACTCCGGCAGGCTCCGGCTCACCAGACAGAAACTGGAATACATTCAGTTTCTCAACAGAGTATAAGGCCTCATGCCGCATTTTCCAGATGGTGTGGCCATCATCAACCAGTGTCCGCAAGACCTTGTTGCCATTGAGCTGGTAATGAAGCAGGGCTAAATTAATAGCCTCCATGAACTGGTGACCATGTTCGTTAAGTACCTCATTATCCAGTAATTTCAGCAGCGATTGAACCTGACTCAAGGTATTGAGATAATCCCTATCGCCATTAATGATTTGCTGCAATGAAATGGCAGTATTGGCCAAGTAATGGCTCACACTGTTTTTCAGTAAAAATAATGCAGTTACCCCACTGCTATCCCGCACTAGGGTCTCTCGAATTGTCCTGACCTGATCCCTGTTCTTAAATTGCTCGCTTGAACCAGTTGTCATATTTTCATCAATCTGGAGCAGGTCAATCCAGAGGGTCAATGCCTGCTCAAGTAACCTACTCATGTCAAGCAGCATTTTGCTGGTCTCCGGCTGGCCACTAATGGCCAGTGCAAGCCTGTATCTGTGTTTGTGGCAATTTAATTGTGTTTTAGGTGCAGGATAACCACATTGACACCCGTATCCAAGAATGCATTCTGATAAACACGAGAATAGGTGTGCTTGAATCCATCAACCAGTGTCTTGTTAATCAAGCTTGCCGGAACAATAGCCACCAGCTCTCCCTCTTTGGCAAGCAGCCCTGCGGCTGTTTTAACATGTAATTCAGCCCGCCCCTCGCTAAATGGCGGGTTCATCATGATCCGGTCAAAACGCTCACCCGTTGTTTTCGCCCATGCAATAAAGTCAGCACAAACTACTTTTTGCTTCGGATATTTTTTCTCTTCCAGAATCTTGCAGCGCAGGGAAGAGATTTCAACCAGTGTTGCAGGGCATTCCTGCGGAAAACTAATTGCAATGCTCCCTGTGCCGGCTTCCGGTTCTAACACAGTATGATGCGGCTCAATATTCATGAACTGCTGCATTTCCTCAACCATAGCCTGTTGGGTGGGATAAAACTGGTAGGACTTTTGATCCGGCAAACGCCGGTTATGCTGGATATGTAGTAAAGCCTGTGCTGGACTATAGGGGAAAAAGGCGGTGGTATTCATCCGCGTTCCCTCAAGGGCTTCAATCACTGTATCAAGTTCTGCACGCTGGTCAGCAGTCAACTGATTAATGCCATGACTACCAAGACATAGACAATGAGTCATGCCTTCCAGATATTCACGTTTGGGTATATGACCATCATTTTGGTAAGCACGGATATCACGAAATGAAAGGAGTTTGGCAACTTCCATGCTGATACTGCATTCACGCAATTCAAAAGTTTTATCAACCTTGACAGGCTTTCTTCGGACAGATTCCGGTAAGGCCATTGGATATCGCTTGGCCAATAGTTCATTCAGCCTCCAAGCGATTTCAGGATTAACCTCAAGATGGACATTACCGTTTTTGAACTTTTTGAATCGAATGACCCCTGCATCAATGGTATGCCAGACCCCATAATTATTGTGGCCACCAAGATAAGGGAAGAGGTCACTTAATATCATATGCATGGGATGGATTTTTGCGGATTTTCCATTGAGTTGCTGCAAGATTTTGCGTAGCTCATCAATGTGCTCTGATCTATTTCCAGAGAAAATCATTCTTTTATTAAATCCCATGGGACTGTTAGTCACATGTGCCCCAGAAAGACCCTTAAACACATTTTCAACCCGATCCAGAAGGTAAATATCAAAATTGAGGTATAAACCCTTGATTACCTCGGCAACGTTCTCACGGTTAAATTCAGGGCAGTTATAATCACCAATCCTGTTGATCCAGTCATTTTTTATATTGATGGGCAGGATTTCATACAGGTTGTTTTCCTTAAAAACGCTTGCCCAATATTCGGCCGATAAAATTCCCAAGGCGTTTGATTGATTGAAAGTACCATAATTGTTTTTCCCAGCACTTTTAAGGAGGTAATGCCAGCAGCCTGAAACCGATGAGCAGGCCTGTTCAATCATGAGGGCATGGCGGTTGAAATCGGCCAGTTTATTGTTGAGATAATTCTGGTCAGTGAGACCGTTACTTACTTTCACTAATGCATTCATGGGTATAACCAGCTATTTAACATAGGCCCATTATACAGCTTTTTTAATTTATTTGGCAATATATTATACTGTATTTCTTGCTTCATTATCTGTCGTGCACTAGATGAAAAAACCTTAATCCACCTTAACCAAAATGAACATTAAATATTTGTTAAAAGCATTGCAGTTGAAAGGTTTCATGGCATAATGAAGACCATAACTTGCATCAATATCTTAATCATAAATTATTCTTGTAAAGTTGGAGTGGCATGATGAAATCCAATACAGTTGAAGACAGCATTAGACGTAGTATAGCTCGCAGAAATTGTGAGGTGATTTTACGTGGTGACTTAAAAGATTTCGGAAGCGACAAACAAATTGGTCGGGCACTAAATAATCTATGTGAACGTAAAAAAATTGTCAGGATCGGGCGTGGGGTTTATGCACGTGCGATTGTGAACCCTATAAGCGGTGCAGTAGTGCCAGAGAAAGGCCTCAACACGCTTAAGGAAGCATTAAAACGTCTTGGTGTCGAAGTTGGTTTGTCGATAGCCGAGCAAGAAAATAATATGGGCAAAACAACCCAAGTTCCTACTGGCCGTACTGTTGCTGTAAAGGGCAGGGTGACTCGGAAACTTGGTTATAACGGAATTTATTTAAATTATGAGCGAGTTAACTCAGCTACAGTTTGAACAACAACACTTTGAAACAGTGGCTGCATTTTCTGGTGTAGCCCCTGAATTAATTGAAAAGAACTTCTATGTCACAGTTGCCCTGTCCTTACTAAAAGAATTTAATGCTCAGGAAGATGATATCAAACTGGTCTTTTCAGGTGGTACTTCCTTATCAAAAGGATACATGGCATTGGAGCGTTTTTCAGAAGACATCGATTTCAAGATGATCGTTGCGGAAGGGACTAGCAAGAAAAAGCGTAGTGAGCACCGTGGACAGCTTATTGCATATCTTAACGCCAATGGATTTACGTTAGCGCCTGAAGGTGATCGCAATAGCTTTGGTTATACCCTGAACTTTGATTACCCGACAGTTTTCCCACCTACAGCCCACAGTGGGATACGTCGCCATATCAAGCTTGAGGTTGGCTATCGCCCCCCTTACCTTGCAAGTGTTACTCGTAAGCTAAGTTCAGAAATTGATTCTGCGTTCTTGAAATTTGGCATCATGGACAAGAGCCGTAATAATCGCATTAAAATAGAAAATCTTGATAAATTTTTAGCTGAATATGCACCTGATTTTGAATGCGTTGATGTCGTGGAAACTGCCAGCGATAAAATCAGTGCACTCGCATGGCGCATATGCTCCAGTGACCGCGATGATCCCCGTTTTGATCCAAGCATTATTCGTCACTTACATGATCTGGCCAAGATTATCGATTTAATTGAGCCCAGAAAAGCTGAATTCTGTGGGCTAGCCAAAACAATTCTCGTTGACGATTCCTCGCGTGGAGGAAATCTAGGGATTGCTGATCCAGTACAACGACTAAACACCATGCTTGATAACTTAAACGGCAATAGGGCGTGGGCAGCAGATTACCAGCGCTTTGCTGATAACCTAAGCTACGCTAATGACAAAATATCATTTGAGCTGGCTTATGAACGGGTTTGCGTTATATGCGACTGGCTCAAAGAATATTTTATTGAGCATCCCTTTACCCAATCTCAGGAGAGTTAAGATAGGGTAGGGCTCAGTGATGTTTTTTGAAACTCGACTACCCACACCAAGGGGTTAGCCTGCCAGCTCCCCATGCCATTAATATATTCCCATAAATCCCTGAATGCATGAATGGGTGCATTAATGCCACTATAGTAATGCCCAAATCCGTCAAATGCCGAATATTGGTATATGTCGGTCGCTATATTCAGGGTTTTAAAAATACCTTCGGCAACTGCATCCTGCTCACTAATATCCTGTAAATATTCAAGCCTAACCTGTTTTACCTTAAGGACTGTTCGTACAAATACCTTTGGCATAAAGCGAGCCAAACGCTTATACCATGAGGGTGTATAGGGGTCATTCTTGCGCAGGCCTTTCCGGTAGCTAACTGGAGGATCAAATAAAACTTCTATGCTGTCTGCTACGAATTTCCATTTCTGCTGGCCAGTGGGAGTCAATACCCCTTCAATTTCTTCCCAGTGACCGTATCTGTAATGCTCTTCCCGAATATACAACAAGTCCCCAACTTTTCCATACGGGCAGGGAATAACAGTTCCATCGGTAAAAACTGCTTGGCCAATGACATCCAGATGGTGAAACTCTGCAAATGATGAAAGCGTTACAGGTAAATGTACCTGCCTGCGTGTCACTGACTTGATGCCTTTATCGATAGCCAATACCATGGGAGTGCTATAGGTGATCGGCCGTAACAAAGGGCTTGTCACTGGCAGTAGGGCAGACATTTATTATCCTGTAGTTACTTTAATGGGTATAACCGAGCCCGCTTTTGCAGGCTCTTATCACGACTTTCACAGAACTGTTAATGGGGCTGAACTGCCATAAACTCCTGCCACTGCTGCTCCCTGATCTGTATAAGCTCGTTAAATTCCTCAATTAACTGGTTATCTTTTTGAATAATCAATACTGCATGCTCAATAGTATCTACCACGATCGCATCAGCCTTTTTCACTCGGATTGGCTTTTCACTCTCCAAGGCATCTGGGTAATGGAATAGATAAAAAGCTCCCTCAATTGCAGTGATAATCCCGTAGTTACTGACCACATGACTATATTGCTGGATAGAGGGCACCAAAACAAACATGCCGACAGTTGCTTTTGTTTGATCAATTATCATAATTATGTACCTGTTTTAATTTGAATATAAATACCATTGCAGGGTTGATTCCACCTGATCAGGCAAGCCAGCCTGAGCCATTTTGCTATATTCATGCTGTATTACCCTGAAATCCTCCTGCAAATAGTGAAGTCGTTCCGCTATAGCCGCATTCACTTGATCTAATTGTTCCTGACTTAAACATGCCAAGTTGATCTGATCCCATGTCATGCCACTGTGTAACAGTCTATCATTGAGTAGGTCAAACAGGTAATCGGTATACTCACTGATTTTATCGGTCGAAAGACAAAATAAAGCATTATCGTTATGCTTGGGGTGAAAGCCTCAATAGTACGATTGTTACAGGTAGGCAGGGTGCCCGCAGCAAAGTCAAAACAACTAAATTTCTTGCCATCTTTTTTTAAAAAGAAAATTTTTTTCATTCCTGTATTTTTTTGCTGACAAAAATATTTATTCATTACTGGATCATTCTTTCTGTAATTATAGAAATCACTAAATATTTAAAGGCAGCTATTATTAAAGCTGCCATACATAATAAAAATATAAAACCATACTATTAATGGATATATAAATTAATACTAATATTTTTTATATAGGGTGACAGAAAGCAGTACACCAAATATTAGACTCAGCAATAATACATAAAATGGAATCCTTGCGAAAAATTGCAGGTGATCATTGACTATTGCCAACATTAAAGTTGATTTAAAACCGATTATTACATCATAAGACGCTTTTGCTAGAAACATCCCGAGAATACCAAAAACGCCTACAATAAATGCTGGTGCTGACCAGTCCATCATATTTTTGCAGCCTGAAAATAGATAATTTTCCATAACACGTTAATCTCTTAAAAGGGTATATTATTCCTAACATTTAATTTAAAAATATTCCAGCAAATATAATCATCCTTAACAATTTTTATAATACTGTACATACAGTTTTATTTAATAAATATTTTAATTTTGATATGTGGGTATTAGCTTGATATAGCTTCTACACTAAGCCAGTCTTAAGTAAACATTTGATTGCATTCGTCAGATGCCCAATTGTAATTTCTGCTTTGTGGCAATAAGATAATTTACACTGTAACACCAAGCATCCAAAAACGCCTTGTAGCGTAGGAGCATATCTTGACCGAGCCAACATTAGAGCAAGGCACTACCAAGCGTATTGCCATATATTTTTCTGATCCTGCTTTTACAAAGCTGGAACAGTTAATGGGGACAAATGGCAAGCCATCGCCAACAATTAATCAACTACTGGTTAACCTTGACAAGTTCTTAAGCACCACTGATTTTAGTCCAATTTATCCCTCTACCCGCATAGCAATCCCACTGGCACTTGAAACTATCCCCGCTGGTTTTCCATCACCGGCGCAGGATTATGTTGAAGAGCTATGTGACATGAACCAGATTCTCGTTCCTAATGCGGAAGCCAGCTTTTTAAGCCGAATTAGAACCTTGTCAATGCTGGGTGCCGGACTGGACATGGATGACCTGATTATCATTGACCGGAGTGTTGAGGCCAAGCATAACGATATCATTGTGGCCGTGATCAACTCTAAAGACCTGACCATTAAGCGCCTGATGCAGACCGCAAAAATGAGCAAGCAGGAAATTCAGGAAATACTTGATAATGAGCCTAAACTGGAAACTTTACCCAGTGTCTGGCTGAAGGCAGAGAATCCTGAATACGACCATATTTTCCCAAAACCTGAAGAGACCATCGCAGTCTGGGGTGTGGTTCGCTGGAACCTTAAAAAGCTTTACCAGCAAAAATAATGGCCAGCTATCCAAAGGAAAGGGTTTTTGCGATTGTTGATATCAATAATTGCTACGTAAGTTGCGAGCGCCTATTTAATCCTAGCTTGCTATGCCGACCTGTGATTGTATTATCAAATAATGATGGGTGTGTTGTCGCACGCAGTGAAGAGGCCAAGCAGCTTGGGATCAAGATGGGTCAACCTGTCTTCCAGCTCAGGGATATGATCCGCCAGCATCACATTGCTGTACTAAGTAGCAATTATGCGCTGTATGGCGAAATGTCCAAGCGGTTCATGAGTGTGTTATCACATTATGTTGGAACAGGTGAACAGGAAATTTATTCAATCGATGAATGCTTTCTTGAATTAACCCATCATCAGAACCGGATCAACCTGACTGACTATGCCCATGAAATCCGGAATACCATACTGCAATGGCTGGGCTTACCCGTCTGTATCGGAATTGGAACCAGTAAGACGCTTGCAAAAATTGCCAATCATCTGGCCAAAAAAAACCCTGCATTTAATGGGGTCTACAATATGCTGGCCATCGATCCAATACATACTGAAGCATTCCTGACAAAACTGGATACCAAGGAAGTATGGGGGGTAGGGCGTCGCCATGCTGCCAAACTGAAAACACTTAATATCCATACTGTCATGGATTTGATGAATGTAGAACCCAAGTATATTCGTAGTCATTTTAGTGTGGTAATGGAACGCACTGTCCTTGAGCTCAATGGCACTTGCTGCCTTGAACTCGAAGAGGTAGTGCCGGATCGGCAGCAAATAGTCTGTAGCCGATCCTTTGGTAGTTACGTTACTGAACTACCCATACTACAGGAAGCATTGAACTTCTTTGCCTTACGTGCCATTGAAAAGTTGCGTGGCCAGCAGCTGCTGACCAACTCCATTGGGGTATTCATTCATACCAATAGATTTAACCCGCAAGCGGCCTATCATCCTTATATTATTGTGAACCTTACCGAAGCAACAGATGACCGCCTGCTCATTATTAAGGCAGCATCACGAGGTTTAAGTAAAATCTATAAAGAAGGCTTTAAATATAAAAAAGCCGGTATTGTCCTTTTGAATATGGTGCCACGTTCCAAATTTTTACCAAGCCTATTTACCGATCGGGAATTACTGGAGAAACGGCAGAACCTTTCAGATGTGCTGGATGCAATTAACCAGAAATTTGGTCGGGATACAGTCGATATTGCTAATTGTTCAAAAAATAAGGCAGACTGGCAAATGTCACAGGCCAATAAGTCCCCGAATTATTTTATGATTGATAGCTTAATGCAAATTAGACATTAACTGTTATTGGCTATTCAAAATGAGACGCCAGCGGTGCCAAGAAATCCGTAAAATGTTCATCCACCGTCTTCTGGCAACCCGCAACATAATGGCTAGTCTGGTTTAAAGCTAATACAACCACAGGTTTATCACCGAACTGGTCAGCTGTTATGTCAATGATATAGCTACCGGCCGCAGTTAAAACTTCCAGCCAGTAATGCCCATGGAAATTTCCGTGGGCGTCTATATAGCCGCCATCACCATTTCCATCACCGCCCCTATAGGCAGTTCGGAAGTCAGTAAACTTATCAAGCGCATACTTTGCAAAATAGCAGGCATAGGCACAGGAACCATTGGTGTTATCAGTATAGGTACTGGCCTTAAGGATATTTAAAAATAGGCCACGGATGGTGATAGCGATTTCAATAATTTTTTCGACTTCTTTGCCTACATCAACATCACTGCAAACCTGTGGGATTTCTTGCAAGTTCATTTTATTTTAACTGCGCATGTGGCTTTGAGTAAGCATTATAATTTAAATCCCAGTAATCCATGTGTTGCAGAAAACATTATAAATCAGTCCAATGACTACCATGGCTACTATCAAGGTAAAAATCAATGCCTGTAACATCCGGACACCGGAATAAAAGCCTATCTCTTTCACTAAAATTAACATCCTATTACTTAGGGAATACATTATAATTCATTTTAAATTAATTTGGCAATATATTAACGTTTCCAGTTATACTTTATTATTAGTTTAAGCTTCAAGTTAAAATAGGGTAACTCCAAAACTCCCATTATGGCTTGCATACGGTAGGGCGAGCTGGACGATTAAAAAAATAAAGCCTTATACCCTTGCTGTCATTATGGCTGCGCTAAAAGCAGCCACTCCAAAACTTACCATAGGCGTAGGTTTTGCACTATTAATTGAATCAGTGACCAATTGATTAAAGATAGGGTGCGAAGCAGCACCCCATCCCATACAGGTTTACATGCCAATATTTTGGGCATCCAAAAAACCATCCATCAGGCCAATCCGGTTAAGCAGGATTGCACAGAACCAAAACTCAGTTTACTGGCCAGTATTAGGCAACCGCTATGCTTTGCATTACAGATTAGCAAGTGCCAGTTCGACGGATCAACCGTACTAAATAGTTAAGAAGCTTCCGGTTCAAGCGAAAGTCCAATATTACGTGTTACCCGTTCTATGAGCCTTCGCTCAGCAGAGGGCAGCAAGTTACCTTGCCTGTTCAGCATTTTTTCCCAGATCAAGATATCAGACTGCAAACTCGCACAAATCCATGCATTTGGACTATCCTCATCCTGCCTGATGACTTTAAATCCCATATGAATTGCAGCACAGATTAAAGCACCATTTGAAACATAGGACTGATCAAACAGCTTTAGGGCACGATGGTATCTTTCAGCACTATGCTTTAGTCCGTAGCTACCAAGGTTATAACGGACAGTTTTAATTTTTTTGAGATGTTGCAGGTATAGGCAGCATCGTTGGCACTCATCAAGGGCTTGTTTTAGTTTTTGCCTATCTTCCTTGAATCCTTGCAAATACTCTGCCTTGGATTTTCCATAAGCATACAGCTTATAAAAATAGTCAGGGTATGAATCATCAAAACCAAAACCATTGTGGCTTAACAATGGCTCATCCTGCATGACTTTTTCGATATCAGCTAGGGTAATCAAATAATTTGGGGATACTTCACGCTGCCGCAGTTGTGCCATGGCATAAGCCCATGGCACATTGAGTTCTTTGATGGAAATTGAATCTAGCGCAGTAGTGTGGTCTGGTGCCTGTCCTGATTTAACCAGTTCTTTTGCAAGCTTTTTTGCTCTTTTGACAGAAAGTCCGGACGGGAAAATTGGGTTTTGCATGAGTGCTAGCCTTATAATTCGCCATTTTAATTGTGCAGTCCACGTCACCCTTATGGCATAAAATAAGGATAGTAAATTTAGTCTTAGATAGACAGATACATTATCACAAAGGGATATTCGCCAACTCAATATGAAAGTTGAGTGGTGGACTGACAGGCATAGTACAGATGCTCAGCTATTAAATTAACAGCATAAAAATAAAAGTCAAATATTTTTAATAGACATCAGGGCAGGCCAATTGCTGTTCACTCACACACCTACTACCTCATGTAAAGTCCATCATTTAGATTACTGGCCAGCCCCTTCATGACAAACAAAATTCAAAAATTATATGGCTTCATTGTACGCATTATTGTACAATGAAGCCATGTGAAAACATATATGTGTGAATCCAGCTGCATGGTGATGTCAGGTTTGCAGTGGATGTCTAGTTATGAAGTATTTGGCTTATTAGGAGGCCAAAATGGAAGTTATTAATTATTCGGATTTGCGCAAAAATCTAGCTGCCACACTTGACCGTGTGGAAGAGAACCATGTTCCAGTTCTAATTACGCGGCAAAATGGTACGCCTGCTGTCCTGATTAGCCTTGATGATTTCACTGCTTTTCAGGAAACTGCTTACCTGTTTAAGAGCCCAAAGAATGCAGAACGTTTGCGCGAATCTATCAATCAAATCGGTGCTGGTAAAACCCAGTATAAGGAGTTAGTTGAAGATGATGTTGGCGTGGACGGATAATGGCTGGGAAGATTATTTATACTGGCAACACAATGATAAAAAATTATTAAAGCGTATTAACGGGCTTATCAAGGATATCAAGCGTCATCCATTTGAAGGGATTGGAAAACCGGAACCGCTAAAGTATGATCTCGTAGGGTACTGGTCACGCCGGATCAATGAGGAACATCGGCTGGTTTATCAGGTTACGGATGAAACACTGACTATACTTCAATGCCGATACCACTATTAGAATTAAACCTGTGAAGCCTGCTTATATGCAGGCTTTGCTATTTTGGCAAGTAAGCAAGCAAACTCATTAAACCGCTTTTCCGGATATTCAGTAGGGTAGGATTGAGATGAGCATGGGTTGAATTGTTAAGCCTATAACGATGTCAGCACTGCTTAAATTAAACAACCATTATTTTATTTAATTAATTTAGCAATATATACATTTATTACTACAAAACTTCTATAATTATTATAAGTTTTAACTCATAGATATCCCGTTCAATTTAGCCATAGTAGGATCATCAATATGAATGGCCACGGTTCACTAATTACCTTCAGCAGTCTAATTGGGCTTACTTTTATCACCACCTTAGCTTTAGTCCTCAGTAATGCATTAATACCAGACCTTATCGGGATGATGACGGATTGCTTCATACTGATAAGTTATTGCTGCATTTTTTCTGGGGCATACGGCATTATCGAAGTTGGCATTCAGGAGTCCAGAAGCTGGCTAAAGGTTTATTTGAATGCATTAGCCTAATGGTTCTAACTGTGCATATCCATCAGCAGTTTTCAGGGCATCCGGTTTATATAAAATTTGCGAATTCATTGATGATTACCGGTGTATTTTTGATTTTGGCCATTACCGTAATGGAAGTTAACAGGCTCAGGCATAAAATATGGCTGGCGTCAAGCATTGTGTTGAAATCACGCGAAGCTTGAAACCATATACGGGGCAATAGGTTAGCTCTGTTTCATGCCGTTCGCAGAGGATGCGGCATTGTGGGCTGGGAGCCACATAAGAGCCTGGAGAAAGAGAGTCGAGTCGCGTTGCAGCGATGGAGATTGCCAATGGCTGGCAGGCTTGTTCAGTCATCTTAGCCGATTCCCTCGCAGCCTATCCAGAACGAAGAACGCGCAGCGTTGGGCTGCGCGTTCGAGGGATGGTCAGTCTGGTTCTAGTGCATCTTCAGCTTGGCTTCGGTGGCACGGCCTTGCTGCCGTTTCCTTTCCTGAATCCCCGATCCCCCGCCATGAACGCCTCCAGCATGTGCGGGATCAGCGCCGAGGCATCGACCGCCTCGCCATACGCCTGCGCATGCAGCGCGGCATAGCGGTCGAGATCGGCTTTCAAGCTGGCCGGGCAAGCGAAGGTCAGCTTGACGCTTTCGGTCTTGGGTAGCGGCCCCAGCCGCAGTTTCTTGGTCGTGCTCATCGAGAAGTCCCCTTGTTGAAGAACAGCGGCTGATAAGGCCGTAGCACCAGATCGCGGTTGAGGATGATGCGCACCGGCAAACCGGGGCGGCTGGTCAGCGTGGGTTGGATGTTGAGATTGCGCCGGGTCACTTCCTGGCCGACCTGGTTCACGGTGTCCTGCAGGCTGTCGCGCCCGGCGATGATGACGCGATCGCCGTCCTGGCGGTTCTCAGGTGCAGCCAGTTCGGCACCGACACCCAGCAGCGTGGTCAGCACGGCACCTGCAAAGATCCGATCCCAATGCCAGTCCACGTCGTCTTCCAGACCGGCGTAGCCCGCCGGGTCGGTGCCGATCAGGTTGTCGAGCGTGAGCGAAGACGTGTCCGGCAGGATGATGCGGTTCCACACCACCTGCACGCGACTCTGACCGTAGCTGACTTGGCTGTTGTACTTGCCCAGGATGCGCGAACCCTGTGGGATCAGCAGGAACTTGCCGGTGGCCGTGTCGTAGATCGGCTCCGTCACCGTGGCGATCACGTCGCCCGGCAAGTCCGACTTGATGCCCGTCACCAGCGCCCCAGCGACCACCGTTCCGGCCATGACCTGATACTGCGAAGCCGGCAGGGTCAGATTGCCGGAATTACGGGTTTCCGTGGAACCACCTTTTAGGAACGCCTCTTTCTGGTCTTGCCGGTTCTGCACGGCAGTCGGATCAGCAGGCTGGGCCGCCGTCGAGGCCGGGCCTGCGGCCATCGGATCGAAAGCGGAATTGGCGGCGAAGCCTGGTGCGGCAGCGACCTGCGACTGCGCTACGGGCGCGGCCTGCGGGGAACCTGTGCGGAAGAATACCGATGAAGCTGCCGCCGCTTCTGCCTCCTTGCGCAGCGCATCGTTGGGGTCGTCGCCCGACGCGGCATAGGTGGCGGCGACCGGCTGCTGCGAGTTCACGATGGCTGGCCCCAGATCACCCGGCAGCGGTGGCCCCAGCTCCGGCACGTCAGGCGGCAGCGCTGGCAGCTTGGAATAGTCCGTCGGCAGCGCATCCAGCCCTTCCGAGCGCGAGACGCGATCCACGTTGTACAGCTCCGTGGATTCGCCTGCACTGCGTTGCTTCGGTTGCAGCGACCAGATCAGTGCGCCCATAATGC
>NZ_MLCN01000052.1 GCF_001982605.1 Alkanindiges hydrocarboniclasticus | reverse complement strand
GTAAAAAGCTGGTTTATTCTGTAGGCTTTTGAATTTAAAAATATGATTGATATTCTAATCAGCAATTATTGTGGGGAATAATATGGATGGCCAGATGCCAATTAAAAAATATACGCTGAAAAACCGCCTTACAACAATTCTATGGTTTATTGCATGTATTGGTTTTTTACTGTCCCTGCCGATTATTCTGGGTGCATCAGGTTGGCTGCTGTTTGGTCTTATTATCTTATCGCTATTACTGGCGCTGCTGGCCACAGGTATTGCCCGGTATTTTTTTAAAAAACCAGCACGCTACCGCTTTCAATGGATTACATGGTCACTGGCATTGTTGTTCCTATTATCATTTGTTGTGGCAGCTCCGGTCTATTATCTGGCAGGTGTTACCCAGATGCATCCTGCGCTGGTGCCGCAAGTTACCTTGACCAATGGCGACAAGACTATTGTGTTTCAGGGCATGCAGCATGTGGGCATCGAGCGGTTTTATAAATCGGTGGTATATGATTTGGAAGATGCATTATCTAAAGGGTATGTGCTGTATTACGAAGGGGTAAGGCCCTCAACACCCGAAGCCGATACGTGGCTAAACAGGACAGTGACTGGCGGTACTGATTTGACAACCACCTATCGTTTGCTGGGAGATGTGTGCGGTCTTCAGTTTCAAAATGATTATTTTGGCTTGCTGGCGCAGGATGTCCGGCAACACCCACAATCACATGTGGTGGCTGATGTCAGTACCCTTGAGCTTAAAAATGAATATGACCGGTTAATGAGCACCGATGTGGAATTTGCACAAGCCATGCGACAGCAGGAGCAGGAAGCTGTAACCAGTCCGCCAGAGGTAAGCCATTTTATTACCTTTTTAAAAAAGGGAAGTGTAAGACAGCGTGAGCTTGCCGGCATTGTGTGCCGGGGAGTGATGACGATGACCCTGCGTCACGCTGATGAGGCGCAATCGGATAGCCAGCTAGATAAGGTCATCCTTGATTTTCGCAATGGAAAGCTGGCTGAGCAGCTACTGGCAGAACCGCGGGATAAGATTTACATTACTTATGGTGCAAAGCATTTACCGGGTGTTTTTAAGCTGTTGCACACGGCTGATCCACGCTGGCACAGTGTTTCTATAAAGTGGATGCGCACAGTGGATGAGCCTGAGAACTACATGGATAAATCACCGATTTAGTCAGGCAAAACGTTTAGTCAGGTAAAACGTTAGTTTAATTGCATCTTGGCCAATGCATGTTTTAGGGCTTGGCCAGCTAAGCATACAGGCCAGTTTATTCTGCGGTTTTAATGCGGTTCATATTCAGCCAGCCAGCGTTTTTTGGCAGCTTCTACCTTATGGCTGTTGTCATGCTGGGAAGGGTGAAAGTCCTTGCGGTAATAAGCAAAGTATTGCGGAATGGCCTTACGGAAAATCCCCGGCTTACCCCAGAGCGTATTTAACGCTTCCTTGAAGGCCTTAGGCTGAAACCCAGCGCCAGTGGTGACTTGCATCATTACTGTTCTCAACGAAATGGTGGTAATAAACCCGACTGTAATAAGCATCATTTCCCGTAGACGCAAGGCTTCATCGTCAACCACCTGCTTATAGACATCAAAGGCAACATTACGATGTTCCACTTCTTCAATCGCATGCCAGACCCATAATTTGGCAATGCTGGGATGAATCTGATCCATGACTTCCGGATGACCAAGCATGGCGTCAGCCAGAATAGCAGTAAAGTGCTCCAGTGCCGCAGTACGTGCCAGATTGGCCGCGGGGGTTGACCGGGCCTGTAGTTTAGTCAGCACTTTTCTGGCGGTTTCAGCATAAAAAGTGGCAGGATAGCCACGCTCATCCAGAAACTGGTTAAACAGCACATGCTGTTTGGTATGCTGGGCTTCCTGACCAATAAAACCGCGGATTTCATCTTGCAGTACCGGGTCGGTAATTGCAGTCTGAAAATGTCGCACACTGTCCATAAAAAAGCGCTCGCCTGCCGGAAAACCCACTGAAAACGCAGCCAGCATGGCGGTAAGCACAGGGTTATTGTTAAACCAGAATTTAGGCACATTCGCAGGAATAGGGTTATCCATTTGACGCACCTGAATTCTTTGGCTAATGGCCAGCGGTACGCGTTTAGAGGGAGCAAAAGTGGTCATGAGTTATTCCTGAAGGTCAAAGAGATCGGATGTCTTGGCTTGACATTAACAATCCTAGAGCCGCTTAAAACGGGGCTTGAATTGCCATAACCTGATGTAGATGCGTTGACAGCTTAGTGGCTTAAAGCGTGGTTAATATTAATTTAGCAGGGTTTTGCCATACTGGAGAGGTCCAAAAAGGCCGTTGTATTTGTCATTTATGGCCAATATGATGGTAATGAACCGGGATTTAACCATGCAGATGAAGGCCATATGACCACCAAGGTGCAAAGCTGGGACAACACATTAATTGCCGTGTATTACCCGATGGCATGGATTGAGTACGCAAGGGAAAAGGGCTTGCCGATTCAGCAAATGATGCATCGCTGCGGTATGGGCGATGGCAAGCTCACAGCTTCAACAAGTATTCTGGTCAGAAAATTTAGTCAACTGCTGGCTGAAATCCTGCTGCTAACCGGCAATCAGGGCACAGGTTTTGAGGTAGGGTGGCGCCTGCCGATTACAGCATATGGCAGCATCGGGCAGGCCATGTTATCCAGTAATACGGCACGGGATGCCCTGAATATCTGTAGCCAGTACTGGCGGCTGATTGCCCGGGGCTTTGACTTAAGTATCAGTTTGCATAACCATCAATGTGTCCTGACGCTAACACTTGCCGTACCCGTGCCGCAACCTTTCCGGCAGGTGTTGTTTGAATCCACACTGGCCAGTTTGTACCGGGGCTGTGTTGCGCTGGTTCCGGCAGCCATGGACTCCATTGAAGTCTGGCTGTCAGGACCGGAGCCTGCATACAGCACCCTGCTGCGGGAAAAAATCCCGTCTATTTGTTTTG
The DNA here is from genome assembly GCF_001982605.1 of Alkanindiges hydrocarboniclasticus. Lineage (GTDB taxonomy): Bacteria > Pseudomonadota > Gammaproteobacteria > Pseudomonadales > Moraxellaceae > Alkanindiges > Alkanindiges hydrocarboniclasticus. The sequence goes on along the minus strand of NZ_MLCN01000052.1, from coordinate 8,027 downwards.
ATAGGCCAGCCACACAAATCCGCTTTCCGGCTGCCTTGCTGGATCAGGACTTAAGCCTTGCCAGCGCTACCGGCTTGCAAACCGCACTGGAGCGTTGTGAAGAAGAATTAACGGCTCTTAATCTTCAGGACAAAATGGCACAAAAGGTTATGGAAAAACTGCTGTGTACTGAGCACGGCTATCCGACATTAAACGAAATGGCAGAACAGCTCAATATGTCACCACGAACCTTGCGGCGGCGGTTATCGGCTGAAAACACCGGTTATGCCAGACTGATGGAACAAAGCAGACAACGAAACGCCCTGAAATTGCTGGATAACCCCCGGTTTAGTATTGCTGATGTGGCGCACCGTCTGGGCTATGGCGATATGGCCAATTTTACCCGGGCCTTTAAAAAATGGACTGGTACAACACCATCTGGATACCGCGCCTATTTAAAGGCTTGAAGATATAACTCCATACAGTTTAATAATAATTTTTTGCTACTGATTTATCGCATCAGTCAGCGCAATCAGTTTTTAAAGCGCTTGCGATATTCTGTAGAGGTTAATCCAATGGTTTTGGTAAAAATCTTGTTAAACGATGAGCTGTCCTGATAGCCAACCTGCCAGGCAATGGTTTCAAAACTCAGGCTGGTGGTTTCCAAAAGCATCTGGGCTTTCTGGATTCTTAAATTCTGGCAATATTCAATAATTGTCATGTCAGTTGCTTTTTTAAATCTCCTGAGCAGGGTTCTTTTTTCCAGCGCAATCTGTTCGGCCAGCAAATTGAGGGTAATTTTTTTTTCATAATTATTTTGCAGCCAGTGCTGAACCTTAATCATACTGACGTCGCCATGATCAAATTTTGGTGAAAAAGCCCAGTAATAGGATTGTTCGCGTGCCGGCGGATCAATCAGCATGTACTTGGCAAATTCAATCATCACTGTGACATTATAAAGTCGTTCCACCAGCTTTAATCCCATATCCATCCACGATAAACCACCAGCTGAGGTAATAATGTCATTGTCATCAATCAGCAGTTTATTAAAATCCAGTATCACATTTTGACATCGTTCCTTTATGGCTGCGTTATTACTCCAGTGCGTGGTCACCGTTCTGCCGGTAAGAAGCCCTGTTTGCAACAGGGTAAAAATTCCCGAACATATCGCACAGAGAATCACGCCATTTTCATGTAACTGGGTAAGCCATGTTGAATATACTTGCGCATCTTTTGCAGAAATCGGGGGTTCAAAGCTGGGCGGAATAATCGCCACATTGATGGTATTAACGCTATCGGCATGTGTATCAAAAGTCTTGATCATAATGCCATTATCTTCTTTCCAGTGAGTAACCCTCAGTTCTGGATAGTTTTTCTGCTGCGCAAATGCGCTGGCATGCTTGAATAAATCGGTTAGGCTCCATACCGAGGGCAAGTGGACTGCGGGGTATAACACCAGCGCAATTTCTATCACTTTATCCATGTGTCGTTATCCACCATAAATTTGTCATTAATGACTATTCCTCTTTTTGGGTATCTTTGTCAAGCTTATGCTATTGCTCAGATTAAAAAGTGTTAAGTATGAATAACAAAGCTGTTTTAGTTGTGGATTTACAAAATGAATATCTCGCCAGCGGTAAGCTACCACTGGTTAATATTGACCGTGCGCTACAAAATGCCAAACGTGTGATTGACGATGCCAGAAGCAAGCAGATTCCGGTCATTCATATACGCCATGAAGATGTTCGTCTGGAAACGCCATTTTTTGTACCGGCTACTGATGGCGTAAACATTATTGAAAGCGTCGCACCAGCTAATGATGAAGTGGTAATCACCAAAAATCATCCCAACTCCTTTTTAAAGACCCGGCTGCTGGAAGTTTTGCAGGATCAGGATATTAAGGAAGTTATCATTATTGGTGCCATGAGTCATATATGTATTGATGCAACCACCCGGGCCGCCTCGGATCTGGGCCTGACCTGTACGGTGGTAGAAGATGCCTGTACAACGATGGATGTGGAATTCAATGGGATGGCAGTGCCAGCAGCACAGGTACATGCTGTATTGATGGCTGCACTGGGTTTTGCCTATGCAGAAATCACCACAACCAGCCATTACCTGCATGCATAGTGCATCAGCAAGCGGTGATATGTGAAAAGCGCTACCAGTGAAGTGGCGCTTTTTTGGTGTATTGAATTATTCCTAGTTTATTTGAATCCGGTATGACGATAAAAAAAAGACATGTGTTAGAAACTGCATTATTTCTGTTTCATCAGGAAGGCTTTAGCAATGTAGGGGTAGATAGAATCATTGCAGAGTCTAAAATTGCCAAGATGACTTTTTATAAAAATTTCCCTTCAAAAATACAGTTGATTGAAGCGTGTTTAAGGGAAGAAAGCCTGCAAATTCAGGCCGCAATACATGAAAAGCTGGCTCGTTGCCAAACCCATGAGCCACTGGAAAAACTAAAAGCCATTTATAATTGGCATCATGCCCTGATTCATTCTGAAGGTTTTAATGGCGACCTGTTCCATAAGGCAGCCAGCACGTTTCTACAGCAGGACAGTGAAGTTTTTGCAATTATTGATCAGCATAAAACCTGGCAATTTAAGCTGATCAAGGCTCAGTTATTGCAACTCCAGATCAGGCAACCTGATACCTTGGCCAGTTTATTGGTGAACCTGCTGGATGGCATGTTATGCAATGCAAAGCATGATTTGATAAGCTCGGGTGGCGTGGACCATGACCTATGGCAGTTGTTTGAGCACTGTTTAATTCAGCAAAAAATCAGCCTTTCGGCTTAAATAGGTAGATTGCCAGTCAGATGTGCTGCATTGCCGATACGGCTAATTGGCCTATAGCTAGCGCATGCAATGGCTTGCCAAACCCATCAGGCCAACCACTAAAATTTGTGATACAGGTTGCTTGTTAATCCCGCAATTAGCTACACAGCAGCTGATCCCCAATAAAGCGGCAGGCCCTACGATGTGATGATGAGCCTGAGCCTGGTGTGTAGGCTTGAGTCCTGTTCATGTTTCTCATCCGGTTTTCATTGGCCAGACGAATTTCATCTTCATATTGCTTGGCATGCTGGCGGTCAGCTGCATATTTTCTGGCTTTCTCATAATTGGTTCTATAGCTTTTTGAATCATCACGGGCTGTGTAGCGATAGCCTTCTTCAGGCTCATCACGATTGGCATAGTTACCTTGACTGTAATATCGCTCGCTACCATAGCCATCACCAGTTTGATAGCTGTGTTTAGGCACGCTACTGATCACAGTGGCCGATTGATGGGCTGAGCTACAGCCGCCACCGGAATAAGTAATGTTTCCCTTGGCATCGATGCATTTCATTACCTGCGCATGAGTGAAGGGCGAAACCAACAGAATCAGGATTAAAAATTTTATATTCTGCATTTGTTGCTTCCAAATGGATTCAAGCTATTTTGTGTCAGATAAAAATGTTCTTTGGGAATACTTTTTATCATTAGAGAAAATATTATAGTCCAAAGATTTAGTGGTTTTAAAGCCAATTGTTTTAACATCAACCCCTTGCTGGAATCCGCTTATTTTTTAGTGCCTGCCATCCTGATTGTTTTTAGAAATTTCATTTAATGAAAGCATTGTGCCTGAATGAACTATTAACGCTAAAAAGCAGGGTTATGATTTTTATGCATGAATACGTTTAAGCCATAATCCAGTATGTGGCTTAGCCATTGATTAAATGAATATCAGGTTAAATGGCACAAGAAGCTTGCTCGCTAGTCACGTTATGCCCATTCTTATGAAAATAGATTATAGGAAATAAAGCATTATTTTGGTTGTTTGCTAAAAAAATTTAGCGTAGTAACAGTAAAACCGTTGCTACTGATAATAATAAAAAACTATTGACCTTTAATAAGCGCAAGCCAAGGGTTTTATAGCTAATCGACAGGCAATCCTTGCACAGGGTACTGTTCACAGCGCACTGGCCACATTTAAAACATTTAAGTGTCAGGGGCTTCATCATGTTATTTATCCTTCCAGAGCAATCCCACTGGAACAGTACGCAGTTAGCCGGGCAGTCAGGTGTGCAGCACAGCAGCGATTTACTGGGGTTGATGATTTAAAAGGTGGGTCAGAAATCATGCTGATAAGACAGTTTCTGAAAACCAACTTTAAATAATCACATTTTTAGACCCATGGTTTAAATGACGGGTTGATAGACACTATAGGACGGCTTGCTGTAAGCATAAGTGCGAAAACGGTTATGAATTATTCTGCTTGGCAGTCAAACGTTACGTTTATTAATTAAATGGCGGGGTTGTGTAGCATCGTGAATACATTAGCTTGGTTTACGTAGCAGGGATAACAAAACTCTCATCTTTCCTTTTGCTTGCTGCGTTTGTGCGCATACATGTGCTGATCAGCAAGACGGAAGGCTTCTCTTAAACCCGTCGCCGGAAGGCGCAAGGCAAACCCGATGGATGCGTCAACCTGTGCATTTTGTAAGGCCTGCTGAATACGGGTCAGCAAGCTTTCAGCTTCGGCTTCACTGGTTTCAATGGTTAAAATGGCAAATTCATCGCCACCCAGTCGTGCTACCACATCTTCTGTACGTACAGAGTGTCGTAAAGCCTGTGCTGCCCGCTGGATTAATTGATCACCCGCCTGATGGCCATAAGTGTCATTCACTTCCTTAAGGCCATCCAGATCCACCATATAAATGGCCGATGAATGCCCATAGCGGCGACTGCGTTCTTCTTCGGCCTGTAACAGTTGCTCCCAGCCACGCCGGTTATAAAGCTGGGTTAGCTCATCGGTTAAAGCTTCGGCCTTAAAACGCTCGAGTTTACGGGATTGTTCCTGCTGCTTGAGTTCATTTTGCAGAATATGGCTTAGCAGGCTACCCAGCAAGGTCAGCAGGGTTTCGTCCTGCTTAATGTCATCCGGCTGGGGAGCAGGGTCAAGGGCGCACAAAGTGCCAAACAGTTCTCCATTTTCCCATACAATGGGCTGGCCTACATAAGCCTTGATGGGCACCCGTTTGGTAATGGGCGCTTGGGCATAAATCGCCACGTCATCGGTTTTTGGGGCAATGCGTGGGCCTTTGCCAGAAACCATAAGCGAGCATAAGGAGTTGGCCCAGCTCATAATCTGTCCCGGCTTAAGGCCATAGCCGTGATCTTCGGCCTGCAACAAAATCAGGTTGTTGCTTTCAACGCGGGTAATTGCCCATAACGTGAAGCCAAAACGTTCATGTAAAAACTTCAGGACAGCACGGCCCGCTTCTTCAAAACTGGCATAGGCTTGTACATTCATACTAAATTCCTTTTTGCATTGCCCAATGCTGGTGCAAAAGTGATTGTCTTTTAGCCTAAAAGAGAACATCTTGATTAACTAGACAAATTCGTTTGAGTTTTATTATTGAAGTGCAAGAAATTAAGGCAATACTGTCTTGCTAGACCGTATTGCCAAAGAAGGACTTTGTTGTTTAGGCAAATGCTTACTCATCCGGTTGTGGTTGGCGCTGCTGGCCTGTAATGCTACTGGTGTTAGACATGGGTTGATGCAGGCTACCTGAGGAAGGTGATACCACCGGCCCTTCACCGATCCGGCTACTGGTCATAAGCGCCGTCAGGCTTTCAGTTAGTTGTGGCATTAGTTGATGGGACAGTATTTCTGCCTTGGTCAACCCGACATGGGCTTCTTCGCGCGGATTATCAATCAGTTCAATAATGGCTTTGGCCACATTAAGCGGATCATCTGGCAGGGGCATACGAATCACATGACCCGTATAATTGGCGGCATGTTCAAACCATGGCGTATCAGTTACCCAAGGGTTAACTGTACATACATGAATATCCTTAATTTTCTCGGTTTTAAGTTCCTGATAAAGCGCTTCACCAAGGCCCACCACACCAAATTTGGCCGTAATATACGATGCAAAATAGGGCATAGGTACTTTGCCAGCCGCAGAGCCTACATTGATTAGTGTGCCATAGCCCTGCTGTTTAAACTGGTTTAGGGCAACGTGGCTGCCAATAATCACACCCTGAAGTGATGTTTCAATCACCCGCAGGTGATCTTCCAGCGGCACTTCCTCAAACCGCCCGGCTGCACCAATACCGGCATTGTTAATCCACACATCAATTTTACCAAACTGTGCAATGGCTGCTTGTGCCAGTTGCTCAACATCCTGTGGCTTGCTGACATCAGTAGTTACTGCAATGGCATTCCCGCATTCCTTTGCCACGCTTTCAAGCAGTCCGGTACGGCGTGAGGCCAGTACCAGTGCCGTGCCATATTTGGCCAGTTGCAGGGCTGTAGCCTTGCCTATGCCACTGGAAGCTCCGGTAAGCACCACCACAAGCGAGCCATGATCCACAAAATCTGAATCTGAAACATCGGCACTTATTTCATTTTCCGGGCTACCCACTAGGCTTTCTAAAGGCATGATCAATCTCCTGACTTCCTGTTTTTAAACCCATCATAAATAGCCCATGATCAAAAAATGTCCCTATTTTGCAATAGTGCGGTAAAGCTACGTGCTGTTCATGTAATGTTATATATGCGGTGTTAATAGGCTGCTGTTAATGAACATGGGCTGTAATCTGCACCAAATTGGCTGATACAAATCAGGCAAAAAGCGGGAATTTAAGCTAAGAGTTTTTAAATGCAGGCGTTTTAAGGCCACACGTTTAAGAGTAGTAGTGCTATATCAGAGTCATCTGTTTAAGGTTAAGGCTTTGAATTCAGCTATTAAGCACTGGCTTAAATTTTTTATCACTAACAGAAAAACCCAACAATATGACTTTTTCTTTACCGTATAATTTTCTATAAAAGCTTTAAGTTTTTTAAAATATATTAATACCTAATGACTGACCGCAACGCCAAACAAGCCAGACTAGATGCCCTGCAGCAGGATATTGCCAACCTGAAATCTGAATATATTACCGATGAACAACTGGCCCGCATGACCGAAGTGATCAATGCTGCTTCAGTACAAAACCGTCAGCATGCAGCTTCTCGCGGATTAGCTGATAATTTTTTCCAGACTGAGGAACTGATTAAAAAGCTGGAAAGTGATATTGCCAGCTTGCAGGAAAGTGACCTGCTCATTAACAATGAAATGCGTCTATTACAGATGCAGCAACAGTTGCAAGCGGCACAAAATGAAATTGAACAATTGGCCAGTTTAATTCAAAAAAATCCGGCAGAACTTGCCCATTTTAAAGTCATTAACTGTATAGATCATCTGCCTGTTACTACACGGTTATATGAGCAAGCACAATCTTTGAGTTAATAAAATTTAATATCAGTATTAAGCTAAAAGATACAACGTTATTAACCAGTTTATTTTTATGAGTATTTGAAAATAATAAAGTAGCACTATTTATAAATAAGGACATACCGTCCTGTCTATTATAGTAATAAGTTATGTATAAAACTGAAAAATAAATTCATTTTTGCCATAATTTATACTAGTGCTAATCTGTGAATCATTGAATTATCAGTAGGTTTAAAAAATGACCCAAGCGTTTAAAAAATGCAAAGATTGCCATACTGTATTGCCGTCCAGCACCACAGAATGCTCGCATTGTAGCTTTGGTGATGAAAAGAGCTGGGCAATGATCTTTTTTACCTGTACGCTTTTAATTCTTGTAATATTGATTGGTTTTATTATTTTAAAAAATTTCTAATTTTAGAAGTAACAGTAACTTCAAAAATATTTCTGCCTAAATTTAAGTACCACAAATGTAGGTCAATATTAACAACAACTAGGGAAAAGCAAGTCAGTAAGAGTGCTGAGTTATAAATTGTACTGTAACGTAATTAAATAGCATTATAAAAAAAGATGCTCTAATTTATTTTTGAATTTCATTGAGTTATTCATACCTTCATTAAAAAGATTAATATTTATTCTGCAAAAATCTTTTAGAAAAGCTATCAAATACAAAGCTACGATACCAAAAAATCAATCTGTTAATACTTCTCTGTAGTAATGATTGGTAAAATGCAACCAATTTTATAAATAAACAGCAGACCTATCTTAAATAATCATAATT
>NZ_MLCN01000051.1 GCF_001982605.1 Alkanindiges hydrocarboniclasticus | reverse complement strand
GATGTTTGCCCCACGCTGGCTTGCCAAGCTGATGGCGGCAGTCTACAAAGATTACATTACTGCCAAGACGTTTGGCTTCTTCCACGGAAATTAAGGTTTGATACATCGGGTGAGCCTTATTATGCAAATATTATTATTGAGCATTAGTAATTAAAGTGATTTATTCAAGCACGGTCAAGCGGCTTAACAGGCCAGTATCGTTTTGCCCAAACAGGAAAAACAGCACTGTAAAACCGGTGACAAATAACAACCAGGTTGTACCGAAGGCCAGCATAATAAAATGCGATCTGGTTGCGCCGTAGCTTAAAGTAGATTGACTGGGTTTATCAGGATTAAAACGAACCTCAATTTTCTTTGCTGACTTGAGCTTGTCATAAATTTGCTTGTGCGCCACAAGGCCACTGCCTGCATTATAGCCAAAAGAAATATTATCTCCTTCATAGGAAATGCCCTGAATCCGATATAAGTATTTAGCTTTTACCTCATAAGTAGTGCCATCTGAATCATTGTCAGTAATAAATTGCACGTCCTGAATGCTACCTACAGTTTTTGGCCAGTCTTTTGCTGCGTTTGCCTGATTAAGTGAGCTTATGCCACTGCCCAGAACTGCAAAACCCACAATATAAAAAATCGAGATAAAAATAATAAAGAAGATGGACATTTTTGGCATCGCTGATTTCTAAAGGTCTGGTTAATTTTGTTGGTTCCCTCAGTCTATGAAACGCTATTTTTGCTGTATAAGATAGGGAGTGCTTTAAAAATAAGATAACAATTTTTGATTTTATAGCGTCCTAAATTATTGAAGTGAAAGCTATCTATTAGAAAAAATAAGTTCTACTCCTATTAATTGTGCTTTGAGAAAGCGGATCACAGGGCTTTTGTTATGTCTAGCAATCCCGGCTCATTAAATATTGAATGAACGCTTATTAAAAACCAAGCCATAAATATGCATATCAAAATAGCGCTCTGGTTTCTTAACCGCAAGGCGTTTGGTGCCTTCTCGCTGAAACCCAAGCTGTTCATAGAGGTGAATTGCTGAGGCATTATTTTCAATGACTTCAAGTTCTAAACGTTCAATGGTAGAGGACTGCTTAGCCCACTGTAAGGCATGCTGCAATAGCGCACGTCCAATGCCTTGACCGCGAAAATCAGCAGCCACGTTTAATCCTAACATGGCTACATGATCAAGCTGTGGTCGGCCAAAGCATGTTAAAGCAATGGAACCAACAATATTATTATCCATTGCAGGGTTATGAGTTTCTGCCAGAAACACTGCATTGTTTCCGGTTATATGGCGCAAAATATAAGCTTTGACCTGTTCAGGTGATGGGGTAGTACCCCGTGGAACCAGTGTCGGCAGGTTTTCAGCAAACATGCTGGCCATAAAGCTTTCAAAGTAAATTGCATCCGTTTCAGTGATGCGGCGAATAGAGTGAGTCATGGAAAAATATAGTAAAATTTATAAATTAAGAGGAAATGATAAAGTTTTAGTTTCTGTTGAAATAACCCCAGCCCTCATAATCAGAAAGCTGGGGTTGGTTATTGCATAAAATGTCGCCTGAATTGTATCTTTTTAAGGATAAAAACCAGAATTATCTTAATGATAACTAATGATTCCGCTACCGGTCAATTTACTCAGTGAGATCCCCACCACTGCTCCGAAAAAGGTGCCCACCTGACTCCAGTTCATATCATACAGGTCTAGCGAGACTTCACCGCCGCCGCCTGCCACAGCTTCCAGCGTAAACTGGTATTCACCATGCAGTGTAGAGGGATCAACAAAAAAGGATCCTGTCACGGCAGCAGTAAAGATTGCAAAATCTGCATCCGGTCCGCCAGTTGCATTAAAAATAACATAATGCGGGGGGGCCAAATCCACGGTCAGGTTCATTGCCCACCATAACACTCCAGTCATGGAAAGCACGCCGGTTGCGTTCCACGAGTTTTGTGTCGACAGTTCAAGCATATGTTTATTGGCCAGTGTAAATGGATGATCTGGTTGTAGTGCCGCGAAGTCCTTTATTCGTTGTTTCTTGTCTTCCAGCACTTGTGTTGCCCGTTCTTGTAGTTCCATCATGTTATTCCTGTTCTATTATTCAATGGTTATGGCTAAAAAGACACTGACTGCTCTGGCCACAATAGCCAGATTTGGTCAAAACCTAGTTAGTCTTATTTATCATCACTGATACATAAGACTTTCTTTTATACGGGATTAAAAAATTATTTGTCTAAAAAAAATACCAAAATTATTACTTTATATTTATTCACCCTATTATTAGGAAATGGTCATGGCAAAAATAGCTGTATCACGAGTGCCAATTTATAAAACAAGCCAACACAGGCAACGCTATCGGTGTGCTACCCTAAAACCTTAAAATGATTCATCTATTTAAAAACAGGCGAGGGCACTATGAAACAACTTTCCTCAAACCGCTGCTTTAACGGTGAACAACGCATTTATGAGCATGAATCCAGCACAATTGGCTTGCCCATGAAGTTTGGCGTGTACTTGCCACCCCAAGCGCTAAAAGGGGAGGGTGAGCTTAAACAGTGCAAAACCCTGTTTTATCTGGCAGGGCTGACCTGTACGGAAGAAACCTTTGCCATTAAGGCACATGCGCAAGCCATGGCAGCAGAGCTTGGCATTATCATTGTTACGCCGGATACCAGCCCGCGCGGCGATACTGCACAGGGCGATCACTGGGATATCGGGCAGGGTGCTGGTTTTTATATTGATGCCACGCAAGCCCCGTGGACACCGCATTTCAAGATGGAAAGCTATATTGCGCAGGAGCTGTATGAGCTGGTTAAAACCAGCTTCCCGGTAGACCCGGCGCGTATTGGTATTTTTGGACATTCCATGGGCGGCCATGGTGCACTAACGCTGGCCTTTAAATATCCCAAACTTTATCGCTCGGTGTCTGCCTTTGCACCAATTGCGGCACCAGTGGATTGTGCGTGGGGACAAAAAGCCTTCAGCCAGTATCTGGGCAATAATCAGGATGAATGGGCAGGCCATGATGCCAGCCGCTTGATTGCACAAAAAGGCAAGCAGTTTGACAGTATTCTGGTGGATCAGGGCATGTCCGACCAGTTCTTAAACCAGTTGTGTATTGACCAACTGGAAATGGCCTGCCAGCAGGCAGGGCAGCCGTTAACCCTGCGCTGTCATGCAGGTTATGATCATGGCTATTACTTTATTCAAAGTTTTGTACAGGACCATTTAAAATTTCATGCCGGGCAGTTGCAGTAAAATCCAGAAATAATTGCTATGATCACGCGGTACATGTGGCTGAACAGGCACTTGAGTTGAACCGGCTTGAGTGCATTTTTTAATGGATTTAGCATAAAAACCAAACCAGTATGATTTATAAAAGACGCGCAAAAGACGTGCTAAAAAGTTAAAAGCAAAAGCATTTATCAATCAGGGAAATTTATAAATAAGGGGACTTTATGAATCAATATCCTGTCAGTCCGGACGCCGATGGTGGCCGTGAAATCCATTTTCCACAAGTGCCTGATGTTGTCACGCCACCGCCAGTACCACCCGTTGCTGATAGCACTACTCCGCTGCCACCGGGTTTTATGGCAAACCGGCGCTTTGAGTTTCATGGCAATGGCAGTGAATATTTTGGTATCTGGATTTCCAATCTGGTGCTTACCATTAGTACCATTGGTTTTTATGCGCCGTGGGCCAAGGTGCGCCGTCTGCGTTATTTTTATGGTCACACCAAGCTGGCCAATCGCGCCTTTGACTTTACCGGGGTGCCCACCAAGATTCTGGCAGGCCGCCTGATTGCTGCTGCGGTGTATTTTACTTTTGCCTTTGGCGGGCAGTATTCGCCCAAGGTGGCTATCGCAGGTTTTATATTGTTGTTTCTGGTATTGCCGTGGCTATTGCGCGCGACGTTTCGCTTTAATGCCCGCAATAGCAAGTACAGCAATAGCCGCCTGTTTTTCTCCGGCTCAACCGCCCAGATTTATAAAACCCTGCTGCTGTGTCTGCTCATTACGGTATTTACGCTCGGGATCATGACCCCGTATGCCATCTGGCTTTACAAGCGTTACCAGTTCAATCACCTGCATCTGGGCCAGCTGGATTTTAAGCTGGATGTGGATGTCGGCCGTTATTTTAGTGCCATTTATGTGCCGTATTTTTTTGTACTGGGCGCGATGCTGATTGGCGGAATATTGGTTGGTGTGACCGGCTTAAATTTTTCTGGCGGACTTTCTGCGGCTGCCATTGCCTTTATAGTCAGCATTTATGTGATGTTGTTTTTGATTGTGCCACTGATTCAGGCGCGGCTTTACAAGGCGACGTGGAATCATGTATCGCTGGCAAAGAATCGCTTTGAATGCAACATTAACCAATGGCGCTATAGCTGGATTGTCATTACGAACTGGCTGGCCAGAATTGTAAGCTTTGGCTTGCTATCTGCTTGGGCTGCCGTGCGTATTTATCGCTACAAGATAGAAAGCTTGAGTATTCAGCTGGTTGACAGCCCCAATGATTTGCTGACACTGGCCCGACAGGACCCTTCAGCCTTTGCCGAAGAACTGACCGATATTCTGGATATTGATGTATCCCTCTAAGAGATAACTGCCCATGTTGCCATCTGTTGATACTGCTGCTGTAAAGGGGGATTCTGCTGCTTCTGTTGATGTCATTTTTTATGATGGCATTGTGTCCAGACCGCAGCAGGCGGTGCTCAGCAGACAGGGGGGTGCGCAGGAAAAAACCCACATTATTGTGAATACGGGTACGCAGCAGTTTTGTTATGCCTATCAGGACATGCAATTGATTGGCGCACTGGGCCAGATTAACCCGGTCATTGAATTGCCGGACGAGGCCCGTATTGAATTTTTGCAGCCGCAACTCCCAGCATGGTTCAATATCAAGTCAAAAACCATCAACCAGCGAATCTGGTATCTGGAGCGCAGTCCGCTACTGATTGCCTGTAGTCTGGTATTAATGGTGGTAATTATTGGCGTGGTGGTCAAGTTTGGCGTTCCTTATAGCGCCAAACAACTGGCTTGGCATTTGCCAGCCAATACCTTAAGTTCCATTGGCGCTCAGGCGCAGGAACAGATTGAGCAAATGACTGAAAAAAGTCAGCTGACTGCTGCGCGGCAGCAGCAAATCCGCCAGCTTTACAGCCGTTATGTGGCCGGCCAGCAACCGGCAAAACTGGTTTTTCGGCAGGGTGCTAATCTGGGCGCCAATGCACTGGCCTTGCCCAATAACACCATTGTCCTGACCGATGAGCTGGTGCAACTGGCACAGGATGATCGCGAGCTGATAGGCGTACTGGCGCATGAGCAGGGACATTTGACTGAACGCCATACCATGCAGCAGGTATTGTCGGCGCTGGGCATGACGGTGTTTATTACCTGGATTACCGGCGATGTGTCTGATCTGGTCAGTAACGCACCCTATGCCTTGCTGACGTTAAGCTATTCACGCGAGTTTGAGCGGCAGGCCGATTTATATGCCGTGCAGACACTCAGCCGACAGCAGATCCCGGTAAAATACTTTGCCCATTTTTTAAAGCGCATGGAAAAGGATGATGCTGACATTGAACTGCTCAGTACCCATCCAGCCACGACAGCACGCATACAGGCTGTTGAGGCATTTGCCCGCCAGCAGCCAACTGTGCAGAGTAGCCGCTAGTCATGCCAGTGCGACAAATAGCGGATCACTGCTTTTTCTGTTAAGGTTGCGCTGCTTAAACCAGCCCGTTTTTAACGCTCATAGTGCGGAGACCAGCCATGTCAAAACCTTACCTGATTGCCCCATCCATTTTATCTGCCGACTTTGCGCGTCTGGGCGAAGAAGTTGATAAGGTACTGGCTGCCGGTGCGGATGTGGTACATTTTGATGTGATGGACAACCATTATGTGCCCAACCTGACCTTTGGTGCAGGCGTGTGCAAGGCACTTAAAAAATATGGCATTACTGCACCCATTGATGTGCATTTGATGGTCAGCCCGGTAGATCGCATCATTGGTGATTTTCTGGAAGCTGGCGCTGACATTATTACTTTTCATCCAGAAGCATCTGACCATATTGATCGTTCGCTGCAACTGATCAAGTCCGGTGGTGCCAAGGCGGGCCTGGTGTTTAACCCGGCAACCCCGCTGCATTATCTGGATTATGTACTGGACAAGGTAGACCAGATTTTACTGATGAGCGTTAACCCCGGTTTTGGTGGCCAGAAGTTTATTCCCATGACACTGGAAAAACTGCGCCAAACCCGCAAGCTCATTGATGACAGTGGCTTTGATATCCGGCTGGAAGTGGATGGTGGCGTGTCTGAACAAAATATTCGTGAAATTGCCGAAGCAGGGGCCGATATGTTTGTGGCGGGTTCAGCAATTTTTGGCAAGCCAGACTATAAACGCGTAATTGATGCCATGCGAAGTGAGCTTTCCAAAGTGGGCAGTTTCAGCGCCTAAACGATTTGTGGCATTAGTACCGATGGGGATAACCAGTAAGTTATCCCCAATTTTTAGGGATAACTCTGTGGATAAAGCTGTGGTTAACTTGTTTTTTAACCAAACAGATAAAGCTTATAAAAATTAAATTATTAAAAAATAATAGCTTATGTATTGTGTGATTAATAAAATTAAGCCGAGAGGTTGGTTTGCACACTTTTTTGAAATTTAAAACTGCAAAAGTGTGTTATGGCATTGAGCAATGCGGCTTTGCAAAAAATCAAATTCAGTAATGCCTTTATCTGGATTTGTGCTAATCAATTAAAAAAATAAATCATAAAGTGGCGAAAGCAATATGTTAGCTTAGCCAAAAGCCTAAAAATAATTTTCCCAAAACGCAGGAGCAACCATGAAAGCAGAAACCATTGCCATTCACGCAGGCTACAGTCCAGAGGCAACCACCAAGTCGGTGGCGGTGCCAATTTATCAAACGACTTCGTATTCATTTGACAATACCCAGCATGGTGCCGATTTATTTGACCTCAAGGTTCAGGGCAATATTTATACCCGCATCATGAATCCTACCACTGCTGTGCTGGAGCAACGGGTGGCAGAACTGGAAGGCGGCATTGGCGGGGTAGCGCTGGCATCGGGTATGGCTGCCATTACCTATGCCATTCAGACTATTACCGAAGCTGGTGATAATATTGCCTCAGTATCAACCCTGTATGGGGGCACCTATAACCTGTTTGCCCATACCTTGCCACGGCAGGGTATAGAGGTTCGTTTCTTTGATTACCTGCAGCCGGAACAACTGGACAAGCTAATTGATGCCAAAACCAAGCTGGTATTTGTCGAATCCATTGGCAATCCGCTGGGTAATATTATTGATATTGCAAAAATCAGTGAAATTGCGCACCGGCATGGCATTCCAGTGATTGTTGACAATACGGTGGCCACGCCAATTTTACATCGACCCTTTGAGCATGGGGCCGATATCGTCATTCATTCCCTCACCAAATATATTGGCGGGCACGGCACCAGTGTGGGCGGCATTGTCATTGATAGTGGCAAGTTTCCGTGGGGTGAGCATGCCGAGCGTTTTGCTGTGCTGAATACGCCAGACCCCAGCTATCATGGGGTGAATTATGTCGAAGTATTGGGACCAGCGGCTTATATTGCGCGTTTACGGGTCGTGCCTTTACGCAACACCGGCGCTGCCATTAGTCCGTTTAATGCCTTTTTGATCTTGCAGGGGCTGGAAACACTGGCCTTACGGATGGAACGGCACAGCGAAAATGCACTTAAAATTGCCCAGTATTTAAACACCCATCCCAAAGTTAAATGGGTGAATTATGCTGGCTTAACTGATCATCCGCAGCATGCGCTGGTGGCCAAATACCTGAGCGGCAAGGCATCGGGTATTTTAACCTTTGGCGTGCAGGATGGACGCGAAGGCGGTACACGCTTTATTGATGCGCTGCAATTGTTTACCCGGCTGGTCAATATTGGGGATGCCAAAAGTCTGGCAACGCATCCGGCAACCACCACCCATCGACAGCTTAACGATGAAGAGCTGAAAAAGGCCGGGGTCAGTGAAGACATGGTACGGCTGTCGATTGGCATTGAACATATCGATGACCTGATTGCAGATTTGGAGCAGGCACTGGCTGCGGTATAAAATTTTAAAAATACGTTTTAAAGCATGGCAACATAGTAAGCCATGCTTTTTTTATGGTTTTTAACTTTAACTTTCGGTAGGTTCGCCAATCTCAAACACCTGTCGCAGATAAGCCAGAAAAGTTTCATCCGTGCTCATGGTTTTGCCGGGACTATCGGACAGCTTGGCCACCGACTGGCCATTGCATTGCACGAGTTTCAGCACAATATTTAAGGGCACATGCCCCATGTCATTGGTCAGGTTGGTGCCAATGCCGAAACTGGTCTGAAAGCGATCCTTAAAATACTGGTATAAAGCCCAGGCTTTCTCCAGATTCAGGCCATCACTAAAGGTCAGCATTTTGGTTTTCGGGTCAATACGCAGCGCCAGATAATGTGCATAGGCCTTGTCGCCCCAAGCATACGGATCACCACTGTCATGCCGCAAGCCATCAAACAGCTTGGCAAAGTACAGGTCAAAATCGCGCAGGAATGCATCCATGCCCACCACATCGGTCAGGGCAATGCCAAGGTCACCCCGGTATTCATGCACCCAGCTTTCCAGCGCGGCTTTCTGGAAGTTGCGCAAACGCACATTCAGCGCCTGAAACGCCTGTAAGAATTCATGCGCCATGGTGCCAATCGGGCTAATGCCCAGTTGCATGGCCAGATACACATTGCTGGTACCGCGAAATACCTGCGGCGCTGCGGCATGCAGGGTTTTCACCACATGCTGCTGCCACACATAGCTGTAGCGCCGCCGCGTGCCAAAATCCGATACCAGAAAGGCTGGCTCGTCAGGTTTTTGCTGCCGGGTATAATCTGTAATCAATGCCACTTTGGCTTGCAGGCGCTGTTCGCCTTCAATCAAAGCAGCCTGTGTGTCCAGCCGCCTGAAATATAGCTCATTGACAATCGCCAGCACAAAAATCTCAAAAAACATTGCCTGAACCATTGGGCCTTCCACCACAACATCCAGCATGCCCTGTTCATTAATCTGCGTGTGAATAAAACGGCGCTTTAGCTGAAATAGCTCCAGATAATCCACCAGATCACTTTTGATAAAGCGCAAGCTGCGCAAATAATCCAGCTCGGCAGGCTGGAACTTGATGTCACACAGCCGATCCAGCTCAATGTCCAGTTCGTCCTTGATCTTACACAGCGGATAGGCAATCTTATCTTCATTGCGGCAACGGAAATGATAGACACTGTGGGTTTCAGGAAACTGGTGCAGTACCACCTGAAGCATGGTGAATTTATAGAGATCAGTGTCCAGTAAAGACTGGATAATTGGCGGACGTGTATTCATTGCCATGGCATTGATGGATTAAACCTTTATTAAACCACGCAAAATGAGCCGCTTAACAAATTCGCTTTAATACACTTCAAATTTGATAAACGGGCAGGCTAACAGGGCAAAAATCACAACATACTGTCTGGTTATGATAGGCAATGAATAGCTCTGGTGTTGGCCAAAAATAGTACAAAAAATAGATTGTAATCGAATTGTGGTTTTATGTAATTAGTGTAAACTAAGTCTAGTTTTAGGATAATACCGCGACGTGCTTTAGCAGTGTTGCTGTATAAAATTTAGATGATGAGTACAAGCATATGCAGCATGGAATTCTTCAACTGGCCAGGCGGGCCATCACGTTTACGGGTATTAGCCTGTTCTGGTTTGCGCTAAGTGCTGGACTAATGCACTTTTCCCTAAATGGACTGTATGCCCCGGAAACTTCCCTGCAAACCACAGTGACCTGGTATGGTTTTTTGTTTCAGGTCAGCCTGTTCTGGCTTAGCCTGATTGCGGGCGGTGTAGGCCTTGCGCATGTTACCTTTACCCGCCAGTGGTATCACTCGTTACGCAACATTGTTGCCTTGTGGCAGGGCGTTATCAGCCAGCAGTGGCAACTGATGAGTTTTATTCTGGTGCTCAGTTATACCGCACTGGCGTTTATGGTGTATGTAGTGCAAAAAAACATGGGCTTGGACGGCCAGCTCTTACTGGCAGTCACTTCGGCTGCACTGGTCATGTTTAGCCGTGAAATTAGCCAGAAAGCACTGTATATTGTGGCGCGTGTTGCACCGGATACTCATATTTAACTCATTACCGTTATTCATTTTGCCCACTATCTATAGTGGGCTTTTTTTGTTTCAGCATTCAATCTGGTCAATGTCAAATTTACCTAGGGCGCACAGTAGTTGCCAAACCTGTGCGTTTTGTTACCAAGGCCAACTGTAAAACCTTGCCGGACTCAGTAGGCTTAAACCTCAGTCAGCGCATGCCATCAGGTTAAGCAGTATTGCTGCATTAATGGCGAAGTTAGTATTTATTATTTTATCGCCAGTGTGCGCTGGGTTATAGAGTTTAAACTGAGGAGAGAACTTATGTCGGTTGCACGCAATTTTGAAGTGTCTAGTACCTCTAACGTCAGCTTTGAGGATGCCATCAACAAGGGAATTCAGGGCGTTTCTGACAATGTAAATAACATCAGGGGTGCATGGATCAAGGAACAGAAAGTTGATATCAGCAACGGCAAAATTTCTGCCTACAATGTAATGATGATTGTGACTGCTGCTGTCGATGATGTGGGTAATACTGGTTAACCATTAAAAGAGAATTGAAAGTCGGCATCTAATGTCGGCTTTTTATTGTTTGGTCTTTTAAATTAATTAAAATTAGAAAATTAAACATAAAGCAATAATTTATATTATTTAGGGAAGTGCAAAAACAATGTTGGTTTATATTTTTATTTCTATTGGGCTGCTGCTGATTTCAGCCTATATTTCTTCACCAAAATTTAAAGGAAAATTAGGTGAGTTTGCAATTAAGGTGCAAGCTAAAAACTATTTGGGAGAAGAATATATTCTGCTGAATGATTGTACCTTACCGGATACTCAGAATGGGACAACGCAGATTGACCATATTCTGTTAAGCCCATACGGCATATTTGTTATTGAAACTAAAAATTATCAGGGATGGATATTTGGCGGGGAAAGACAAAAAAGCTGGACTCAGAAAATTTATAAAAAGTCATTTAAGTTTCAAAATCCATTACATCAGAATTATAAGCACATGAAGGTGCTGGAAAGTATCTTGGAAGACGTGATTGCGCCTCAGTACTTACATTCATTAATTATATTCACGCCTCAAAGCACTAGATCTCTTGCATAAATCAAAAGATGATCACTGTATTGACCATCTTTTGAGCTAAGAATTGTATGACTTTCATCTATAATGACAGCATGAAATATACCGATATCAAATCATTACCCGAGCATCAATTTAAACGATTGATTGGCATTAAACCATCAACCTTTCATCAAATGATTGATGTACTCAATGCTGCACAGACTAAACATCATCGTGGCCGACCTACGAAGCTTGCCATCGAAGAACAACTATTACTGACTTTAAGTTATTGGCGTGAGTATCGAACCCT
>NZ_MLCN01000050.1 GCF_001982605.1 Alkanindiges hydrocarboniclasticus | reverse complement strand
GGGGGGGAATATACCTTTAAGCTCCTTCAGGAGAGCGACTAGATTATAAAATGCTATGCCTAATAGCACGGTTTACCGTATCCGTAATCCGTTCTATATAGAGTATAGAAAACCTAATCAGTGATTAGAAAATAAAGTACTCCATATACGTACCCTTTTTAAAAATAGGCATAGCGCACCTACCCCGAACTGCTTTAGCACCGAAAATAAAAATTAATCCAATTGTTTATATTGCCATATTAATTTATAGTTAAAATATTAAGAGATACTTAAAATTTCCTATGGTTCTAGGGACTTTGTACCGAAAATAGATGTAAAGATTAGTAGTGGTTCTCTATATAGTTTTCGGCCTAAATTCAGATGTGTTTTAAAATCAGAATGTAAATTTCTAAATGGTATTTATGAAACGATTTGCTTTGGTGTTAGTAAATGGAATTCTTTGGTGTTATAGCCAGCCTGTTATGGCTGAGAACTTCCTAAAGAAATTGGGACATTCCATTGATATAAGAATAGACAAATTAGAAGATGGCCAGCGCAGGCAGTATGCCAAAGAGATTCAACAACGGGCACGACAAGGTGATGCCGGATCACAGTTTGAACTCGCGCGCATGTATGCTGATGGAGATACTATCCCCCGAAACGATCAGCAAGCATTATATTGGTTCCGGCTTGCTTATGCTCAAGCTCAGGCCAATGTCAGAAATGGACAAATTAATCATGCCAATTGCCCAGACGTAAAGACAGATGATAATCAGCTGGGGCAGCCATGAATACTTCTAAAGCAATTTATATCGATACTGAAACCCACAAGTTGCATGGGCGGGTAATTGAGCTGGCTTATCAAGATTTTAATGGGGGTGATATCAGCTGTTCCCGCTTCAATCCCGAAGTGAAAATTGATCTACAGGCGATGATGATTCACCATATCACCGATTTTGACGTTAAAGATGCACCCTCTTACTCAATGGTGGCCATGCCGGCTGGTGTAGAATATGTCATAGGCCATAATGTGAAATATGATCTTGATTGCCTTGCTCATAGCCAGATTGATTGTTCAATATATAAACCGATATGTACCTATGCCCTTGCCCGTCATGTCCTTAAGGAATTGCCTAGTTATAAACTGGGATATCTATCCTACTATATAGCAGGCGATAACCAGCAAGACATAAAAGTACTTGTAAAGGAAAGTCATTGCGCCAGTACTGATCTCCAGCTGACGCAAAAGCTTTTCATACATTTGATCAGTATTATGGAATCACAGGGATGTGATACGAGCTTTATTTCACTACATGAGTTGACTCAACAGTTTTACCTAGCCCAGCAATTAAAACATGCACATAAACCATCCAATAGGCTGCATAAACACTTCAAGTCTTTTGTCACCCTTTTAGCATTTCCCTTATCCCATGAAATACGATGCCATCTAAATAGGCTGTTCAGGAAGCAAGTCATATGAGTTGGTATATCATAGTAGCGATTGGATTGTTTTGGATTTACGATGCCATTTCGACCATTAAATTGTGGCAGGAAACTAAAACTATCCGTAAAAATCCCGATGTAAAAATATTAAGGTATAAAAGCCTTGGTGTGACTGTAATCAGCACAATATTCTTTTTTAGTATTATGATTTATTATAAGTTTTTCCATTAAATAAAGTCTTTTTCTGAAAGTATAAATACCACAGGCCAAAAAAGGGGAAACCATAAAAGCAGACAATATATTGCCAAATAAATTAAAGATGAAGTATAATTATAGTAGTTAAACTTATACGCCGAAGCATTATGAATAGATTGAATAGTACAGCTATTTCCCTAAATATTCTAGCTGGAGAAGCCTTAAAGCTTTTTATTATCAGTGAACCTATAAAATATATAGTGACTCAAACAGAAAAACTTAAAATTACACCAGATCAATTATCAGTTATTAAGTAATGTATTAATGGACACCACCCATGGAATGGTTTTTTTCATTTACGTGTCGATTATAGTACCCCTACTCTCTTGACAACCCAGACAGTTTGGTAAGCAATCAAAAGCTAATATATATGAGAACTTGCCTATCAAGCCTTAAATGATTACGATCCCTTGCAACTGGAACAATAAAATGGTTTAAGATTTTCAATAATAAATTTCCAGTGCTTGGGATCAACTATAAAATCACTCATACTTAAAACGATAAATTTTGTTGGATGGCCTAATAAAGTTTCACCCAAAATATCTAGCTGATTTGAATCTGCAATGATTAGTTCAACGGTATTATTTATCATGTATTTTAAATTAATATGTATTGCATTTTGAGTTACTTGAACAATTTCATAGCTGTTAAATAATGTCTTGGTAAATTTTGCCTCAGCAGCTTCATTACACTTTGCACAATTTCGCTCAAAAATCAATGACGAGTGTTCTTTGATATGTTCTTGAAGAGTTTGTTCTAGCAACAATAAGGCAAATTTTTGCTCTAAGTCTTTTTCATTACAAATACAAAAGTCAGAATATTTAAAGCAGTTTCGCTTAAGTTGGCTAAGTTGTAGTTCAACCGAATGCTTGCAGACTGGACATATATAATCATCCAGAAACGATGGACTTTTCGCACTGACAAGTTTACCTTTTTGATTTAAGGCATAATTATGCATTCTCATTTAGTGCCTATTAAGAATAGTAAAGTTTAAATAAAGGTTTATTGAGTTATCATTATAAGCTATCACTTTAAGCCAGAATAATAATTAACTTGAAAATTATCCGGCTTACCTTAAAATTATCATATAACAAAATGGACTCGGACACGGGTTCATTGGTACCTCTCTGTTGACCCTGTAAAGGGTCTTTTTTTTATGCTTTTTGAACTGGGTTAAGTATTTAAAATTGTTCTAGGAACAATTTATAAGGAAATTTTTTATACCAATTGATACTTGTTCCAAGAACAATTTTAACTTTCACGATAAAAAAAATTAGTCTCACCAACATAAAATGTTCCAAGAACAATTTATGTATAATCTTTTAGTTCAAGATTTAATTAAAATTGTACCTAGAACAATTATGGGGTAAAAATATGAGTGAAATTAAAG
This sequence comes from Alkanindiges hydrocarboniclasticus, assembly GCF_001982605.1. Lineage (GTDB taxonomy): Bacteria > Pseudomonadota > Gammaproteobacteria > Pseudomonadales > Moraxellaceae > Alkanindiges > Alkanindiges hydrocarboniclasticus. The sequence continues at coordinate 1,735 of NZ_MLCN01000050.1, read as the reverse complement.
TTAAATATTTTTCCAAAAAAATTCGGTTGGAGACTTGCAGAGATCAGAACTAGATTATATTGAGCAAGTTTTCAATCGCACCTTAACTAAAGGCTTTAAAAGTGAAAATGCAGAAATAGTTATTCAGCCTGAATATCTTACCGTAAAGAATTTGGTAGAAGAGGGTTACCCATTTATCTTTGTAACTGGTGGTGCTGGTACAGGAAAAACAACTTTTATCAAATGGATGATGAAGGAGTTCCATGGAAAGGTATTGTTAGGTGCACCAACAGCAATGGCCGCATTAAATGTAGGTGGTAAGACATTACATTCACTATTTAAATTACCACCGGCATGGATAGTCAAAAGTGATATAAAAAAATTATCTTTTAATAGCATCTACCGTGAAGCTGAACTTTTAATTATTGATGAAATCTCAATGGTCACTGCAAATATGTTAGATGCAATAAGTGTTTTCCTAAGAGTAAATAGAGGTGTTGAATTACCTTTTGCTGGACTTCCGATTGTTGTAGTCGGTGACTTATATCAATTGCCACCAGTAGTAAATTTTGAACTAAAGGAATTATATGGCAAATATTATAGATCACCGAAGTTCATAAGTTCATACGCCCTACAAAAAATTGAGTACTGTACTATTGAGTTAACAAAAACTTATCGGCAAAAGGATAATGTATTTATTGAACTCCTTTCAAATATTAGACAAGGCATGCATCTAGAAGAAACTTTGAAAATTATCAATCAAACTTGTACCAAGAACAATCCTGAAAGCGGATCAGTGTGGTTATCACCTTCCAATGCAACAGTGAATGAAAGAAACGAAAATGAATTAGCAAAATTAGTAGGGGAGGGTAAGCAATATCATGCAACTATCAAAGGTGAATTCCAAACTGACAAAAAGGATTCTCTACCCACGTCTATATTTCTTAAAGTAGGGGCACAAGTTATGTTCACGCAGAATGCACCTGATAAGAGCTGGATTAATGGCACTATTGGGACAGTACTCGGAATGCCTACTAATGAAACAGTAAAAGTTAAACTCATTGAAAGTGGCGAAATAGTAACTGTAGGCTATGCAGTGTGGATAAACTATCAATATTTTTGGGACGAGAAGAGTAGCCAGATTGAACGGAAAGAGATTGGTTCATTTCATCAGATTCCATTAATGCTTGCATGGTCAATGACTATACATAAAAGCCAAGGACGAACTTTGGACAAGGTACATCTTGATTTAGGAACTGGCGCATTCGAAGTAGGGCAGACTTACGTAGCGCTAAGCCGTTGTAGGAGTATTGAGGGATTATCACTAAGTAAAGAGCTAACGATTAATGATATTAAGGTAGATATGGAAGCAACTGAATTTTACAAACAGCTTGAAATCTAACGTAACAAATTCAAGTTAAATACAGAGAATATAATTCAATTAAATTAAAAAGGATTTAAAGGTTTTTAATAATGTCATTTTAATTAAATTAAAAAAGAGTAGAGCATAAGAAAGTTTTGTGAATTTTATAAAATTGAGAAAATCAAAAAATAAATTCATGAAATATAAAAAAATTAAATAAATAAAACAATGAGTTATACTAATAAGATATATGAGTAAATGGTAAATAGGATTTTATTAATGTATTTGTATTTTTATTATTTTAATGATTATAGAAAATCATCTTCAATAAATCAGATTAAAAAAGCAACGAAATGTATAATTATTAAATAATTAAAACATTAATGAATATTG
>NZ_MLCN01000005.1 GCF_001982605.1 Alkanindiges hydrocarboniclasticus | reverse complement strand
TGTAGTAGCTCAAACCTGATCTGACAGTCACCATTTTTGCATAGGTATCTGTCAGATTAGATTTGGTTCAGATTCTTCTCAGACCAAATCTGTTTTCCATCAAGCAATGTTGCCATTGGTGTTCGCCCACAGCACATCTTCCCTTGATGGGTTCTCGCATTATTGTAGTAATCCAGCCACTCGTCCAGATCATTCTGTAAACTGGCTAAATCCACATACAATTTCTTCCGAAACGCCACCTGATAAAACTCCTGTAAAATCGTTTTATGGAAGCGTTCACAAATGCCATTCGTTTGCGGTGACATCGCTTTGGTCTTGGTGTGGTCAATATCATTGATTGCCAAATAGAGCTGGTAATCATGCTGTTCAACCTTACCGCAATATTCCGTTCCTCTGTCCGTCAAAATTCGTAGAACAGTGAAGCCATTGGCTTGATAGAACGGCAATACTTTGTCGTTCAGTACATCCGCTGCTGTAATCGGTGTCTTGGTTGTATACAGTTTACAGTGCGCAACCTTGCTATAGGTATCAACGTAAGTTTGCTGATAAATCCGCCCAACACCTTTCATGTTGCCAACATAAAACGTGTCTTGTGAGCCTAGATAGCCTGGGTGGGCGGTCTCTATTTCACCACAGGCTACATCATCGTCTTTCTTCTTTTCTAATGCTGCAACTTGCGCTTCATTGAGAATGAATCCCTCCAAAGCAACCTTTTGCTCTAAAGCTTTGAGTCGTTTTTTGAAGTTCTCTAAATTGTGGCGAAGCCAGATTGAGCGCACGCCACTGCCTGAAACAAACACGCCAGTTTTGCGTAATTCATTACTAGTGCGATGTTGTCCGTGGGCTGGATATTCGATTGCATAAACCATGACGGCTTTTTCAATCTGCTCATCAATTCGATTCTTGAGATTAGGTACACGGCGGCTTTTGTTAATCAATGCATCTAATCCACCTTCGGCGGCAAGTTCTTGGTAACGATAGAAGGTATCTCGTGATACGCCCATGACCTTACAGGCTTTAGAAACGTTTTGCAGTTCTTCAGCAAGATTCAAAAGACCTGCTTTATGTTTAATGATGGGATTGTTAGTATTCAACATGAGGGTTACTCCGTTTTGGTTGGATTCGATACCCATAATCAAAACTGGTAACCCTCAACTTTTCAAGTTAAGTGTCAGATCAAGTCGGAACTAATACA
>NZ_MLCN01000049.1 GCF_001982605.1 Alkanindiges hydrocarboniclasticus | reverse complement strand
GGTAAGGTGGTGGGATATTTCATGCTTGCATGTAATATTACAACCTATAAAACCATATAATCGCTTATGGTGTTTGACTAAGCAATAAATCGCTTATAATCGCTTTTGAAAAATTAACCAAAAAAATCAATAGCTTAAAATCTGTGCATAACAGGGTTAAAAGCGCGTTATTGAAAAACCTAGGAAAACGATAAAGCTGTTTTCTCCAGGTATTTCCAACAACGTAACCCAGTTACACACAGCAGATCCAAAGCAAAAGCATTTTTCTCTTTTTAAAAGCAAAAGCAGAAGCAAAGCCGGCTTAAATATCCTAGTGTAAATTTTGAGATATCATGGATGGTGAGGCAGGAGCGGATTAGGCAATACTCACCCTAAAGCCGCATAAAGCAGCTTTAGCATTGCCTAATCAAGACATCACGGACGGAGCCGGCTATCGCATCATAGGAGCGCATCAGAGCGTAATCCTGCGCTTGTTTTAGTTAGGGCTTACGTCGCCCCCCGAACACCTCTAAAACCGCTATAACGTCAATCTGTGCAGCGCAAGGGCATCTACCCAATATACTCACGCACTTGACCTCTAACTACTCATAAGGCTATGGCTTTGTCCGGTTCCCCCAGTAACCATTTGCTCGCTTTTGTGCTGTCGTCACTTAGTCCTACCACCCACAAAGCGGACGGCATTAATTATTTACAAGGTTAATAACGAAAGATTGCACGTTACTGCGTAACGGGGGATTTATTTGTGACCCGGTCACGGTATAATGTTTCTACTGGACGGGGTTAATCCTGATCATTATGTCAGCCTGCGAAGCTACATAATCTTTCGTTATTAATTATTGGTAGTAATTAATAACCGTCCACTGAATATAAAACTAAAACCTGACATATTCAATATGTCAGGTTTTTTTATTTATTAATGGTTTACATGTAAACATGTAAACATGTAGCCATGTAGACATGTAGACAGCCTAACTACGGTACGTCCCGTAGGGCGTTCCTCGTTAGGCCGTCTACATTAAGTAGTTATTTATAAGCAAGATAAATAGCCAACAAAGAACTGAGAAAAAAGTAAGTAAAATCCCACAAATTAAAAGAATCCATAGCAAGCTCCAGCATTGTTAATGGTGTTATTTAGCCAGGAGCAAGGTAAGGGTTGGTTGTGTGTTTTAACCAGCCCTACAGGGGGTAAGGTGTAGCATGTATGCAAAAACATAGGTGTTGTCCAAAAAATTAGGCAACACCTATTATAGGGAATAAAAAAACAGTGTTTTAAAGCAGTTCCAGTCTTTAACGAAATCTGTCAACACGCTGAAACGCTTGTATATCAAGCAACGAATGAGATTTCGTAATATTACCAAGGGCAGCTTTATAGTCTGGTGATAAAGCTGCTGCGGGCGGTGCACCGTGTGCACTTCGTCCTCGCAGCTAACACCATTGAGCAAAGCGAATAAGGTAAGGTGGTGGGATATTTCATGCTTGCATGTAA
>NZ_MLCN01000048.1 GCF_001982605.1 Alkanindiges hydrocarboniclasticus | reverse complement strand
GTATTTTATTTACAGGTATTAAGTTTTCCTGTGGAACCTTCCGGGTGCCCCAAAAGGTAAACATAATAATAGTAATAGCAACAACAATTGCAAAAATTCTAAAACCCTGATTATAGCCTCGCTGCCGATAACCGCAGAAACTACATATATAATCATTGCTTGCAATCAGGCTATTGCAATAATTACACTTTTTCCCTTGATCCATTATTCTCCCCAAAAATTAAAATAATTATTGCTATTTTTTTATCTTTAATTTAATTTAAATGCAATATCTTTTAGATAAAATGACTGGAGAGTAAATTACTTATATTTTATAAAATATTCCCACAGGCTTTAAGCAATACGAATACCATAATCATTTTTAAATAAAAAAGCCTGATATCAGATAATCAGGCTTTTTTATTTCTAATAAAGGTCAAAAGCGCCAGTTGTAAAACATATCAACTGCTCGATCTAGCGCCGAACTGGCTTCAACATATAAACGGCGATTTAACTGATAACGCAAGGTTAAGCGGTTAACTGGCGTAAATACACCCACCCCATAGCGCAAGTACAGGTCTGGTGTAATATAACCTGTCAGGCTGACCTGCGTATCATCACCCACTCCCTCTGCATCTAGTGTAAGTGAATCAAGGCCAAAGGTTCTGCCTATACGGTTGGTAAAGTTACGTGTACCACCAAGGCCCATACTTATACCTGCTGCGGCAATGGTATTGTTTACTTCACTTTTAAATCCGGCAGTGTTATTGACAGTCGGGTTGGCAGAGCTGATTCTACCTGTCAGTAAAGCATTTAATGCCTCTTGCTCGGATAGACCAGCATCGTTATATACCGCAATATTTGGATTGGTTGCCCTGCCTGTAACACGCACACCAATAGTACGATTGCTGACAGCTTTAGTGGCATCAATATCCAGTGTTGGCTGGGTAATAATACCGTTAAAACGGGCAATACCCCGGTTGAGCTGTAAACGCTGGCCAAAGGCTTCGATGGTGACATTCTGGCGTACCCCAATTGCCCCACTACCGCGCATAGCTGTATCAAGGCCCCGTTGGGTAAGATTTAGCTTGCCACCCAGTGGAATGCTGGTGCCAAAGCCCCGGAAATACACGTCATTCCCCAGTGCCAGATCAATGTCAGCATAAATACCCCACGGACGGGCTGCTTTCATCACCCGCTCATCCACCTGATCGGTACGCACAATACGTACATCGCCTGATTTGGCAATCACATTGGCATTACTTTCTGGCAGCGAAATAACTGCCGTTGGAATGTCTACATTGCCACTGACGCTGATTTGACGTTCCGTTGGCAAGATTCTGGCATCGATAGCAGGCGTTACCCGTGCAGTTAGTAAGGGGGCCTGACGAATTAACAGGCGCTCACCTCTTAAGCTTAGATTGACATAGGGCACACCTTGCCAGTTGGCATCACCGGTTAGTTTTGCCAGACCATCACCGCTATAGAAACTGCCATCTACTGTGGCTTCAGTACCACGGATACTGGAACTTAAGTTAATACGGTTGAGATTGATAGGCAGGTTATTCATGGCAACCTGTCCATCACGCAAGCGGAATTCACCATAAAAATCTGGTGCAGTGAGCGGCCCGGAAACACCACCCGCCAATGACGCCACACCATTTAATACCCGCATACCGGGGAAAAATGGCTTAAAGATATTGACCTGAACATTATCCAGCACCAACGCCCCGTTGACTGTTTTTGGGGTAACACTGGGGTTGATGGTGGCGTCAATATAACCCGTACCAATACCCGGCGTTTTGGCATCAAAGCGCAGTTTGATCCCATCCGGCTGTGTAACGGCAATCAGGCTTAGGCGCTGATAAGGCAGGGTTAATGGATCATCCTGCGGATCTTCCGGAGCCAAACCAATTTCACCGTTATCGGTATAAATTCTCGCATTTAATGTGGGCGCATTATTACCAAGCCAGGTAACCTTAGCATGACCAAACATCTTGCCATTCCAGGCAACACCCTGCGGCATAAAGGCCTGAAAGCTGCCAATATCCAGATTCTGCAACTGGACGGCAACCAGCCCTTTGGCACTGCTGGCTTGCAGGGGTTCAGTCAGGCATAGCTTGCTCCCAGCACCTGCCCAGCAATGCTGATCCAGATATACGGCTGTGCCTTGTGACCGATAGATCAGTGCTGCTGGTTTATCCTGATTCAGGGTTAACTGCCGTGTTGATAAAAGACCTTTTTGCACTTGTCCTAACCAGTCATTGCTGGTATTTAAACCACCAGCCAGTTGTACGCTAAAGCGCGTGGCAGGATTAACGCCGTTGCCACTCAGTTGCAATACATGCGCGGCTTTTGTGCCCACCAGTAGAACCCGGCCCTGTTTTAATGTCTGAGTACCCCGTTTGAGGTTCTGGATATCCAGTTGAAGCTGCCCCGGTTGACGTCCCATTTGCGGTATGCGTCCAATCAGGCTGGCTTGCTGAATAGTAATCTGGTTTTTAAACGAAAAACGGTCTACCTTGAGATTTATCAGGGCATCAGGCTGGCGCTCATCCCCGCTTAGTGTAATGCGGCCAATGATTCTGCCGGTAATGCCAGCATAAAGCTGGTTAAGCGCTGGTGCATTAACATCCAGTGCCAGACGGTTGGAATTACCATTGGCAAATACCTGATTGCCAGCAAAGGACAATATCAGATTTTGGGCTTCAAACCGGCTGGGTAGCAGGCCGTTTTTCTGATCGGAACTTAAGCTGACAAACAATGAGCCACGCCCAATAACAGGCTGGTTCTTAATTACACCATCCAGATTAAGGTTACTTAGCTGGATATCCTTGCGATTGCCCTGCCAGTGTCCGGTTGTATTAAAGTTACCACTAACCCAGCCGGCATAACCACTGGCAAAAAAGCCGGGATTAAAACGGTCTAATACCCCTTTTAAGCGCCATGCGGGGCCTTGTGATAAGTCTACCTGACCATCCAGATTAATCTTACCAGCAGCACCATCATGTCTGAACTCATCAATATTGATTAGCTTGGGTGTACCAGATACCTTAATAATCAGGTCGCCATTGGGAACATCCGGGGTTTTTAAATCACCGTTAAACTGTACAGCAAAACTTTTCAGGCCACTTTGCTTAGCGCCTTTTTTCTGGCGGCTCGAATCATGCATTAACAAGGCGGCCGTTGCATTGCCCGTAAGCTCTACAGTACGGCCAGCCTGCCCACCCGACGCTGGTATATAACCAGATAACCGGGTATTTTTCAGCTCAATGACTTGCCGGTTATTACTGCCGCGACCGCTGGCATTAATACTTCCATTTAAGCGTTTAAAAGGTATAGCGGCAACCAGCAGGCTTGGGTCAAAGTTTTGTGTGGTGGCTTTTGCCTGCCATTGAAGTCCCTGTTTGCCCTGTGGCAGCTTGACACTGGCATTACCTTGCAGATTGCCTGCTATGCCCTGATAACTGATTTCTGGAATATTCAGCAGATTATTTTTCTTGTTGACGAGCGCATGATACTGGCCTGCGGGTAATAAACTGTCCTTACTCTCGCCTATACTGGCATTAATATTGGCGTTCAGGCGATTTTGCGGCACACTCAGCACAGCACGTCCTGCCGGACTATTCAAATACCCTACAGTTGGCATCTTCCGATTAATATTTTGCCAGTGTGCATCAATCCATAGTGGCTCGCTGCGATTACCCAGTGAACCTTTGCGGGCAATCCCGGCCAGCCATGTTTCGCGGCTATCCAGACGCACTGCCGCATATAAATGGGGAATATCGGACAGTTCACCCTTTGAATAAATATTACCATTAATTACTGGGGGCAAATAACCCCGAATGGCTTCAGGAACGGTATTGTCCTGTGAATTTAGACCATTGGCACGGCCTGTAATATTCCAATGCACCTGATCCTGCCAGCTTAGCATGCCTTGGGTCTGGAGTGTGCCATCCATCAGGCGGCCATTGAGTGCGCGAATATCCAGACTTTTAAAATTGGTTGCCAATTGTGCCTGATAGTCTCCAGTGGGAATGGATTTGCCAGATAGGTCAGTTTGCAGGTTTGCGGTTAAACCGGAGGTTGTGCCCTCAATAATGGCACCGCCAGACTTGGAAAACAGGTTTTGTGCTGGGGCCATTGGCCATTTAAAGTTACGCCAGTCCAGTTGCCCGCTATATGGCACATCTTTACGTACCGGATGCAACAGGACCTGTCCTTTCATAAAACCCGGCTTGCTGGTTGGAATCGCCAGCCCTACCCGCAAGTTATCAACATCACCCCGGCCAGCCACAAAAATGCGTTGCACGTTCAGGTTTTTTAAGCCCGGAATAATTAGCTGACCATTCACATGTAACGGATATTTGTCATGAAACTCAATTTTACCTGTGATTTCCTGTGCCATCAGGTAAGGTAATTTCAGGCTGGAGTTTTCCATTTCCAGCTTGGTGCCTGACCATACAGCGTCATGCAATACCACTTCATTAAAACGGAAGGTACTTGTTGGCTTGGTTTGAATGGACAGGCCATGCACAAAGCCTTCATCAAACCGTAAGGTGACCGGTAATTTTAGCTGTTTAAAATCAAAAGGCTTATCCGAGGGCGGGGATTTTTTGATAATTTTGAGTTCATCAATGGAAGCATAGCGAAAATGCAACTCACGGCTGGCCAGCGCCCGCCAGCCAATTTTGACAATGGCTTGTTCGGCCAGCACGTCTACTGCCTTGGTACTGACTTTAATATTGGTCAGGATCACCCCTTTTTGCAGGTTACCACTCTTAAAAGTATAGGTAACCAATGTTTGCCGGCTGGTTAACAGGGCCAGCAGTTTTTTGCTGCCTTGTTCAGTGGTAGTCATATAAGCCACAACTGCAACCAGTGCCAGCAGCACAGCAACCACAATGAGTAAAATCCATCTTAGGCGACGGTGTTTTTTAGGCAGCTTTTGGGGTGGCTGGTGGTGGCTATTTCCAGAAGCATTGTCCCCAGTATGCTGCTCACCCAAATTAACAGCGCCATTACCAGCGCCGGAATTGTCTACAGGTGAAGTATTGCCCTCCTGCAGGGGTGGGGTTTTACCGTCATGAATAGGTTCGTTACTCATTATTTTAAAATTCCAGATTTACAACTGCGGGCCAATAAAGAAATGAAGACGAATTGGAATATCCTTTTCCGATACCCCTGCACCAACATCTACCCGAATAGGCCCTACTGGTGAAGACCACCGCACCCCAATCCCTGCGCCCACCTTAACAGGATCATTAAATTCCTTGTCAAAAGCATTGCCCGCATCCACAAATACTGCACCACGCCACTTTGGAATAAACTGGTAATTGTATTCCAGTGATCCTACAGCCAGATTTTGCCCCCCAACCAAATACCCATTTTGCTCTGTGGATAGACTTTTATAATCATAACCCCGAATACTCTGGTCACCACCCGCAAAGAACCGCAGGTTATATGGCACATCCTCAAAATTTTCGGTCACAATGGTTGAAGCATCCGCACGTCCTACAAGCTGGTGATTATCATTGTCACCAAATGAATAAATAAAGCGCCATCCGCCACGCAATATGGCCATATCAGTATCGGTCAGCAGGTTGCTACTACCGACTTCAACCTGATAAAACTGCCGAAATGCGCGGGTTGGGTCTAGTCGGCCAACGGTATAAGTTTTGCTTAAGCCATAACCAAATAGTAAGGCTTCCTGCTCAAACCGGGAATTTTGCAAATTAAACGGCGGTGGCAAGTCAGCCTGATTAATGTTGTCCTTGTTACGTTCCAGCTGATCCAGCCGATAGCGCGCAGAAAGCGTATGCTGCCAGTCACCATTCTTGGGTTTAATGGCACGCTCAATCCCCACTGTGGCCGTATTAATCACCAGCCCCAGATCCTTGCCGACATCATCACGCTCTTCTTTTTCGTAACCACCAAAAATACTGATGGTATCTTCCAGCGGATGCTTATAAGGCAGGTTATAACGTACATCAATGGCCTGACGGATTTTGGACAACTCAAGGTTGGATTCAACACTATGCCCGCGTGAGTTTACCAGAGCCTTTCGATACTGGCTTCTTAACCGGAACTCTGTATCCGTACCATAACCAACACCTACCTCAGCACTGTTTGGCTTGTCTGCATTTACCGTTACAACCACCGGTATAATCTTGGTTTCCCGGACTTCAGCCTGTGCCTGCTTGCGGGCGGCTTCTTTTTGTTCAGCCTCGGAAAGCTCCTGCTGGGCTTCTGCGCTACGCTGTAAAGGCGTATCACCTTCGCCAACACCGGCAAACTGGGTTTCATCGACGGCTGGTGCATTGGTTGCACCCTCTGCATTCTGCGCCTCATCGCTTTCATTATTGATCGCCAGGGCTTGACGCTGCATGATGGTAAGCTGGTTGACATCAGCATCAGCAGGCAGCTCTACCGGCTTGATAACAGGGTCTGGAATAACCACATCTACCTGTACATTATTAAAATAGCGGGTATCCGAGAGGTTGCGTGACAGCGCATTTACCTTCCATGAGCCATATTCATCGTTTTCCTCAAATGGAACCAGTTGCCGCAATACTTCTTCTTTTAAGGGAATGGGTTCATCGGGATTGGCATTTTTAAATTCAACCGCACCCAGTTTGTAACGCTCGCCACTGTCATAAGCCAGACTGATGTCTGCTGTGTTTTCCGGTAAGGTTACCTTGACATCATGCATAATCCAGTAGCCATCGAAATACCCTTTTTCAGTGCCGGCGGTAGAAATACGTCCTTTGGTTTTTTCATAGAGTTCATCATTCATGGGATCGCCAACTTTCAGGTCGGGGTTTTGCTTAATTTCCTGAAACGTCCGGTCCTCAGTCGCCTCACCTTCATAGCGGATTTCCTGACTTTGTACCATGGCGGGTTCATGGGGGGTTACCAGCACCCTTAAAGTTTGTGTATTGACCTGCTCAAAGCGAAACTCAGCCTTGTAATATCCCACTGCTTCGGAAGCTTCGCGTGCCATGCTGCGCAATTGTGGCAATGAAGCCCTAAAATCGCTAAAGGCCTCAACGGTGTACTGTTCCAGCCGGGCTTCAATATTATTTGCCAGAATATCCGGTGCACCCTGAACCCGGACACTGATAGTTGGCAGGGCATCAGCCAGCTCACCTTTAGGTGGCCAGAACCGATACCAGATTCGCTTGAAGATATTTGGTTTTTTTTGTTGCGCTGCTTCTTCCTCACCTTTTTCAGGCGTTTCAAGAGCTGCGGCATTTTCCGTAATCACCTGGTCGGGCTTTTTACCTTGGGTCAGGTCAGCATTATCGGCAGAAATCTGGGTTGCTTCACGCGCCTGCTCCAGTTCTGCTTCGGCACTGGCCATTTCATTGATCGGGTCAACATCCTGCACAGGCTGTACAGGCAATTCCTCGCCACCCAAACCATTGGTAATACTGGAAACAATCAATTCATTATTGGTACTTTGAATCACATCTTCCCGGACATTGGCACTGCTACTGGTGGCGGTTACACGACTGGCATCACTTGCCGCCGCCTGCTTGGCCTGCTCGGCTTCCTGCATCAGGCTAGCAATATCCACTGGAGCCAGCGCCACGTTATCAGTGGTCAGCACATCATCACTGGCAGGCAGTGTATTAGTCATGGCCGGTAGATTATCCACTACTGGCGCAGCAGTGAGCGGTTCTGCCATAACGAAGGCGGATGAACCCAGCAACACCAGCCCTGCACTCATTTGCCAGCAATTGTGCAAACAACTTACCTTGGATACAGAAGGATAAAGGGCTAAACGAAGGGCTTTGACTAACGTCTTTAATTGAGTGTTGGGGTATTGACGCATGCCGCTCTCAAAAATAGAAAAATGGTTCAGTTACAAATTGCTAGGTTCAATAATAAACAGACACAAACCAACTTGCTACTAGCCCAGCTTATAGATATGTTGTTTACATGCAAACTCAGCAGCAGCATTTTAGTAACATAAACGATAGATATTACTGAAACAATAATGACCGGGGAATAAACTTTTCTATGGCTAGTCAATTTGGATTAATGACCACCCGCCGCTTCCTGCCCATGTTTTTAACCCAGTTTTTTGGGGCATTAAATGACAACGTATTCAAGCAAAGCCTGTTGCTGGTTTTTACCTATCAGATCGTAAGTTCCAGCAGCAGTAATGTCAGTACGCTCAATAATATGGCAGCCTTGCTGTTTATTCTGCCCTATTTCCTGTTTTCAGCCACCGCAGGCCAACTGGCAGACCGCTATGAGAAAGCCAGACTGACCCGCTGGCTGAAACTAGCGGAAATCATCATTATGCTACTGGCTACCGTGGGCTTTTTAAGCCATCAATTGTGGCTGCTTATGCTGGCTTTATTTCTGATGGGAACGCACTCTACCTTTTTTGGGCCAATCAAATATGCCATTTTGCCGCAAATTTTAAAGCCCACTGAACTGATGAGCGGTAATGCGCTGTTTCAGACTGGTACTTCACTGGCCATCTTGCTGGGCATGATTATTGGCGGTGTAGTGATGGCCAACTCACAGGGCAACCTGCTCTGTGTCAGCCTGACTGTGCTGGCCATTGCTGTGGCTGGTTTTATGTCGGCACGCTTTATTTTGCCCCAGCCCTTAAATGCACCGAACCTAAAGGTAAACTGGAATTTTCTGGCCACCAGCATTGAAACCCTGAAATATAGCTGGCGCGTGCCACCTGTGTTTTATGCGATTATTGGTATTTCATGGTTCTGGTTCTATGGGGCAACCTATCTAACCCAGATTCCGCAGCTGACCCAGCAAAATCTGCATGGCAACGAAACTGTGGTATCACTGTTGCTTACGCTATTTTCTATTGGCGTTGGAATTGGTTCGTTATTATGCAGGCGGCTATCTGGTGCCAATGTAAGCTTAAAACTGGTGCCTATTGGCGCTGTGGGTTTAACCCTGTTTGCAGCTGACCTGTTTTTTGCCTTGGGCGGATTGCCTGTGGTCAAGGGTGAACTGCTGGGTATTGCAGCGCTTTTTTCCGAGTTTGCCTACTGGCGCGTAATGTTTGATATTGTGATGCTGGGTTTAAGTGGCGGCTTTTATATTGTGCCTTTATATGCCTATATGCAGGAACAATCGCCCGAAACCCACCGCGCACGCATTATTGCAGCCAATAATATTTTAAATGCACTGTTTATGGTGGTTTCAGCCGTTATTTCGATTGTTGTATTGAGCCTGCTTCATTTACCACTGGCAACCCTGTTTTTGTTTACAGCCCTGTTAAACGCGCTTGTGTGTTATTTTGTTTTAAATAAATTACGCCGGTTGCCTAAGGGCTCAAGTGGCAATACCATAAACCCGTCTGCCTGATTTTAGCTGTGCCATCCTGTTTTTTAAATAAGAGAAAGTCCATGCGCCATTATCGTTTTTCTGACCATCTGATTGATTCTTTTGATCAGGCACTGCGCAGTCTGGTGCCCGGCTCTACGGTGGCTGAGCGTCCAGCGCCGGGACAGGACACGCAAAGCTCGCTAACGGTAAATCAGGCGCGACATGTGGCTGGCCTGATGCGGGTAAACCATAGTGGTGAGGTCTGCGCGCAGGCCCTGTATCAGGGACAGGCACTCACTGCGCGCCTGCCCCGGGTCAAGCAGGAAATGCAGCAGGCCGCACGTGAAGAACAGGATCATCTGGCATGGTGCGAACAGCGCCTAAAAGAACTGGACAGTTATCCCAGTTTGCTCAATCCGCTGTGGTATGGATTGTCCTATACCATGGGTGCAATGGCTGGGCTTGCCGGTGATGAATACAGTCTGGGCTTTGTAGCGGAAACTGAAAAACAGGTTAGTGCACATCTGGCGTCGCACTTAACCCAGCTACCCGAAAATGATGCACGCAGCCGGGCCATTTTAGAACAAATGAATGAAGATGAATTACAACATCGCGAAACTGCGCTGGCTGCTGGTGGACGTGAATTGCCTAAACCCGTACAAGGTGCCATGACCCTGATTTCCAAAACCATGACAAAAACCAGCTATTTCTTTTAGAGGCTAGTTATTTCTTGCAGGTAAACTATCAGTTATCCCGGCTTTTACCAAATAAGGCCCAGTATTCGGGTTTTATTTTTTGATCAGAAATGCACATCGGTTGAGGTGGCTAAAAGGGGTTTTTCCTTTTGGTGAACGACTGCATTTAGTCCTGTGATACCAGCCAATTCACAACTTTTATCATAAAGCCAATTCTGTTTATTCAGGTCACGCGCTATGCGGCTAATTGGACGTGGCCATTGTACGGAATAGTAGCCTCCGGTTTCACCCTTATGGGCAGAACCGACTGCCAAATCCACGGCCATAATACCGGCACGTTCCGGGCTAATCAAAAACAGGCGTAATAGCAAATAAACAAGCCGTGGCAAGTCACGCCAGATTTCAGAATCCACCCCACCCGGATGGAAAGCCTGAGTGGTGACACCTTTGGGCAAGCGGCGCGCCAGTGCAAAGTTAAACATCAGGTTGCCAAGCTTGGACTGGGCATAGGCACCGACAGAACTATACGGGGTTTCCCCACGAAATGACGCTTGATTTAGCTGGCCCAGCATATGCGCAATAGAAGCCACATGAATAATGCGTGCTTCACCGCTTACCGGCACAGCAGCTTCCAGCAAGGGTAATAATAAATGGGTTAGCAGGAATGGCCCCAGATAATTGACACCAAACTGCATCTCAAAACCGTCCTGGGTAAATTGCTGCTTGAGTGCCACTGTGCCTGCATTGTTAATCAGCACGTCCAGGCATTTATGGTTTTGTTTAAATGCATCAACCATAGCATGAATAGAATCAAAAGAAGCCAGATCCAGTTGGTATAGCTCCACGGTAGCCGTAGGTACAGCCTGCAAAATCTGCTGACGTGCTTCCTCGGCTTTAGCCATGTTACGGCAGGCTAAACAGACCGTAACGCCTGTACGGGCAAGGTCAAGTGCCGTTGCCAAACCGATGCCAGAGTTTGCGCCCGTGATCAGTGCTATTTTTTTCATCATTGTTACCCAAGACAATAATTTAAAGTTTTTGAAGTAATTTTTGGTTTTATTCAAAAACTTTGTGAATAATGAAGTAGAATCCCACATCAATTAGGTAATAAATCAGTTTCTAACTAATTAATATGAACTAGTTTACATAATTTGAATGGGCGCCACTTTACATCTGACATTGGGTGCTGTCAAACGCAATTATGACGGAAGGTAAAATAAAATTGGAAAAAAGGATTTATGCGGGACTTGACCTAACTACCCGTAAAGCTGAAAGAAAAATACGTTTTATTGAAGCGGGTATAAAAATTATCGGAACAAATGGCTATCGTAGTGCCACTTTGCGTGCGTTGTGTAGTGAAGCAGGCCTAACCGAACGCTACTTCTATGAATCGTTTAGCAGTACTGAAGCCCTGTTTCTGGCCGTACTGGATCATCTGACGCTGGATTTTAAAACGCGCCTGCGCGCGCTGATCCAATCACATACCAACCAGCAGAACAGCCAGCCACAAAGTAAAATCCAGAATATTGCCGACCAGACTGACTTGGCCCGACTAGCTTTACGCCTATACTTTACTGAGGTGCAAAATCCGGTATTTGCCCGGATTACCCTGATTGAAGTGCTGGGCATGAGTCCTACTGTCGACCAGAAATACATTGAGAATACCCGTGAATTTTCAATTCTTGTCACGCAAATTATCCGGGCGATTGAGCCTAATATTCGCATCGAACCACAGGATGAAGATATTGTAGGCACTGCACTGGTCGGCTCCGTGATTACTGCGGCCACAGGCTGGATGCTACAGGGTTATCCCTACAGCATTGAACAAATGGTTAATAACTGCCTAAAAATCCTGACGGGAACGGCACGCCAGCTTATTTCATCCGCTGTTCAGGATATTGCTATTCCGGTGGCCGCCAATGCAATTATTAAACAGGCCAATGCCACCTGAACCAGTTTTTTAGGTAAATAGGTGGCTGTTAAGACCACCAGATAAGCAGCAATGGCCAGTACCAGCCAGCCAGCCGAAACACCAATGGTAATACCCCAGGTTGCCATGCAATACACCAAGGCCGTGATAATCAGTGTAAATCCGGCTAGTCTTAGCAGCAAAATGGCTGGTTTGACTGACCATGTGCCAAACACATCCTGATAGCGTCTGCGCATGGCAGCACAAAGCATGGCAAACCCACTATAAGCCAGCGCCAGCGAAGCAATGATCATATCCGGGACTCTTTTTTGGCCAGTTGCTGTTCAGTCAGTTTTAATGCGGTAGCTTGCTGACCGGACTGGGCGCGCTGCTCTATTTTGTACTGCATTTTAGCCACCACCTGTTCCTGGTTTTTCATCAGGTAAGCCAGCATGCTCCAGAACAATGCAGCAAATACCAGCATGGTTAAATCAAAGCTGACCAGTACCCATTTCTGTTGAAACACTGTCATGAGCAGACTGGCTTGTGGCGTTAAAATCAGATTAATGATAGGTACTGTAGCAAACACCAGACCGGCAATAAATAATTGCTCCTTCCATGCTTTGGCCCACGGACGTACCAATGCATGAATCAACAGGCTTAGCCAGACGATAAGGAAAACCCGGATCTCCAGATCAGCCCGGTTTTCCAGTTGGGCATCAATCAGGCGATTGGCGATAAAGTAGCCTGCCATAGCTGTCGGTAAACCAACAATAGCTGCGACATTAAAACGCTCAACCAGATAATGACCGACATGAAATTTGCCGGTTTTTTGCTGTTGCATACGGCGCTTAACCGTCCATAGCACCATTCCCGAACCAATCATACAGCAGCCCAGAATACCGGAACAAAACAGCAGCCAGCGCATGGGCCAGTCTGCTATATGGGCAATGTGCAAGCCATACACCGTGCCAGTAGCTACAGCCATGGCGCTGGGTGACTGACCCGATGACAGTAGCTCGCCAGTAATGGCATTCATCTGGATAGCAGGGACACGGACATTTAGTTTGCTTTCTACGGCAGGCACCAGGCTCACCGTTGCACTTTGATCATTGGGCGCACTCATTTCAATGCGAGCAATGTTCTGGCCTTTAAGGGCCTGATCAGCCTGTGTCAGCAGGGATTGAAATGCCAGCATGGTGGCCGGTTTACCGGTGGCTTCCGGCATGGTTGCACTTCGGTTCATTTCATCAAAAAACTGGTTACGCTCACTGCCGTATTTGGCTACCATGCCCCATGGCATATAAATATAGAAAAATATCGCCAGACCGGTATAAGTAATCATCATAAAAAATGGCAGTGACATTACCGAGGTTACATTATGAAAATCCAGCCATGAACGCTGGCCCTTGCGCGGACGGAAGGTAAAAAAGTCGGTGATAATTTTTTTATGGGTAATCACGCCGGTAATCAATGCCATAAACATCAGCATGGCAGCAATACCCACAATAATGCGGCCAATCAGTACCGGGAAACCAAACAGTTCAAAATGAAAACGATAGAAGAACTCTCCGCCCCGGGTATCTCGGGCTGCAATTTTTTCACCGGTGTGCGGGTTTAGGTTGGCGTTATCGTAGCCCTTATCATTTCTCCAGTAGACATTAATGGTTTGCTGGCGCTGGTCTGGCAAGGTGATGTACCAGCTTTTTGCGTCAGGTGCCAGCTTCTGCATACTGTTTAATGCCATCAGTGCGGCCTGATGGTTGGACACAGACTGCAACTGAAGTTCAGGCGTCATCCACTGGCTGATTTCTTGTTTAAAATAAGCCGAGGTGCCGGTAGCAAAAATGGCAAATAACACCCAGCCCAGCACCAGACCAGTCCAGGTATGCAACCACGCCATTGACTGGCGAAAACCATTTTTCATGCCTTATCCCGCCATGCCTGGAGACTGAAGCGCAAAATACAGGGGGGCCATAGCGCCAATCAGCATTGCCAGAATCACATATAGTTTGAGTAGTGATTTAACCGCAAAGGCCCAGATAATCATGCCAGCAAACCACACGTAGCTCAGCATGCTGGAAAGCACCACAGCATCAGCGCGAGTCATGGGCAACAGGAGAGCAGTAACAGCCGTGATATAGCCTGTTAATACATAACCACCCACAAAGCCTGCCAACACACGCAGCAAAACTTTGAACCGATAACGCGTACTTTCACCAAGCCAGCGGCTATTGCTGAGATTCTCAGTCAGCATTGCTGTTGTCTCATGGCCACGCCCATATTATTACTCCACAAAATATTTACTGTGCCACTTGTTGATGGTCACGGTTTGCTGGTTTAGCAACATAAAACAAGCTTAATATAGTAAATGATATTCATTATTGTTTTCAATCATTATCTGGGTCAACTTCTAACATTTAGCTTACATGGATAGATATAAAAAAAGACTTCCGAAGAAGTCTTTAAGTTTGAGGTATTACTCACTGTGAGCATTCAGGATTTTGGTGCAACCATTTGCTCTGGCCGTACCACTTGGTCAAACTGCTCGGCGCTTACCAGCCCCAGTTCAACCGCCACCTGTTTTAGCGTTTTGCCTTCCTTGTAGGCTGTCTTGGCAACCTTGGCTGCATTTTCATAGCCAATAACTGGATTTAATGCAGTAACCAGCATTAGCGAGTTATGCAGGTAATACTCTATTTTCTCCAGATCTGGTTCAATACCATAGGCACAATTGTCATTAAAACTATTGCAGGCATCGCCCAGCAAACGAATGGATTGCAGCAAGTTAAAGGCAATAACCGGCATATATACGTTCAATTCAAAATTGCCCGAAGCACCAGCCACATTAATGGTGGTGTCATTGCCCAGCACCTGCGCCACCACCATGGTCATGGCCTCAGACTGGGTGGGATTGACCTTGCCCGGCATAATGCTGGAACCCGGCTCATTTTCAGGAATACGGATTTCACCAATACCACAGCGCGGGCCACTGGCCAGCCAGCGAATATCATTGGCAATCTTGTTCAGGCT
This sequence comes from Alkanindiges hydrocarboniclasticus, assembly GCF_001982605.1. Lineage (GTDB taxonomy): Bacteria > Pseudomonadota > Gammaproteobacteria > Pseudomonadales > Moraxellaceae > Alkanindiges > Alkanindiges hydrocarboniclasticus. The sequence continues at coordinate 11,796 of NZ_MLCN01000048.1, read as the reverse complement.
CACTGCCAGTGTCTTTAATGCACCCGACGCAAATACCGCCGCATCACGCGCAGCCAGTGCCTCAAACTTGTTGGGTGCAGTAATAAAGGGCAAACCGGTTAATTCGGCAATTTTATCAGCACTTTTTCCCGCATAATCGGGATGGGCATTTAAGCCAGTGCCTACTGCTGTGCCACCCAGTGGTAATTCATATAAACCCTGCAAGGCCTGATTCAGGCGTTTTAAGCCATGATCCAGCTGGCATACATAACCGCTAAATTCCTGTCCCAGTGTTAATGGCGTAGCATCCTGCAAGTGAGTGCGGCCAATTTTAACAATATGCTCAAACTCACGGGATTTTTGTTGCAGCGTATCGCGGAGCTGTTTAACGGCTGGAATCAGTAGCTCATTAATTTCAACAGCTGCTGCCACATGAATGGCAGTTGGAAAGGAATCATTGGTAGATTGGGCGCGGTTGACATGATCATTGGGATGCACCGGATACTGCGCGCCCAATGCCTGTCCAACACTTAAATTGGCGATGTTGGCAATTACTTCATTACAGTTCATATTGCTTTGGGTGCCAGAACCAGTCTGCCACACTACCAGCGGAAACTGCTCATCCCATTTGCCATCAATCACCTGCTCGGCAGCAGGCACAATTAACTGAGAAATTTCTTTTGAAATCTGACCCAGTTCTGCATTTACCATGGCAGCCGCTTTTTTAACGGTGCCCATGGCTTTAATCATGGGGCGTGGCATGCGCTCCTGCCCGATTTTAAAATTCTGCAAACTGCGCTGGGTTTGGGCACCCCAATAGACATTGGCCGGTACTTCAATCTCGCCCATGGTGTCATGTTCAATACGTGTTTCCATGCATAGCTCCACTTCATATCTTTAGTTGGACAAAACATGCTGGCTACGCAAAACAGGGCTGGCAAACCCAGCATAAAGAAATTTGTCGTTATACGCTATGGCTTTTAAACCTTGGGCCAGAATAATAATTATTGGTTTTTGCATCAAAACAGGCTTTGATGCAAGTTTGTTAAGTTAGGTTAAACGTAGGGATTTAATCGCATGACTGCTTAGCTGAGCGACTATTTAACCAAGTAGATTAGCCAATTGGACGGACAAACTGATAAAAACGCCATAAGTCGGTGGCCATGTCCTCAACACTGCGTTTGGCCTGCCAGCTTAGGATGGTATAGGCTTTCTCGGCATTACCCACCAGACTACCGACATCACCAGTACGTGCATCAACCACCTGCTGCGGTACAGGTTGCTGGGTTACCTCGGCAAAAATTTCGGCAACTTCTTTAACTGATGTTCCTTTACCGGTACAAATATTAAAAGTTTCCAGTACCTGTGCCTGATTAAACAGCCAGCTTAGGGCATGCATATTGGCTTCAACAGCATCCATGATATGAATATAGTCGCGCACGCCAGTCCCATCCGGAGTTTTATACTGGTCGCCATAAATTTCCAGCGTTTCACGTTCATGCCGTGCCAGTTGCACCAGATAAGGCATCAGGTTGGACGGCAAGCTGCCCGGCCACTCTCCCAGTACGCCAGTGGGATATGCCCCAGCCACATTGCCATAACGCATAATGGCAATCCGCCAGTCAGTGTCAGCCTGTGCCACATCTTGGATAATCTGCTCAGACATTTGCAGGCTTTTGGCATAAGGACTGGCTGGACTAAATGCGGTGTCTTCAGTAACCGGCTCAGCCTGATCAGCGCCATAAACAGCAAGGGATGAACAAAACAGCAAGGTTTTAACAGATGTACGCTGCATGGCACGCAGGATACTGGTGGTACAGGTTACATTGTTATTATAAAAATCCAGCGGCTGGTTGATAGAATCCGGTATAGCCTTGGTGGAAGCAGTATGCACAATAGCGGTTACTGCATATTGCTCAATAGTCCGTTGTAAGGCAGGGGTGTTTCTGACATCAAGGCGAATGAAAGTAACATAACGGCCTGCCATATATTCCAGACGTTCCAGTACTTCCATTTTACTGTTACATAAATTATCAACCAAGATGACGTCATGACCGTTTGCCAGTAGTATCGCAGCCATATGTGACCCGATATATCCCAAGCCTCCTGTCACTAAAATCATGAAATTACCTCAATTTATATTCTAAAATGCCTATCGGCACTATCATAGATGAATTTTTATGTTGGAATCATGACCATCATGACACTACTTTTGTTAACACTACCCAGTACCAGTCCTATTGCATGGCATGCACTTAAGCTGGCCCAATCCCTGATTCACGCCCAACATACTGTTCAGGTTTTCTTTTATCAGGATGCCGTAACAATTGCAAATGGCTTAAGCTGGCGTCCACAGGATGAACCCAGTCTGGGACAGGAATGGCAAGGGCTGGGTATTGATTTACCCGTTTGTGTGACTGCCGCCCTAAACCGTGGAATTACTGATGAAGATAATGCCAAACGCCACCAGCTGAGTACCACCAACCTGTTGCCGGGATTTCGCATGGCGGGCTTAGGCGAACTGGCTGATGCCATGATGATAGCCGAGCGCACGCTCCAGTTTTAAGAGTACACAGCTTTTTGAATGGGCAGTTTTAATATTTATTTTAGATCAGGGCATCTATTGTGAAAGCAGTTTTAGTGATTTTTAGTCAGGGCGCAGTGGCCGGTCAAAGCCTGCTGGAAGCATTGTCGGCTACTATGGTACTGGCTACTTTTGGCCTGAATGTAAAAGTTTGCCTGATGAATGAAGCAGTGTCCCTGCTGCAATCGCCTATTTATCCAGCCACCTCAAAGAGTCCGCAGCCATTTAAGTCTGCTTATGCCATGGTAGAAAGTTTTGAGTTTTATGATTTGCTACCCGTATGGGTGTGCCACAACCAGCAAGCGCAACTCCAGCACCTTTCACCTTCCATTGAGCATGAACTGGTAGAGTTAAACCCTGCCCTGCTTGCACAATTTGATCAGGTGCTGTACTGGTAAAATACCGGTCAGTTCGCAGCCCATTATTGTTAAATTCCAACCAGAACAGTTTTTAAATGAGTCAAATCTTACCATGAGCACAGCTTCTTCTACCCTGCATCAGCTCTGCCATGCCCCCAGCATGTGGGCCAACTGTATTGGCCAGATTGCTGCCGTATGGCAGCCGCTTGATGCGCTAGTATTACTGGGACCGGCTGCACAGGGTGTGTTTGATCCGCGCTTAGCCGCCTTTACCCAGCTTTATATTTTACAGGCAGACCTGAATGTTTTAGGCATTCCAGCCGAGCAAATCCGGTGTAAAATCCTAAACTATGACCAATGGGCACAACTGGTATTAACTTACCAGCGTCATATTAGCTGGAAATAGTTAGACCAAATTCCATCATGGAAAATTGCAGCGGTATCAGCCTTTCCCAGATTTTGTTCAAGGGTAATAACGAAACAGTATGAATGACACAGCGTCTGACAATGAACTCCTGCTGGATCAGGATGGACATTTGCAAAACTATCAGGACTGGACGCCAGAAATTGCACAGCTTATGGCGCAAAAGGATGGCCTGACGCTCACTCCTGCGCATTTAAATATTTTATATGCCGTGCAGAAATTTTATCAGCAGTTTGGTTATGCCCCTGCCACCCGGCCACTGATCAAGTTTTTAATGAAAGAACTGGGCGACCAGATTAGCAACGCTCAACTGATGCAAGACTTTCAGACTGGACTGGTAGCACGCACATTGGCCCGACTTGCCGGATTACCAAAACCAGCCAACTGTCTTTAATGTTTTGGCCTTCAGGTTTTTTGTCGATTTTAATTTTTCTTTTTAATTTAAGAGCTAGCCCATCTATTTTTGAATAGCAGATTTGGCATCTTGTTGTTTATCGGGATCAGCATCAGGAACTTCGAAATTGCGCATGCCAAAAATAGTCAAAGCAAGCACCAGTACCATTAAAATGACAATAAATATGACGAAGGCACTGCCATAATTTTTGCGCTTAAAGCCACAAAAACGGCACGGCTCCATGGACTTCAGCATCAGGTTTTTGCAATTCTCGCAGATGGATACCACTTCCATTGTAGGCTTCCCTATTTTCTTACACTTTAAACATCATTGCGAAAAACTTGCCAAGGATTCAATAAACTTTAGGTGAGCAAATATTTTGACATGTGAATTAATGGCTTTTCATGTAATGCAATTTATGGGTACGGGATAGAAAAACTTTAAAAAGCCAATTCATAAAATTATTTAATAATGCGATTTGCATAAGCTATAGATGCAATATCTGGCGCCTGACTTGTCACCTTAGTTCATTTAATACTGAGGAATTTCGAGCTAACAAGCCAAGCTTCAAATCCTGATTAATGCTCCAAAGCCACCATTTTGCTTCGTGCCGCATGCAGTTTTTTATAACTGTCAATCAGGCGCTGATGCCGGTCAAGCCCCTCAAGCTTCATGCTGGTTGGTGTTAAACCATAGAAACGAACGCTGCCATCCACCGACCCTAGCACTGCCTCCATCCGCTCCTGACCAAACATCCGGCGGAAATTGACGATGTACTCATCCAGTTCCATGTCTTCATCCAGCGTCACTTCCAGAACCACATTCATGGCCTGATAAAATAACCCGCGTTCAACCGTATTGTCGTTATATTGCAAGAAGGCACCTACCAAATCCTGCGCTTCCTCAAATTGCTGCAAGGCAAGATGAATCAGCAGTTTTAGCTCCAGAATCGTCAACTGGCCCCAGACAGTATTGTCATCAAATTCAATGCCAATTAAAGTGCTGATTTCGGTGTAATCATCGAGATCACTGTCTTCCAGACGTTCAACCAGTGCTTCAAGACTGGTATCATCCAGACGATGCAAATTTAAAATATCTTCGCGGAATAGCAGCGCCTTGTTGGTGTTATCCCAGATTAAATCTTCTACCAGATAAATTTCTGAATAATCAGGCACCAAAATACGGCAGGCGGTTGCACCCAAGTGCTCATACACCGCCATATAGACTTCTTTGCCCATGTCTTTGAGAATGCCAAACAGTATTGCGGCTTCCTCGGCATTGGCGTTTTCGCCCTGAGCTGAAAAATCCCATTCCACAAAATCAAAATCAGCTTTGGCACTAAAAAAGCGCCACGACACCACCCCGCTGGAATCAATAAAATGTTCTACAAAGTTATTCGGTTCAGTTACCGCATTACTTTGAAAGGTCGGCTGCGGTAAATCATTTAAGCCTTCAAAACTGCGGCCTTGCAGCAATTCCGTAAGACTGCGTTCCAGTGCCACCTCAAAGCTTGGATGTGCCCCAAATGAAGCAAACACACCACCAGTACGCGGGTTCATCAGGGTTACGCACATTACCGGAAACTTGCCACCCAGTGAGGCATCTTTGACCAGCACTGGAAAGCCCTGTTCTTCCAGACCCTTGATGCCTGCCAGAATAGCCGGGTATTTGGCCAGCACATCCTGCGGGACATCCGGCAGCGTCATTTCGCCTTCCAGAATTTCACGCTTGACCGCACGTTCAAAAATTTCCGACAAACACTGCACCTGCGCTTCGGCCAAGGTATTGCCTGCGCTCATGCCGTTACTTAAATACAGATTTTCAATCAAATTTGAGGGAAAATATACCACCTCGCCATCGGACTGACGTACAAACGGCAGTGCGCAAATGCCGCGTTCTGCGTTACCCGAGTTGGTATCAATCAAATGCGAGCCGCACAGTTCGCCATCCGGGTTGTAAATCTTGCGGCAGTATTTATCCAGCAGTTCTTTGGGTAATTTATCTTTCTTGCCCGGCTTAAACCATTTTTCATCGGGATAATGCACAAATTCGGCATTGGCGATATCAAGGCCCCAAAACTGGTCGTTATAAAAGAAATTGCAGTTTAAGCGTTCAATGAATTCACCCAGCGCCGATGCCAAGGCACTTTCTTTGGTTGCACCCTTGCCATTGGTAAAACACATGGGCGATTGCGCATCACGGATATGCAGCGACCATACATTCGGCACAATATTACGCCACGATGCAATTTCAATCTTCATGCCCAGATTGGCAAGAATAGCGGACATATTGGCGATAGTTTGCTCAAGCGGCAGGTCTTTGCCTGCAATATACGTGTTGGTGTCGCTGGTCAGACTAGGCATTAGCAATGCCTGTGCGTCGGCATCAATGCTTTCAACTTCCTCAATGATAAACTCAGGGCCGGTCTGGATTACCTTTTTGACCGTGCAGCGATCAATGGAGCGTAAAATCCCCTGCCGGTCTTTGTCAGAAATATCGGCTGGTAATTCAACCTGAATTTTAAAAATCTGCTTGTAGCGGTTTTCCGGGTCAACGATGTTGTTTTGTGACAGGCGAATATGATCAGTTGGGATATCTCGTGCTGCGCAATACACCTTCACAAAATAAGCGGCACATAAGGCAGAAGACGCCAGAAAATAGTCAAACGGCCCCGGCGCCGACCCATCACCCTTATAACGAATGGGCTGATCGGCAATTACCGAAAAGTCGTCAAATTTGGCTTCCTGACGAAGGTTATCGAGATAATTGACTTTGATTTCCATGCTGGCACCTAAAGCTCTTAGGCATCACCATTGACACATAAGATTAAAAATATTGAGATATAACGTAAACTTGAAACAAAAAAGTCTACTGGAAAGGCTTAGGACTGACCCAAAATCTGGCTATAAGAAACATTCGGACTGATTAAGCATTTTTCGCTAAACTATTTTACAGAAACTTTCTAGCAGATTGAGAGTTTTTGCAAAAATTTTGGATTAAAAGCTAGTTTAGTAAAGGCCTAAACTTAGGTTTTATATGATGCCTATACCGAAAAAAAATCAATTTAGAATAGGAGCAATGAAGAGGCTAAGTTATTGATAATTATGGTGGGCCCGCCCAGACTTGAACTGGGGACCAACGGATTATGAGTTTTCATAACCTTGCATAAAATCAATAGCTTGAATTTAAAAAATATTAAAAAATTAATAAAATAAATAATACCGTAGCTAGCTTTTTAAAAAATCTAAGAAAAGTAACAAAAGATGTATTTTGCTTAAACTTTACGTCTTAAATAAAGAAAATTCTTATTAGAATAAGTGATAAAAAACTAAAAAGATTTTGTATAGCAAGCTGGTTAGATTTACAACTGGTACCGTCAATGTCCCGTAAGTTGACCGCAAGAACGTAACGATAGACCGAAGATAACAAAAGATTTTTAATAGACCGTAGCAGCTCCTTCCTCATTTCTTAAATTTTTTTTAGGCACAATGAGACCGTCAACATTCTTGATTGTTTAGAGCCGTAATCCTACACTTTAGAATCGGTTCCTGATTTGCTGGATAAATAAAATAAAAATAACCCCTCCCTTGTGTTTTACAAAAGAGGGATGCCAGCCATGACAAACTCTGATTTATAAATAGAAATCAAAATCCCCTTCTTAAAAATACAATATGCAACCACAAAGTCTTATGTTGTCAGGAGCTTACTTATAAGCATTTGCTAGTAACGCTATAAGTCCTTGTGAGTTGTATAGTAGAGGTAGAAAGAATTAATCCTAGCTAGGCCACTTCTTGCATGATAGAGTTTTCTTCTAATTCTGCTCCTGTTAGAGCATGATGAGCATATCCACATAATATTATTTTATGTGCTAAGGCTGAATTAGAAGGGTTTAAAGTATAAAAATGCAACTTTTTATAACTAATGCCTTGTAACTCCAAATAGCGCGAAGTTGGCTTATTTCGATTTACGTCTTTGACATCAAAGTACTTCACCAAGAAGTTCATGGCTTTACTAGGCTCAATGCTAATAGATCCATTTTCTATTTTTAAACCTTTAATTAATCTGTCTTTCACCATTTTTTGAATAGGCAATCGGTTCTTGCTTTGTAATTTGTTCACAGCCCGCAAAACAATTTTGACGGAGTCCACCTGACTAATCCTGCAAACAGCCAAGTTTGATTTATGCAGTAATTGTTCTAAATCCTTTATGATGTGCTGCACAATCAAATTATCGTTATAAGCCTGAGCCATTTCACGAATATTGTTTTTCAAACCTTCCTTCAAGATACGTTCTATATCCTGAAGATTGTCCACATATAAACCAAGGTAGATAATGTCTTCTAAGACTTTTAAACACAATAAAGAATTTTGCGATTTCAAATAATTTGGATTGTAAAACTTATATATTTGGTCATTATCGTTCATGCTCTCTAAAAAACGTTGAGAAATTTCTTTTAAGGAAGTAAAGGCCTTATTGTCAAAATAAGTAACATAATAGCGTAACGCAGGTTCAATGCACGCTTGATAATCTTCCTTTTTCTCTTCCCCCTGATATCTAAAGAAAGCTATAAGCTCTTTCGTTGAATAAGTTTGATCATCTTGGTCATAGATAACTTGAAAATTTGAGTCTATTTCCAAGAACCGATATTTGAAATAGTCAAAACTTGAATACAAGTATGAGGTATCAAACTGATAAAGCATAGATACCAAACTAGCTTGATTAACTTCAACTTGCCCACGATTAAGCCATAAGAGATCACAGCCAAAGCTATCAGTAAAAGTTTGATTAACCTTACGAATACGCTCTGAACAACTCAGTTTCTTATCGCTATCTGTCTCAGCCTCAAGTGCATAGTCATCAACTAAGTACTTTAATGCTTCAGCGGCTGCCTGAACCTTATCAGCCCGTTGTTGCATACGCTTTAAATGCTGCATATGGTAATTAGCTATATCATTAACAGATTGCACACTGAATTCAGTATAGATATGCTGAAAACATGGTACAGATGCTAAACGTAGTCTTCCCATAAACTGGATCAACTCTTCAACATGAATACGCTTGCCGATAATGTGCATTGAGTCAATTTCATTCGCCGTGTTGTTAATATTTATGGCTTCATCCAACATTGATGTGGTAATTAAAAAATCATAGTGAAGAGGAATAGCCTGTTGTTTCAAGAATTCCTGCACTGTGTTATGCGATTTTTTATCACTATGTACTATCAGACTTTTTGCCCCAAACTTTTGCTCAAAATAGATGGCAAGCTCTTCACAATAGTTTTTGGAGTCGGTACGGATTATAATTTTCTTGCTAGGACCACCTGTATGGGTTTGCCGAAGCTGGAGATATCTATGTTTGATAAACTCAATGGCTGTGTATTTATCGGCCTGGGTATAGTGGCGTATGGTAAGTTGGCGATTAACAGAGGTCAGTTTCGAAAAATGATACTGTTGGTCAAAGCATATATGTAATTGCTCATTAAGAAAGGGAGTAAAGCTGGCTGTCAGAAATACGACTTTTTTAAAGACTCTCTTAATCACAGTATTAATCAAAGGATTCAGTGCCCCATCTCGAAAGCTGCCTGCCGAATACAACTTATGGCACTCATCAACGATGAGTATCATGTCTTGCAGACAAGAGGACTTACCAGAAGTGATTAACTGAGAAAATTTGTCATAAGTGCCAACAATAGAGTGTGATTTATTGATTTCTGCTTTATCTAATCCTTGATCTGCATAGCAAAACAGGAATCGATCAAGATGATTATATTGAACTTGCAACTCTTGTACTTTTGCTACAGTAGGGACAAAAATAGCACAGCGATGCTGCTGACTTAAGACTTCCATAGTATAAGTAGTTTTGCCCATTCCAGTGCCCGCTAAAATCAACGTATTACCTAATGGAAGTGACGGAATTTTATTTTGGATAAACTCGTCTTGGTGCAGAGTGAATGGATAAATCAAGGACATGAAAACTCCTTAGGCATGACAATCATGCCTTGTTTAAATAGTGAAAAAGTTATATTTAGATAGAAGTTTCAGGAACTATCTTGGCTGCCTGATTAATCAAAGAGGCCACCTGATCATAGGCATCTGTTAACACTGAGCCTTTAAGATGCGCGTAACGCTGAGTTGTTTGCGGTGAAGCATGGCCCAGTAAATTCTGAACCACGTATAGGCTTAACCCTTGATTGACCGCCATACTAGCAAAGTTATGACGTAAGTCATGGATACGGATATTGTCAATCCGAGCCGCCTTCATGATTTTGTCAAAGGTTTTCCTTATATCATTAAAAGGCGAACCAGTTTGTAGATTAGCAAAAACATGTTCTGTTCTCTGGGGAAGCATTTTTTTAATTTCCACAAGGGCATCCCCTGATAGATAAATTAGCCGTGGTTTACCAGATTTGTTTTTTTCAAGCTTCCAATGTCCTGTTTTTAGGTCGATATCTCTCCATTTTATATCCATGACTTCACGCTTGCGCATGCCAGTGAGCAATAGCATTTTTACAATGCTAACAATCACTAAATTAGTAATACCAAACGCATCGGGTGCATTGAGTACTTTCATAAGATTTACTAATTCAATTTCTGACAGGTAGCGTTCAATCATATGACTCTCTTTGTACTTCTTGACTCGCTGTACAGGGTTCCGATCAAGTAAACCAAGATCAATCGCATAATTCATAACGCTTGAACATAAGGCACGAATACGGTTAACCGTAGCGTTAGATAATCCCAAATTTTTGACGTGATCTAAAACCTGGATAATCGCTGTCCGGTCTACTTGATTGAGTTTCAAGTGTCCTAATGGGGCTTTGAGATGATTGTTAAAGCGTGATAGATCATCAAGATAAGATGATTTACGCTTTTGGGCATAAGGATAATAGTGATCCATGAAAAAGCTGGTTAGAAGTGGCATGGTTTTTTCCATATCCCTCTGCTCTTGAGGATCTGTTCCATGTTTAATCAGCTCATGATGCGCTTGTGCCATTAAACGAACTTGTGCCAGTGTGACCGATGGATAATCCCCCAGTTTCATGGCACGCTTTTTAGTTCCAATAATGTAGCGCAATAACCATGAGTATCTGCCACCACGAGTGATGACCAGCTTTAAGCCTTTCACTACATCATCTGTAAATTCGATGTCACGCTTTGTCGCAGGACAACACAGAGTTGGAATTAACTCGGCTGTCAGGTGCAGTTTCTGGTTCATATTTACTCTCCTACCAAATTTTAGGTACACGAATTCCTGACTAATAAAAATCATGGTTCGTTTATAAAAGGATTCAGCTTAAAGTGGACGTTAGCCCAAGGTTTAATTCATGCGGCGCTGTAAACCTAATCCGGATTTAGATTTACAAATCAGCCGTATTAACAGAATTCTTCAGTGATTTTGGACATTGCATCCATACTGGAATGAGCGCGTATGCCTAATATATAAGCACCTATGACCTCAAGTTGATTATTCAGACCATAAAACCCATAGGTATAAGCACTACGATTGACAAAGTCTACGGGTTCCCGAACCCATGCTAGATGTTTAATCTGGTAATGCTTAATGCATTGCAGTGCACTCCAGCGTCGCTGGCCACCCATATTCCATATTTGTATATGATTAAGCCATTGTGTTGCTCCCGTTAAGGAAGCAGATGGGATGTAAAATTGCATGTTGAAGTTATGAGTTTCCCATTCAAGCTCCTCTTCAAAAGCAACCACGGCTTCTGATCTCATGTAATGTTCCTCATTCCAAATGAGGTTATTCAGTTCGTTACTCCGTACCGCCAAATAATCAAGCGTACAAGTCGTTGCTTGTGCATGGAGGCTGTACTCATGCTGGTTAAATATTAAGCCGGAAACTGGGGTCATTTACTCACCTTACATTGCTACAGTTGATAGGGTAAGTAGAAAGTAACTCATCATTCATCTGAGAGCAAATTCGTAAATTTAGTATATTTTTTAAACAGAATAAAATTTAATTATTATTATAAATCATAATCTTAGTTTAAAAATTTTATTCCATTTACATCACCTATGAATTAAGATAAAGCACTGGC
>NZ_MLCN01000047.1 GCF_001982605.1 Alkanindiges hydrocarboniclasticus | reverse complement strand
TTATATTACTTTTATTTGGCATAGGATCAGGACTAGGAATATGGTGGTTTATTACCAATAAAATCGAGAAGCAGGACTAGTTAAGTGAATTTAATACAGAAATCAAATATATGGTTTAGCAGATATTTTGTTGCTGGCCTAATCATAAGTGTTATAGCTTATTTCATGATCCAAACGCCGGATACAGCTTTTGGCCAGATGATTCTGAGAACTTATTCCATGGTTGGAATCGTTTTAATTTTTTGTAGTAACGTATGCTACTGTTTTAAGCAAATTCCCATGCGTTTAAAATCGATTCAATTCATTTTCAGTATATTAACCTATATAACCATTTTCTGTATCTTAAGTTATTTTGGAAGTTATTTATTTCAAGGGTATGGTACAGATACTTCTGACAAGACAATGAAAGTGGCCAATATTCTAGCCTTAACTTTCCTAAGTATCTGGTACATCATTCAAAAATTTCATTTCATTTGGCTTAAGAAACAAATTTCATTTTAGTAAGGGTTAGGGAATAAAAATCTTGAGATAAAATAAACTGGAATTATTCCAGTTTTTTTATCTCAAGCGTTATGCCCTACTTCTGCCGCCTCTTAATTTCTTGATGCGATCAAAATTATTTTCAACCTTAACAAGCTGGTCTACTCGTAGGTAAACAACGCCGGTAAAAAGAATAACTAAAATTGTCAAAAATTTTATTGGACTCCAAAAATAATTGCCTGTAAGAAATAGTGCAGCGCTGTTCATAGATGCGCCAGTTTCAAAGCCACCGGCATACGTTTTACTGGTGACTGTAACTAATTCGCCGTAGGCAGTTTTTTCCATTTTATAGAGTAAATCGGGTTTTACCTGAAAACCAATATCCGTTAATGGTAAATCCCTTAATTCATCAAGATATTTTACTAGCTCTGTTTTGGCAGTGGTAGTTTGATTATTACTTAAGCCAGTTTTACTTATCAGATCGGTTGCAGACTGAGCATAGTAATATAGAAACAGGGGTCTGCTGATTTGCCCTTTTTCCAGAAGATAATCCAATTTTTTAAAATCATGAGATTTTAGAATAGCCACTGCTGGGACACTTAAAAATTTTTCTTCAGGGCTTACGGCCTTTTCCGGATTAGGATTTTCTATAGCCGTTGACGTTACTGGTAGCCTAAATTCCGAAATATTAGGGGTATCAAAGTTAAATGAATTACCCATTAAAGGATTAACGTAGGAGTGATCTGTATTCCAATAAATAACGCAAATTATTACATTGGCCACAAGAAGGATGCCCGATAGGATTACACCCCATTCATATTTACTTTGGTTCTTTTTCTTTTCCAAAGATAACTCACCCTTCAAGTGATCCAAAGAATAGTTCATCGCCAGCCCTCTTAAATTATTATGAGAAAATTTGTTTTAGTTTTGGTCATTGATGACATCAATCATAATTTTACTTTCCTGATCACGTACTGCCAGTAACTGTTTTTCAACTTGGTCTTGTTTGATTTTGGCGTCCTTATGGGATTTGGCCAGTTCCTGATGCACCAGTTGCATCTGTTTGCTTACGTATTCAATGGTCTCAGGGGCAACTACGGTTTGTGTATTAGCCTTAAATGTTTCGACAGCATTAATACGGATATTGTCAGCGAATTGCTTCATCATATTATTTGTACCTTCATTAATGATTTTCGCTGTTTCAACTGCTTCTTTATGCTGCGTGGTAGTGACTGTCAACATCAGCTGCTGTTCCCATAGGGGGATCGTTGAAACCATAATATCTTCGTATTTATCGATTAGAAGGTGATTGGTTCCCTGTAGGATGCGGATAGCCTCTTGTGTCTGGGTGGAAACTAATTGCCTGATTTTAAAATCAGTGATGCGTTTTGAGAGACGGCCTTCAAGATACACTAAGTCTGCTATCTGGGCTTTTAACTCTGGTGTTTGTTCAAGTGCTGCCAGAACCTTCATTTGTTTCTGCTGTTCGGCCAAATTGATTTCACCAGCAATGATATATATTGAAAGGTATTTGTATTCATCAATACAGTCCTGATACATATTTTCAAGAACATCGACCAGCTTGGTTAACTCTTCATATTTGATCGAAATATTTTCAACGAGACGTTGTACCTGAGTTTGGGTTGATTCAAAACGGCTGATGAGGTTATTCCGGCTGGAATAGTAATGACTTAACTTGGTACCAATGATCGGGATGCTTTTAATGAATTGTCCAGTTTTGTCCTGCTGTGTGGCTGAAACAATGACAGTCAATTCCTTGCCTATAGAACTTAAATCATTATTCTTAACCATTTCCAGTAATTGTGAGTTATTGGATTTGGACTGAATATTAAGATTGCTACCAAAACCCGCAATACTCTTGGAGTCCAAAGGGTTTATTGATTCAGCTATTTTCAGGATTTGTTCATGATCAGCATCCTGAATGGTGAACTGATTTTTTTTAGCAGCATCTTGAATCTTTTCAATCTGGTCACGGGTAATAAGGGTTGCATTAGTCATTGCTGGCTCCGGAAATTTTAGTTTGCAGTATTAGGGGTATTAATTTGCAGTGCATTAATCAGGCTCTGCCGACGCTCATTAAGTTCGGTAAAACTTGCACTACTGACCACTTGGGTGTCCTGAATGGATTGAATGGTTTGACGCCATAAGGGATAAAAGACAGTTGTTGCTTCGTAGAATCGGTCTAGGGTTTCAATAATCATGACCCGATGGATTTTGATTTGTTCAACGGTCATTTCCATGGACGTTTTGGATGTGATCAGGCCGTTAATTTTTTGGGCGAAGCGTTTAAAGAATTGCTCTTCCAGCTCACTTTTATGCTGTAAAAGATAATCGGAACCGGCCTTAATATGGCAATTCAGTATAATTATTTGCTGCTCAGCCCTGTTGATCTCGTTATCAAAGTCGTTAACCCTATCAGAGGCCATCTGGGCAGTTTTATTGCATTCCAACAGGTAAAAGCTGACTTCCTCCATCCTTAAATAAAATTGGCTATTTGCATTTTAGGGTGGGATTTTTATAAATCTCACCTTATTTTTAACTTAACAAACTCTAATTTTGCAATCTAAGGTTGAAACTACTTGAGCTAATCATTTTTAAAATTTGCATTATAAGGTTGAGAAATCTACGTTTATTGCATAATATTTAACTATTGCAAAATAAGGTTGAAAAACAAAATGGCTTCTGCACCAAACAATACTGAATCGACACTGGCAAGTTTTATTTGGAACAATGCGAATGATCTTTGGGGGGATTTTCCGCATACAGAGTTCGGTAAAATCATTTTGCCCTTTACGGTATTAAGACGTTTGGAATGTGTACTTGAACCAACGAAAGAAGCTGTTCTCAATACTTATGAGCAATTTAAAGATCAAGGGATGGCGCTTGACGATATTCTTACTAACGTAAGCGGCAATCCATTTTATAACAAATCGACTTATAACCTTTCCAATTTAGGCGGTACAAAAACTAAAGCCAACCTTGAAGATTACATTTCTAATTTTTCTGAAAACGTGCGTGTGATCTTTGAACAGTTTGACTTCAATACAACGATTAACAAGCTTTCTAAAGCGAATTTACTGCTACGCATTTGCAATAATTTCGCTGCCATCGACTTACATCCGAATGTTGTTCCTGACCGCACCATGAGTAATGTCTATGAGCATTTAATCGCTAGATTTGGTGCAGAAGTCGGTACGGGGTCAGAGGACTTTATGACCCCCCGTGATATTGTACATTTGGCAGCGACTTTATTGCTTGAGCCTGATAATGAGCTATTTGAACAAAAGAATGGTTTAATCAGAACTATCTATGATCAAACGTGCGGTACATCGGGCTTCCTAACCGACATGATGAACTATGTAGATGGCTTTAAAGACCGCTATAAAGTTGCCCCTGTACTTGTACCCCACGGACAAGAATTACAGCCTGAAACTCATGCGGTCGCATTGGGTTCAATGCTGCTCAAAAAACTAGAATCTGACCCAAGCCGTGATTTATCGCAAAATATTAAATTGGGCAGTACCCTCAGTAATGACTTATTTGCAGGACAGCGTTTCCACTATCAATGCTCTAACCCACCTTTCGGTATGTCATGGGCGAAAGATGCCAGTGCAGTTCAATTAGAGCATAAAGAAAAAGGCTTAAATGGGCGTTTTGGTGCGGGTTTACCTAAAGCAAGCGATGGTTCTATGCTGTTTTTGCAAAACCTGATTTCAAAATTAGAATTGCCTGAAAATGGTGGTGGTCGTGGTGCAATCGTACTTTCAGGTTCGCCACTCTTTAACGGTGGTGCAGGGTCAGGTGAATCTGAAATCAGACGCTTTATTTTAGAAAATGATTATCTTGAAGCAATTGTGGCATTGCCGACTGATATTTTCTTCCGTACAGGTATTGGAACCTATATTTGGTTGATCTCAAACCGTAAACCTGAACAGCGCAAAGGCAAAGTACAGCTCATTGATGCTACAGGCATGGGTTCATCTATGCGCAAAAATGAGGGCAACAAGCGCAAGTTTATTGACCAAAATTCGATTGATGAAATTAGCCGTATTTATGCCGACTTTGAACAAAGCTCAGTCAGCAAAATTTTTGACTATACCGATTTTGGCTATCGCCGAGTCAAAGTGTTACGTCCTCTACGCATTGATCTTCAATTTGATGCGGAAAAACTGGAATTGTTTAAAGCATCGAAAGAGTTTGGCAAGTTATCAGACAGCGACCAAAACACGGTATCAGCTTATATTGAGCAGCAATTTGGTGACAGTAAAGACTATGCTTGGTTTGAGAATACATTCCTGAAAAATCTACCACTTAGCAAAGTCAGTAAGGGCTTAAAGAATGCTTTGATCGCTGCGTTTGGGGTGCAAAATCCTGATGCCGAAGCCGTTGAAATTAATGGTGAAGTGCAAATGGACAGTGAACTTACCGATTACGAGAACATCCCACTCAATCAAGATATTGCTGCATATATGGCAAAAGAGGTACTTCCTCATGCGCCTGATGCGGTAATTGATACCAGTTATACCGATGCCAAAGATGGTCAAGTCGGTGTAGTGGGTTATGAAATTAACTTTAACCGTTATTTCTATGTATTCGAGCAGCCACGCCACCCAAATGAAATTATGGCGGAGATCAAAGAGTTGTCTGCCGAAGTCGCACAATTGCTTGGGGAGATTTAAAGATGCAATTTAAACAATACCCAAGTTATAAAAATAGCGGTGTGGAATGGTTAGGGGATGTACCTGAACATTGGTCTGTTATTCCAAGTAAGTTCTATTTTATTGAACGTAAAGAGAAAGCAGAAAATACAGATAAACAACTAACAGCTTCTCAAAAGCACGGAATTATTTTCCAAGAAGATTTCATGGCCGAAAACGGTCGTGTCATGGTAGTAATGAAGAACCCTGAAATTCTAAAAAAAGTTCGTCCAAATGATTTTGTTATTAGTATGCGCAGCTTTCAAGGTGGACTTGAACTGAGTTATTTAGAAGGTTCTATTAGTTCTGCTTATGTAATGCTAAAGCCAAATTTGAATGTGGTTGATATTGAATATTTTAAATATTTATTCAAGACACCAAGATATATTCAATCTTTACAGTCAACGTCAAACTTAATACGTGATGGTCAAGCCTTACGTTTTAATAATTTCTCTCAAATCAAATTAGTTCTGCCACCAAAAGCCGACCAAGAAAAAATCGTTTCATTTCTCGACACCGAAACTGCCCGAATTGACAACCTTATTGCCAAGCAAGAAAAGTTAATTGAGCTTTTGGAAGAACAGCGTAAGTCGATTATTTCTCATGCTGTGACCAAAGGTTTGAACCCAAATGCACCCATGAAAGACAGTGGTGTGGAATGGTTGGGAGAAGTGCCTGAGCATTGGCAAATTTTGAAATTGAGACAGCTTGTAAAATTAGAAAGTGGATTAGCTCTGCCTCTAAATCGCATTAATCCTGATGGAAAGTATCCCGTTTATGGTGGTAATAATATAAGAGGGTTTACCGAGAATTTTAACATGAAGGGAGATTATATACTTGTTGGACGGCAGGGTTCATTATGTGGAAATATCAACTATGCTTCGGGAGAGTTTTGGGCAACTGAACATGCAGTTGTTGTTTATCCTAAGAAACCAGTTAGTCTTACTTTTTTAGGTGAATTATTACGCACAATGAATCTGAATCAATATTCAATCGCTTCTGCACAGGCAGGTTTATCAGTTGACAGAATATCCAACATATACACTATATATATTCCCTTTGAGGAACAGATTCAAATAGCTAAAAAAATAGATCATGAAAATTTAAAAGTAGATAAACTTATTTCAAAACAACAATCCTTAATCGAAAAACTTAAAGAATATCGTGCTTCGATTATCTCCCATGCCGTTACAGGTAAAATTGACGTAAGGGAGTTTGGCGCATGAATTTTTTAGCAAACACTATCTAAAGCCAATATGGGAATGCCTGATTTATGGCATCAAGCCCCGTTTTGGCAACACGCATTACAACAGAATTAAAAATTAGGGGAATCGCATGAATATTTTGGCAGACAAAGCCCATTATGAAAGTCACTTAGAAGCCTATATTGTGCAAAAACTGCAAGCGCAAGGTTGGGTGGTTGGGCAAAGTAAAAATTATCATACCGAATATGCACTCTATCCCGAAGATTTAATCACATGGATTCAAGCAACACAGCCTGAAAAGTGGGAAAAACTGCAAGCACTGAATGGTAGTAATACCGAAAAACGCATCATCGATCGCTTGGATGATGAACTGAATAAGAAAGGTACAATCCATATCTTTCGGAATGGCTTTAGCATGGCGGGCGCAGGCACAATCGACCTCAGTGAAAGCGCACCCGAAGATGGACGCAATCAAGCTGTCATTGACCGCTACAACGCCAATATCCTACGTGTTGTTCCACAACTCAAATATCATCCATCCAAAGACGCAGGCATTTTGGACCTTGTGTTCTTTATTAATGGCTTGCCAATGGCAACGGTAGAAATTAAGACCGAGTTTAACCAGTCTTTAGAAGATGCCATTGAGCAGTATAAAAATGACCGTAAGCCGATAGACCCTAAAACAAGACGTAAAGAGCCATTGCTAACACCCAAGCGTGGTGCAATTGTGCATTTTGCCTTGTCTGAATCTGAAATTGCCATGACCACCGCTTTAGATGGTGAAAGCACCTATTTCTTGCCGTTTAATAAAGGTAATCAGGGACATGCAGGCAACCCCCCTGCGGATTCAGCCAAAGGTGAAGATTATCCAGTGGCGTATTTTTGGGATTATGTTTGCCAACGTGATAATTGGCTGAAAATTTTCCATAATTTTGTCTACGTGGAAAAGAAAAACAAAGTCGATCTATATGGTAATTGGACGGTACAGGAACGCCTGATTTTCCCGCGTTATCATCAGTTTGATGCGGTGAATAAAATTATTGCCGATGTGCAAGAAAAAGGCGTAGGACTGAATTATCTATGTGAACACAGCGCAGGCTCAGGTAAAACCTCTACGATTTCTTGGGTGTGTCATTCACTGGTACGTTTGCGTCACAATGACGGTACACCGTTTTATAACTCCGTCATTGTCGTCACTGACCGAACGGTACTGGATGACCAGTTACAGGAAGCCATTCAACAATTAGACCATCAGAAAGGCTTAATTGCTGCAATTAATCGTGATGACAAAGAACATGCAGGCAAATCGAAAAGCAAACAGCTTGAAGATGCACTGTTGTCCAATAAACAGATCATTATTGTGACCATTCAGACGTTCCCGCATGTGATGGAAGCGATTCTGACCAATACCAGTTTAAGCGACCGTAACTACGGTATTGTGATTGATGAAGCACATACCTCGCAAACAGGCTCAACAGCATCTAAACTGCAAGCGACATTGGCATTGCAGTCGGGTGAAGCAATGGCTAACCTGACTGTTGAGGAATTGCTTGAGCAGATTCAAAAAGCGCGTGTACAGTCCAAAAACATCAGTCACTTTGCCTTTACTGCAACTCCAAAACACTCGACTAAAATGCTGTTTGGGCGCACTAAAAATGGTGAGCCTGCCAGTGATGATAACTTGCCTGAATCCTTCCATCTATATCCGCAACGTCAAGCCATTGAAGAAGGCTTTATTTTAGATGTACTGCAAGGCTACGTGCCTTATAAAACAGCTTTTAAACTTGGCGGTGAAGCTGTTGATGATGATAAACGGGTCAATTCTAAAGCAGCCAAGAAAGCCTTAGCCCGTTGGATGGCTTTACACGCGACCAATGTCACGCAAAAGGTGCAGTTTATTATTCAACACTTTCACCACAATGTTGCCAATTTGCTTAATGGTCAAGCCAAAGCCATGATCGTGACCAGTTCACGCCCTGCGGCAGCACGTTATAAAATTGCCTTGGAAAAATATATTGAAGATAACCCTGAATACAGTGCCTACCGTGTCCTGGTGGCATTTTCGGGTAAGCTCACGGGCAAACAGATTAGCCATGAAGCAGATGGTGATACCGAAAACGGGGCGCTATTTCAAGTTGGTGAAGATGCTGAATTTACCGAAGCCAATATGAATGCCGATGCACCTAATTCTGATTTACGCATCGCATTTGACCGCCCTGAATATCGTTTAATGGTAGTGGCGAATAAATTCCAAACAGGTTTTGACCAACCCAAACTCTGCGCCATGTATCTTGATAAAGTCATTGCCAATGAGGTTGAAGTGGTACAAACCTTGTCACGCTTAAATCGTACCACCACTGGCAAAGATCAAACCTTTGTAATTGACTTTGTAAATGACCCTGAATGGATTTTAAAGTGCTTCAAAAAGTACGATAACGGGGCAACAATGGTGGATGTACAAGACCCGAATGTGGTTTATACCATCAAAGATAATATTGAAGAACTTGATCTGATTACCGAAGATGATTTGGAGGAGTTTAAAGCAGCTCGTTTTAAAACTATCCGCGATATTAGTAATCATGATTTCAAAGAAACCACACATCCCGACCTGTTTAAAGCAACCGATCGTGTCGCCCGCCTGTTTAACCAAAAACTGAAAATGCTCAAACAGGCGATTGAGCTACAGGAAACCGCATTTGATCAAGCCAAAGCAGACGGCAATGATGAAGGCGCAGAAAAAGCGGAATTTGAGCGCAAGCAGTTAGACGTAGAATTACAAACCTTGATGCGCTTTAAGGGCAATTTGGATAAGTTTAGCCGTATTTATTCCTATGTGGCACAGCTTATTGACTTTGGCGATCCTGAACTTGAAAACTTCTCGGCATTTACCAAGCTCTTATCCAAACGATTAAATGGTATGTCTGCTAAAGAAATTGATATTTCAGGCTTGGTACTGACTGGCTTTGGCATCTTTAAAAAGAAACTTAAAACCGATGATACCGATCATCCCGAAGCGGATGAACCTCAACCTTTAGCCCCCATCCAAGGCACAGCGAACGGTGACTTACAGCCAAACAAAATGACTTATCTCAAAGAAGTGATCGAGCTGATTGCTCAGACCTTTGGGGATATTTCTACCCGTGAAGAACAGGTGGTGTACATCAATCATTTAGTAACCATTCTACGCAATAACGATGTAGTGATGGCTCAGATTGAAAATAATCCTGAATCCACAGCCTTGCAAGGTAATTTGCCATCAGCAACGAAAGGCGCAATTATTCAAGCACTGACCTCACATCAAGACTTATCAGCATTGTTGCTCAAGACCGATGCACAAGCGATGCAGAATGTGATCAAGGTGCTGTATAAATTGCTTAAAGATGGTGAAACCATTGATGTGCATCGTCTAACATAACGGAGTATTGGAATGATTGATATTCTGCAACTGGAAGGTGTACAGCCGATAGATTACCGTAATGAAGATGGCTGTATTATGATTACCGTACAGTCAAGCGGTGAGCATTTGGAAACATGTCCTGAATGCAGTGGACGCTTATATAAGCACGGTCAGCGTATCAATCATTTTGCTGATACCCCCTTGCAGATGCAGCCAGTAAAAATTGAGGTGATACGAACACGCTATCGCTGTTCTGAATGCAAAAGCATGATTACCCCTCAACTCAGCTTCTTAGATGAAAAACGCAGAGCGACCCATCGGCTGATTCAGCAAGTACGCAAGCGTTGCTTAGATCGAACTTTCACACAGCTTGCCGAAGATACGGGTGTAGTCGTGAACACCATTAAAAACATTACGCTTGATTTCGTGGAGGAATTAGAACGTGATGTAAAGTTTGAAACTCCAACGATTATGGGTATTGATGAACTAATGCTGATGGGTTCATATCGTTGTGTCATTACTAACCTAGCGATGAACAGCTTATATGATATGTTGCCTGAAAGAACTCAAGATACATTGATACCATACTTCGCCAAACTGCCTGATACAGACAAAGTAGAATGGATTTGTAGTGATATGTGGCGACCCTTCAAAAAGTCATTCCGTCTGCACCTACCAAATGCCAAGTTGGTTATTGATAAGTTCCATGTGGTGAGAATGGCAAGTGAAGCTTTAGACACTGAACGTATAGCTTTACAAAGTAGTTTGGACCGTGATGCCCGACTGAATATGAAAAAACATTTACGGTGGATACTGCTTAGACGACCAAATTCATTGACCGAAGATCAACAAAGAATTTTAGGAAATTTAGAAAAATGGCATCCTGAATTTAAGGAAGCTTATGACCTCAAAGAGCAGTTTTATAATATTTATGAAGCAACAACCAAAGACGATGCCATACAAAGGTTTCATGAATGGGAAAGCAGTATTCCCAAATATTTAAAGTCTTTCCGTGACGTTGCTAAAACTGTGAATAATCACTTTGAGGATATATTTACCTATTGGGATGCGCCAATAAGAATTACCAATGCTTATACTGAGGGGCATAATGGTATTACAAGGGTCGCAAATCGAATGGGACGAGGATATACCCTTGAGGTGCTTCGAGCAAAAATGTTATATAACAAAGTGGCTCGATCTATTACAACTTTAAAGACTCCATCATCTTCATTAAAATCAACCGAAGGTTATGAGGGTTTAACTGCATTTCCAACCAAGCAAGAGAAAACTAAGTTGGAATATGGCGCTTATATTCCAACCTTGGTTGAATTGTATGGCGGTGATGAATATTTAGATGAAGAACTAATTTCAACCATATAATGCAAATAGCCAAAAGATCAAGACTTACCATCCACTAATACGGCATCGGAAGTTAGCACCAACGAGCCTATTTCTGAGGGTAGTATGCCCTCTGCTGAATTTAATGGTATTGAAGATGAAACTGAAGACCTTCATTTGTATCTTGATCGTTTCTCAGCATTTCAACAAATGATTGATTTGTTTTGTGAAGAGCATCCTGTTAAAAATTTTAGATTTCAACTCCATAAACTACCCAACATTCAAGGTCACTCCAAACATATAAAAACTGATGGAAATCTTAGATGTGTGGCAGAAGTTAGTTTTCAATATAATGGCCAAAATATCGTGATCTTAGAAGTAGATACATCCGATAATAAAAAACCTCTTTCGACTCGTGTTTTGTCACTTAAAGACATGAATCAATGGAACCAAACTGATCGTGCCAAAGTTCTTGAGCTTGTCGTCACTCAATGTTTGCGTTGGCCAAAAGGCATCTTTAAAAATATTAGCTCTAAAAATAGTACGTTAAACCATCCTAGAATGGACAGTAAACGTCAGAAGATCTCAGAATCTGAACTAAAAAACTGGTCAACTAGACTTAGTACCATCTTCATCAATAAAAATAAAAACTGAGATTTCACAGTTATAGAGAATCTTAATTAAGATTAACTTGCCCAAATATGCCTAATAATTTAAGCTGCTCTTCATTATGTTAGATTTCTTTAAAATTCATGGAGTTCAATCTTTTAAATGGGTGAGTTGAATATCAATAGATACATGACTGCTGATGAATATGAAATTGATATTCTTCAAGACTCTCCCCCGAAGGATGAGTACGTTCAAAGAATTTTAGATAAAATGATTTCTGAGTATGCCATTACTGAAACTCCAATTAATGTCGATTTTAGAAAACTTGTTTATTGGTTAAAAGCTGGTGATCAGTTGACACATCAAATTCACCCATACCCTGCAAAGTTACTTCCCCACATAATTAATTTTTTTTTAAAAGCTCATACTAATTTAAAAAATAAAATTGTGTTAGACCCATTTTGTGGTTCAGGTACAGTAGCTTTAGAATCATCTATGCAGGGATTCTTACCCTTGGTTGCTGATGCAAACCCTTTTGCCTTATTAATTGCTAAGGTGAAAACAACACCTTATTCGATTGATAAATTAATAAAAATTAAAGAAAAAGTTCTATTAAAAGCTAAAAGATACAACAAAGCCACTTCAGTTGATGTCGTGAATTCACATCTATGGTATTTACCAGAACATAAAACCAAATTAGAAATTATTTTAAGAGCTATAAACGAAATTGACGAAATCGATGAAAAGGACTTTTTCAAAGTTTGTTTTTCATCTTTGGCAAAAAAAATTAGCTTTGCAGATCCCGCCATTAGTGTTCCTGTACGTTTAAAAACTAAAGAAAAATTTTCAGAAGTCACCAATCAGCGAATTCAAAAGAGATTAGACTGGATACAAAATCTTAATGTCATAAGAGAGTTTGAAAGCAATGTAGATGCAAATATCGAGCGAATTAGACAAACTAATGCTCAATTTCCTAAAAGAATTAGTGCCTTAAAGGTTGGGATAGATGCTAGGGATATTTTTAAAGATTATAATCTAACTACTAAGATGCCAGATAATTCAGTACCACTAATTATTACTTCTCCACCATATGGCAGTGCACAAAAATATATAAGATCTACTAGTCTTTCATTGAACTGGTTAGGCTTTGCTCCACCTCAAGGACTGAGATCTTTAGAAGAAAAGTCTATAGGTAGAGAACATCTAATATCAGAACCCTTGTGCTTGGACAGAGGGAATCTACCAGAAAACTATAAGTGTCTTATTGAGAAAATAGCTCAAACTAATAAAACTAGAGCTAGAATTACACAAAAGTATCTTATCGAAATGGAACAAGTGTCGCAGGAGCTTTCACGAATCTTAGCCCCCAAAGGACGTATCGTCTTCGTCTTAGGCAATAATCAGGTATGTGGTGAAACACTAAGAAACGATGAGTTTATGACTTATTGTTTTAAAAAATATGGGTTACAGTTGAAACTGCTTCTTATCGATGATATTAAATCTAGAGGGTTAATGACAAAACGTAACCGAACAGCATCAATAATTTCTCGTGAAACCGTTTTAGTATTTGAAAAGTAAAAATATGACTGACTTTTTTTCCAGTGCTGATTATCTAGAAATAGAATCTAAGTTAAAGATTTTAGCTTCAGATATATGGGATAACGCAATAAAAATGCCACAGATTGAAGTATGGCTATCTCAATTTACTGGACAGATACTGAGTGAAGAAGAAGAAAAGCTATACATGACTTTAGCTCTCTCAAAGTTTATATTTTTTAGCCAGCGCATGATTAGAGAAATGCTAATATCTCTGTATCGTGATTATTTTCGTACACCTATTATTCATGAACTACGTAAAGCAAACCATCACACCACTAATTTTGAAGTCTTGAATAATTTATATAATGAAGAATTAAAATTATCACGTTTTATCAGTGTAGGAAATCCTGCCGAAAGTGGAGCACATTTATTATATATTTTTAGACAAGTTAATGATTTAAAAAAATTTTTATTCAGAGATCTTTATCATGCATTTAGTGCTGAATCAGATGAAAATGGTAAAATTAAATGGATTGCCAGAGACACTAATATTAAACGATATGTTTTTTTTGATGACTTTGTAGGAGGGGGAACACAAATAACAGGCTATTTAAAAGATACTCTTGCGAATATTAGAGAAAATAATCCAGATATTCAAATTAGTTTCATATCAATATTTTCTACGACTCAAGGTTTAGAAGTTCTTAACGATCCTAATGTGTTTAATGGCAATGCTGTATGTCTTTTTGAACTAGATGAGAGTTTCAAAAGTTGCACTTCTGGAGCCAGATATTTCAAAAAAGTTGAGTGGTTTAATATGGAAAAATTTAAAAAAATAATCGAACATTATGGCTCTCCTCTTTATTCAAATCCATTTGGTCATAGTGATTGTGAATTATTAATCGGATTTTCTCACAATACTCCTAATAATACTTTACCAGTCTTTTGGAAAGACGGTTATATACCTGAAATGAGTAATTCTTGGTTTCCTATTTTCAAAAGATTTGAAAAAAATTATGGCTCTGTGAGATCATGAATATGATAAATTCGAATCCCTTCTCATTTGCAAAAGCATCAGATTATTCTGACGAAGAAATTAATAAACTCTGGATCGATATAAGTGACAATTTTGTTGAGGCTGTCATAGAACCGACTCTAAGAAAATCCAAATTTATTTTAGGGGGTAAAGGGACAGGAAAAACACATTTACTTCGTCATTATTCTTATAATGCAACAAAATTAAGAAATTCAAATTTAACTGGCTTAGCTATTGTAAATCAACATCAGTCATTAGGTGTATTCTTAAGAGCAAATGCATTAGATGCGAGTCGGTTCATTTCCTTAAATGATATCGATACCTCAAAATGGCAACAACTCTTTGGTGTTCATTTAGAACTGAAATTAGCTGAAGACTTATTATCGATATTAATCGATATAGAAAAAACTACACCTAATGTTAAATTTAATAATCATGATTTTATCAAACTATTATCCACTTATGTTCTCAATGAAGATGAATTTTCAAGTCTAATTGATCTAAATTCTGTTAAAAATTGGATTCATCAACAGTTAAAAGCTATTGATAATGCAATTAATGCTTATGCATTTACTAAATCCTTAGATATAATTCCACCATTTTCGCTAGGTACTTTTTCTATAAAAATTAAAAATGCAATAGATATTTGGCATCCTTCATTTAAAAATATACCACTCCTTTATTTAATTGATGAAATAGAAAATTTTTATACTGAAAGTCAACAAGAGATTATTAATACCCTAATTAGATATAGCTCTGGTAGTGTTACTTTTAGAATAAGTGGCAGGCTTTATGCTCTTAAAACATATAGTACCATTGGAAAAGGTGAAGAAAACAGAGAAGATGTTGAATTTAAAAAAACATATTTAGATGATATTCTTCAAGAAGTTTCAAACTACAAAGACTTTGCATATTCATTTGTTAAAGAGCGATTAGTTTATGAAAAAATAATTGACAGTAATGATTTCAATTTATCTAACTGTTTTGAAAAAGTTAATAAAAATAATCATTATGAACAATTTATTGATTATTTAAACTTTAAAAGTGAAAAAGATTTAATGTTTATTAATAATTTTATTGAAACTCTTAAAGAAATTCCTAACATTATAGAACCTAATGACGTTGAGGAATTATTAAATATTTTAACTAATGATTTTTCAATAATTTTAAAAAAGCATAATATCCTTAGATTTGCAAAAGAATATAAAAGCAATGAATCTTATTTAGTTACAGCAAATAAAATCAAAAATGATTGTACTTTATTTATTAAAGATCCTAGAGATCCTAGCATTAAGTCTTATAGAGATTCATATTCTAGTTGGAGAAAGGACTTAATTGCTCAATTAAATAAAGAGTCTTCCAAACCCATGATTTATGCTGGTCTTGATACATTTATTGAAATGTCATCTGGCAACCCTCGAAACTTACTTAGTATTTTAGGTGCATCATACGATTTAGCAAGATTCAAAAATATAGATTTTATTAATGGAGAACCATTATCTATAGAAGACCAAAGTAAAGCTGTTCTAGACTCTGCGAGATTTATATTTGAACAGGATTCAAATTTTGGAAGGCCTTCAGATCTTGCTAGAGATGCTGTTAAAAATATATGTAAATTATTACGTGTAGCTAGATTTGCTTTAAATATTCCAGAAGTTTCCCCATTACTAATTAGTTTTTCAGATGAAGAATTAACAAAACAATCTAAAGAAACTCTACAAAGTGCACTAAATTACTCATTTATATTTGAAATCAAAAATGGAAGACCTAATAGGAATAATTTGAAAATTAATCGAAAATTCTCTCTAAACCCAATGATTTCACCCATTTATGGTCTTCCCATTAGTAAACGTGGAGATATTGGTCTACCATCCAATGTAGTAAATGCTATCTTTGATTTTAATCGATTTAAAGAATTTGAAACTTTATTAAAAAATTACACAACTAAATGGAATCAACCATTTACTAAAGATGAATCGTCTTTAGCGCATAGTGATCTCTTTAACTTTTAAGTTTAATATTTATGTTTGATTATTCTATTTTTTATACTCGTCCAATTGAATTTACAGAAATTTCAGATTCTCTTCCAACCTTTGATATCTTTATCTCTGCTTTTAATAATAGCGAAAGAGTCAAAACATTATTTGACTCTATATCTTCTACTAAAAAATTTTGGCTAGTCCATCCAGAATATCATTTTAATAAAGATGAAATACCTGACGCAGAAATAAATGAAGTAATCATTCCATCTGAAATAGCTGATATTGTTCAAGTTAATGAATTATTAGTTAGAATTGGGGATTTAAGTGATAAAAAAATTTGTATCGATATCACTGGTTTTATGCGACATGTCTTAATATTTTTAGTGGCTTCTTTAAAATATAAAGGTGTAGATAAATTCACAGCAATTTATTCTGAACCAAAATTTTATTCTGATGGAGATAATACAAATTTTAGTACAACAACTTCATCGATTGTTAAATCGATAAGCGGTATTTCTGCCACATCGAACTCTGAATTTAAAGATCATTTAATAATTAACATTGGTTATGATCATAAAATGCTATCACAAATAGCATCTTACAAAGATGGTGCAACGTATCATCCCATATTCTCATTTCCATCATTAAGCGCTGACATGTATCAACAAAGTTCTATGAGAGCAGCTTTAAGCGGAAGTATTACTCAAAATTCTGATTGGATAACTAAAAGAAAATTTTCTCCTGCTAATAATCCATTTGCTACAGCCCAAGTTATTAGTGACTTGGTTAAAGAGCTAGACCTTAATTTTGACGGAAAAAATAATATCTATTTAGCCCCTCTTTCAACAAAAGCTCAAACTTTAGGTTTCGCCATTTATTGGGTATTAGAAGGCAGAGACAGAGGTATTACTATTTTATTACCAGAATGCTTAAGCTATTCGCGTGAAACTTCTCAAGGATTAAAAAGGCTATGGTCTTATGAAGTGGAGCTCAATGTTTAGTATACTGGTAACAATCTTGTAGGCGAAATTTTTAAAGCATCAGCCAACTCATAAATTTTTTCTAAGGTAGGATTAACTTCTCCTCTTTCAATCCGCCCTAGATAACTCCGATCCATGTTATAGAGCAATGAGAGATGGATCCGGAAATTTGAACAACTCCTATAAGTGATATTCTGCTCCTCAAATGATGTTATAAACATCAATATATGGAGTATTTTATGGCACGTAGACCAAGAAGAAATCATTCAAACGACTTTAAAGCTAAGGTAGCACTTGCTGCGATCAAAGCAGAAAAAACACTTGCTGAATTGAGTTCTGAGTTTGATGTTCATCAAAACCAAATTATTGACTGGAAAAATCAATTGATCTCAGCTTCCTCGCAAGCTTTCGATCAATCAAAAGCTCCATCAGAACCCCCCATTGATCTTAAAAAGTTACATGCAAAAATCGGTGAGCAGGCATTAGAAATTGATTTTTTAGAAGGTGTGTTGAAGAAACTGGGCCGCTTCAACCACAAAAGTTAATCGATCACTCACTTCAGATTTCAGTATCTAAACAGGCTAAGTTACTGAAAGTCTCTCGTGGTTGTTATTATTATCGCCCAAAACCTGTTAGCTCATCAGATCTGAAACTGATGCGATGTATTGATGAATTACATATGCAATATCCTTTTGCAGGCAGTCGTATGATGCGTGATTTGTTGAATCGTCAAGGGCATCATATAGGACGACGTCATACACGTACTTTAATGAAGAAAATGGGTATTCAGGCGTTATATTGCAAACCAAATTTAAGCCAGGCTAATCAAGCTCACCGTAAATATCCATATCTGCTCAAAGGGTTGGCTATTCTGCGCAGTAATCAAGTGTGGTCTACGGATATAACGTATATCCCTATGGCAAAAGGCTTTGTTTATTTATGTGCTGTGATTGATTGGCATAGCCGCAAGGTACTTGCGCATAGGGTATCGATTAGTATGGAGGTGGATTTTTGTATTTCGGCTTTAAATGAAGCAATTGAAAAATATGGATCACCTGAAATATTTAATACAGACCAAGGCAGTCAGTTCACCAGTGATGCATTTATTGATGTATTGAAATCAAATGGCATTCAAATCAGTATGGATGGTAAAGGTCGATGGATTGATAATGTGATGGTTGAACGATTATGGCGGAGCGTTAAATATGAAGAGGTGTATCTCAAAGCTTATAGCAGTGTCACAGATGCGAAAAAGCAATTGAGTGCATATTTTGAGTTTTATAATTTGAAACGACCTCATTCGAGTCTAGACAAATTGACACCAAATGAGTTTTACTATGATCAGCTACCCCAACAAAACAAGGTGGCTTAACTAGAGCGGAATATCACTTATAAATACGCTTTTAGTTGTTCAAACAAGTGGGACCACCTCTATGCCAGTTGCTCTTGTGACATGTTTTTTTCTTTTCTATATTTTCGAACCAATTGCCCAAATTGAATAGTAAGTTCTGACATAAACATTCAAATGCTTAAAAAACAGAACTATCACTATTTGAGGACTATATATCCACGGACTATAATCCTCTTTTTAAGTTTTCTAGTCTTTCATCATGGTCTTTCCTAGATTCCGGATTGGCCAATATTGTATAAGCTGTCTTTATGTTGTCCAAAAGCTCGTTTAACTGATCTGCTTCTGCCTGATCCTCTACATCATTAAGCTGGCCAGTGTATTTTTTTTCCAAGGCCTTGTAAGCAGAATCAATAATCTCAGGGGATGCATTCGTAGAAATCATTAAGGTTTCATAATGACTCTGCATATAAAGTTCTACTTATAACAATTGTTTGATGTATGAATTAAATCATAATTAATATTGAATTAAAAAGGATAATGCTCTTTTAATTCTAAAAGTTTTGAAGCACTAATGTTAGAGATATCGTTATTAATTATTTCATTTTTTTTGTAAGGCATAAAGAGGCGTGTACTAAATGAAATGTAAGGGTTTAAGCTTTCTTTATAGCGGGCAATTGCAAGCATGGTAGGAAGGAACTGTTTTATTGCAACGCCATCAGTTGCTAGTTTTCGATAAGCCTTGAGTGGTGAATTAGCAAGGTTAGCTTTAAGGACTGATTGCTTATACATTGCACCAAAATAGATTTTTTGGATGGCAAAAAGTTTGACTGACGTGGCAGGGTTGGATAAGGAATGATAGAAATTGCGTAGGCTTTCAAGGTATTCATTATCTTTGTTGATAATGGCGGTCGCAGGAAATGGAATACCTGTTAAAAACTTTACAGCAAGACGGGCAATGTCAGAATTTAAGACTTGTAAGTTAGCTGTATTATTTCCCATGGCATTCTGGGTAAAAAAGTCGTATCCAAGCATTAAATCATTCAGGCTCTGGTTACCGTCAACGGGATAATCAAATTCTATAGGATTTCCTTGTTGGTCTCTTCCTTGAATCTTTTTTAACGTTTGAGCGATCGTTGCTGAGGTGATTAAATTTCCATCATTAAATATCTGGATTATCAGCTCACCTGTTTGGGGCATGCCAGTGGTTGTTATATTGTCCAGTGCACTAATGATAAAAGTTTTGTTCTCTTCACGCTGTTGTATGTTGGCTTCAAGAATATCCATAATAATCTCAGCTTGAACAAACTCTGGCTTATGGATATTACCTTCAACTATAGCCTGCCTGATATTGATATGTGCAAAACAGGGTAGTAATTCAATTTCTGGCGAAGTGCTGACTGTTTCAGTCCAGTTTGCACGATAACGGGGCACCTGATCATTGCCCATATCCAAGAAAGTAGCCCTGTCGCAAAAAAGATATTTGGCATGGCGCTTTTGAATCTTGTCAGCTAAGGAATCCCGTTTTGACACCATTTTTTTTGCCTTTTCAAGTGCTAGGCTATCACTTAAATTGCGATTTGTGATTTTTAATTCTTTGGCCATCTCGTCAATGTTGTTTAAACGTACCCTGACTGGCTGCAAGGTGTCGAGACGTGTAGCAAGAATATAAGGTGTATGCGCATCGTCAAATTCTAGTGAGGTAATGTCAACAAAGAGCTGGCAGGTTTTGAGCGTATTCTGTTGGCTTGCCTTTGACTTTAGATTTTCAAAGTTTTGCATTAGGCCGTTATGTTCGTTGTGCAGTGACATAATAATTTTTGGTAAGTAAAAAAGCATTAATATATATTGCCTTTTTAATTTTACAAAATCCAATAATAACCTTGCGTGTTACTTAAATACAACTCAACCATCATACGATTGTAGCTGTCAGGTTAGGCAAATTGAAACTACAGCTTACTAACTTAGTAGAAATAAATAAGGCCTGAGTATAGCAGGCCTGCTTTTTATCAACTGGCTAAAATCCACCCTAGCATTAAGCTTGGGACGATAGGGTGGTTGCCATTGATTTAATCTGTGTCATATAGGGATCATCAGCTGCTTTGGTAGAGGGATCATAGGAAATCGCAATCAATACTGCGAAAAAGGGGATTAGTACATAAAAAAATAAGCGTGACAAATATGCCAATATGCGTTTTTTTGAAATCAGATCATAGACTGCAAGTATGGCTGTCATTGCTAATGTTAGCCATGTGATAAGGGTCATATAATACATTGCAGTAATTTCAGGGTTAGTAAAATCAATCATGAGAATTACGGTACTATAAGCAAAGAAGATCGTTAAGTATCCAAAGCCGGAGCGAATTTGCCATTTATACTTGCGCAGGACTTCCTTGAAGTCTTCCAGTGTCATATTAGCTTTCATATTTTTTCCCTCTGATCTATGGTCAAAAACAGTCTTACTGTCTGCAATATAACCTAGATTATTGAAATTCTTTATAATCCAGATTTTAATTTATTAATTATTGCAAAAGTTATGTTAATTATCCCAGATTTTATGTTTGAAATTTACCCTTCAAGATTAGGTAACTTAATAAATAAAAAATTAATTGATATAGTAATTATTTGCTATAGTTAATCAATCTATTAAATTAATGCTGTCTTGCTGGAGATTGAATTGGACTGGCTGGAAATTGCTAGACAACTTGAAAAACAGGTTTTGGTTCATTTGGCTTTAAATAAAGTCAGGTTTGATGAGCTTCCCGAAATGGCTCAAACCCCTTCAGCTAGCATAATTGCATTGGTGTGTGGAAGTCTTGAGCTTAAAGATGTACCCATTCATGTACAAACGCCGGCACTGGTTCTACTGGCCATGCAAATGAAAAAAGATTTTGAATCAGTTCCGCACCCTCTTGCCGACTGGGCAGTACATCATTTGCAAACCCCGATTCTATCTAAAATTCCTGCTAAAGCGATGATTAAACCGGTTTGGCTCAAGGCGGTAGCGATAGATGCAAAAAATATCAGGTTTATTGCTCCAGAGATTTTAAATCAGCCGGATGAGTTAACTGATCTGGTTGTGGCAAATAGTGCTGTGTTAACGCATATACCTGAACACTTAATTACTAAGGAGTTATGTTTCAAAGCTTTTTACAGTCATCACTTCTCACTCAAGGATTTGCCTCCTCGATATATTTGCCATGAAATTGCCGTAAAAGCATGTTCAAAAAAGGCCTCTAATTTTTTATATGTTCCGGAAATTATAATTAGTCGTGATCTTGTCAACATCATGGTTAGTAAGGCTAGTAGTGAAGAAATGTTGGAAGCTTTTAGGCATTCGCCAAAACATTTCTTAGAGGAAAAAGTGCTGGCCAAAATATTATGCAAGAACATTAAGGTTATTCGCTTAATTGAACCCAAGCTTTTAACCAAAGCCCTTTTTCTACAAATTGCTCACGCCATCCAAGAGTTTTCATATATTAAATATATGCCAGCATCAGTTTACGATGAAGAACTATGCCGAGAGTTAATTAGGATTAACTATCGTTTTTTAGAATTTATTCCACCTGAATTCAAGCGCATGGAACTTTGTCTGCAAGCACTAAATCATGATGGCCAAGCGCTGGCTTATATTCCAAAAGTGCTTCACAGCGAGGCCTTATATGAAGCTGCATTGAAAAAAAATGGTCTGGCTTTGAAACATATTCCGATGCCATGGCGGGATATGGAATTACCAACCTTGGCAGTTTCACAAAATGGCTTGGCGTTAGAGTTTGTGCCGGATGATTTAAAAACTTATGACATGTGTCAAAAGGCAGTTTCATCAAATCCCAATGCCTTTTACTGGGTTCCCGCTGTATACCGCAGCAAGGAGCTGGTTAAAAATGCGGTCACATCCAAGCCTGAAATATATGAACATTTGCCGCCCTACCTAAAAACATATGAGCTTACTGAACTGGTATTAATGCTGGATCAGCGTATGGCAGCCTTTGCCCCTGATGCTATGCAATATAAAAGCGTTGGTGAGCTGATTTAAATGAACGACTTTGATCCAAATGAAGTGGCACATCAGTTTTTACTAGCCTGCCTAAATGAAAAATTGGTCGTTGATGATGTAGTGATGACCGGTGCACGGGTTCGATGCAGGGTGGAAGGGGATAAGCCTGGTCAAAAATCAGGGTATTACAAGGCTTATGGAGATGGATACCCGAATGGAAAAATATGCAACTACAAGACAGGTGGTAGCGTTGTTATTTGGAGATACCAGCCAACTGAACAGGACAAGGATAAATTCTTCGGCAACCAGCGTTCCATGTCTGTGACGCAACGGGAGCAGCATCAAAAGCAACTGGAAAAATTACGGTTAGAGTCTGAAGAAAGGGCACAAAAGAAAGCCAAGGAGTCTCAGGCTTTTCTTGCTCGTAAGGCACATGAAGCTTTCGCTGAATTTAAAGCGACCTGTGTTACTGCTACTAGTCATTCCTATCTTGAGCATAAACAGGCTAATGCTTATGGCATTTATATAGCGAGTAGAACACTTAAGATTGTTAAGGAACTGGAAAAAGACCCGTCAAAGATTCATCAATACTTGCCCAACGGGTCACTTGTGATACCAGCCTATAACCTGACAGGAGAATTTCAGAGTTTTCAGTTTATTAGTGAGGCTAAGCAAAAGGGCGCGCCAGAGCTAATCTTAAGTTGGCATGGTTTTACCTATAACAAAGAACAAAAAACGAT
Source organism: Alkanindiges hydrocarboniclasticus (assembly GCF_001982605.1). GTDB lineage: Bacteria > Pseudomonadota > Gammaproteobacteria > Pseudomonadales > Moraxellaceae > Alkanindiges > Alkanindiges hydrocarboniclasticus. The sequence goes on along the minus strand of NZ_MLCN01000047.1, from coordinate 13,911 downwards.
TAATGAGTATCTGATCCGCCAGATACAGCAAAGGAAATTTATTAAATCCTTTCGCAGTGAAGCACCCAAGTCTGGCTCGGTTTTCATCCTTGGGGAGGGTATTGCACAGGCTGAGGTCATATTGCTGTGCGAGGGTTATGCCACCGGAGCCACGTTACATCACTGTACAGGGCAAACCACACTGGTCTGCTTTGACATAGAAAACCTGTGTGTCATTGCACGGCAGCTACGTGCCCTGTATCCCCACAAGACCATCTATATCTGTTCTGACAATGACCACCTCAAACCGCGTGAGCTGGATCATCAGGGTAAGCCTAAAATCAATGTCGGCCTGACCAGAGGCCTTGCGGCAAGTCATGAAATAAATTCACTGGCCATAATGCCTATATTTCCGTTTGACACATATGGTTCAGATTGGAATGACTTATATGCACTATATGGAGCCAATGCAGTCAAGGAGCAATACCATTTGCAGATCAGTTTTTATAAAAAGGAAAAATGCAGTATTTTTGAAAATGAAAATCGGTTGAGGTTATTGATCAATTACCTACAAAGCCATTACCCAGTGGTGTTTATGAGGGTGCAAGCACAGCAATTGCAAAATGCGTGAGCGTTAAATTAGAAAAACCCAGAGCAAAGGCAATGGGTTTTTAAAAGGTTAGCCGACAAGATACGAAGTTAGGGTGCTTAAAGTGCCTAAAAACGTCTGGGACGGTGGTACTACAACCTGTTGTGTAGAAACATAGGGAGCAGGGTTGTCTAAGTTTAAATCAGCAATAGGTGCTGGTTCAGCGTTAATAAGATTTTCTGAGTCTGCTTGAAGAATTTCTTCATGATCATACTCAAAAATAGGTTCTTCAAGCTTAAAGCCCGAAAATGCCGGAATAATCTTGTTCGCTTCTTCAATTGCTTTTTCAAACTGGTTGACATCCTTAATGGATGACCAGCGGTCAATTAATACTGTTGGCAAATCCATGTGATAATACATAGACATACTTTCAGCAATTAAACGAGTCGCAAGTTCAATAACCATTTCTCGGTCTGATGTAATCTTATGATCCAGCGAATGAATATATACCAGAGCACGCAATAAGGTCATGTTCTGATAAATTACGTCATCTTTTGCCAGCTCATCCAAAATAATTATTTTGGTGGTCAGCTTAGGTTTAGCGCCAAAAGCAATCTTGTAAAACAGACTGTGGCAGATATTCCTAAGATAACTATTTACGCGATTGACATCAGAAAAAGAAGCTAGTGAGTCTTGATAACCAAAACCATCAACCTGATCAGCATTGTAAAAAACCTCCGGTTGTTTCGTCCAGTTGTCACCATTTTTAACCGATAGCAAACTGGGCACAGCAACCGCATGATCGTGCAATTTTAATTCCTTACTATTGAATTTAAGCTCAGTAGCAGAAATCCAAAGGTTCGACTTAAACCCACGTTTAGCCCTAACCGCAGTTAAAACCGGATCAAAAAAAGGCTTATTACCATATCGTGAGCTATATTTAAAATTACAACCACCATTGGCAACATTGGTGATGGTTAACATATGAAGTAAAAAACGCATGCGGCTATTCACTTCTTTGGCGTCAAAGAATGTAGCTTTGTAATTCATGAAAAAAACCTCTCTGTGACGCAGAGATAGCGATCTTTTAAGTGTTCACTTAAAAAACGCCATCAAAGCGTAATTTAAGTGAAAATAAAAGATGAATCTAATATACGATCTATTTAATTATTGTTCAATTAATTTACAAAAGTAAAAAATAAGAAAACTCAAGCAAATGCAAGGGTTTTCATAATTAAAGATTAACGATATACATCTACTATCCGACCAGTTTTAATAAACTCATGCGGATGAACTATATAGCGTGTACGTTCAGCATCACTAAATACATGGTCAACGTGAACTGAAAATCCAGCTTGTTGACATTGATTCAGGAAGTTTTCTTCCGTCTTGAAATCATCATGCCATTTAGTTGATTTAGTGGGATCGTAGTAACCATAAAACTGATCACGAAGCAGAGCATATTTGGCAAAGGCTATAGCAGCGTCAGTCATCAATAATTTACGGTCTTCGATATATCGATTAACATCATCATTTGCCCCTTCCATTTCATATAGGTACTCAAAATCAACCTTTAAATTTGGAAATTGGCTAGATGCAAGCTCACTATTAATTTCAGAAAAATCTGGAAAAAACATGATAAAAAACCTCTCTGTAATGCAGAGATAGCAGCAATCTTAAGTATTCACTTAAAATCCTGCCATCAAAGCAGGATAAAAGTAAAAATAAAAACTACAGATTGAATATACGAATAATTAATTTTTAGTCAAGTTGAATTAGCTGGTATAGGTAAGTATAGATTTAAAGAGAGTAAAACAGAATCACAGTTGTAGTTGGTTATTCCGAATGGCCAGAATGGGCTATCAAAATTTTTAATTTTCGATCATAAATAGAAAAACCCAAAGCAATGGCAATGGGTTTTTATAAGGTTAAGACTTATGCTTTTGTTTAGCACGTTTACGTTCAGCTCGTCGATCCAAATAACCGCCATGGTCGAACAAGAAGGATAGAATATGTCCTAAGGTGTAGCAAACCATACAAATAGCAGCAAACGAGCAAAAAATCTTGAATCGCAAGTTTGGATCAAGCACTGGATTATCATTGTACCCAAAGAGAACCAGCGTAAAGATGCCAAGTATAACAATGTAGTACATAAAATATTTCATAAAAACCTCTCTGTGACGCAGAGATAGCGGCAATTCCAAGTATTCACTTAGGATTCCGCCATCAAAGCGGAAAAATAAAAGTGAATAAAAGAACAGCAAATCTAATATACGATTTATTTAATTATTGTTCAATTAATTGATATTTAAAAATGAAAAAAACCCAGAGCAATGGCAATGGGTTTAATATAGGTTAAGATTGTAAGCATGTCTGGAAAACATGGACAATCAGTTCACATTCAAAAATATCGATAAATTCGACAAAATTGGTAGTGAAAGATTTACGAGCAAAATGTTCAGTCTTAAAATAACCATGGATCATTTGCGAAACAGCAAGTTGGATATCGCCGCTTAAATGACCATAATTTTTCAATTTAGAAAGAGCACTATCAACATTAGGTGTTGAGAATGAATTCCAGAAATTGTAAGACGTTTGTGAATCTAATGGAAAATTAATTCCTGAATCAGATGCACAAAAATGTTCATCAGGTGAACCAATGAATAAAGCATTGGCATCAAAAGAATGAGCATATAGAACGTTTTGAACAGCAGCAATAGAAACTTGCATAAGAACCTCTCTGTGACGCAGAGATAGCGATCTTTAAGTATTCACTTAAATAATCGCTATCAAAGCGAAAAATTTAAGTGAAAAATAAAAGACCTTTATAATATACGAATTATTTTAATATTGCTCAAGCCCAGACCACCGAATTATTTAACTAATTAATAAAATATCCAATATTAAACAGGACATAAGAAAAATATATCCCAAACATCTTGCCGCTTTATGATGACAACCTGATCAACATCATTCTCAATAAAGACAGAGACTAGCTTGTCCAGATACGCTTTTGAATTCTCATTGTGCTGGCCACCAGAGCGCATTTTTAAGTGTCGTATAAGGACATTTGAAGCCTGCACGGAATCCAGACCAATACGTCTTGCATACTCTCTTAAACCATTTCTGTCACAATAAAGTGCAATTGCTCGGATGCTTTGTTGGGCAGTTAACATAGAAGCGTGAAAAATGTGGAATGATTAATAGATATATTGCTCATATATGATTTGTCCTTGAAAAACTTAAACAAATTCCAATTCTTATTCTTGCTGTCTGTTTATTTACTATACATTATTTTTGTGATTATCACATTAAATCAAGCCTAATGCCCAAAAGAAAAAAACCCAAAGCAAAGCAATGGGTTTTTATGATTTTTTGGTTAAACGACAGCTTCAGTATCAGCAGCATTTTCACCAAAATCTTCAGTAGGCAGAGTGAGACTATACATCCAGATTGCAGCTTTGGATGCTTCATCAACAGCTTTACCGAAAAATTCCGGATCAACAGATTTAGCCAAGTTCAACCAACCTGCAATATATGCAGAGTGAGAGCTTAGTGGAATCTTGTCTAATCCGAGCATGCTTGAAAGAAATACGCTGCATAACTCTGCAACAACTTCTTCTTTAGCATATGGTATTGACCCAAAGGAACCTTTTTCCCAGTCAGCTCTAAGCACTTTACCACTAGAATGACCAAGTTCATGGGCATATGTCGTGATAAACCCCTTAACAGAATCAAAGTCGAGAATAGCTGGCAGCGTGACTGCGTGGTTAGCACGGGAATAAAATGCATTACTCCCACCTTCAACTATATTAACCTTAACACCGCTGGCTTTGGCTATCTGATCCAAGGTTTTGATCTGGGTTTCTGAATCAATATCGATAAGCACGTCAGGACAAACCAATTTATCGCCATTTTCATCAAGAAGTTGATCCTTGTTAAAAACAGTATAGTACTTGGCTAGCCAGTAATGCTTAGGTAACTCAGGTGTACTGTCCTTGGTTTCAACTCTGCTGTAAAACGCAACAACAGTCCCCTTGGCACCTTTTGCTACTTTCCATTTTTTTTGATTCGCCTGCTTTAACGTTAACCATTCAGTTGAACGATATCCTTCAAGCATACGAACCCACATTAGCATCAAAGCATTCATGCCTCGATATGGCTTTTGTGTTATTGCAGAACGATTAACACCAAATGGCATTACAAATTCGCCGGTGGCAAATTGTTCCTCTATCTGACGGGCAAGCTCTGCAAATTTTGGGTGAACATTTGATTTAGACATTAAAAAACCTCTCTGTGACGCAGAGATAGCGGCAATTCCAAGTATTCACTTAGGATTCCGCCATCAAAGCGGAAAAATAAAAGTGAATAAAAAGATTACAAAAGTAATATACGATTAATTGTTTTTTACTTCAATCAATTAAAAGATTAATGATTATTAAAATTGTTCAAAATTTAATATATCAACCTATTTAAAAGCAAAAAATTATTAATTATTAGAATGAATTAAATTATTGAAAAGCATGATAAGCCCTTCTAAATTGATTTGTCGTTAAAAATTTTTCATCTATAAATTAGAAAACCCAAAGCAAAGGCAATGGGTTTCAAGGGGTCAGTAACGGTTAAGCCCATTCAAAATCACCTATAGCATAGCAATGTTTATAGACATCATCACTTAGCTTAAGGATTAAAATATGCTGGGTGTAAAAACACAGTGCATCTTTAATTTGAGCGGGATCGAGATTTGAAGAGGCAAGCTCACTCAATGAAACATCCATAAAACGCATCTTTTGGCCACCAAGTAACGTGCAATAAACCTCATGTATTTCATTTATTAAATTCATGAACCTTATTTGCTTTAGCCATTGCATATACTCATTGCTGGTACATGGAATTTCCATACGTTGCTTGGTTTGCGCTTGAATCCAGTTTCTATATCGTTCAGCAGTCCGGTGATGCATGGAATGCAAGTTATCGATACATTGACCAGTTACGAAAGTTTCATGGTCATTAAATACGCCATAAATATAAGTTCCTTTACGGCCGTTTAATCGACTCAAAAGATGAATTGGATCAATTGATGAGTTTGTCTGGATACGAACACGGATATTTGCTGTAGTCTGTAAGTTACAAAGATAATTAATTGCAATATCAATGTCATTCATGAAAAAAACCTCTCTGTAACGCAGAGATAGCGATCTTTTAAGTATTCACTTAAAAAAACGCCATCAAAGCGTAATTTAAGTGAAAAAATAAAAGACGAATCTAATATACGATCTATTTTATTATTGTTCAATTGTTGATTAGAAGAAAAAAACCCAAAGCAATGCCTTGGGTTTTTATAAGTCTACAGAAATGCAGCATTGAACATGGTTAAACCTTTCAGTGTATTATCCAGTTCGATTAGTGCAATTTTATTGCATAAGAAATAGACGTCATAAAAGTTAGTACTATTCTTTAGAATTAACGTCTTATCACCATCTGACTCTTCAATCAGGAACCCATCACTTTGGTGAAGCAGCAATAAGCAATCTTCTATACTTGGGCGGATCAAATGGCCTTCTGTAAAATGGTAAAGCGTATATGCAGTCATATCCCTTGTTTGATTAAGCGATGTTGCATAAACCTCCATCTGTTCTGCCTTGGTAATAGCTTGGCATTTAGACAGTGTTTCCGCTTTGCCTGACCATTCAACTCGTTGGATATAGGTGAACATGATTTAAAACCTCTCTGTAATGCAGAGATAGCAGTAATCTTAAGTAATCACTTAAAATCCTGCCATCAAAACAGGGTTAAAGTGAAATTAAAGACTACAATACAAATATAATGCTTTATTAATTATTAGACAATCAAAGTAAATATTGGAAGGAAAGGGACGATGATTTAAAAAGAAAACCCAATGCAATGCACTGGGTCATGAAGTTAATTCCAGAGTATTGGTTGGTACCCAAGTTTTTCCTGAAGCTCCTTATCATTGATCAATGCAGATGCAATGACAGGCGCTTGTGGATCATTGAGACCTTGTGCAAACTCTATAAGATCATTGGCCAGAAATATACTGACCTCATGTGCAGGATACTTGAAGCCATGCTTCAACAGAATGTAGCCACCAAGCACCTTTTGAAAGCAAAAGCCGTCTGAAAAATACATCATGTTATCCTGAAAACCAAGCTGAACAAGCCCCAGTTTCTCACTGAAAACCCTGATTTGATCGAGTTCTTCAAGAATTACAGGTTCCTGATAATCCAATACAAATTCAAGAAGTTTACAGTGTGTCTCAAGTACTTGCTGCCGGCTGCGGCTGCTTATCCAATCAATTTGATGAATCATGCAAAAGCTATCAAAACAGAGTGAAATAATACTTGGGCGGTATAGCTTGCCCAATCTGGTTTTTGGATAGTTGCATGGAATACTAACGATGGAATCAGAACACATAAACACCTCTCTGTAACGCTAAGATAGCGATCTTTAAGAATTTACTTAAAGATCACGCACAAAGTGAAATCTAAGTAAAAATAAAGATTTCTAAACTATATCGTTTAATTAATCTTTAATCAAACATCACTACAAATAGCTAATATGATATATTACCAAATTAATTATTGTTTAAAGGAAATTGTCTTATGTCTTCATGGGGTGGTGTTTTAGATTTTATAACAGGTGGGGATTTAAGAAAGGAGGAACAAAAACGTGTGCAAGCTCCAGAAGTAAAGGTTTGTGCTGACCTCATTGGTTGTAATGATTCCAAACTTTATACAGGCCAGCAAAATGTTCTCCTGCATTCCAGTGAAGACGATTGTTTTCACTATTATTTAATCAGCACCAGTCAGTGCTCAGAAATCTATAACGTGAGTAATTTTTATATGGGTATTCCCGAGCAACTATTTAGCCTTAAGTACATCAAGCTTTTATATGCTGATAGCAGGTTTGCCCCAGCCTTACGGATTACATCCATTAGTTATTTGGGCTATATGAAAAAAAGTAGATTTAGGGAAGAGTTGTTTTAAGGTTAAAAAAACCCAAAGCAAAGGCAATGGGTTTTAATGGTTAATGTTGTTTGAATGAAGGCACCAGATAGGAATGCGCCTCACTCAAAATGGTAGCTATTTTAAATGCACTATCAAACCGTACAGTCAAACGCTGAATTTCACTGGGATCAAATACAACACGAGGTGTATCAAGACCAAGGACTCGCAGATAATATCCAACATAGGCAACCATAAGTCGCTTATTCAGGATATCACGCCGCGAATTTCGGATATTCTCTATCGCATCATCAAAACTTACACATCTGGCCAGTTCAGCTAGTTTCGCATTACTGATATCTTGTGGCACCAATGGATAAGCTCGGTACGCAACGTAGGAATATGCCGTACCATCAGCTGCATAAAAACAATAACCATAATTTTCATTCAGGGTGATATGAATATCACGATCCTGTGTTTTGGTACTTATGAATAATTCATTAGTGCCACGACTTGCAAGACCAATCATCAAATGCCGGCCATAAATTGCATGTTTTGAGCGATTCATGACGAGTTTAGGTTTAACATTAAATGACTTTTGAACGAAGTGATTAAAATTTTTAAGAAGTGCTTCCTCAAAACCAGTTTGTACAGCCTTGTTGATCAGGGATTTTGCAGAAGAATCCTTAAAGCGGGTAGTAACCATAAAACCTCTCTATGACGCAGAGATAGCGATCTTTTAAGTATTTACTTAAAGAACGCCATCAAAGCGAAAATTAAATAAAAAATAAAAGATAACCTAATATACGAGTTCGATAGCTTCTGGTCAAGAAAGAGTCACAAACAATCCACCAACAAAAAAATAATATAAAATATATTGCCATATTAATTGAATTAACAATAATTAATTGAATATTAACTGGGTTATCAATAGAGGAAGTGAGCTGCCATGTACCTTATGAATCCAGTTTTTTGTTTGGATGTTGCAATACATCTCGTTATCCTTTGGCTTTTATTTTTAAGGCAAGTCTATAGTTTTAGCCTTAAGAATTTTGGTAAACATGTTATTTTGATACTAATTAGTTTTACCACCTTTACGATACTAATCTATTTTATTTCCTAGAAATAAATTGCGTCTTTTTTAAATTCTGAGACATCATCCGGCATTGAAAGTAACATCTGGGCAAAGATGATATTTAGTAAACCTTTCTCCTTATAAGCTTTTACTTTTTCTGCAAAATCATGTTCGGTTTTAAAATTTACATTAAACTTCCAAAGGATTTTGGGATTGCTGGGAATAGCCGTATTTTTTGGCTTATGCCTATTATTTTCTTCAAGTATTTTCTTTGCGTATTTGGCCACATCATAGTTAATAGGGTTTTCTGGAAGTGTTTCCAAAACTTTTTTAAAGGCTTGGGGTAACACGCCAGCGTCCTTATATCTGCTGAATTTTTCTGCATAATAAGGGTTGGTCTTAAAATTGGCACACGCGCTCCAGCTTAAGCGATGCGAGTCATGGATCACTTCTGCTTTAAGTTGGCAATTGGGACGATTTAATGTCGTCCGGATGATTGCGGCTTCCATAAAATTTCCAAAAAATTAATTGCCTCATCTTAACCATTATAGTCAAGTAATTAAAGTGTACATAATTTATTCAATTACCTATTTATATTGTATAATTAATTACTTTGTTAATTTATTTTTTATTTAATGAATGATAGTACTACCATTGATTGGGTGAAGGAAATCAGTGGCGCTGATCCCAATGTTTTAAAGAAAAGACGCGGCCGGCCGGTTACAGGTACCGCTAAAACCACTGGTGAACGCAATCGTTGCCGTTTGAATAAAATTGAACAAAACATTAGCCTTTCGCCAGATCAATGGGGATATCCGGAATGCATCAAGATATTGGGAAATAAAACCTTAAGGCTGCAACATGGGATGCTGGCCATACAACGGCTCCAGCAGCTGATTACGGTTGAATTGGATGTTGCAGTGACAAAAAGTCAGGGATTGTCATGAATATCGAAAAGAACTATCACATGCTGCATGCCATTATGGCCAATAACAATCAACTTTTTCATGAAGCATTAATACTAAAGGCATTAGATGGCGATTTCACCTCATCAGTGGACTTGCCACAACTGGCCAGTCATTATCAATCCATTCTTGCTGAATATAGTCTAAGCGATTTAAGACTGGCCGGAATCCCATTAAATGATCTGGCCTATGTTCACAGTATTCTAATGTGGGGGGTACATCGATGGGTGTTTAAAATCCCCAAAGGGTACCCTGAATTACTGTTAAGTACCAATCCCCCGCATAAGCTGCCTTATTACCTATTTGACCATCTCACTGCCCAGAGCACCTATATTGATGTAAGCTTTGGCACCTATGATGGCATCCTTGTTTTAAAAGATGCCTACCATGATCCCTGTAACCAGTTAAATAAAGTTGTTGAAGTGTCAGTCTTGGGTCAAGACAATCAGTTTACTGGGCAAAGATTTCTCCTGACTTTTGATGCTGATGATTTTTTAGTTGTCCCTGAACTGGATGCCACTACAAAGGCTGTAGTGAACCTAATTTGTTTATCAGTGGGTTATTATGCGTCAGGCAGTACCGAGAATTGCCGAAGGATTGCCCTTAATGCCAACACCTATGAAATAGGTAACGACTTACATGTCATGACTTTGAAAGCAGGCCAAAATCTCAAGATAAGAATGCCATACTGGCAGGGGTATTGGCAAAATGACCTGCTTGGAAACAAGCAATATGTTCTAAAGCTGATAAGTCCAACAACAAGTATTAGTTAAAAAATAAAATTATATTGCCAATTTAATTTATATAGAATATATTTAATGAAGGGTATTGAGGTTTTGACATGAAAGAATTAACACTGGCCGATTTAAAAGATCAGCATTTTATTATTGATTCCATTGAAGTTGATGGGTCTTTCTGGTCTGTCACCAAGCAGGCAATGTCAATAACCTGCCTGAATTCTGAAGTTATCTTTAATGGTACGGCACAGGTCAGGATGGGAGATAATCAAACATATTTTCTGCTGCCATGGAAAATATCCCTGAAGTGGATTGAAGCGCTCGACAGGCTTGAGCACTCAGAAGTTCACTATGACTGGGCTCAAAGCCGTTGCAAGAATGTCATGGTTTTTGATGAGATGGGTTACGAAGAAAAACAGGCCAAAGTGGGCGATGCCATCAAGCAGGTTATGGCCGACATCCGTCCCGATTTTGAGAATTATATTAATGGAAAAATAATGCTTGAGCTTTCTCGGACACCATTGTTCAGTCAATTCATGCAGGAAATTAACGATTTTAAATGTGGTGGACACCTGCGCCAGATGCAGCCCATACAATTATTAACTTACAAATATCAGCTTCCGTATGCAACTGTCTTGAATTTCTATCAGCTTGGTAAAGCTTATGCTGTTGAAAAGGTAATATCCCATTCATTTGTTGATCAAATATCACATGGATCGTCAATCATTGAAAAGTCAGTAAAGTTAGTGCAGGTAATAAGGCCTGAACTGGTTGAGGGAGCTTCGGAAACTTCACAAAGAGAAGTCTTGCAGCTGGATGGTATTCGATCCGTGATTGACCTGACGAATGAACTTGAATGTGTTTTTGCCCACAAAATTGCTGATTATCTATTTAGCCACTATTCTCCCTTGAAGCGTCAGTATAGTGACACTATTAGCCGGATTTTTAAGGTGTAGAGGGATGCATATACCAGATTCCTACAAGGCTTTATTCCATATCAAGCATACGATCCTGATTGTTGGCCTGATGCTGGGGGCAACAGTACTGCTGGGTGCGTACAATGGGTACCAGAACCACAAGGATGAACAACAGCAGGCAATGCAAAAGCTCAAGTCTATCCATGGGTTTGAAACTATGCCTGCATGCCAAGCATTGGCTGATGTTGGCTTACCCACTTATCAATATCGGCCAGCATTTGAGGGCGCAAGTGAATGGGTATGCCACTCCGTTGACACTGCTTTTTCCAACGACAGTAAAGCCACGATTTTGTATACGGCAACCGGTAATGCCTATAAAGTCACAGGAGTCAGCCTGCGTTTTAATAGTCGTCAATCAGCGCTTAATGGTAAAGCCTATCAGTGGGCATTACAAATATATGCCAGCCTCGCGGTTAGCTTACACGAAAAGCTGACAGGTCGGGATATGGTTGAGGCTAATCTAAAGCAAATTGGGGCAGGGAAGAATTTTGTAGTAGATCATCCTGACCTAAAAATCAGGGAGGAGTTTACTTCAATTCAGGGCGCGAATAGCATAGGTATGCAATATAGCATTCAGGCGTACTAGGATTTGCCATGCCTTCTCGGGAACAGGGGATTACACTGTCTAAGGCGCTTGGACAGATTAAATCGGTTTTAACCGGCCATGTACAAGGTATGTGGATCAGGGCTGAAATTGCACGAATTTCGCCAGTTACAAAAAATCGTCCTGTGTATGTGGAGCTGACTGAAAAAGGTAAGTGCGATCAGGTCGTGGCTAGTAGTAGGGCTATCATAAGTCCTTCCTACCATAAAATAATGACTAAATTTACCCAGTGCACAGGAACATCCCTGAGTGCAGGTCTCTGCATCCTGATCTATGTCGAGGTTACATTTAGCCAAATATACGGGTTTTCCTTTACGATCAAGGAAATTGATGCAAGTTTTACACTCGGTGAGCTGGCACAGAAAAAAGATATGATTCGGCAGCGCTTGAAGGATGAGCAGCTGTATGGACTCAACAAACAGCTTGATCATCCCTTTGACATACGGCAAATCATCGTTATAGCGCCCCAGCATGCTGCCGGTCTTGAAGACTTCAAGCAAGGCACCCATGCTCTTGAGTTACACCAAGTATGTAAGTTCCACTACTATTATTCTGTATTTCAGGGTGCCACTGCCAGCCGGAACATCATTGATGCCCTGCGTCTGGCTGCAAAAGAATGGCATGGACACTCTGCCCATAACCCAGACTTAATTGTAATCATTCGGGGTGGTGGAGCAGCTGGTGATTTAGTGTGGCTCAATGACTGGGAGCTGGCACAGTTTATTGCAAAAAAGAAAGTCCCTGTCTGGACAGGGATTGGCCATGAACGGGATAACTGTATTCTGGATGAAATTGCTCACCGGAATTTTGGTACCCCCAGCAAGGTCATTGAAGAAATTAAGCAATGCATCGTGGCACGGGCTCAGGAAATTAAGGTACTCATGGCGGAAACCGCAGATGAGGTCAAGCGGAAGCTTGAACATAGCCGACAGTTCAATGACAAGCATATACTGGCCATTAAAGAGCTAGCGCACAGAACCATAGTGGGTGAGAGACAGCAAATTGGAGTGATGCAAAACAGCATTGTTTTGGATTTAAGGCAGCATATGAGCAGACACCGCCTAGCTGTTAAACAAGACATCCTCCAGACCAAAGAGTTAGTATATAACTTGATAAATCAGGAAAAAAATAAAATTGGCCATGACCTGACGATGACTTTAAGTTTAAGCCCCAGACATTTACTGGGCAGAGGCTATGCCATCGTTCATGATGGCGATGGGAAAACAGTAACTTCAACCGGTCAGCTCAACAGGGGTGATCCCATAGAAATCACAGTCCAAGATGGCACGATTAAAGCCACCGTTGAAAGGGTTCAGCATGAGTGATGTAAAGACATATAAGGAAAACCGCCAGATACTCAAAGATAATCTTCAGGTTCTGCAACAATCAGCTGAAGTGGATATCGATAGCTTACTGGGTATCGTAGAAGCTTCTGTAGATGCATATAAGCAATGCGCAACCCGAATTGATGCGGTTGAGGCAGCATTAGGCGAGGCATTAAAAGGATTAGGTAATGATTAAAGGAATAAGCCCAGTTGTGCTGCTCATTCTGGTGACAGGATTGGTTCAGGCAGCACCAGCCTATCAGCTTGCTGCAACGGATATTGCCCGGATGCAGCAGTCAATAAATCAACAGGTTGAAAGACTTGATGATAAGGATCGCGACCATTATGAACGCCGGTTCACGGCGCTTGAAAAGCGAAGAGCCAATATGAATGCTCAATCTTTAGCGAATAAACAGGCAATATCCAATGTGCAGGAGCTGGGAAAAAAAATGGGCACAAACAGGCCAAGCAGTACCGCTTACGAATACGGCAAGCAGATGGGAACAAAGGCATTAAGTCAAAGTCAGATAAATGGTAGTAAAGATAGGATGGAAAACTTTTAAAAAATAATACCTTAACTTTGATTTAATGACATTCATATCTAATAATTTAAGTATTTTGGCATTAATTAATTTTATTATTGGCAATAAACTTAACAATTAGAGTCTAATAAAAAATAATGATTTGGTTATTAT
>NZ_MLCN01000046.1 GCF_001982605.1 Alkanindiges hydrocarboniclasticus | reverse complement strand
TAGCCCATGCCGGTCGTGGCCAAATCAGCAATTCTAAACTTCCTGAAGAACTCAGACTCAAGTGCCTCAATATTGTTTCTGACCAACTCCATGGTTTCGGACCCACTTTAGCGCATGAAAAGCTCACCACCGTACATGGATTCGATCTTTCAGTAGAAACCCTGCGTTCTTGGATGATTGCAGCTGATTTATGGATTCCTCGCGCCAAGCGTCTGAAACGCCCGTATCAGCCTCGTTACAACCGGGACTGTTATGGTGAACTGATCCAAATTGATGGCTCACACCATGACTGGTTTGAAGGACGCGCTGCTAAATGCTGTCTGCTGGTGTTTATCGATGATGCTACAGGAAAATTGCAGCATTTACGCTTCTGTGAGTCAGAATCAACCTTTGACTATATGATTTCAACACGTTTATATGTCGAACAGCACGGTAA
>NZ_MLCN01000045.1 GCF_001982605.1 Alkanindiges hydrocarboniclasticus | reverse complement strand
GACTATATGATTTCAACACGTTTATATGTCGAACAGCACGGTAACACGGCTGCACCAGCGTAATACAGGTCTAAAAAAGATTGCAGGTTATGAAAATCATAGGCGGCGCGTAACTCGTCAATACTGGCATAAGGCAAATTGACATGATTGCGCTGGGCCAGTGCAAACATCAGTTCTGGTTCAAGCGTGCCTTCAATATGCAGATGCAGTTCGGTTTTGGGCAATTGTTCAATTAGTTGTTATAGCCTGTCCTGAGTATTACTGCATTGCATGGTCATGATGCACCTATCTTAAGTATTTGGCTTGATTATTTGGCTTGATTATTTGGCTTGAACATTTGGCCTGAACAGTTAGCGCTAAGGCATGACCAGCAATTAGCCAGTATCAGGCCAGCACGCTGCTGTTTGAGTCATTATGCCTGTTTCAGTATAACCACTATGCATAGTGTAGCCCCTTTGCTGGCGTGGCATAGAGGTTGCTTCTTTTATTTCTTATAAAACACCGTGTAACGATGCAGAGCTGATCTCAATACCGAGGTTGGTTCATCCAGAATGAGCAGTGCCGGGTTTTGTAGCAAGCAGCGTACGATTTCTACCCGTTGCCGCTCCCCAACCGATAAACTATGGACAGTGCGTTTGGGATCAAGCGGCAGGCCATATTTTTCCGATACCTCAATCACCCGGGCTGACAGTGCCGCCAGCTCAAATTTTCCCTCGAGTCCCAGCGCGATATTTTCCGCCACGGTCAGGGTTTCAAACAGGGAAAAATGCTGATACACCATGCCAATTCCTATGCGGCGCGCTGCTGCCGGGCTCTCAATGCTGACTGAACGGCCATTCCAGATGATTTCACCCTCATCAGCTGTGGCCGCGCCATAAATGATTTTCATCAGGGTACTTTTGCCTGCCCCGTTTTCACCCAGAACCGCATGAATTTCGCCCACCCCCACCTTTAAACTGATATAGTCATTGGCAAGCAGCGCGTTATAGCGTTTGGTGATATTGACCAGTTCCAGACGCGGCGGTGCGTTTTCAGCAATGGGGTGCTGTGCTGTAGTAATTTCACCTATAAGCGGATTTTTAGTGCAATCAGCGCTGTTCATGTTTAAAACTTCTCCAACGTTCACCAGCCTTTTGCAATTGCTAAATACATTGCCAGCCAGGGCTGGCTGCCAATCAGGCTGCGTGTGGTCTGGCACTCACCATTTTTGGGGTAGGCCTGTCGGCGTTCATCGGGCAAAGCTTTGTCAGTACCAGTTTGCCCGGTTTACAGCCGTTAAGCATTCCCGGCCTGTCTACAATTCCCTTTATTGGCCCGGTTCTATTTCACCAAAACTATGTGGTGTACCTGTCGATGATTGTGCTGTTGCTGGTCTGGTGGGTATTGGCAAAAACCCGTTTGGGGCTACTGCTCAAGGCAGTGGGCGAGTCGCCAGAGTCAGCACATGCCATGGGCTACCGTGTACTAGCCATCCGCTATGGTGCGGTACTTTTTGGGGGGGCGATGGCCGGAATTGGCGGGGCATTTTTATCTACGGTCTATACGCCGCTCTGGGTAGAAAACATGGTGGCAGGTCGTGGCTGGATTGCCATTGCACTGGTGGTATTTGCAACATGGAAGCCGCTGCGCCTGATGCTCGGGGCTTATTTGTTTGGTGGAGTGACCATCCTGCAATTTCATGCGCAGGCATTGGGGGTTGAGGTGCCTGTCGAGTTACTGGCGGCACTGCCGTATCTGGCAACCATTATAGTGCTGGTGATGATTTCCCGTGACCATAAATTATTGCGGATGAATCTCCCGGCATCACTCGGCAAATCATTTTTGCCTTAAACTGGCAAAAATCATTAGTTAAACCGCAAGCGTGCACACTACCTTATGGCATTGCAGCAAAATATTGGGTTGACTCGGCAGAGTTCATTTTGCCAAATTGATGAGTGAGCTGAATCCGTTGCATAGGCCAGAGGCATTTGAGCGTATCATCAGGTAGGGCAGCCCATTCAAACCAATAACGGCAAGTCAATACAAACTTGCCGCTTTGGTCAGTAAAAACCAGTAGTTTTCATTGAGGCGCTGTTTTCATTAAGACGTAGTTTGCCGCTGCGCTTGTATACACAGGATTAAAACTTCGGTGGAATTACTCCGGTGACATGGGTTTAAACTGAGCATGGGTTTAAACTTAGCAACGATTTAAACTTAGTAACGATTTAAATTTAGCAGCATATCAGCACAAATCTTAATGTTCCCAAGGATAGCAGACGAGCTAGATGTTGCTTTTATTGTCTTTGCGGCCAACCGTAAACAGAAAACGGCCGATGCAAACCAGCTTGTCATCAAGCAGTAACTGAACGGATACTGTGGTAATGCGCCGGCCAGCACGAACAATGCTGGGTATGGCCTGCAAAGTTCCCTTAAACGCTGGCCGCAGGTAATCAAAGGTCATTGTCGAGCATAAGGGAAGCGTAGCATCGCCGCGCTGACGGGCCAGATAGGCTGCTGCAGCCACTTCACCAAAGCTTGCAAGAATGCCACCATGAAAGGTTCCAATCATGGGATTGCCGATATGCGAATCACGGAAATCCATAAAGTAGCGTGTTTCTCCATTTTGCAGTTCTTCGCGAAAACCCAGAAACTCGACAAACGGCTCGTCATACAGGCTCAGGGCCGCGGTGCCGGGTGTATCGGCGCTGTTGTGCTTTACAATACTCATATCAGTGGTCTCGCACTTCATTGTCAAAGGCAGGCCCCATTGTGCCAATAGCAAAAGAGCCAGCCGCTGTTGCCAGCAGTTCGCCACTTTCTTCTGCAAACGCACGGCCGGTAATAAAGGCAACTGTATCTGTCCTGCCGATGCAATCCACTACAGCCTTTAAACCCATTGCCGCGGGAATGCTACGTAGAAAATCGACACGCAAATCAATGGTGGCAATTGGTTCCAAAGAGCGCAATGATGAAAAAATAGACAAGCCGCACGTGGTATCAAGCAGTGTTACCAGGGCTCCCCGGTGCAGCGCACCCTTACGGTCCGCCAGTTGTTCAGAGAAGGGCATGCTCATTTCGGCATGACCATTGCTCACGGCGCCGACATTAATATTGAACATATTGAACAACGCATGATTCGTCCCAAAAAACGCTTTAGCCATCGTAAGATGTGTCGCGTTATTACCGTCCATTGTTGACTCCCGCCATTTCTGACTAATTGAATTACAAAAAAATTAACGGCACGTTTCAGAGTGCAAGGGCGGCATCTACATAATTGCGCTCTGTCTGCATGACCGCAAAAATTGCCGCTTCAATGGCAGCATGCGGAAAGTCCGGGCTTTCAGAAGCCGATTTCAGGCACATGGCTAAAGCAGTCCATGTTTTTTCACAAGCCCGCATTAACAACGGCAACTGCTGCTGCTGTACACCGGCGTTATAGTGAATCGCCTCATCAAGGAACTCGGCATACATTTTCCGGAACCCGCCGCCACCTGTTCCACGCTTCTCGATGACCTGATAGGCAAAGCGGGTGGTCCAGTGCCAGTCACCTGTGCTGCCCCAGCGCCCAAGGTCATCTAGCCAGGTTTGCAGGGCCGATAGACCCCCTGTGGCTAATGAGCTGGCATTGTCACGGATGACCTGGGTGATTATCTCGGGCGTAATGTGCCCTTGAAATGCGTTCGGGGTGAACATGTTGCCATGATGAATAAACGGCGGCTGCGTAGAAAATCGCGCGCGCGTGAGAGCCTGTTCGCTCACGGACAGCACATCAGGGCGCTCAGTGTCAGTAACCAGAATCTCGCCCGTCTCTGGGTTTTTCGACCAGGCCGCAATGGCGTGACCGGGAAAGTGAGTGGTGCTGTTAAAGTAAGGCAGGTAAAAAATATCTGTCAGCAGCAGGGTGGGGCGTCCCGCATCCAGGCAGTTGCCAAGCGCTACGGCTGCCAACTCGGGGGAATCGAAAGTTTGCCATTCAAAAGGTATGCCCAGGCTTTGAAATACGCGTGCTTCAAATCCCAGGGAACGCACATGCACTAAAAATGGCACAGGGGCATCCGCCGCTAGCTCCAGGTAAGTCACCCCAAGCCCTGAACCTAATCCAAGGCACATGGCCTCAGAAATAGTCAGCCCATTAAATTCAAGCAGGTCACGAATTGCAGAGCTGCCACAATGTCTCCCGATGGCATGGGTAATTTGAACATCCCGTTTCTTCACAGGTTTTTTGCCTCGTCGTGAAAATCCATATTAAGTATGCCTCTTGTCATCATTTGCCATATGGCATCAGCGATTTGTTCAAGATTGTACTTTCCATTGTCCTTATACCAGGTGGCCGCCCAATTGATGGCGCCTAGGCCAATAAGCCTTAACAGATCCACATCCACATCCTTACGGATAAAACCCTGAGTCTTCAGCTCATTTAGGATGGCGTGCCAATATTGTTCGTATCGGTCTCGTTCGGCGATCATCTGCTCACGTGCGGCACCATGGAGCGAGCGCCACTCAAACAAAAGCACATATACCATATCATCACCAGACATGAGTACATTAAGATGGGCGTGCAGTGCCGATTTCATTTTTTTTAGAGGATCCTGGATCATTGAGGTTGCTTCAATGATCCCGTGGATAGTTCTTTCAATGGCCAGCTGCATCATATCAACCAGAATATCATCCTTACTGCGATAGCGATAATGAAGGCTGCCGGGAAGAATGCCGCAAGCCCTTGCAATTTCTCGGACGCTTGCACGCTCAAAACCCTTTTCCCGGAACAGCCTGGCAGAGGCAGCGAGCACTCTTTCGCGGTCTGTAACCTCGACTCGAGCAGATTCTCGACTTAACACGGCTTCACTCATACTATGGTATCAGACCAATATAATACTCGATTTAGTCGTGTAAAATCTTCCAGCACTTCTGCTTATTTTATGCTGCCGCCGCAATTGGAATGTTAAAAACAATTCGCGAAGCTTCCATGGGGTCCTGATGCTTGTCATATTCTGCCAGCCAGGCACTGACTTTTTCCGGGATACCTGTATCAGCAGGGTGGAAGCCCGGTTTAAACCAGTCCAGATAGCGTGGAATAAGTCTGGTAATCAGGCCACGTGGCCCATACAGCCGATAAAACCCTTTGGCAAGCACTAAGGGCTGACCTTGCATTTTATCAACCTTTAGCATATGCCAAAGCACCGAGCCCACAACGGCATGCACTAGCACAGTGCCTACAATCAGGGCGGACGTGCGTATGAAATAGCCACCACCTGCTGCTTTTTCATACACATCAAAGGCCACCGCCTTGTGTTCGACTTCTTCTACACCGTGCCACATGTACATGGCGCGCATGGCGGGATGGGCGTTCTTGAACATCTCACCTTCATCGTCCATAAAGCCTTCGCCCAGTGTGGCGGTAATGTGTTCAAAGGCAGCTGTCATGGCCAGCTGATACTTGGCAGGCAGGTGTTTCTGGAATACCTGAATAAAAAGCTTTAATCGGGATATGACTTTTTCGACATGAATGCCCTGCGCCTGCATCACAGCATTATACTGGTCATGCACGATACCGTGTTGGGCTTCCTGACGGAAAAAGTTTTTGATATCTGCTCTGAGCGTGGGATCGGTGACCTGATTTTCATAGTTGCGTACCGACTGAATAAAAAACCGCTCGCCATCGGGGAAGTGAATAGAAAGCGCGTCAAAGAAACGCGTCAAAACAGGATCGCCATCGTTCCAGAAAACGGGAACGTCACTTAAGGCAAACCGCGGCTTGCGCGGCTGAATAGTCATTAGATGCGTCATGGTAAAGGTCTCCTTTAAAGCGATTAAACGGACGTAGACCTGCTATCAGCTTTGCCCTCAGGGGCGAGACAGGTCATGAGTTACCGTCTGAACCAAAGTCAGACTGACTGCTCGGTCAAGTTCAAATTAGCACTATATTGGTCAATTGACCAAATGTCAAACCCGCCTTCGTCAGCACTGCGTTATAAATCTGTACAGGAACTCTGGCTGATGCAGAGTGCAGGCGATATGAGTTGTGTTAACGGCCGGTCAGTGCACCCAGAAGATTTTTTGCTTCGGAATGGCTCATGTATTTCGGCACGGCATAGGTGCCATGCGCCTCGGCAAATGCAGCATTTGCCATGGCTTCAAAGTCGCTGCTGTTCATGCCGGGAATACGCGTATCAATGTTTAACTCAACAAGCAGTGCCTTGACATGGGCGATAAGGGCGTCAGTTGCTTTTGCATCACTAACGCTGGCCTCAGCGAGGCCAGTCTGCCGGGCCAAAGCTGCCAGGCGCTGGCGTGATGCCTTGCGGTTAAACTCAAGGATATGCGGCATCACAATTGCATTTGCGCGGCCATGGGGGATGCCATAGTAGGCGCCGAGCTGGTGTGCAATGGCATGAATATAGCCAAGACCTGCCTGATTTAGCGCCAGACCTGCATAATGGGAGGCCAGGGCCATGGCTTCGCGTGCATTCAGGTTGTTGCCATCACGCCAGGCCAGTGGCAGGTTTTCAAAAATCAGGCGAATTGCTGCACCCGCGTAATAGTCACTTTCTGGCGAAGCAAATTCACTGACCCAGGCCTCCAGTGCATGGGTTAAGGCATCAAGGCCGGTATCGGCCGTCACGGAACGTGGCATGCCCTGCATGATTTTTGGATCCAGCGCAGCAGCAAGCGGCACCAGCTTCGGGTCAATGACCAATCCTTTCTGGTGGGACTGGTTGTCAGAAAGTACTGCGCCGATACTGACTTCCGATCCCGTTCCTGCGGTGGTGGGTATGACAAACAAGGGTAGTGAGCGCTTGCTGCCCTTGAATATGCCAATCAGTTCTTGTGGGGTTTTTTTGTTGGTGGCTGCCAGGGCAATGACCTTGGCTGCATCAATCGATGAGCCGCCACCGACGGCCAGCACACTGTCGCAATGAGACGACTGTAGTACTGACAGCCCGTCTTCAACCACACGAATGGTAGGGTCAGGGCTAACCCCGGAAAACACCGAGGTCTGGATACCATGCTGTTTGAGCGCCTTCTCCAGCGGCTGGATCAAACCCAGGTCATACAGGATTTGATCAGTAACAATCAGCACATGACTGACCCCGAGATGGGAGATGGTTGAGCACAGCCTGAGTGCCGAATCGGGGCCGACCAGGACAAGAGGACGCGGGACAGGCACAATGCGGATAACCAGTTTAAGCGCAGCCAGCTGTGCTTTTGCCTTTAGGATAGTGGTCAGGATTGCCATGAAATTTTCCAGTCAGTGGTTTACGTGTATTTAAGTGTTTGGATGAAAATGCCCCGAGTTGCTAATCAGCTCAAATCAGGGCTGTTGCTTTAGCAGAAGCACAAACTACGCTGCTTCGTGATCCAGTTCTTGCACCATTTGCTCGCCACTCACTTCCGGCGCGGCCTGACCGGAAAAGTAAATGCCCAGGCCTGCTTTTTCATAGTGCGGGCGAATGCGGTCAGACAGCAGGCCAATTTCCCGGATATTTGGCACCAGCCGGGTAAACATGGTTTTGCGGAAACGCTGCATGCCTGGTGAGTTCATGATCAGTTGGCGCCATTGATCCCTGCTCACGCTGGTTCCGTCAAACCATTCTTCATAGACTTCATAAGCCATAAACCGGTTACGCATCAGAAGTGCCACTTCATAGGCCCAGTCTTCGCGCTCATTCCGTTCTGATTTGGAGATGCCGTAATTGATGTGTTCTTTGAGTGCCAGCACCCCGTAATGAACGTGCCGCGCTTCATCCTGAATCACGTATTTTAGCAATTCCTTGAGCAACGGTTCTTTGGTGCTTTGATACAAAAAGCCAAAGGCGCCCAGTGCCAATCCCTCAACCATGATCTGCATGCCAAGAAATTTCAGGTCCCAGCGCGAATCTGTCATCAAGGCATCGATAATGACAAACAGGTTGTCGTTGATGTGATACATTTTGCCCAGTTTTTCAGTTAGATAGCGATGGAAAACCTCGACATGACGGCCTTCATCCATAACCTGAGTGGAACCATAGAGCTTTCCATCAAAAAAGCTTACAGATTCGGTCACCTGTGCGGCAGCCAGCAAGGCGCCCTGCTCACCATGCAGAAACTGGGACAGCATCCAGCTGGACATGGAGTGCACCATGCGTGGCTGGTCCTTGCTGTCCAGCCTGATGCCCAGTGCTGTGGCAGCATTCAGGTCAATAAGGTCCAGGGGAGCGATGGGCAGGTCGGGATTTAATGGATCCACCGGGGTATGCCAGGGTAAATCAGAACCATTCCACTGGCCGCGTTTGGCGCGCTCATAAAGCGCATGCATTTCAGGATGGTCATGCGGGTAGGCCCAGTTGAAATGTGCGGCATGGGCTGCCGGCATGTCGGTGGTATCACTACGCTTGCCCACACTAAAAAGCAGCCCACGCACGGCAGAGGGCGCTATGGCGCGCATGACACTAGGGCTTTTCATCGATGCAAAAATGTCGGCGGCTTCCATAAGGCCATCGACACGGTTTTTGAGGTGGCCAGGTAAAATGTTTCGAATGCTATCAAGGGGAGTGTTCATGAGATGTCTCCGGTGGGGGTGATAGGGCTTGGGGGGTCAACTTCAAACGTAACGGCAGTCAAGGGCCGGCTGATGCACGCCAATGCGTAATGGGCCTTGCGTTCCTCCGGCATCAGACAATTCGGTTCATCCATGTCAACTTCGCCGTTAAGAATTTTCACGCGACAGCGCCCACAGCCACCCATGGTGCAGGAAAAAACCATCTCGGCAGACAGGGATAAACCCGTTTCCAGCAACGTTTCGTCTGGCTTTGCGGTCCCTTGCCATGTTTTCCCATTTGCCAGAATGGTCAGGCTCTGGTTTTTATAGTGCTGCGCGCTCTGGTGCACGGGGGCTGGGGTAAAGCGTTCCTGATGAATGTTTTTTACCGGCATACCGTTTGCTAGCAGCGCTGCACGCACGCCTTCCATCATTGCTTCAGGGCCACACATGTATAAAGCAAGCTTATCCTGTGAAACGTCAATATTAAGTTTTTTCAAATAGAGGGGAAAAGTTTCAGCATCAAGGCGGCCGTGGCCCCCCTGCCAGCCTTCTGACGGATTTTTCAGCACATGCAGCACCCTGAAGCGGCCTGCATAGGTTTTTTGCAAGGCTTCGAGTTCATCAAAGAAAATAATATCGTCCAGACAGCGATTGCCATACAGCAACTGAATGCTGCTTTCAGGCTCGATTGCCAGTATGCTTTTGGCAATCGACATGAGTGGGGTAATGCCACTGCCACTGCCAACCAGCAGCAATTGACGCGCCTTGCTGGCATCCGGCTGCACAATAAAGGTTCCGGACGGACCAAGCACACGCAACACGTCCCCTTCAGCAATGTGCTGATTGATCCATCCTGAAACCAGCCCGTCCTGGATGCGCTTGACGGTAATGCTTGCAGTTTGCTGTTCCAGGCTTGAGCTGGAAATTGAGTAGGCACGCCTATATTCCCTGCCATCAATAGTCACAATGACCGTAAAGAACATCCCGGGAATAAACCGGATGGCCTGCTCATCCAGGCGTGTGAGCACCAGACTGACGGCATTGGTCGTTTCATGGATAACATGCAGCACCTTCATGCTGACCGGATGCATGAGTGCCAAAGAAGTCGCTGCTGCAGAAACAGGAGGGGCAATCTCGTAAGAACGAAACGGTTTCCTGGCGGCTGGCTTGGTCGGACTTGTGCTATTGACCACAATTTTGATGAGATCGCTGCCAAGCTGAGTCAGTCTGTGGAATAGGGACACGTCTGCATGCTCCTTGATCAAAAATTCCGGATTAGCACCTGCTTGCATGGCCAATAATTCAGCACTGATTTGGCCGCATGACCAATAATTTAGCACCAATTTGGCCGTGTGGCCAATATTTTAGTAATAATTTGGTCGCAAGGCCAAAACCTGACTGCTCTAACCGCTGCAATATGGCGTGTACTATCTGAAGAGGGCATATAACGCCAGACACGGCGCAATTCAACAAGTTGTTTTTATTTGATTTACTGCATGTTTTGCTTAAAATAGCCGCTTAGCCAGAAAATCCACAATTGCTAAAAAATGATAAAAAATTGCAGAAATAATGAATTTTTTGAATCCAGAACAGTTGTGCTGTCGTAAATAACTTAAGCACTGCTTGAGTAACAGCATTGCTGCGTCGTGCAATGAGTCAAAACAAAATTAAACAGATATTTAAGGAACGCAGGTATGAAACGTCAGCTTATCAGTATTGCGGTAGCCACATTAATGGCCAGCAGTAGTTTGCCGGTGCAGGCATCCAGCCACCGTGAGGCTCCTAGCATTACCAGAACCCCAAAAGTGGATGCAACCGATTTTTATATGTTTAACAGTTATGAGGCGGGCCGCGGTGACTATGTTACCTTGATTGCCAATTACCAGCCGCTTCAGGACGCTTTTGCCGGGCCCAATTATTATGCGTTGGATCCCAATGCACTGTATGAGATTCATGTAGACAATAATGGTGATGCCAGGGAAGACATTACGTTTCAGTTCAAGTTTGAACAAACCCTTAAGGATTTAAAAGTGCCTGTGGGTAGCCCATGCCGGTCGTGGCCAAATCAGCAATTCTAAACTTCCT
>NZ_MLCN01000044.1 GCF_001982605.1 Alkanindiges hydrocarboniclasticus | reverse complement strand
TTTTTATTGACTGATAAAGGTTATCAAGGTTTAAAGCGACTAAATATTCCTTACTTAATGCCATTTAAAGCCAGTAAGAAAAGACCTTTAGTTGCGTTGCAAAAATGGCTTAATACTGAGATCAGCCGACGTCGCATTAGGATTGAGCATGTGATTGGCAAGTTAAAGCGGTTTAAAATTCTTGCAGAGCGCTACCGCAATCGACGTAAACGCATGGGATTACGCTTTAATTTGATTGCTGCTATTTATAATATCGAGCTGGTCAAAAATTGATTTATGCAAGAGATCTAATATATGTCAATTCATTCATCGAACTTGATTTGGGTGCCAGTCAGGCTCATAGTCCTACCGTTCAGTCGCCAATTTCTCATAATTGCTTAGATCAAAGACATTCAACCTACCCCAGTCCCCAACACGTGGCAGCACATCAGGATAGGTTTTGAAATAAGTAAACAATGGCTCAAGGTCTTGTTTATTTTCCACTAAAAACAAAGTCTTGATTCTATCAAAATAACTTTTAGATGCAGCTCTTGCAAAAATCTCGTGAGGGCTACGTCGATTGGTGTAATAGATTGCCACCTTTGGAAACCAGTTAATCCAATCATAATCACCTGTCTTCTTAGTTAATTCAGGAATTAAAAAGGCAATAAAATCAGCTTGAGCCAATTGATCAATACTAGCAATCTGTGTGTTCAAACGTGTTTTAATTAGTGCTCCCGTTGGGGAATGATATCTTGGGCCATCATTTAACTGATAATACTTGCCCAATGAATCCGCAAACTGGTTTAATGCGGCAATATTTAAAGCTACTTTACGCCCACCGGAATTGGTTGTTTCAACATAGTAACGATGATTTAAAATTACTGAAGCCGCCTCAAACTTTTCATGATTTATAAAAATTGCGATTGCATATAGAACCAGTTCATAAGTGATAAATTTATAAAAATCAAAGTCCAAATCCGTATAACTATATGTGCCACCTTCCGGTTTTCTGGGTACAAAATAGTGAGTCAAATTCTCAAAAAACTTATAAAGTACTTGGGCATTTTCTTGAGAATTTCCATAAATGGCCATGACTTCAAAGACGCTAAGGGCTTCATCCCGGTAAGGTAAAAACTCTTCAATATGATTGAATATGATCTCTTCTCGTGTTTTCCCTTCCTTGAGTTCAATGTCCTGTATCCAGAACCGTTCCAGGTTTTGATATAAGGTTTGAAAATATTCACTTAGTGCACCTGATGCATAGGGCTTGCCAGTCTTTATTGCATCTTTACAGCGCCGGGCAGCAACCTCAGTACCTAACACTGTGGGATTTTCTTCCAGTATATAAGCTGGTGGCTTGCCTAGAGGGGGCTTTACCTTTAAAGGTTTATCATAGACCCAGTGAACCAATTGTTTAAAATTTTCACTATAGGTTTCCTCATTGCTCAAATCTATATATATTCTGCCTTTATAGTAGATTGGCAGAAAAGGCTGGCCTTGATCATCTAACTCACTTAAGACTGCCACATATTTTGTTTGATTTGTAGACTCATAAACTTGTCTTGAAATAATCTGAGTTTCAACACCGACGCCTTTTTCACGGCTATCTGCCCTTTCCTTGTATTTCCAGTCACAAATCATAATGACTTTAGTGGTAGCAGAATCTCGTTCTATCTGTTCCATAAAGGCATAAATATCATGGCCTTCTCTTAGTTCCCATTTATCGAGCGTGACATCAACCCCAACACTGACTAACTCCTGGGCCAGTTTATCTACCCACTCTTCATGATCAGGTGATGACCAACTATAGGAAATAAATAACTTAGGTGTCTGCACTTTAAAAATACTCCCTAAAATTTAAACTGACTCTATTTGACGTTACTTAAAACGGGCGTCTATTGTTGCTTTCATATTAGGATCAACATCTTGCTCCATATAAAAACACTCTCTATATTTTTCATGCAAACCTAATAAAAAGTGTTGCTTATCAGGAATTGAATGCTTAAACATAATATGTACTGCGGCGCTGACCAAATTATTAGATTGCCGCATCAACGTATCTATCATACTGGGATCAAAACCTAAACTGCTTCTTATAAATGCATGCTTTCCCGTATGAACCAAAGAATTTAATGCTTTAAGATGATATTTTTTAAACTCCACCAAATGCTGAATATTTCCTTTAGCGGGTAAATCTGCCTTACTTAACTTATCAAGCATTTCAGTAATCATGGGAAATTTATCACTTAACCATTGTTCCTCATTGGTCCAGTTAAAATTGATTTTCATTATCTGATTATTTGTTGCGATATAAAGAAGCCAGTATGCTCTCGTGACAGCTTCATACTGCGCCCTAAGCACTACCATTGCAGGAATGGGTAAGTCTGCTGCCATCAGTGAATTCACGCCCAGGCTATGCTCAATAGAAACATTTATGCATTGAAAAACCACATCCAGCCGTGGACCACAGTTCATAAATTCACTGTTGTCAATTTCATGCTTTACCTCAGTTAGCATGGCTAGCGAAGACCTAAATACATTGTCTGTTGATCTAATCATTAGTGGTGGTATTACCTTAAAATTTATATTAATCAAAGCACTTCACGACATGAGAGAGACGATGAGGTATAAAAACTTACTTGTATTGCTGTTCAGCATCGACAAACGATCAAATTTTACCAGTGTATAAGGACTTATTATGATGACCCATAAGATGCAACCGATCATAAATGACATCGCCTAGCTATAGGAGCTAAATGGATTGCTATTGTGCAATGACAAAGTATTAGTTAGGCACGTTTAATAGCGCTATTCTCTTTGTCATGCACTAACAGGCAAAAATCTACTCTTTACGTAACCAGGTTTGACTGCGACCAATTACCGAAGTTCCAATGTAACCACGAATCCGCAATTTTTTACCATTGCTACTTAGCTTTGCTTTCATGCCATAGATTTTGCCAGTTAAAGGATCAATAATTTTTCCATGTTTATAATTATCAGGTTGTTTGACATCATTGATTAAACCCTTAAATACTTGCAAGTTTTTAATGGGCTGATCCGTGTAAGGTTTTGGACATTTCTGGCACAGCAGAATTAAGGGCTGCCCAGGAAATGGGAACTGCTCAATAATGGTTCCTATATAGGTGTCATTCGCCTGTTTCTCAATGCTGATATGAGCAAGCGCATAGCCAGTCTTGTCATCAACAGTACGCCATACCCCTTCAATATTTGCTTCGCTGGCATAACTCATTGAAGCACTCAATGACAATAAAACAGCAGCGATCATTGCTTTCATAAAAAATTCCATTTTTCCGTATTATTTGTAAATAGTATCATAACTATCAACAACGGCATTTTTTTATAAAATTTTATTAGGATCAATCGTTTTCTGGCTTATCTTCTTGTACCTAAGATTATTTTAAGACGTAAAATGAGGCTTGACCAAAATAATTGCGCGGGTTGACATGATGCGCCTGCAAACTCAATAGCCATCAATAGTCAGTTTATCGATTTGCTGTTTTAAGGCTTTTAATACATGTTGATAACTAATAGCTCAGTAGGATACTTAGTATAAAACCCAACATTAAAACATCATCCTGTGGTAAAGCTACAGCCTGGAATGTAAATGACCATGAGAAATTCCATTCAGTAAGGCGCCAACCGTCACCAGCATCTCTTCAGTCAATTGATCAAGGCTTAATTCCTGATTCATCAGCCACTCTGCCATCAGTTCGTTCATTCCTCCCACAATCGCAATGGCCAGCCAGCGATAATTACGCTGCGGGATTTGCTGTTGCTGCGCCATGCTGTGTAAAAACAGCTCAAGATGTACGGCAATACCATGAATAACCTCACGTCGCCGCCGCTCTATTGCCGGGCTGGCGCCAACTACTTCAAGCACCCCCACCTGTGCCCGGCGGGTATCGGTTAAATAGTGGTTTACCAAGGCCTGAACTACCTGTTTCATCTTCTCACGCAGACTACCGGTTTCAGCCTGCATTGCCTCCAGTAAGGTAGCATTTAACTCCTCCATCATCTGGTTGTACAACGCCATTAGTACGGCTTCACGCCCGCTAAAAGCCTGATAAAAATTTCGGGTAGTCACTTTGGCTTCACTACACAAGGCCTCAATGGTGGTATTGGAATAGCCTTGGGTTGCAAACAGCTCTAACGCTGCATTCAACAGACGTTCCCGCCGTTCCTGAACCCGAACTTCTGCATCCTTTTTGGCATATATCCGCTTGGCAACCGGTGCTGCTGGTGTATCTTTTAAATTTGACAAGAAACCTTTCCCAATTTATATTGCATTTGATGATCTAGCGGCAAGCTCACCCCTGTTCTTGCCACGCCAATAACAGATATTTCACAAGGACAAGGCCATGAGCATATTGACGCCATTTTACCACTTTAATGATACCCGTAATGCACTGCGGCCACTGGAACGCATTGACAATATCCGTGAAGCCGCCAAGGATTTTCGTAAAACCATGCTGGCCAAGCCCAAAGTGCGTTTTTATAAGTCGATTGAATTAATCCGCGTTCCCTATCCGGCCAAATATGGCTACCTGAATGCGTTTGCATTACCCACACCATTTATTCATTTATGCAATAAGTTGTTTGTCATTCAGTTTGATAGCAATGAGGGTGTTAAAACCCTGCTGGTTAGTCCGTCAGACTGGGAAAACCAGCGCGAAACGCCATTTTTTGCCCAGTTGGATCAAAGCGCCGGCCCATTTTCCAACCAAATGGAAAAACTGATTGTCAAAGGAACCAACACTGTTTTGAATGCCTTACAACAGCTTGGCTTACATCCTGAGGACATTGATTATATTACTTATGATCACCTGCATACCCAGAATGTAACCCGATGGCTGGGCGGTCAAGGTCAGGCCGCTATTTTCCCCAACGCCAAATTGCTGGTGATGCGTGAAGAATGGGAAGGTACATTGTCATTACTGCCGTGGCAAAACCAGTGGTATTGCCCAAGCGGCATTGCAGGCATTGATGAAAGCCGCGTGGAACTACTGGATGACAGCGTGTTTCTGGGCGATGGTTCGGTTGCCATCATGCGCACCAAAGGCCATACCGAAGGCAATCATTCCATTGTGGCGCATACCGATCAGGGTCTGCTGGTCACTTCGGAAAATGGCGTCAGTATGGATTCCTATGCCCCCATCCACTCTAAAATTCCAGGCCTTGCCAGTTTTGCCAAGCGCACTCAGGCAGAAATCATCATTAATGGCAATACCCTGGAATGTGGTAATGATCAATACCTGTCCATGATTCAGGAAAAATCGGTGGCTGGCCCCTGGCCCAAGGATGAGCGCTTTTTTAATATGGCGTTATCTTCGGAATCTGATGGCTACTGGTTATTTCCTGGCACCAAACCTACTGTTCGTATGGGCGACCTGGAATTTGGCAAACTGACATTAACCACCCAATAAACATTAAAAAAAACAGGAAACTGCATTATGGATAAAGTTTTTATTGTTACCGGTGCTGCCTCAGGAATTGGCTTTGCACTGGCTCAGCAATTGCTTGCTCGAAAGGAACTGGTCTGTGCCTGTGATATTGACGCTCATTCATTAGAAAAACTGCGTCAGAGTGCTAATTCCGAACAGTTAATATTACAAAAGCTGGATGTACGTAGTACGAGCGAATGGAATAGCGTCATTAATTGTGTCCTGCAACAGTGGCAGCGCATTGATGTATTGTGCAATGTGGCGGGTGTGTTGCGTGAAAACTGGGTGAGCGATATTACCGAAGTAGATGTCAATTTTCATTTTGACATCAATGTCAAAGGCACTATTTTTGGCATGCAAGCCGTTTTGCCTACCCTGATCAGACAAAAACAGGGGCATATTATTAATATTGCTTCGCTGGCTGCTTTATCGCCTGTGCCGGGATTATCCTTGTACAGTGCCAGCAAGTTTGCAGTACGTGGCTTTTCATTGGCAGCGGCCATGGAACTGGCTGAGCATGGGATTAGTGTGACCACTATTTGTCCTGATGCGGTACAAACCCCCATGCTGGATCAACAAAAGGATAAGGAACAGGCCGCATTGACCTTTTCAGGTTCACGCGCGCTGACCACGCAGGAAGTTGTCGATGCCATTTTAGAAGCACTAAAAGATAAACCACTGGAAGTTATCCTGCCGCCGATGCGCGGTGTAGTTGCCAAAGTGGCCAATGCTTTTCCGGCGCTTGCGGCACGTCAGGTCAAGCGTATCCAACAGATTGGAATTAAACGGCAGCAAAAAATAAACCAGGGGGCGAGCAGCACGAAAAAATAAATCAGGCTATGCAAACAGGGCTTTAAATAATGCGTTTAAAAGCCCTGATATTTCTTAATCAATAGCAGCCTTATGGCTATAGACATCAATAAAAACTTGGTTAAATAAATTCTCTCAAAACCTTAGGAAAAAATCGGGTTTGATTTAAAGGCAGGATTTTTATGCTAAACAACTAAATTAGAGATCGTTCAGCGATATAACTAGATTAGATTAGCTATATCGCTTCGATCATTTTTAGTAATTTGAATTTACTTAGGCTCAGCGATTAATGATTCTTTAAGAACCAGTACCAGTAAGCCCGTTCTTCTCTAGGTAGCCGCTGTACCATTTTTGGATGTTTTAAATAAAAGGCTTTGTTTTGGGAACAAATCACAGAAATATTTAATGGGGTGGCCGCCGATGCACTTTTAATGATCTGATTAATCTCATCCATTGGTAAAACCTCGCTCTCTTGACTTATTAACACTCACTAAGAATTGATTAATTATGTGACCCATGTCACATAATTATATGTGGCGCCTGATTGGTATTTTTCAAGGCTGGCCATCGTTTTGCTAAAAAAATTATCTATAGCATGACGTCTATTGCATGGCATAGATGTAGCGCACTTCATTTTGCTGGCAGCTTTCATGAGGGCCAACAATCATTCCCAGCTCATCCCTTAATCTTTTGCTGACTGGCTGGTTATCCCAGTGCTTCTGCACTTTAAACTGATAGAACTGGTTTAGTCCCCAGTTATGACCACTTGCCCGTAAGCTGTAGCTGTTATCCTGCCAATACGTGTGCTGGGTATAAAAAATAGGTAAAGCCAGCGTTCCATTTTTAAGCTTAAGATATAGGCAGTGGTCTTTTACCACTAACTTTCCATGTTCGGTCAGTGTATTGTCAGGGTGATAGGTCGATTGATTATAAAACGCCAGATACGGCATTTGATTACTACTGACTGGCCGGGATGGATTGCTCGGTTTGAGCACCTTATTGCTATCGTCAGGCTCAATCACCTGGTTTGCTGCCACAGGTTCACCTGTAATCAGTGAATGATAATACAGGCGAGGAATGGCCGCTTTTACGTTACATTTCGATTGAGGTGATGCATTGACCCAGCCGGGGCTAATCGCTGAAAAGTGCGGGCTTGCCAAATTAATATCACTTCGCTCAACAGCAGCATTAACCCGCTGGCCAATCAGTGGCATATAGCGGGACTTGATTTGTTCAGGGGTACGGTAAGCCCCAGTGATAATAGGCAGGATGGTTTGGCCATTATCCAGTTTAAGATATAAGCATTGATCCGCTCCCAGCTCCAGTATCCCGACATCCTTTAATGGTTCACCGACGATGAGTTGCGGCATCATTGAGGTCGCCACATGCACGGGTGTGGTGGGCTTAGTCGTGCTGTGAGGCGCTGGTGTATTTGGTGGATCAGGCTGTCCTGCTGTGGGCTTCTGGCAAGCGACTAGCAGGCCATAGCACAGGCTTATCAGTGTTACTTGAGCTAGTTTTGCCATACCACCTTTGCCCTGCCTAAATAACAAGAAACCACGTAAGGTGAACGGTTGTACAGGTCATTAGTTGTCCCATAAATCACATAAAGATGTAATTATTGTTTTGAAATGTAAAAGGGTTAAAATAATTTTTCGTTTAAGCCAGTAAATAGAGTACTCCTGATTTAAGCAGGATTTATAAGTCAATGTTTTAATTTAAGTATTGATTCCAAACATGCTGGGACTACAGTCAGGGTGACTGCTTGCCAGTGATATTGGTACTGTCCCTTGCCCTAAATACACGCGTATTGGGTGAAAGAATCTCCGCATAATTTATTGATGCAATTGCCTGATGACTGGCCGTAGTGCTCAAGCCCTTACCTACTTCGGCCAACTTAATTTTAAGATTGCCTTTGCCACTGATATATGGATAGATATCCAGCATTGGAAATCGATCACCGACATAATGTTCAGCAATAAAAAATAGTTGAGGATGCGGTAAAAAATTTGCTGGAAAAGTAATTGAGGTTTTACTACTTAAATTAATTTGCTGATCGAACTTAGGGTCAATTAAATAATATTTAATTTTAGGGTTAAAAGGCAGCGCGGTAGTAGCCACTGGAAAGTACCGAAAAAAACCATTTCCATTACTCAGTTTATCCAGGACGATATATAGATTTTGTCCCTGATACTCAGGATCAATATTTAAGGCTTTTTCAAATTTCAATTTACCCTGGATTGACTGTCTTCCTGTCGTTGATTCAAAGAAAACTTGTTTAATTTTCGTGTTATTCGGCATGAGTACATCAGCAATTAACTGTCCCCTGGTTGTACTACTATTGACAACCGGCACGTGCTT
This sequence comes from Alkanindiges hydrocarboniclasticus, assembly GCF_001982605.1. Classification (GTDB taxonomy): domain Bacteria; phylum Pseudomonadota; class Gammaproteobacteria; order Pseudomonadales; family Moraxellaceae; genus Alkanindiges; species Alkanindiges hydrocarboniclasticus. The sequence continues at coordinate 12,814 of NZ_MLCN01000044.1, read as the reverse complement.
ATTTACATCGACTTTCCAGCATTTATTGGTAGAACATAAAGTGAAATTGGAGACATTAATCTTCCCCCAATCATTATTACTGGAAACTGCCAGATTTACCCTGAGGCGGGACATCTGATCATGTCGAGCTTGTTGATATCTCGTTTCTTTATAGGCTTCTAAACTTTGCGGGGTAAAAGGTGGTAAGGTCGCCAGAACAGGCGTAGAGAAAGCCAGCAAAATTAAGGTATAAACAGGTTTCATTTTTATAAGATTCCTTTTTATGTTTTTAACAATTAAGATTATTTTAGAGTTTATACGACTGCCAAAAACATGAGTAACAGCCAGGCGACCTTAATTAACACCAACCCATATTGATTGCAGGCTATTTGCCTTGCTTGACTGGCAGGCTCACCGGGCTTGGTGATACGCTCCCCTACCTTAAAGGCATTGATAATTTTAACACTACTATCAATAGAGAAATCTTTATTGATATCAATTGGCTTACCCCGTAAAAACTCAATGATCTTTTTTAAGACGTAGTCATTAACCGCCTGTTTCACATCGTTATCAGTTGATTGATGACTCACGATGATCGTTCCCTGCCCCAGAGTTTCTTTATATCCCTTGATCTTAAAGCGATATTTAAACTCAAGTTGAATATTATGGCTATCCAGATCGGGGGGCTTTTCACTAGACATACTGATTGCCTGTGGCGGTCAATTTAAAAGCTAAACGCTACAGGATAAATAAGGACAGGTAACGGATGAATGTCACTGTCTAATGATTAATTATTTCTAAAAACTTTACTATCTTAATGACTAGATAAGTTGACTGGCAAGCAAGCCGGTTCCAGCCAGTCATGCCTATGGTTTATTGTTGATACATGATTGAAAATCCATTTAAGCCCAGGTATTGGTTTAATCCAAATATCAACCCAAGAATGATTAGTGCGGCGATGAGCATAAAGCCAGCGAGATAATATACACTTCCGAGACGGCCGGCACTGTGGGAGAGTTCACTTACTTCTGTACGATGCGCCTTTACAGCAAAACGCTGAGGTGCCAAACCTGCCAGTAATGCAATGAACTCATCAAGCTGGCTGCCTTCTAGCAAGTATGGGTCAAAACCATTCTCGCCATAGTGCTTAACGAAAAACTGTTGCAGTGCTTCTTCCCGTACAAAATATATAATTTCCCAGCCCGTAAAATACCGCTCAGTGATCAGCTCACGTTTTAATAATTTAAATTTCTCATCTAATGGATTGGAAACCGCTTGCCGATAGACCCGGTCAATCGTTGATGCAGGCGCTTCAAGACAGTGAAAAAAGTTATCATTGCCGTAAACCAGAATACCCGCCATGATGCCACGAGCATTATTACTCTCGGCATCCCGGGTCATGCTAACCAGATGATTTTTAATAGTAGAAGGTAATGCAGTAGAGCTACTGGCATATGAGAATCTGGTCGGTTGTGGCATCAAAATCCTGAATAAAGTAATTACATTGCTAATAACTCAATACTATTATTATACATTTGTTTACATCAGCACCTATTGATTGTTCATCTGCGATTCTGGTCGCTTTATCATTTTTATCCTTACCACCATTAATACTTATACAAGAAGGAATTTTATTTTATATTCCCTTAAGTGACCTAAATGCTGGCCAGCTTAAAGCCAATAATATGCTGACTGAAGAACATATCCGCTGTGAACTCAAGCTAATGGAACCCAGAATGATACCAGTCACGGGTACTGTGAATGGCATGAGGTTAATACTGCCAGCGTTGGCTTACCCAATATTGAATGATAAAAAAGCCCAGTTCATAATCTGGGCTTTTCTTTTAGGTACTTATCGTTAAAACATTATTCCATTTACGACAGGCCGAGTTTAAGCCAACAACTAATAGACCATTTGCATAACTCCCATTTTGGGAGTATTATAACTCAATAGAGCAGAGATCAAGATATGCGTATATTGGCAAAAAGCAGATTAGTTGCATTTTGGGAAAGTAGTCCAGCTTACGCAGATTCTGAAACGCCTTTAACCGAGTGGTATAGGCACTTTGAAAAGGCCAGTTATGCAACGCCACAAGCGATTAAGGAAGTTTTTGGCACAGCCAGTATCTTAAAAGGTGGTCGTATTGTTTTTAATATTGGTGGCAACAAATATCGCTTAATTGTCGCCTTTGATCTTGAACGACAAATGGGCTTTATCAAGTTTGTTGGTACACATACTCAGTATGATAACCTCGATGCGGAGAATATATGATGAATCTTAAGCCTATTCGTAGTCATGACGAGCTAAGTGCTGCTTTAGCGCGTATTGAGGAATTATGGGGAGCACCCATAGATACCCCAGAGGGCAATGAGCTGGAAATATTAAGCCTGTTGGTAGAGAAATACGAAGATGAGCATTTCCCAATTAAGCCCTCTAATCCCGTTGAAGCAATTAAATTTCGTATGGAACAACAAGGTTTACAGCCCAAGGATCTAGAGCCATTTATTGGCGGCAGCGGCCGGGTTTCTGAGGTATTGAGCAAGAAACGTCGTCTAACGCTGCCCATGATTAGAAAACTTAATGCCGGGTTAAATATTCCACTGGAAAGTCTTGTTAATGCCTATTAACTTGACGGCATTTTGATTTTTAAATCTCAATATCAAGATATCAGTCAATAGAGATATCTATCATCCCTACTGAAAATTACTAAAGCAGTAAAATTAGAAGCACTTATAAACAATCAAGATATGACAAAGCAGGTTAAGAACCCTTTTGCCCTCTAAACACTCATTATCTTAAGACTTGAACGGGTTTGGGGGAAATAATTCCCACCATGCCCGCACTTATTTAATGTATTCATGAGGTAAGGTTTGCTGTTGAGCAACAGTATATTGTAGTAATTTGCTGGCCATTCTAAAAGTCCAAATCAACAGAATATCTAATCAATGGTATTAAAAAATTTAAAGTAAAATTACTAAAAGTTCCTATTATTGTTGATGATTTTTTTTATGATAGATAATTGGTTTTCAGGAGGGAAAAAATGATTATTCATCTGTTGGTTAGGGATAATCCCAATGTCACCTTTTCTATTGATAGTGAACCTGCTTACCTGAAAGAGGAGTTATACATCCACCGAATTACATCTGGATATGAAAAACTATGGCAGGAGCTTAAGCTCCCAAAATTCATGCATGTGGCCTTAAAGAAAACCTTTGAACATACCACCAATATGGTTTATCTGTATGACCTAGAGCATGAGCAAAAGCTCAATGAGATCGGTTTTTGTGAAATAATCAAAGTGAATTAGCCAATAAAATTCTCCCCTCTTCTATCTTTTTTATTGAAAAAGCAGGAATTTGTTTAACCTTTATTATAAAAATATTTACATACTTTGACTGTCTCATACTTCAAAAGTATCAAAAGAAAAGCTAATTTTTAAAGCATATTGGTATTTTGCTTTACCTACAAAAAGCGTTTAGTCATCATATCAAAAAGTAATCAATGATTGAAAATCTAACGCTAGTTCAATCTTGTCATTTCAAGCAGCCCATGCCTGGCTGCTTAGCCGATAAAGCAAAATTCAAATTCTCTAAACATGAGCATAAATCTCATTAGGCAGATAAACCAACCCGGTGACTACTCATCAGATTTTCAATCACTGTCCAGCCATTCAGATAATCCATTGTTTTAAATCGGGCATTGACCAGCATCCCTTCAGCCATATTCACCAGTAAATGCGCCAGAGTTGCCGGGTCACTGACCTGCAATTCCATCAACAGATTTTTAACCAGTTCAAGCTTCCAGTGCTTATGCCGGTGAATGATTTTAAAAATGGAGCCATACTCATCATCGCATTCAAAAGTCGCCTTATTAAACAGGCAACCATTAAAGTGATGCGAGCTGCTAAATTCCACATGCCACTGAAAAAATGCCTTGAGCTTTTCCGCTTGGCCAGAGACCCGGTTCATACGGTGGGTTAAGTCATTCTGGATCAGCAGGCTTTCTTCTTTAAGGCAGTCCTCAATCAAGCTGGTCTTGGACGGGAAGTATTTATAAAAAGTCATCTTGGCCACGTTTGAGGTACTGATGATCTTGTCCACTCCGGTACGGCTAAACCCATACTGGTGAAACAGGGTTAAGGCGGTGCTGAGAATCTGGCTTTGCTTTTGGGTCATTGCTCAATCCTTTGCTTTACATAAAGTATCGGCAATACTCAATGGATGATTAAACTTGGTTTTAAATAATTGTTGGTCTTCTGCATAGCGCTTTTGATGGTAGATAATAGCCTTCTGGATTGCTTCTGTATCATCCACCGGCAAAAGCCGGGCTTCCAGCGCCAATGCCATACATTCAGCCATACCGCGCTTATAGTCAGGATAAATCCAGCGCAGCCTGCGACGATTGCCCATCAGGTGTTGTGCCAACTGATATTGCTCAGGTAATTTCATTGCAATATCCAGTCCTAAACCAGATGGGTCGGATCAGGAACCGGATTAAAGGAAAAATTCTTGTCATCCGGTGTACCTGCAATCACCGGTTTGCCGAGCTTATCCTCATAGGACTGTTTGCAGGCTGGATAGCCAGAGCAGCCCCAGAACGCATAGGCCTTCTTGCCTTTTTTGCCGGTACGCCGGATCAGGCCATTACCGCAGGCCTGACACTTAAATTGTGCTGATACCGCCGCTTTAGGCTTTGGCTGCCCCGGCTTGCCACCCGCATCCGGTAGAGTAGTTTTACAGCCTGCGCGGTCACTACAGCCCCAAAAGGCCTGTTTGCCGGGTATGGCAATGCGGTTCATGGGCTTGGTGCATTTTGGGCATGGGACCGAATCCGCCAATTTTACAGAACCACTTTGCTTGACACTCTCCACTTCCCGGCCAATATAAGACATCAAGTTTTGCACAAAACCCACTACATCCTGTTTGGTCTTTAATGCTTTTTGCTGTTCATGCCAGATCGCGGTCATATCAGGGTACTTGGCCTGATCCGGCAGTGCGTCATAGAGTTTTTCCCCAATTGGTGTACTGACAATGCTTTTGCCTTGTTCGGCTAAAAAGCCACGATCAAACAGGGTTTTAATAATACTGTCACGGGTGGCTGGTGTCCCAATGCCCCCATGCTCGCCCTGCTTGTCCTTATCTTTATCAACCAGGGTTTTACGCAGTCGCTCATCCTTGACGTACTTGGCCACACGGGTTAAATCGCTTAGCAGCGTGGCTATCGTATACAGTGCGGGTGGCTTGGTTTCCTTCTTTTCTGCAATGGCCTTGATGCACTGCCCTTGATCATGCTGTTTTAAGGTACGCAGGTCACAGGCCAGGATATGGTCATCCTGGGCCAAATCCTCATTGTCCTGGTCATTTTTATATAATACTTTCCAGCCCATCCGGGTTGGCACTTCCGCAGAGGCGGTAAACTGGTGCTTGCCCACATTGATGAGGATATCGGTACGGTCATAGCAGTAATTGGGGAAAAACTGGGCAATATATGCCCTGGCAATCAGCAAATAGATTTTCTGTTCTGCATCAGTCAATTTATTTAAGTCGGCCGTTGCTTCAGTGGGAATGATTGCATGGTGCGCCGATACCTTGGCACTGTTAAATGCCCGGCTTTTGATGCTTGGATCTGATTTGCCAATCAGGTTGGCAAAAACCGGGGCAGTCTGGCCAATGGCTGCCAAAACACCCGGCACATCCCCATGCTGCTCATCACTTAAATACTCGCAGTCTGACCGGTTATAGGTAATCAGCTTATATTTCTCGCGCAGGTTCTGGGTAATGGTTTTCACCTGGTCTGGCTTCATGCCAAACTTGCGCGACGCATCGGTTTGCAGTTTAAGCAGGTTATAAGGTAAGGGTGGCGGGGTTTGTTTGGCTTCAGTTTTAACACTGGCTAAAATCGCTGTGTGGCCAGTAGCATCTTTGGCAATCTGCTTGGCCTGTGCTTCATCAAGCAAGCGTTTTTTTTCGTCCACCGTATCAGTATCTTTGACCAGATAGCGGCCGTTAAAGTTTAAACCCTGAATATCAAAATCACCGGTTACGCTATAGTAAAAACTTTTCTGGTGACTGGCGTTTAAGCGGCAGCGGCGCACCACCAGCCCCAAAATGGGAGTTTGTACCCGTCCAACACTTAACACCCCCTGATGACCCTGATTCTGGGCTTTTAGGGTATAGGCACGGGTCAGGTTATAGCCATAGAGCTGGTCGCCAACCGAACGGGCTTCCGCCGCCGCAGACAATGGGGCAAATTCCTGGTTATCGCGCAGGTTGGCCAGCGCCTTTTGTACCACTTTTAAATTATTGTCATTAATCAGTACCCGTTTCACCGGCAGGGTACATTTGGCAAATTCCAGCAGCTCATCAATCAAGAGCTGGCCTTCATCATCAGGATCACCGGCATGCACCACTTCCCGCGCCTGCTTGAGCAAGGCCATGATTTTTTTAACCTGGTCTTTTTTATCACTAGCGACTTTTTTCTTCCAGGGTACATGCGAGAACGGCAAGTCGGCCATGTTCCACTTTTTATATTTGGCGTCATAATCTTCAGGATCGCACAGTTGCAACATGTGGCCAAAACACCAGGTCACGGCATCCTGTCCACACTGAAAATAGCCATCCTGACTTTTACCACCACCCAGGCCATCACGGATTGCCTTGGCCAGATCGGGTTTTTCCGCAATAAATAACCGTCTAATTGTCATGGTTGTATCCTTGGTTACGCCAAATATTAGAACCTAGTGGTCGTGCAGCACTTTTCTTAAGCGCTCCCCTTCAGCTTTGATCTGCTCACTGTCCAGGGATTTAATCAGTAATGTGGGTAGACTTTCTATAAAGGCCTATCTGAAACTCCTCAATGTGTTGATAGTCATCGGCATAGTAGTCTTCAATTTCGCTTAGTTCTTCTTGAGATAAGTGAGCAAGTGCGTCTTCATATTCCTGCATTATTTTATTTTTATCTGCCTCAAATTTTCCTTCGATTTACAGTGCATATTTCCTAAAACTCTCTAACATGCCAGGGGAGCGTGTTGAAGCCATTTATTACCTCTTTACATTTTTCTGTATATTAAAATAAGTCAGCATATGACCCAAACCTGGCTAAAATCAATTCCTGATTGTCTCAATCTACATCCCAGATCAGTAAGAAATCCGGTTGCACATGGCATTCCATGTAGGCCTTCCAGTTCCTAACTAAGGGATGTGATTTATATTCAGCGGGACAGTCCCTGTTTTAATTAAATGCTCGTCAATAAGGTACAGCAGTAACTTGGTGTCCTTTTTAGAATCACTTAACGCGCGTTTTAAATCCTTTTTAAACTGCTTTTTAGTCCTGATCGTCAGCATCATTTACCTCATCAAATAGTGCATTTGCTGATGAGTAAGTTTGCGGTTCAACAGGAGCATTCATGGCAGCGAGCGTCACCGCATTCGGGACTTTGAGTTCAAGCGGAAATTCCTGCCGGACAATCACCTGATGCAAAAAAATCCTGATTGCATCAGACATGCTCAAACCTATTGAATCCAATACTAGTTCAGCTCTTTGCTTGATATCACCATCAACCCGTGCTCTTACCACATTCATTTTAGCGTTCATAACTAAGACCTCAATGTATGCATCCATACAAGTATATGGTCTTATCGTAGCCTAAATGGGCTACAATTAAAATCATTAGTACGAATCCCTACATTTTTTCGTTAACGAAAGTTTTGCCAACGATGTAATCAGTATCGTGATGAAAAAATCAGGCTATCAGGGCATCCTGACACAAGAACAATATGATGCACTTCTGCCCGCTTTAACCAACTTTTCAGAAGAACGTAAAGAGGCCTGCTATCTGGTTATGGTCAAAGGCCTGCCAGCCACCGAAGTTGCCAATCAGTTCAGCAAAACCCGGCAGTGGCTAAATGATGTGCTAATCAAGATTTATGACAAATATGTTCAGGTTAATTAGCCCATTGACTGGCAAACCACTACCGTCCGAGTTCCCCCACATCTTACTGTTATTATCAGAGGCATGGAACAAAAGGCACTGGACTTATTAAAGCAACAGGTTAGAAAGTTAAAATAATCGGTAGCTATTATTAATATTTTCTATTAAACCAGTTAAATATAATCTAAATCGTTTATATAAATTTACTATACAGACATACTAGAGCATGTCATCAATTAAGCCAAATCATTGTTGAAGCCAGATAAATAGCTGAGAGGAAGTTTACAGCTGTTCACTGCCATGCAGGCAGCTTAGAAATCGCCATGCATGTTAAGACTGGACATCAGGGTTAAACCAAATACAACAGGCTAAAAAGATAGTTTTACAGGCTATTTTACTTTGATATGTTGCAATCCATAGCTATGCCAATTTTATTAATAATATCAAAACATTATACCATTTCCGAATGGTTGTGAAACTTGCTTTTACCTAATGATTTAGGTATATTAACTCCATAAAAATAGACCTAAGATCAGCACTCGCCATTTAATGACCCATAATGATTAGCCCATCGCTTTCACTTAAAAAACCAAGCTCAATCAGTTTTGCAATATCGCGGTAAAAGGTACGCTCTGTTTTACCGTTATAAAGCATACTTACCTGAGAGTTTCTTAATAACTCTGCCTGTGAGCAAAATCGTCCCTGCTGGCCAATAATTTTGATTAACAAGTGAATCAAATTAAATTGTCGGTCTGAAATCAGCTTATTATATTTGGCATGATTTAAATGGTTTTGATATAACAGATAAGTGATCAAATCGTTACTGATGTCATGTAGATGCTCAATGGTGTTAAACATGCCCATCAAAACAAAATCAATAAATGCCTGATTCGGATATACCTGTTTTTTTTCTGCGAGCTTTCGGCACGCATTAAATAAGGCAAAATATTCATGAATATTGGTTTGATAATATGACCAGACCGCCGATGAGCTAAAGCGGTATCCTGACTGCTCCAGAATGAACATCTCAACTAAACGCCCTGTACGGCCATTACCATCCCAAAATGGATGAATCAGCTCAAAATAATAATGTGCTAAACAGGCGCGAATAATGACAGGCTGATTGATGATATGTGGACTATTGAGCCACTCCACCCATGCCTCGATTAAATACTCAATATCCTCAATACATTTGGGGGGTCTGTACGCTCCACCATGTGCATTGTTACCCACAAGCGTGGTTTGCGTAGGCTGGTTATTTCTTAATTGTCCTGCTGGATTATGCTGTTCATCCAAATTTTGAGAAACAAGGCGATGCAATTTAAAGACACTGGACAGTTCAAAGGGTTTTCCCTGATTAGGACTTAACTGCTTGGCGCTAGAGGTTTTTATCCACTCAATGGCTTCTTTAAGATTGGTTAGTCGCCGTTCTTCTGTTTTCTGGATGGTTTTCGGGTCTTGGCTTAAAATCGCCGCTGTTTCTTGCTCAGTAAACTGGCCGCCTTCTATCGTATTGGTACTATAAATACTACTGGCCAATACTTTTTCTTGGATTTGGTCAATGATTTGAGGAAGATTAGGCATTTTATTAAAGCGATTTTGAGCATCATTAACACGGTCAAGCATCGCTTGGCTTTGTTTTAGATCAACACCAAGCTGAAAAACAAATGAGCCTGACTTATAAGTCATGACTCTTAATGTGGTGTCATCTAACCATACTTTAGAATGTTCGGGCATTTTGTCAAAGAAAATGTCAAAGAAAATGTCAAATCATTATTATTATAATACAGTCATTTAGTCAAATTTATAGCAAGAAAATGTCAAAGAAAATGTCAAAGATTTGGTCAAAAAATAGCTAATGCACACGATTATTATCAAACCAGTCATAAAACGCCTGCCCGTTGGTATCATACGGTAAAAACTCATCAGCCAAAGTTTCATTGACATCACTGGTATGCGGTATGCCATTTCCTTCATACAAATAGCTGCCATGTGCTGCAAGGTATTTAAGGCCAATCAATTCGACCATTAGATAATGGGCTTGGTTGCGGTGTGCCGATCACCTGCATTAGCTTGGTCGGGTGCTCCTGCATGAACACAGCGGGTACCGAGTAAAATTAACTGCAAAGCACCACGCAGCTATGACCAGCATTTGTACAAGACACGTCCTTTAATTGAGAACTTCTTTGCCAGGCTCAAGCAGTACCGGGGCATTGCCACACGCTATGATAAGCTGGCTCTACATTTCCTGTCAGTCATCTATCTGGCGTCTTCCATCATCTGGCTCATTTGATGACACACCCTAGAATCTTATATTAACTAAAATTATATTAAAAATAATAATTATAAACCTGAACAATAAAGAAATTATAATGAAAAATCAGGTTGATTTAAGTATGTAGTTTAACGGTACCTAATTCACGAACTGTACCCATGATCACTATGCCTTTAAGCACATCTTTAATTGGGTTTGTGCTGAATATGGCATTGAACATCGTCTCATCAGGGTCGCACGTGAATCAATGGACAAAGCGCATGTTTAATCCAGAATTTTAGCTAAGGATCCATTTTTGGAAGCCGAAATGGATTTTCCAGATTTATTCTCAATGAAGATAGTAAATAATATTCCATTATTAGTTAAGCTTACGCAGCAGTGCTACTATATGGACTTAGATAAAGCTCTTGGTAACAGGGTTAATCTTTTTTCATGACGTCTACTCCGAATACTAGAAGGATCTTCTAACTGATATTGATTAAGATCTTTCATATAGTTATTAAAATCCTTCTGTGATAGAACCTCAGCTTTAGCCTTCCGCTTTTCACTTCAGTGTTGGTTGCCAGAATTATGCCCAAAATTGGCTTTACCATCAATGGAATTACCTGATTTGCATAAATAACCATCATTACAAAAAGTGTCGCAAGTTGCTACACTTCACCTTCAATAATTTTTTGAATATAAGATTGGAGTTTATCAGTCTGCTCATCATCAAATAAAACTGCATTTAACTTCACTACAAGTTGCCTACTATTTTTTGACAAATATCCAACTTTCTTGCCAGCAAGGCTAATCTCTTTGATAAGCGATGGATCAGGTTTTTTTTGTTGAGGAGAAGATGGCTTTTTATGCAATTGGTCAATAATCCAATCTGCTAATTTGGTTTGCTCCAGTAAGCCTTGTTCTAGTAAATCCCATCCTTCACGAAGTAAAGAAGACAATTTTGGAGATTCATACTCTTTTAAAACCCGCTTTAAGCTTACTGCTGCAGTCCGAGATAACAAAGCAGGATTAAGATCAAGACGTTCTATAATTTCACTAGGTAACTCTTCATAAGCAAAATAACGGTACATGTCTTGGCGGTTGAGACCTATAGATTCAGCCAGTTTCTTTTTATTGGGAAATAAAGTTTCAATCTTGCGCAAAGCCTTACCAATTTCATAATCATATAAATCTTCACGATCAATATTTTCGGTTAGCGCAAGTACACCCATTTCTTCATCTGATACAGGAATGATAATCGCGTCAATCGCTGATTTATTCAGTAACTGATGGGCACGATAACGGCGTTCACCTGCAATGAGCTGGTAACGGTCATTGACCTGCCTAACGGAAACAGGCTGTAGTAGTCCAGACTCTTTAATTGAAGCGGCTAGTGTTTGAATTTCATCAGGTGCAAAAGTACTTCGCGGCTGATAGGGATTTGGATCAATCAATTCAAGATTCAATTTAATGTATTGACGGCCTGCGTCGAAGTCAGCTTCCTGCTGCGCTTCGGCATGACGAATGCTATTTTCAGCTAATTTCTTTTCCAGCATTTCCTTTATATTTTTTGCCATTAGTACTATTTCCCCTCAATCGCTGTTAGACCCAATGACTCAATTACATATTCAGCTAGCTTTCTGAACTCTTTTGCTACTCGTGCATTTTTATCGATACTATGCAAACTCATCTGGCCCATAGCGGCCTGATTAACTTTCGTACTCACAGGTATTTTTACTGGCAATAATTTACCAAATTGCTCATTTGCCGCTGTTTCTATCAGCTTACATACCGTTTGCCGCTCATCATGCTTGATCAGTAGCGCGCCCATAAATTCAAGTTTTGGATTAATACGCTTTATCTTATCAACATGTCTTAAAAGATCAGTAACGCCGTATAGACCATATTGGGAACCTGATTCAATGGGGATAATTAAATGGGTGGCCAGTGACAAAGCATTACTAGTAAGCAATTTCAATGAAGGCGGACAATCAATCAGCACAATGTCATACAATCCATCTAAGGGTGCAAGTTTTGCTTTTAACTCTTCTGAAGGTCTTGCGGTATGTTCTTTTAAGCTATCCTCAGCACGACCTAATGCAAGCGAACCATAAATAAGTGATACACCCTCAATATGCGTGTCTTCATGCAAAGCTTGTGGCAATCTGTCTACTTCAGAAGCAAGCAGCTCAGCACAGGTCACTTCAACTTCACTGGGATGTAACTTACCAATATGCATACTGGCATTAGCTTGGGGATCAAGATCAACAACGAGTACTGATAAGCCCAATCTAGCCAGTTCAGCAGCAAGATTGACTACTGTGGTGGTTTTTCCACATCCACCTTTATGGTTAGCGACAACGATCCACCTGGTTTCGCTTAGCTCACTCATTATGCTCATCCCTTATTAAGGCGTAATTCATTTAAGCTATCCTTTATACCGTCTTTTAAAACATTTTGATAGGGTGTCGCAAGTTGCGACACTGATGCAAAACAATGTGTCGCAACTTGCGACACCCTATCTGTATTTATTATAACTTCGATACTCTCTGTAAAACTTTCTTGATATGATTTTTTTGCTAAAAATTATTAACCACAGGTCCTTGAAGTTTTGAAGTTTTGAAGTTTTGAAGTTTTGAAGTTTTGA
>NZ_MLCN01000043.1 GCF_001982605.1 Alkanindiges hydrocarboniclasticus | reverse complement strand
GTTTTAAAAGCTATTTAACTCAAAAATTTAATCATTAACCTTTAAAAAATAAGGATATTTTTCTTATAAAAAAATTTATTTATAGTTTGGTAATTAACATTAATTTAGACAAATTTTGCAACTTAGTGACAAAAAATTTAATACAAAATTAAAAATACTATACCGATCTGTTTAGTTTATTTATACTTTTCTGCAAGAAACTATTTAATCAAAATTAATAGTCTGCATTAGAATAATTACCCTAAAATATTAAGCCAATATTAATTAATCTCTGGTTATTCGTTTATTGGAATTAGACTAAAGGCTAATTGCGCAGACCTATTAGGTCTGTCGCTATATTACAAATAGGTTAATTTTATGTATTGTAGAGTATGCAAATTGAGCAATATCTCACTGCGCATAATAACAGTTATGCGCAGTGAGTTGGATTTTGCAGTAGGCGGACACTCTTTAGGACTTTTTATTATTTTTAATGCTTATTTCTATGTCTTTATAGGTGAAAGTTTTCGCTTGAATGCCGTTAGAAAGCGCTCGCATTCCCAGCTCGGCAATTACTTCCTCGTCTGTATAGTTATCCAAGCTATTGATTAAAGCAAATGTGTTGGAGTCATGCATATCGTTCCAGTTCTTACCATGAAGTTGTTTTAGGATTTGGTAGATATTTTCCCAACAGTGTTTGAGTTCTTTTGTATTTAAACCAAAATCATCATCACGATAGAACCCATAAATATTATGTTGATTATGCAAATCATGATGTATAAAAAGGATACCGGCTATACAATCGTAAGCTGGGTTTCTCAATATCCCGCAAGACTGAAGTGTTCCACTAATACATTGATGGCCTTCAACTGATGGATGGTATTTTATTAGCATGCCTATCTCGCCGCATGCCATCGTCCATAATTCCCCAGTGGTAATGTATTTATGATGGTCAGTATAGTAAGGCATGATGACATCATTATTTTTCCCAAATAATGGTAAGTTACTCAGGTTAATGACCAAAAACGTAGGTTTATCAGCAAATTGCTTGGTTTTAATATTATTTTGTATCTTGTTGATTCCAATATGAATCATTTCCCTTAAGTCGTTGGTTTCCCATGGAGTTATATCAACTTCAGCCATAGCTACCCTTTTACCTGCCTTGAGCTGCTGATCCAGACTAATCTGTGCATTCATGGATCGTTCAAATAGCTCAGGAATATTAGTTATCGGTGACACGACCGAAAGTGTTTTAACCTCAAAATAGAACGGATTATTTTCTTGATCAAGACATTCAAAATCAGGGGTGTTTTTATGTTTGGTTTCAGGAATCTTTCTCAGCTTTATCCCTTTAGATAACGCAAGTGCATAAAAATAGGCCTCCCCAATATCCTGAATTAATTTAAGAATTGACTCTACATCTACTAAGGAGGCCGGCTTGTTTAGGGTACGATGCAAATCTTTAATATAGCTGCCTAATGTTGAATCTTGAGTAGATTCTTCAATCTGGATAATGTAATCCAGAAAGATTTTTTGGTTATCCAAATAAGGATTACCTCCTAGAGTATCTTTGATTTCATGCAATTTTTCTAAAAAAAATTGCTTTAAATTTTGTGTGTTCATCATGACCTCCAGTCGGCTTAGTCAATAATTGAAAATTAATTGCCTATTTTCTGCTGTTCTGAAAACTCCCCAAACATATCAGATTCATTGAGCAGCATCTCATCAACTACAGCCGCATAGATTGTTGTTGTGGTAATGCTCTTGTGCCCAAGGGTTTTTTGCGTGGATAACAGTGAAGCGCCAGCCAATAACCGGTGCGTTGCATGCGTATGCCGGAAAGTATGCGGTGTTATCTTCCTGATTTCGTCAGCGATAAAAGGATCATTACAGTCTGATGCGGCCTGTTCTACCATTTCGCTGATAGCATATTCAACCCCTCTGGGTGAGATAGGTGCTTTCTTCCGGTATGCCATGATTAATGGCGTATCTTCAGCCGGTGCAGGAAAATCCTGTAGGCCAAGATACTTTCTGTACGATACCAGTTCATCCATTAAAGAGTTGGTTGCGATCACGGTATGGAGCCGTTTTCCTTTCATGGGGAATGCGAGATGCCAAATCAGTTCACTGCCAATATTCTTCCGGTAAAAGCTATTCATACGGGCAGCAACAAGCGAAGATAACCGCATCCCAGTGTGATAAAGCACAGCACACATAAATCGGTTGCGCATCCATAAGGCCTTATCTTTTTCTGTGGCCGCTTCAGTTTTCTGTACCACCCATTTCCAGAAAGTATTCCATGCAGGTACAACCAGTGCTTTTTCAGCCATACTTTCCTGTTCTGACTTAATTCTGGCTGTGAGTGCAACAGGATTGCCCTTAAGATAGCCTGCATCATTGAGGTAACTAAAAAGCCCTTTGATCACAGTCCTTGCATGGTTCACTGAGGATTCGCTTAATGCAGCACTCATACATTGGGTCGAGGTAGTAATTTGCTGGTCATCTGGTATTAACCAGTGTGCAGGCGGATACTGTAAAATATTAAGATAGTTATCGATATCCTCGCCTTTGACCTGTTTAAGACCAATATTGATTGAATTGAGGTAAATTACAAATCGTCTTGCTTCTCGGGCATAACTATCAAAAGTATGTTTAGAGTTTTTAGTGCTTGCTCTTAGCCAGCTATTGATTGCAGCAATATCATTACTCGCATGCAACATGGATTCTGGGCTAAATTCCTCTAAATTAGCAATCTGCACTGAACCAATAACCATATACATCCCAGCCGTTTTTTTCGGTAGAAATAATAGCTTATTTTTCTACCAGTCAATGAATTCCGATACAATCAATATAATCAGTAATAACCAAAAGTGCTACTATAGCTAATTAAAAAGGAAATATAATTATCCTTTAATTTATTCACAATATACTTTTTCATTCAGGCTTGATCAGTGAGCATTTTTGGTTATATTGCGCTTATATCACTACTGGGCTGGCTCGTGCTACGCTTGTTTTTTGCATCACGAATTAAGGTGCAAAAGGCACCCGAGGAAATTGGTAACTTAAGCATAGTTAAAAAGGCATTTATGACCGAATGTGAAAAAATTTACTATGTAAAATTGAGCAAGCTGATGCCTAACCATTATTTTTTCCCACAGGTTAGTGTATTAGCCCCTATAAAAACGGACAATTAACTGGCTAATTTCATCGCCAGGAATTCACGAGGTGATTTCATGTTTAACCCGCTGTGCGGATGGCTGCAATTGTAATCCTCTATCCACCTGGGTAAAGCATTTATCACTGTAATGGCATCAGGCAGATCGTTTAAATAAACATAGTCACGCTTGAACGTCTTTACAAATGCTTCAGCCATGCCGTTACTCTGCGGGCTTCTCACCGGTGTGGTACAAATTTCAAAGCCCAGTGCGTGGGCAAATTGCCGGGTTGCCTTGGCAATATAACAGCTGCCGTTATCAGTGAGCCATTCAATCGGGTGAGGTAGATGGTCAACTAAGCCAAAGCGGTTTTCCATACTCGTCACCAATACATCACAGACTATGTCGCTACTAATGCCTGAGGTCGTGGCAAGATAACTGATGACCTCCCGATCGCAACAGTCCAGGCTAAAGATGACCCGTACTTTCTCACCGCTCCAGCATTTGATCTCAAAGCCATCTGATGAGAAGCACTGCTTCGCAAGGGCGTATTGGATACCGGTACAATGACCTGTCCTTCATGGGTTCTGTCATTGCATCGTGGCATGGCTTTAGTGAGCAATAACTGATTCTGCTTCATGATGCGGTAAATCCGTTTGGGATTTACCCGCACAGGATTAAGCCTGTGCTGCTTTAGATGACGGTTGAGATGTGCGGTTACCCGTCGGTAGCCATTACTCGGCCTGGTGTGGCAGATCTGCTCAATGATGGGCAGTAGCAACTGGTCATCAGCTTTACAGTAGCGGGTACGCGGCACTGGCGGTGGCTGCTTTAGGCGCTGATACAGATTAGACCTGGATACACCTAATGCATGGGCTATTTGTCCGATCGGGTACTGTCCGGCGGCGACAAGATAATGGGCGAGATGAACTTTTTTGCAGTGGCAATCTCCAGCGCATCTTTTAATATCTCAGCTTCGACAGTCTTACGCCCAAGCATTTGTTCAAGCTGTTTTACTTTTTTAAGTAAGGCCTGATATTCACTGGCACTGACAACCTGATCATTGGTTTGCACGGCAACAATGCCTCCTTCTTGCATGAGTTTCTTCCATTTAAACAGCAAACCTGGGGCAATACCATATTCCCGGGCAACTGCTGATACCGATGAGCCCGCTTGCATGCTCAAGGCAACAAACTGGGCTTTTTGCTCGGCAGTATAACGACGGCGACGCTGGTTGAATGTGATAACTTCGATATGACTCATAAGACACTCCTTAACCCTGGCTTTAGCGCTAGGGCTTAACTAAAGGTGTCCGTTTTAATTGGGGGCTATTACAGTTAGCTTTAACGCTTTTTTGACTGCGCGCGATATTGGGGTAAGGAATAGGTTTAATAAGTTTTCAGTAGATTTTGTGCTTACAGATAAGTCATTTAACGTCTTGGCCATTATTGAGGTTGATGATTCAAGTCATACCAGTAAACGGGTAAAGGAAGCTGATGCCAAGCGCGATGCTTTTGCTTCTGAAGCTGGCTATCCTACGATTCGGATTAATGATAAGCATAGTTTGCAGGAAATCAGGAAAAAGCTTAAGGCGGTCGCTTAACTTCTGCTATTAAATATTTTCAATAATATAATCACGTCCCAGCTGCATGCCGCCACTCCAAGATTCGGCCGTTAGTTTTGCTGACTCATATTCTTCAAATTGGCCATTTTCGATAGCTTCCTGTCTTGAGGCTGTGGTGGCCACACCATCCTCTCCAGCAGTGAAATACAAATTATCTGGGGTCAGTTTAACAATATAGGCCATGGCAGAAGTCCGGTAATTGCAATTAAGTTGGCCAGTTTACTGTACTAACTTGCACAACTGGTGCACAAGGTCTTTTATTTCTTAATAGAATTTTATTTTAGGTGATCATTAGGCATGCTTATAGAGTTCTATATCAGCATGCCAGATATTTTATAGGTTGAATCAGTTAAGCAAAAGTTTCCGTATGGTCATTAGTTGGCTGGTGGATTAAGCTAATCTCACCATCAGCCTGAATTTCCATGATTTGGCGGACTTTCGTAAAAATTTCATTTTTAAAAACATTTTCAAAACCCGAAAATGATTTGCTAAAAACTATAGATAATAAATAGGCCATGATAAATATGGTTATAAATAGCCACCAGACCATATATGCAAAAACTTGAAGCTGGTCAGGCGTCATCTTCAGCAGGGCATGAACACCAGATAAGAACTCGCTAGGTGCAAATGTGATACCCAGTAAAATTATCAAAACAAAAGAAGTGGTAAACGATGGAATTGCTGAGTTAAGAATTCTGAATATAGCTTTGGGTAAGGTAAGTAATTGCAAAAGGCATGTGGTTGAATCTAAAAAAACCGACTTTTCAATTTTGGCAAAGTCAGAAACCGAGATTATGCCTACTTCAACTTGATTGATAAAAACAGTTAAAAAAGTATTGTTAAGGTTTTGAATTTTATTATCTAAATCAGCTATTTTACGCTGAAATAGTTTTCTTGAGAAAAATAGCGAAATTAAAATCAATGGTATCATTATCAGCAATGAAGCCTTAAAAACTAAAGTCACCAATCCATTAATAATCATGCTGTAAGCTAAACACAATATCCAATGCGAAACTGGCATGCCATAAAATTGTTTACTGAAGTATTTCATTGGAAATCCCTAAAAATCTTTAATGTAGTAATTAACGAGTTTTAAGCTACGAACTGTTCTATCTCAGTTATTTTGCCAATATGTCTAAGCATCAATGGGTTGCTACTGACCAGCAGCCTTAGAAAATCTGGTGCATTCAATAAATCCAACGGAATCTTGTTAACAAGACTTGGATATTTCTCTATGGCCTTTAACGTCCTGTCCTGTGTCTTCATGTCGTGTGATAACACACTGTAAAAGATCATATCCTTGGCCAGCAAATGGTCTGCTGTTTCATCATCCTTGATATGCAGGTCAATAGAAGTTAACGATTCATAAGTTAAATAGTCAGTATTGACTGTGAGCATATTGGAAGTGTTAATGAGTGCAGGATTAAGCGCCAAGTAGATGTCTTGCCTATGTTTTTCAAGGAATGCTTGCACCGCAGGATGATGGACAATTCCTTGAAAACCATTTAATCGGCCAAGCAGCAGGTAGACCCGTTCATCATTTTCAGGCAAGCAATTAAGGATATTCAAAATTGTGGCAGTGCCTAACGCATTTACATCCACAAGTGACCAGTTAAGGTTATCCAGATAATCAGTACTGGCCATAAACTCCGGATCAAACACAATCACGTCCATGGGCTTAAATTCCGGATTAAGCTTATAAGCTAAAATTGAGATTTTTAGGTTATAGGCACTTGGAACAATATATGGAATGAAGTCAGGCCGGTTCCTGATCAATGAAATTAGCAGCTCTTCCCTATCCCAAAAATATGATCCCGAGATTTGTTGTAACTGGATGGGATCAATCTGAATTAGCTGATCAAGGTACTCGATGTTGTTGTCTTCAATTGAGCTTTTTTCATTAATCAAATAAACCAGTGTTTCAACTGGAAAGCGGTTTAAAGACTGGTTGATCCGGTGAGACGTTATAAACTTAGGATTTTTTCGGTCAACCATGCCAAGAATGAAATGTTGTCCTGCAAACACGACATTTAAAAGCTCATCATCAATAAACTCACTCGGAACGCCTTCAATCGCACGATTGTCAGCGGTCACTGCTTTTTTAATGAGTCGATAGGTCATGTATTTAGGTGCCACATACATGATGCAGGCAGGATTTTTTTCAATCGCCATTTCTACCATGAACTGGGATTGCTGCTGCTCATTTAAAAAACCTAGCGTTTCAGGTTTCTGGAGTACGCAATGTAGGCAATATTCTGAGAGCCGGAACTTATCCTTGACATAGCCGATGGCTAAAGGTTCTTGGGTTAGGGCGGTTCTAATTAAATCATTATCAAGCAATTCTTCTGGGATAAAGGCAAGGTTAAGCGGATTCCGCTGAAGTGCCTGCAATGCATTGTCCTTGTTCATGAAGTATTTGGGGAGCCGCTGGTAAAGTTCCGTCTTTTCCTCAATCAGCTGATTTACATTCAATATGTCACTGGGAAGCTTTAAGAACATGAAGGACGGCAGGTAAACTATATTTTGCTTATCGTGCGCTATAAGGGCTGTAAAAGCCGCTTCTAACGGATTTGGCGCGGGAGAAACTAAATTCATTTTAATGATCGCATTAGCAGTTTAGTTCGATTTTATAATATAAAAATAAATATAAAAAGATATTCAATAAGTATTACAAAATTTAAAAGGAAATATATTTGATTAATGATAGCCCACTTGCTAATGTAGACTTACAGCGTGAATTTAATATACAGTGTAAAAGCAAGATCGTGAATGAATATAAAATGAATACATTAAGAAATTACGAAAGCCAGTTTAGGCAAGCCCTTCAGGTACTTTTCTCTGATGGTAGGCAGAATTTTAATTACACATCCAAAGGCATTCTCAAGCACCCCATTTTTACAGCAATGCGCCAAACGCATCAATTTAACAGTAATGTCTGGATTACTGAAGATGACCGCCTGCGGCTGAATGCACCAATCAAGCCCGACCAGCAATCCAGTGCGGCACTAATCAGGCTTGAGCCAAAAGGCAAGGTGCTGCAATTCTGGAATCTTGATCAGATACAGGGACTGGTTTATGGCCAGCACAAGGTTTATCCGGCATTAGATTCCATACAGCTCCGGTTACTACTGGAGAATATAGCCAGTAATTTTGCTGTTTCAATCGCCTATAACAGCCAAGATTACATGGTAAAAAACAATAAAATTTATTTATGTGAAAGTACTGATGCAGATTTATTGAATATGGAACTTCTGCAAGCCGTAATCATTGCAGCTTGCCGTATCCCCAATGGAAATATTAGTTTAAGTGTTGAATTGACAGCCCGATTGCTGGCCGAAAAGTTTAATTTTGAATATGTATCCCTCCAGCCTGAAAGACTTAAGCAAGGTTGGTCAGAGATGACACTGCGCGAGTACGAAAAAGCATTACAAAATGCCAAGAGCCTTGCCTATCAAATCTCGTATCGGGTTTTGGGTGATGAGCAGTTTCATACCCCCGAAAATCGCATTTATAAAACTCAGCGAGTATCTTTCTGGGATCGAGTGGTCATTCAACTATCACTCTTTGTGAACAATTTACGAGTCTAAAGACATTCTTGGCTTGCACCGGCAATACCATTGGGCAGCATTGGTATTACCCTTATTTTTCATGTGTAGCTCAACTTTCAAATATTCGGTCTATTTTATCAAACTGGTAATCTGAGCTTAATGCCCTTGATTCGTTTATTGGCTTTATCAATACTCAGGGAATAAAGCTGGTCTACATACTTTCCACTATCCTTAACTTCCTCAATCAGGCCAGCATGCTGTATGGTTTCCCCTTTAAGTAGCTTATTGATCTGTGTAGCAGTAAGCTTTTTCTTGGCATATTTAATAAAAAACTTAAATTCACAGGTATCGCACTTGATCACCGTTAAGTCATTTGTCAGGGTTCCCTGACAGTCTGTACAAGGACATTTCTTCTTCATGTCCTGCTGGGTATCATAATTCAGGCTTATTTCACCAGTTTCTTTGTTCAGAACCAAGCAAGCGGAAAATTTTTTGGAACCGTTTTCCTTTGATGAAATAAATCCTGTTAATGGTGGGGTTGTGCCCTTGGCCAGCAGGGTCGTAATTTCATCCGGTTTTAGGTTCCGCTTGGCAATCGGCGATTTCCATAACCTGAATTCACAACCGGTACATGAAATCAGCTTATGGCTTTCCTTAAGCGTATTTTCACAGTTTGGACAGGGGGTATCGATGACCTTGCCATCACTCAATTCAATCTTGAAGTTAAAGTCGTCATCCAAATAGATACTGGCCATAAAGGGCTGGCCTTTACTGCTGATAAAACCATCCAGATCATCAATACGTTTATTTTTGATAAGGCAATCCAGTTCATAAATACTAAATATACGTTGTGAAAGGCTCCTGCGGACTGAAAAGCCACAGGCTGAACTACATTCAACACTATAGCGTTCTATCAGTAATTCCGAATTACACCGTGGACAGGGATTGGCCAGTTTTGGCTCTGGCAGGGACGCATAAAGCTGTTTCATGCTGCTAATGATATTTTCGGTCGTTGTCTGGGTATAACGCATAAAACCATCAGCCTGTTCAGGCTCGCTCTGGATGATTTTAAGCTTATGCTCCCACGTCCCAGTAAAGTCAGCACTTATGAGCTCACGCACATTATTTTCCATCAGTATCTGGATTAGGTTAATGCCCAACTCCGTTGGGATTAATTTATTTCCTTTCCTGTAGACCATGGGCGGCTTTGGCGTATTATTTTTTGTGGTAGAACGAATCAGGTCTTCCAGTGTTTTTGCCTTGGTTGCTGGCGTTCCAATACCGGTTTTAAGTAATGCATCCTTGATATCCTGAGTTTCACTATCAATTTTACGCCCTGCATACTTCATGGCAATGATGATGGTGCCATCCGTAAAATAGACAGGGGGCTGGGTCTGGTGTTTGCTCTGGCCAATGGAAGTTGCAGTGACCTCTGCATAATTGCTCACATCAGGTAACTGGCATTCAGGCAATTTTTCCTTGAGCGATGCCTTTTCAACCGCAGTCCACCCCTTTTCTATTACAGTAGTTTCCAATGTCCTAAATGCATCTTCGCCAATAAAGGTATATCGCTCCACCGTTGCCGTTTGCAGGTTCTGTAAAAATACGGCCTTGAAGCGACTGACTATCAACAGGTATAGCTTTCGTTCATCACTACTGAGTTCAGTGGGTAGATTTTCTGTGGGTATAATTCCAAAATGATCCCCAACTTTCTTATTATTGAAAACCCGTGTTTTAACCTGATCAACATTGTCCAACGCCGTTTTGGCATACCCTGCGTAATCTTGCTCACTGGACTTTGAAAGCAATTCCAGAATCTTCTTGCATTGGTCACGCGAATCTTCTGTCAGATGCTTAAAATCAGTACGCGGATAGGTAATACACTTGTGTTTTTCATACAATGCCTGAGCGATTTCAAGGGTTTTTGCTGACGTAAACTTAAGGTCTTTATTGGCCTTGGCCTGTAGGGTATTAAGATCAAACAGGAATGGTGGTTTTTTGTGTATGACACGCTTATTTTGCTCTAGCCGTGTGACAGGCTTTGGTTTATCTCCAGCCATACAGCGGGAGATGATTTCCTGTGCCTGTGCCAGCGAGGTAATCTGGCTCTGGGTCTCTTCTACAGGAATACTTTCCTCGTCAGCAGCTTTGAGCTGGTCTATTTCCTCATTATCTACATCATCATCAGCGGTATTTAGCTGTTCAATCTGGGCGGTGAAATAGTCGGGTAGCTTGCCATCCGGCAGGTTAACCCATTTACCGGAATAGGCCTGTGCCTGATCCGCCTTTAGGCAAAAATCGGCATTAACCACCCAATAATCTGATTTGATAAAATTAGCAATTTCCAGATGGCGGTTTACAATCAGGGAAAGCATGTAGGTTTTTACACGTCCGACAGGCGTTACACCAACAGTATTGTACATGCGCTCAAAAACAGCAGTCATGGCGACTGAACCATTGATACCGACGATCCAGTCAGACTGGGTGCGGCAGTTCGCTTCTTTGGCCAAGCCCAAATAGGCACTTTCACTTTTAATTGAATGATAGGCCTTTCGTAACCCTTCCGATGTCATGCTCTGAATCCACATTCTCAGGACTGGTTTTTTATTTTCAGCCTTTTTCATTATCAACTGGAAAATAAGTTCACCTTCCCGCGCTGCATCACAGGCATTTACGATCTCCTTGATGCGGCCATCGTTGATTAATTTTTTAAGCACTTCAAATTGTTCGGCAGTCTGGGGAATAACCTCAAGTCGCCAGCTTTCAGGAGTGGGAATCACCGGCAGCTGACTGATCCCTCTGGGGGTATCATGGGCGTACTCAACCAGATGGCCAACTGCATAACTGATTACTACGGTCTTGCCATCAGTAAAGCCACCCTTAAACTGGCCATTAACATTCAGCATTAAGGCAATGGCGCGTGCAACTGAAGGTTTTTCTGCAATAATTAAACGCATTGTGCTATCAATCCGAAATTAATAAAAAGATTTGAATTCAATGACTTGATTTTGGTCTTTAATGAAAAAGCCTTTTTCACGCCCAAACCAGTCTGGATTAAAACTGTCACCGACCGAAAAAAGTTTCTGATACTGCCTATTGCCTGCAAACACCATGATTGAATTTTTGAATTCCCCGTTCATGATTTTTCGCCTGCGGTAATAGTCCTCCTGCAAGATAAAGGTCTTACCCAGAAGTTGAGGTTTCAGCTGGGGGGTGCATTGTTCAACCTTGAGGTAGTGAAAGCCATTTTTGCTATTCTTGAATATTTCACCACTTACCATGGTGCCATGCTCCTGAATCAGGCTAACCATGCTCATATACATTGCTTTAGGCAGTAAACTGGGTTCAGGGATGTGTACCACTACGGCTACGGGTTGTTTATCCTTATTCTGGCTATTGATCGCTGCCAAAAAACAATAACGCTTTTGCTCTTCGGTAATCGTTGAGCATTCAGAATAAGTATTTAGGCAAAATGGCTTATTGTTGGGTAAATTCTGTGCATCAATATGGCTACGGATAATGTAATAACGTTTTTTGCTATTTGGCACAATAATCTGTTGACCATTTGCCATTCTATACATGGCTGCGCTAAGCAGTTCGCCTTTCCCCCTGAATATATTGTTTATTTTTTGCCGGTAGTCATTGATACCATCAGGTGAAAGGCAGCGAGCCTTAATGGATATGATCACCTTGCCATCCTGAATTAAGGAAAAATAATTGCCCATAAACCAGCATTTTTCATCCATGAATAGGCTGTCTGGGTCAATGCTAATTGCATTATTTCTTAAGGTATCTATTAAAGATTTATATTGAAAACACTGCTGCATGATTAAGGCATTATTTAATAAAATAGATAATTTAATTAATATAGCATGTTTAATATTATTGGGATTAAAAAAGGGCTAATTAATTTAGCCCTTTCTTGAGGAAGCCTAGCGTATTTTTCCCTTATAGTCGGCAGGTGTGGTTGCAGTCAGTGAACCATCACTATTTTCAATTGCTCCCATGGGTGCCTGATAGTTGGAATTTGAGGGTTTATTGATTTCACCCGATACTGCTTTATCCAGCTGGGTAAATGCATCAGTGGTAGAAGCATTTGAAGTGGTAGGACTTCTGCCGACATTCTGGTCATTGGGAAGTAAAATCTTTCCGTATTTCTGCTTGTCGGCTGGACTCATCATACCCAGTACCTGCTCAACATTCTGCCGCTCACCGGCAGTCAGGTTGCGGGTACGATCTGCGGCCTGATCACCCAGCTGATTAATAAGATATGCACCCACGGCAGTATTACCATACTTGGCCATGATTTCACTTTTTACAGCTTCGGTTTGATGGCCGTAGGTCGCTTCTGCACTGGCATTTGCACCGTTAAATTTCCCTTCTAGGCCGCCTTGCCGAACTTCATGGACACCCTCACTGACACGCTGGGACACTTGCCCCTTGGTCGCTCCACCCTCCTTAGCCACCAGTCCGGTTGCATGACGTGCCCTTTCTGCATCCGCGCCTGATGTATCATTACTAATTTGCTGAACATTTGGGGCTTTAATATTCAGGCCTTCCTCAGGAATGGTAGGGTTAAATATCTGTGCTGCACCACTGAAGCCAGCAACCGCAGCCACGCCATCTGCTGCATATTCACGGATAGAGGCGTTTTGTGTACCCATTTGCTGAGCAGTCAGCAGTAATGCCGCTGCCTTGCGTTCATTGCCCATATCCGCGTTAGCCAGCTTGCCGGTATCGGTATGCTCCTCAAGGTGATGGAGCTGGGTTTCATACTGTTTCTTGAATTCCGGATTAGCCTCAGCCAGCTGCTCACCTTTTTCAATCAGCCCATTGGTCAGGTCTTGTTCACCCTTAAAGCGGTTAAGAAGCTGGGTACCATTCACGTCAGTTCTGATTAACTGTGACTGGCTACTTTCAATTGAGCGCATCTGGCTTTCAGTCTGAGCAGCAGTCTGGCTGGCCTCACGGGCTTCTGCAAAATTATTGGAAGACGCTAGCCGTTCTGCATAGACCTTATTCAAACCGGCTGTAACCGCAGCCATACTGGTAGTACTCATGGTATTGGTCTGGGTATTACCATAATTTCCACCATGGGTATTGGTATAAAGGTTGCTATTTCCGACACTGGATTGACTGCCACTGCTATCATTCTGGGTGGACAGGGCGGTTTCAGTGGTGGATTGCGATTTTGTACCGGTTGCAGTGCCTTTTCCATTTACTCCTAATGCACCACTAATCCCACCTCCTGATCCCCCACTTCCAGCTGAACCGCTGACAGCACCAACGACAGAAGCACTACCACTCCTACTTGCTTGGGCAGTTGTTGCATTTTGCTGGGAGTCAGAGTTAACGCTGGCGGTACCTGAGCTATTGACGGTACCCGAAGTCTGGCTCTGGCTGCCCAGATAGGCCATATATGCGCCATATTGTTCTTGATTAATATAACCCTTGGACTGGGCATCCTGCGCAATTTGCTGGCGTGACCATGAGTTCTGGTGGCTTTTTTCATAAGCCGCCAGTTTGGAATCTGTTTCCCTGAAACTATCCTGAATTTCCTTGCGGTAACCCATGGACTGGGCATAGCTTTGGCTGGCTTGTCCCGAGCTGCTTAAGGTGGACAGGCTTTGTTTGCCGGTCAGGCTTGCCACATCCCCCTGCATTGTCAGGTACGATTTATTGCCGGCAATGGCATCCTGCTTCATCGAATCGGGGGTATTGCGCTTAGCATCATAACCCTGATCAGCGGCCTGATTCATGCGATCAGCCAGTTTAGAAGCCGGAAAAAGCATGCCTGCAAAAATGCCCATGCAAATTGCCGGTACTGATGCCATAAGGCTCGATGCCAGTGCCAGCTTTTGCGAAATTGAGGCATAAAAAGCAGGGGCATTGGCCAGTGTTAAAATGGTAGGACTGCTTGTGGTTGCCTTGAATTTGATCAGATCATTTTCGACCTGCATGCCGATGTAGTAATTAACCATGGCTGCGATGGGAAGCCACAGGTTGGCTGAAATAAAGAAAGTTAAAAAGCCAAATAAAACCTTCATCCCACCCATGGCATTCAATACAATCATCAATACCATAATGGGGAACAGAATATAGGCAATAAAAATTAGCATATTTTGGCCATCATTCATGATACGGACAAAACCGGTGCCGGAAGCTGCTGCTTTTTCTTTCCATTGTTCAGTTGAATCTGCCCAGCTGGAGCAATGACTGATAGCCTGAAAGTCGGTTGCATCGGTGGCACACATGGAAGCACCGGTGATGATCGGGTGAGTTAGGGTTCCCATCACAAAGCGGCGTGCATCCAAGCTTTGCATCTTGAACATCCGGTTAAACATGGTTTCCATGTCATCTTGGTCAAATTTAACCTGTCCACCCGTGTTGGCTGAGTTTCCTTCCATATTGGTCGTAATCAGCTGCTTCAGGAATATCTGGTTAGCCTGCGTGGGTATAATCGGATTTTGGGTGGTATTGGATGTACCATCATAGAAACTGTTTAAGGAGGTCTCTAGCTTGGTGGCTGCATCTGAACAGGTAGTTAGGTATCCCGTTGGATTAAGTGGGGTATATACAGTCGTTAAGGCACCATTTGCTTTGACCGCAGTAATGAATTTACCCCATGGATCAGCTGAAGCCAGATAAGCTTGGGGATCAAATTTATCTGACTGGGAAGCACAATCAATATAAACCTGATTGAGTGATTTGGTAAAATTAGGATAAATAGAAGCAAATTCACTGCCGGAATAACGCAAGGTGTTTAACAGCTTAAGCGGGGTAACATACCCCTCTTCTGTAATCTTGGTATAGGTTCCGCTAACGGTTGAAAATACGGTTTCCACTGCCTCAGTCAGGGCAAAGCTGATCCCGCTGACAGCACTGGCTGGCAATGCCAAGCCTAATGGCACGTTACTTACCTTTACGGCGGTTCCCCCGCTTCCGGAGGTGTAGATATCCTCAACGTTGACATCGACCTTCGGGGCAGTCAGGACAAAATAAACGATCATTGGCGTAATGAAGTTTTTCCAGTCCCATTGGCGTTTGAGTGCCGCGTTGTAGATCAGGATAATCAGCATCAGGGTCAGGCCAAATAGCGCGCCCATGCCCAAACCCAGTGGGTTATTGCCATGCCACAGGGTAAAAGTACCGTTTCCGTTAAACAGCATGGCCACGCCGTTGAGGACTTGCTGGAAGGGTTTAACATCGCCCAATGTAAATATTGTAAATGCTACAGCCATGTTATGACCCCCTTAGCTTAAGCTGCCCTTGATTGTTTTGGAATGACAGACGGTCTTGGCCATGTCCTGCCAGTAATCCACTAAAGAACCATCTGTTCTTGGCGTATTCTGGAAAGTAAACCGGAAATAGACTTCAACACATTGAGTTTGCTCATCATTGCCATCGGCCATACGTAATACCTTTAAGGGGTAAACTTCACCGATTCGGGTGCTGATATATAAATTTCCCTGTGCCCGTGTTCCTTGACGTAAGGCCTGTTCAAGCTCGCCCTTGATCTGGGCATGTAATGCTGAGTCAAAGTAATATTGCGCTTCGATCATGGCATCCAAGTCGTAAGTAATGGCCGGTACTGCGGTAGGTGCCTGGTCTTCTTCCTCGGCAATGCGGCTAGAAGGCGTTAGTACATTTTTCTGGCTCTGGATAAAATCAGGCAAGCTGGGCTTGAAAGATTCATGATAAAGAGGCTTGGTTCCACCTGTTTGTAACGGCGCATGATCCATTTCTGGGGTCACATCCTTGATGTTGATGCGGCTGGCTTTCCAGTCGGCATAGACATTGAGGCCAATCATGCTGGCCAAGACAAATGCTAACGAGGGTACGGCAATTTTCTTGGCAATATGTGTTTTAGAATTATTCATGGAATGCTCTCCAGCTACCTTGCAAGCTTGTAAATGATTGGGTCTGAACGCCAAAATTGTTGGCTTGATAGGGATTACAGGCCTGCCCTGTAATCCATGGATTGAATGAGAAAAAGCGCCCTGTTGTCATGGCGTACTACCTGAGCTCGGATAACTGGATAACTGCTCTTTCTCTTTTCGCTCTTTTTCTTCCCGTTCCTGTTCAGCTTTTACCAAGGCTGCAATCTGGGCATCGGTAAGGTCAGTTGCACCCTCTGCATCATCCTGACTGATACCAATCGTGGTATTTTTCGGGGCGGTAGGAGCGCTACCCGTAATTTCTTTTTGGTATTGCTGGTTTTCATCACGCGTTTTAATGTCCTGAGCTTCACGGCTTTGGCTTAAATTGCCATCAGCATACTTGGGATCATTTTCCAGCTTGCTGATACGATCCGAGGCACGGTCTGTCCAGAAATTCTGGTCAGCAACGGTACCATCAAAGTTTCCATTGTCTGCCATCACTTGGCTATAGAACTCGGAAAAGTCGATTTTGCTCATGTCAATTTTCTGGAATTCTGTTACCGTAAAACCGGTACAAACCGGATTTTTTGGGTCACCAAAATTAACTGTTCCATACAGCTGCTGACGCCCCTGCTGGTTAAATATCTTTGCAATGGTTGAGTTATAGCAGCAGTGGCCTTCACTTTTGCGAATGCAGGCACCTAACACTTTTTTGCTGCAATACGTACCAGCTGGCAGGCAAAGATTGGCACCGCGACGCATGGATAAGGTGGCTTCTTCCTGTGTCGGACTACAAATCAGCACTTCCTGAACAACGTACATGGCCACGGCAAGAGCAAGGCCGGTCGGGCTAAAGTAAAATCCGTTTAGGAAACTTCCTGAGCCGGCACTTGAAAACAAGGGAGTGGCACCGTTGACTGCTGCTGCACCGCCACTTGACCAGCCAAAGCCCATATAACTGATATTAAAGTTGGGTACGCTTGCTGCATTGCCTACCGCTGAGGATGAAACACCAGAAGCAGCTCCAGCAGCACCTTGGGAAAACCAGCTTTTTGCAGCATATAGGGCATCATGAACATAGGGAGTAGCTTTATATTTGGCGTAGTCAAATCCATACTTGGCGGCTGAATACATTCCTTTCATCGCCAGTTGGTTGACTGAACCGAACCGGCCACCTGAACCGCCCCTCATTGGTTTTTTTGTACAGCATCCTTCATTGATGCCACCATAGCCCAGACGGCAACGACCCGCCTCACCGTTAAAGATGGTCAGGGAGTCAGCATCCATATATGTGCCGATTTCACGGGCTGTCTCCAGCATGGCCACAACCTGTGCCATGTCCTTGTCAGCTGGAGCGGTCAAGCTGCTACATTCTCCATTTTCACAGTATTTGACGCTTTCGCAGGTTGAGTTGCTTGTATTTACTGCGGCTGTAGAGCTAGCTGAGCCTCCGCATGACATTTCCAGTTTCTGGTTCGTGCAAAGTCCATTAGCATCCACAGACGTGCATTTGGAACTGACCTGAAAGCATCCTTGGCCTTTAAGGGTATTACAAAGTGGTTCTTCAGTCGTTTCGCGGCATACACTGCGGGTTTGCCACTCCCAGCAATCCTTGTAAATACGCTGGCCACCCACTGTTCGGGTCTGGTTTGGCGCAGAACAGACCTTATTGGTGGTCTGGCATATTGGTTCTGCCATGCTGGCTAGACTGGAGAGCAAACTGACCAGCCCAAGCATAAAGATAATGATTTTATTCATATAATTTTCCTTAATTATGGGTTGGCACATGAATTTTGGTCTTCCTGCTCATAGCAATCGCAGGCCACGTCTACATCAAACTCAGCTCTGGTGTTAAATAAGCTGATGACATTGAAGGTTTTGAGGGTCAGCGTATTTTTGCCGTCCTTAAGAAATGGGCGCAGGTCAGTTATTTCATTGGACGAACTGACCTCATCACGGTGATGAACGTAATAGCCATTACTTCTAACCAACTGGTTATTGATCAGGATTTGAATGCCATCATCCCATGCGGTCTTTTTGAGGGAAAATTTACCTAAAGCGGCTGCATTTTTTAGGTCAAAACTATAGGTAATTACTTTTTCACCCAGATCATAATTACTGCTGTCACTGGTTGCTCCGACCACCAGCACCCCATTTGAAAGCGACAAGGTGTAACTGAGTCCCCCTGAAATGACAGAATCAAGCTTGAAGGTACTGGCCAAGATACCACCTGAAGCGCTACAGATACCGGCTGTACTCTGATTACACACTTGAACTGTTTTAGGAAGGCAGGTTTCAACCACACAGGTTTCTTGCCCCCAGCTCTCTGTACAAGGACAATTCTCTTTTGCCTTGATCGTCACTGATGATTGATAGGGGCCGGCATGGTTGCGGTTCTCAAGAACAACCTCATTATTACCGCTGACCAGATATGGCTTTAAATCCTTGATGTAGCTAACGGGGCTTCTTGAATAGTCATCATTACTGGCATACCAGTTTGCGGCCAAGACTTCTTGCCCATTGATTGATAGCCTTGTCCCGTTATCATAGTAATAAGTTTGAAGTTCAAAGATTTCGGTTTCCTTGACATCTTCAATGTCCATTTTGAAAGTGGCTTTTCGATAGCCACTGCCTTGGCCACTGCCAATACCAAATGTCAAAATGTTATTTGCGTACGTAAAGCTGCCTTCGGAATCCTGCTTGATAATTTTGTCAGGATTTATCCCACCTACGCCACTACAGGTGTTGCTGCTCTTAGAGGCACATGTCATGTTTAAGGGAGTGACACAACGTTTAATCGTATTTTTTGTGGTGGCATTGCAGCTGGCGACTTGGCCTTTGGTTTTAATGGGCTGGTCAGGGTCACATTGTAAAGAGATGCCATTAGGGTTATTTTTTTGAGCCTTTAAGAATTTATCAGTCAAAATCAGCAAGGGATCAGTTTTAGGATCAAGCTTGAATGTGCCTTGAACCTTGGAGTTATAGGTGGTCAGATTGATGGCATTGCACTGCTGTCGCTTTTCCTCGGACATGGAATCAAGACTGGTCGTATTGCAATAATTTTTTAACGCAGCGCCCTGCTGGTTTGGAATCTTACTGGTGTTATATGTGGATGCTTCACTAACGTTAGCTGAATAGTTAGGCACTACAGTCTTAAAGTCGGTATCGCTAACCTTGGTATGTTCAGAGGTAGAAAGTGCCTTGCCCTGATTGACTGCCTCACTTGCACTAATTGCAAAAACATTAGGAGAAAGAAATAAGAGTTTAGCGACCACCGATGCTAAAACTATTCTGTTTATCATTTCTTTAAATGCTGCCATAAATAAATAATGACATATCTTAACAAATAAAAAATAAACAAAATATATTTATTAAATAATTAACAAAATAGATAAATTAATAATTATTGAAAATAACAGTCTATGGATAAGTAAAGCTGACCGATAATGCAGACCATAACCCGTTATTAAGCCTAAGCGTAGCTAAAGACTATTCAAAGTCAGTAAGGTATAGTATTGAAAAGGAATATAAAACTTTGCATCAGCCCAGCGGGAGATTGCCTTTGCTGATAATTCCCTTGTCCTCTGGTTTTGCGGGATCAGCTTAAAGGTCTGGGGGGTAATTTCAACGGCCTTAGTGCACAAAGCTGGGGTTAAGAATTCCTCTGGTATATAAGCTATAGCTTCAGGAAAAGCTGTCACAGCATAATCGCAAATTGCACCATCAATAAATTTTTTTGGTATTAGGTTAATGGCAGACTCCCCGCCATCTAGGGCTGCTTCAAGAATACCATGATCAATGTGATGTTCAGGTACATAAGCCAATGCCCTGAAATTTTGTTCAACGGCCAAGAAACAGTAATAATAATCCCGTTCAGATTCCTTAAGGGTTTTCAGATTTAAACCATTGCTTTTTAAAAGTGCAATGATTTGGTTATGGGCAAAATCATCATGTGGTTGAAGTAAGCTCATAATATTTAATCAAAATCTTTGGTTAATTAATCATCAAAAAATGGGTTAAAAGGTGCATTAACCATTTGTTCAGCAGTCATGGGAAAAATATTTCCATAACCCATAAAATCATTGATAGGTTTTTTTTGAGGAACAGTTTTTGCAAAATCTCTGATCATCTTCGGATCAAACCGCAAAACTGGCCGCTGTCTACTTGCATTTAATAGGTTTTCTACGTTCATATTATTTCCCCAAAAGACGAATACATTAACTATTATTGTCTATAGGGCATCATACGATAGTTTAAGAAAATTTGGAAATGCAAGCACCCAAACCACGAAAAATCATGGTAAAAAAACGTTTTAATACAGTAGTTTAATTCTGAATTTTAATGGTTACAAATTTCTCTCCTAATCTAACTGCCTCATACAGGAATGGTTAAAAATGAAACACTAGGTTTGCCCCATAATGACGAATTTCCTGCAACCGGTCATATCCTATTTCAAGGTTCAGGTTGTCCAGAATCTTGAACCCGATTCCGGCACCAGCAGCTAAATCCTGACCATCCTCATTGCGATTATTCATCTTCAATTGCTGATAGCCGAGGCCTACCCGAAGCTTGCCATACATAAAATCATTAAAGGTACTACGATAGACTGCATAGGCAGCAAGCGCCTGTGATTTCACTGAACCTGTTGTATTTGCCTTATTGTCAAATTCCTGTGTATAGCTATATTCCAGTTCGGCAGAAATTCGACTGTCATACTCATAGCCAGCCCCTGCTGTAATTGAAGTGGCCTTGGTAAAATCACCCTTAAACTGCTTGTTGATGCGGTCACCTGCATTTTCTGCCTGACCATAACCCAGCATAAAGTAAGGTTCAGCATGCGCTACAGGTACACCTGCCAAAAGTATGGCCATGCCGCATAATTGCTTTTTCATAATGGAATCTTCTTAAAGCTTGATTGTTTTGCCCAGCGCCTGCTGGTGTTTATAAATCCGGATCGGGTTGGTGAGCTCATCATTCTCCACAAAATTGATGAGCGCAGGCTGTTGCTGAAGCACACCTTCCCAAAGTTGCGGGTTGGCAATGCGCAACTGTTTAGGTACATGAATGATCAGGGCGGGATTTTTCCCAACGGCGATCTGGCATAATTCGTTAGTGAGCATGGCATGCGGGATTTTGGGGAAATAACGGACATCGGTTGTTACCAACCGGCTGGCCAGTGATTCCCGAATTAATTCTAGCGGGTAAATTTCAACGGCGTTATAACTAAATGCCGGATTTTCCCGTTGCTTGGCCAAGACTTCAGCATCACTAAATAACCGAAAAAAAGGGTGAGCCATAATTGCATCAAGCATCAGCGGATTATCGTAGATGTGTTCGGGGAAAAGCTGGATGTTGTTGATGTCACTGGCCATGGCCAGCTGGCACATCTCAAAACTGCGGTCGGCCATGGGCACCCACTTGATCAATTCACCATTCATGGCCACAAGCTTTGCCATGGTCGTGAGGTCGCGCTCGGCCAGCGGTATCTGTTCAATAAACTTGGGATCAATGGTAATCAGGCGGTTTAGGTAATTCTGGCTGCGCTTGCGCGTGGGAATATACTGGTTGGCATCGATATTCTGTTCGATGGCCATAATGGCCAGTTCTTCATCAATCCGGTTTTCCGGCAGGTAACGAATCCAGTTGCCATCTTCGCTGACCAGCTGGATCACAATATGGCGGGGTAATTTATCCCTGACGAAATACTTGACATACTCTGGCCGCTTGGCGAGTAATTTCTGGATCACCTGCTCACTTAGCAATTCAACCTGAATGTCTTTAAACAGGTTTTCATCCCCATATAAGGCAGCAAAGCGAATCTGGTCATCAATAAGATGGTCAGGCAGGGATAACAGGCTGGACGGATAGCGTTGAACCAGCTCCAGAGCCTGCTGGCGGGTTGTTACATTACCAAGAAAATTCATGCCGGATTCCGGAAAACCAAAAAAAACCCATTCAAGAATGGGTTAATGAATTAGGCTAATAATAACTTATAATAATAAAAATATTAATAGAATAAATCATAAATCTATTAATTAAATAATTAATCAAACATTACGAGATTTGAGAAGCGAATAACCTTATCAGAGACCCGATAGTCGGTGAAACTAATAATCGCCTGCTCCATCAGGCTGATCTTGCTGCGGTAAATATTATGATCCAGCCATTCATGCAACCATGGAGGGGACAACACGGTAAAAGTTTTGACCTTTGATTCCTCATGGTAAAGCATATCATGGTTGATTTTGGGAAAGTGATAAACAACCCTGCCATTGGGAAGGCTACAAGCCATGGCATAGGTTCCCTTGAGTTCAACGATGTTTTCTGAAAAAAAACTGTTGAGGATTTTGCCACTAAACGTCTCATTGACATTACAGGTACCCAAGATGGAACCATTCACATCCAGAAGCCGGATAAAAATGGTACGCTGGTTAATGGTCTTGGCAAAGTTACCTTCATCAGTATTGGGTAGTGGTGAGGTATCGCGGTCGGCCTCAAGCTTCGCTTCGTTAATCCGGAAGGTTTCACTGATGGCCTGTTCAACCAGCTTGGCATAGGAATTGGTACCACGGCACTTGTCCATCAGTTCAATCAGGTAGGACTGTAACTTGTTGGTAGTGTTGTATTTGGTTCCCATGCGCTTGGCATTGCGGGCACCCCCCTCAATGGGAGCGTTAAACCAGAAGGGTGTGGTCATCCAGCCGATCGGGCTTAGGTAAATGCTGTCAGTGGCATTGCCAAGCTTTACCATCACCTCTTCCTGATAGCCAAAATTCTTGGCAATCAGGTCAGTAATTTCCTTATATGATGCATTTTTATACTTCATTAGCGTGGCACGCTGTTTGTTAATCACATACAGGGTGTCATCTTCACTTAATTTAAGTGAATTTTGGGAAATCTTCCCGAAAGTTTTAATATTGGCAATATTATTTAATTTAGGCATTACAACCTCTGCGTATTTATATACGTGGCATTATGTCACCAATAAATAAAAATGGCAATATAAGGTAAATATTCCAAGTTAGTGTAAGACCTGAAAAAAGCCTGATTTTATCGGCTACATTTATGGGTGAACCAAGGAAAGAGACTGTTTACAGCTGGCTGATTGTGTACCTTCTCTTACATACCAGCGGCAGCTTTATTCTGGCCTGCTCCTCTTCGTTCACGTCTGTTGTTTCGTTAACTTCTCATTAATCGTTCCCGAATTAGGAAAAACAAAGCATGGGGCTGCCCTGCTCTTTGTCGTGTCCGAATAATTTATTCGATTTCGAAAAAGGGATTCGATGACGAAAAGGTGATCGTGAACGAATCAGGGTAATGAGAAAGGAGGTTTAATTGAATGGGAGGAAATAATGGAATGGCCGTTAGTATGGATTAGTGGGGTAAGTGATACCCTTCCCAATGCTTTGAGTATGTTTGGTTCACCCATAAATGTAGCCGATAGAATGGGGTGGGTTGACAGCCATACTGGTTTTTATATAGTCTAATCAGGCCGGTTGAATGCTAGCCACAACTTACTGGCCATATCTGTCCTGACAGTGATGTAACCCAAAACTTAATTGATTGATTCTAAGTTAATGACATCGAACCCAAGGCTACCCTTTCGATTGTCTTAGCTAAACGGAGCAATCATGTCTATTATTAGCCCTACCCTTCCCGATACTGCCGCTCTTCGTGATTATCTTTCCGGAGACGGCCAAAAGACCCCAGCGCAGGCAATAAAATATGTGGCCAAATATCTTGGCGAATATTTGCAGCCTGATTCGGTGAAATTTCCTAAACTCATTGAGCGGTTTAACCATACCCAATTGCTGAATATGGTGACAGCATCCCATGGGTTTAAGGATTACCAAAGTGCGGTTCAATGGCCAGCCTCCCAGCCAGTCAAGGTTCCTGCCCCGTTTTATATTGCGCCTGTATCCCCGATGGCCAGAATGGAGCCAGCGCCTACAAGGCACATCACCTTGCTAACCGAAATGGTTAAAGGCTATCTGGCCAAGAACCATGATGCCGAGCCCGATGATTATGAGTTTGTTGCACAGGGCATTGCCATGGCCATACAGCAGGTGGTGCATGAGTGTGGCTTAAGGTTAAATCTGCACGCAGTTTTCTGGCATCCGGTTTATGATCAGCATCCCTTTGCATCAGCTGGCCATCAGCTGACTGAAAACCAAAGCCATTGTCATAGCTTAAGAAAAATTATCCTGAAGACAGGCCTAGATCGGGACTTTATGGATTTTGCCGGCAAGCCCCGCTTTCGCGGGGTTCAGCCCATTGGCCAGCCAAATCACGCTGCGACCCTGATTGCTAACCAACTGGATGGAAAAGTGGCTCACCCGTTTCCTGAGTTAGAGAGCGAACAGATTCTGGCCAAGCTCCACCATCACATGATGCCCCATCATGTAGAATCACTAAAAAGCATGGTGCAAGCCGGACGTGCCTGCCATGTCATTATGGCTCCACCAGTTACGTTATTTAATCCCCATAGCTATGTCACCTTTAATCCGGATGGAAGTTTGGGCACCCTGCTGGCACTTGATTTCATGATCCTTGAAAGTTATGAATCCATGTGGCGAAATTCACCAAGGATGCTCAGTAACCGGTTTATGGCCAGTGCACTGAAAGCGGAACCCGAGCTTCGGGATTATTACCAGACTGGTTTTTACATGACTTACCGGACACCACCCGAAATTATCCAGCCCGTATCGATGGAGCGGTTTATTAAGTCCAAGAACAGACTGGATGGCTGGAGCCATGTCACACTGGATAATGACCAGATCAGAATTGACCAGCACTTACTTGCAAGGATTCTGGGCAAGCCCATTGAGGATTTTCCGTGCTTACGGTTTTGTGAGACTTGCGACAGCTTTTACCTGCAAGGGGTAACTGCTGAAACTGGCCATAGCCGGTGTTCATTAATGAGCGCTTAAGGGCTCGTCCACCTATGGTCAGAACATTCTGGCCATAGGCTCCCATAGCTTGGGCAATCCGGCAAACCCTAAGACTGTGCTGTCCAAGCATCTGTTAAGTGAGCGATCCAGTCATGCTTTAGAATGTTAGTGATGATCCAGTCTGGACAGTCATTCATTGGTTTGAGGGGCTGTGTACATCAGCATCCTGATCTGCTTGTAGGGAATTTGCCGAACCTCCCCTGATTGCTCTGTGAAGATCATTTCCTTATGCAAGAAGTGATGATGAAAGGAACCATTTAACTTACAATTTATTTTGCAGTCGGTAAGCTCAAGGGTGGCATCCTGAATGACGATCTTACTTTGCCGGTAATCCATCCATACAAGATATACTAAACCTGCGAGCAGTACACCGATACAAACGACCCGCTGATACAGGCTGAAAAGCTCTTTTGGTGCTGATGTACTCAAGGCCATTAATTTTTACTCCCTTCAATCCTGTTGTTGGCCAGCTTAACTATCAAACATACCAAATGAGATCACGGCGATCACCAAACTGGTGACCATCGCCTCAATGAAGTATCTGTTTTTCTTGCGTTGCATGTCATTTGCATCAATATAGAGCCAGTTCAGGCTGGAGATGTTTAAATGCGCCACTGTGGATCGGCCAATAAAAAAAAGCCAGCATATATAACTCATAAAAAATAATAGATGTTGCGCAGGCATGGAAATACTCATTCCTATATTTTGGTATGGATTACAGGTTAACTGGCCAAAACTGGTCTATGGCAAATGTGATAATGCTGGGTTATGGGCTGACGGGTATATTTATTGGTCGGGGAGCCATTACCGCAATAGGGATCGGATTTCTGTCCTAGCCGGTCGTTAACCTGAAAATCTGGGTCACTGGCCAGTAATACTATCTGAATCGCCTTTACCACCTCGGGATTGCCAATCACCCATTCAGGCATTGGTGCATCTAGTGCTACCTGTACTGCCATGAATGTAGGGGTATCTTCCTGCTCAAGGCCAATAAATAATAAGTCCAGTGTATTCAGTGAGCCTTTATCGTTCCAGACCACAGGGTCGATACTGGCATAAAAGCCCTGATAGGGAGCGTGGTCAAGTTCAAAATAACAAACCTGTTGAGGCAAATGGCATAACTTTTCAAGCGTCAGTGCTTTTGGTAATGGCCTTTTGGCATATTGGTTCATGAGATCAGGACTGACTTGATAGATTCCCCTGAAGTATTGCCAGCCGACGACCGATTTAATCGCCATTAAATGAGAGACGGCCTGTTCTTTATTCGTAAAATTTGCCCCATGATTTCTTCGCAGTACTTCCCCAATAATACCCATGGGGATGAATGCATAAGGAAGGTTTGCATCATAAACTTTGAGTATGTCCACAATCACGCGATCAATCAGACCATTGTTTAACAGCAGGTCACGTTTCAGCATTTCATCGGGTAAAGACATAAAATAAGCCTAATGATTAAATAAAGGGAGCACAGCCCAGCACGCCATAAAGCAGATTATTTAATTAATAAACAAAAAAGGCAATATATAAATGTTAATAAATCGTGAACTAAAGCACAAAAAAAACATTTACCTTGAAGTAAATGCTCTTTTTTATAATAGATGGAAAATCAGATAATTTAATGAATGACGCTTTCCAGCATTTCAAAACCCGAAGGCTGACGCTGAAAATATAAGGGGTTGCTGAGGCATAAATTATTAAGCACTTGTTCGTCGAGATAGCGCAAGG
Source organism: Alkanindiges hydrocarboniclasticus (assembly GCF_001982605.1). Classification (GTDB taxonomy): domain Bacteria; phylum Pseudomonadota; class Gammaproteobacteria; order Pseudomonadales; family Moraxellaceae; genus Alkanindiges; species Alkanindiges hydrocarboniclasticus. The sequence continues at coordinate 1,128 of NZ_MLCN01000043.1, read as the reverse complement.
CTTCAGTACGGCTATTTAAATTCGGGGTTCCCCATTGTGTAAACAGGGTACGCAGAATGTCCTTTTTCTTCAGGATCGCAAATGCTTCATCATAAACAAGGCAGTTATGAATATACTCAAATGCAATGCTGGCCGGAACCAGAATACGGTTGAGCTGGGCTGGATTAATTTCTGCCGGCAAGGCATTAAGGATTAATTCAAAGCATGCCCGATTTGCTGTAGGAACGACATTTGAATTGTAGAAAAATACAGCCCATTTCAGGAAATCCTGTTGCTGGATCAGTAGGCGCTTTGCAGGACAGCCAATCCTGCTGATCCAGTGAATAAGTGCAGGATCACTATTGTGGTTGCCAGCACCAATTTGTGAAAACCAGTCACTGGTGGTGAAAAGTTGCTTATTGCTTAAATAACCCTTACCGACAATAGCCAACAACGGCAACATCTGGACATGATGATGAAAAATATGTGCAACTGTTTTGTGTTCATTAAAGAAATGGGTATAGCGCTGAAGACAGACATGATCAAATGCAATACACATGGCAACCGCAAATTCATGTGAATAAAGCATATGGTTTAGTGTCTTAAACAGCGTATGGATATTTTCCTGACGGAAAAAATAGCCACGGCTAAAAAATGGGTGAGCCCGTAAGGCCAAATGGATTGTAGAATGAATTTCCTTAATGGTTTTTTGGGTCATCCGGCCAGCATAGTGTACCAAGGCCTGCCACAGTTCTTCACTGGCATTGTTAATGCGTTTTTCATGGCAGTCCATTTCATCAATGCTGGTTGCACTTAAATCTTGGCTACATAACATGAGATCAGCATTAAACTTGAGGATTGTCAGTTTGACATTCAGCTGATCCTGCTCAACCCAATCATTTTGATGGATACAGAATTCAAAAAAACGTAAGTTATTTCCGTCAGTTAAATCAATTTTCCAAATATTGAACAGGGTAAAAACTTGGCCTTCCAGCGCAATAAAGTTTTCACCAATTTTTTCCGCAATTTTTGCAACTTGATTATTAATATCATTTTGTAGCATTAAAATTAGCTCACAAGGCTTTGTATGTGTCGTGTAATTGTAATTAAACTGACTTAAATATTCAACAAATAATAACAAAATCATTA
>NZ_MLCN01000042.1 GCF_001982605.1 Alkanindiges hydrocarboniclasticus | reverse complement strand
CCCGGATGAGTTGCTTAAGATCCAAACCACGGGCCGGGGCAGCTATCGCATGCGGGCGGTCTACCATATCGATAAAGGTGAGATCATTATTACTGCGTTGCCGTATCAGGTGTCCGGTAACAAGATCCTGACCCAGATAGCTGACCAGATGCAGGCCAAAAAACTGCCATTGGTCACCGATTTGCGCGATGAATCCGACCATGAAAATCCAACCCGTCTGGTGATTGAGCTGCGTTCCAACCGGGTCGATGCTGATGCGGTGATGAGCCATTTGTTTGCCACCACCGATCTGGAAAGCAGTTACCGGGTCAACCTGAACATGATTGGGCAGGATGGCCGACCGCAGGTCAAATCCATTCGGGAAATCCTGCTGGAATGGCTGGCAATCCGGCAGGACACGGTCAAGCGCCGCCTGCGATACCAGCTGGATAAAATTGAACGCCGCCTGCACATTCTGGCTGGTCTGCTGATTGCCTATCTGGATATTGATACGGTTATCAAAATTATCCGTGAGGAAGACAAGCCCAAGCCGGTGCTGATGCAGCATTTTGGTATTGATGAAATTCAGGCCGAAGCCATACTGGAGCTCAAGCTGCGTCATTTGGCACGTCTTGAGGAAATGGAAATCCGCCGTGAGCAGGATGAGCTCAGTGCGCAGGCGGACAAATTACGCGATCAGCTCAATAATCCTGAATCGTTAAAGTCACTGATTATTGACGAGCTACAGGCCGATGCCAAAACCCATGGCGATGATCGCCGCTCACCCATCGTGCAGCGTGAAGAAGCTACGGCCTTAAAGGAAAGTGACCTGATTCCTGCCGAAGCGATTACCGTGGTGCTGTCGCAGGCAGGCTGGATTCGTGCAGCCAAGGGTGACATTGATGCAACCAACCTGAATTACCGTGCGGGTGACCAATATCTCACCCATTGTGCAGGCAAATCCAACCAGCGGGTATTTTTACTGGACAGTACCGGACGCAGCTATGCAGTGGCTGCCAGTACCTTGCCGTCGGCGCGCAGTCTGGGCGAGCCATTAACCACCAAGCTTAATCCACCTGCGGGTAGCCGTTTTGTGGACATGGTGATGGGCGAGGAAAGCCAGTCCATTATTCTGGCCAGCAGTCAGGGTTATGGTTTTGCCAGCAGCATTGCCAGTCTGGACACCAATGCCAAGGCAGGCAAGGCTATTGTAAATCTGGGCGATGACAGCGACCTGTTGCCATTGCTTGAGGTACCGGCCCAGGCCGACCAGCTGGCAGTTTTGTCTTCTAGTGGACGGCTGCTGATATTTGCAATGGCTGATTTGCCAGTGATGAGCAAAGGCAAAGGCAATAAACTGATTGCGCTGGAAAAAGGTGAGCGGGTTCAAACCATGGTAGTACTGAATGCGCAAAGCAGTCTGGCCATTGAAGCAGGTTCGCGTACCCTTACCCTTAAAGGCAGTGATTTGGCGCACTATATCGGCAAGCGCGGTTTGCGTGGTCATTTGCTGCCGCGAGGCTACCAAAAAGTTGCAGGCATGCGTACAATTTGGTCTTGAGTGGGTTCAAGGAACATAGGTCCCTTTAATCTGTTAAAACACGAAAATATTAACAGGAGCTTAAGCCAACAATTTGTGACCAAAACATTGCTTGACTAATTGGCGCGAACTTGGTTTAACCCTAATTAAATATCTTATGATAATCTTAGCCTAAGCTAGTGATAACCGATGCATACAGGAGCGTTTTTCAACATGGATCATATTTGGTACAAGACGTACAAAACGGCAGGTATTCCAGAACAAATCGTTATGCCGGCAGATAACACCTCAATGGTTGACGTGTTTGAGCGAAACTTTCAGAAATTTGGTTCACGTGATGCCTTTATCTGTATGGATAAAGCCATGAGCTTTTCCGAGCTGGATAACGCCAGTCGCAAGTTTGCGGCTTACCTGCAATCCCTGAATTTAAGCAAGGGTGCACGTGTAGCGGTTATGATGCCTAACGTACTGCAATATCCTATTGCAGCAATTGGTATCCTGCGTGCAGGTTATGTGCTGGTAAACGTTAATCCGCTGTATACCGCGCGTGAGCTTGAGCATCAGCTTAAGGATTCAGGTTCAGAAGCCCTGATCATTGTTGAAAACTTTGCACATATTTTCTCTGAAATCCAGAACAAGACACCAGTAAAACACACCATTGTTACCGGTGTGGGTGATTTGCTGGGCACCGTAAAAGGCTTTATTGTCAACATGGTACTACGCCATGTGCGCAAGCAGGTTCCAGCGTGGAACATCAAGGGCCATGTCCAGTTTAAAGATGCCCTGAACAAATTTAGTGCCAGCCGCTACAAGCGTCCGGTGATGAACCTGAATGACACGGCAGTACTGCAATACACAGGCGGTACTACCGGGGTTTCCAAAGGTGCCGAGCTGACCCATAGCAATCTGGTGGCTAACCTGTTGCAGGTTGAAGCCATTTTCAAGAGCGCCTTTGACGAAGGCACCACGGCTGAGCAGAACAACATTCTGTGTGCCTTGCCGCTGTATCACATTTTTGCATTCATGGTCTGTGCCATGTTTGGCATGTACACCGGGGCCACCAACATTCTGGTACCAAACCCGCGTGACATTCCTGGTCTGGTTAAGGAGCTGGCCAAGTATCCACCAGCCTTCTTCCCGGCAGTAAATACCCTGTTTAATGCACTGGTGAACAATGCCGATTTCCAGAAACTGGATTTCAGCAAATTGAAAGTCGCCATGGGCGGTGGTATGGCCGTATTGCCATCAACAGCAGAAGCCTGGCAGCAAATTACGGGCCGTCCGATTGTGGAAGGCTATGGTTTGTCTGAAACTTCTCCGGTAGCAACGGCTAACCCGCCATCCATTACCAAATACACCGGAACCATTGGTATTCCATTGCCATCAACTGAAGTAACCATTCTGGACGATGATGGAAAGAATGTAGCGTTGGGTGAGCAGGGTGAAATTTCTATCCGCGGCCCACAAGTAATGAAAGGCTACTGGCAGCGTGCGGATGAAACTGACAAGGTTATGACTGCTGATGGTTATTTCCGTACCGGCGACATTGGGGTCATGGACGAAAACGGCTACGTGAAAATTGTAGACCGTAAAAAAGACATGATTCTGGTATCCGGCTTTAATGTGTATCCAAGTGAAATCGAAGAAGTTGTGACCAAGCATCCTAAAGTGCTGGAAGCAGCGGCCATTGGTGTCACAGATGCCAAAAGTGGTGAAGTGCCCAAGCTGTTTATTGTGAAAAAAGACCAAAGCCTGACCGTTGATGAAATACTGGCTTACACCAAGCAAAACCTGACTGGTTACAAGCAGCCAAAATACGTTGAATTTATGGATGAATTGCCAAAATCCAACGTCGGTAAAATCCTGCGTAAAGACCTGCGCAAGTAAGTCTTAAGCCCATTGAAAGAGCAGCCCTGATGGGCTGCTTTTTTATGGCTTTAATCTTTGTTATAAGCCTTGGAAACATACACAGGCAGACTAAAATTTTTGCATAAGCTTAAGCAAATAAGGCCGCGTTAATTGGAACAATGCGGTAAAACTGCCCAAAGCGACCAGTTGCAGCAGAAGATGTGCCTGATCAAGCTGCAAGTTATGGCTCAGCAAGTTATCAGTCAGGCAAAAAACCAGTACCAGTGCTAGTAAGAGCAACAATGAACGCTGATAGACACTGGCTAAAATCAAAAACAGGCAGGTCGCTACAAAGGTCGCCAATAACGAATACACATTCTGGTTGGCCGCGATCACGCTAATAATCAATGCCAGAGTAACAGCCGCCACCACCGTCACTTTGTTGAGGCGTTTTTCATGCTGCTGTTGCTGGGCTAGCGCTGTAGTAAGCGAATCCGGGATAACTGAACCAGAATCTGGGGATGACGAAGGCTGTGCAGGATCAGACATATGATGGCTCGGGGATAATTGAAAAATAAATTGGATAAAACCAGCTAGGAAAGCTGTTGCAAAACCAGTTAGTAAAATCACTGCATAAAACCAGTCAGCAAAAACAGACTTAAAAATAAGCCTGTCGGGATAAAAAATCACATTATTATAGAAATTCTTATGCTAAGGTTGTGCTGTTTTTTTAATTTTAACAAAAGCCAATGAGTTCAATCAATTCCCTCATTTATGTGATTTTGGCAGCGTGCTTGCTGCCTTATGTATTTGCATGGATCGCCAAGCTAAGTGGCGGGTTTACCCTCAAGGATAACCAGCAGCCGCGTGAATTTATGGCAAGGACAACCGGGTTTGCCGCGCGGGCCAATGCCGTGCAGCTAAACAGCTTTGAAAGCCTGCCCTTATTTTTAACCAGTGTGCTGCTGGCTGAATATCTGGTTGTTCCTACGGATATTACCTTTAAGCTGAGCATGGCTTATCTGGTGCTACGACTATTGTATGGCTGTGCATATCTGGCCAACTGGGCCACATTACGCAGTATCCTGTGGTTGTTGTCGATGGCGTGTCCTGTCCTGTTGCTGTTACTGGTCGCACGAATTTAGGCCAATACCAAGGCAGTCAGGCCCTGCTTTAGGCTGCATTTTTAGCATGATCCGCTGCAATGTTTGCTGCAATGGATGCCGGATAGGCCAAGTTGAGGCTATAATGTGCCACGTTTTTAAACCACCCTTTTTGCAGTAGAGTGATCCTATGAGCTACAACAATATTCCCCCAGGTAAAGATGCACCCAATGATATCTATGTAATCATTGAAATCCCTGCCAATCATGATCCCATCAAGTATGAAATTGACAAGGATTCTGATGCCCTGTTTGTTGACCGCTTTATGGGTACTCCCATGTTTTATCCGGCCAACTATGGCTATGTGCCCAATACCCTGTCAGAAGATGGCGACCCGCTGGATGTGCTGGTAGTAACCCCTTATCCCGTGGTGGCCGGTTCAGTGATTCGCTGCCGTCCGGTTGGCAAGCTGAAAATGGAAGATGACGGTGGCATTGACGCCAAGCTGATTGCTGTACCGCATGAAAAGCTGACCCCGCTTTATAAAAACGTGCAGGAATATACTGACCTGCCAGAACTGCTGATTAACCAGATTGAGCATTTCTTTAGCCACTACAAAGACCTTGAACCGGGCAAGTGGGTAAAAATCAGCGGCTGGGAAGGCAGTGACGTAGCCAAGGCCGAAGTGTTAAAAGCGATTGAAGCTGCCAAAAAATAAGCAGTAGACAATCTTAAGAATCCGTCCTTGTGTTGTGCTAACAGGGACGGATTTTTTTATGGACATATATTTTCAAACCAAATGGACATGGATTAAAAAACGCCCTGTTTTAAGGCATTAACGTGGTTGGTTTTTAAAAATGCACCAAGATGATCGACCAACTTGTAACCAGATTTTTGCTTATAAAAAATTAGAATCATCAAAATAATATTTATATTTCATACGGTTAATTAAAAAAATAAAGGTTGGCACGCCAATTGTATTAAGGAAATATGACAGCGTCGTCACTTTAAAACATAGATCGTTCTTGGGGAGCGTGCACAATGAAATTTGGTTTAAAAACTCTGGTAGCTTCTGTGGTAGTGGTTAGTGGTTTAAGCAATGCAGTTGCCGCAGAAACAACACCTTTACCATTTCCGGGAACTGTTACTGGTAATGTGGCGGTAGTATCCAGCTATAACCTGCGTGGTATTACTACCGCGCCATGGGGTCCAGAAAATGACAATGCTGCGGTACAGGGTGGTCTGGATTATAGCCACGACAGCGGCTTTTATTTAGGCTACTGGTTTTCAACGCTGGGTTATTCGTATGCAGGACTGCAACCGGGCTGCGCAGGCACTAAATGTACGACTAAATCCTTTGAAAATGACTTTTACGGTGGCTTTAAAGGCAAGCTGACTGAAGATGTGGGTTATACCGTGGGTGGTACGATTTATTACTACTATCCGGGCTGGGAATCTACCGGTTATGAAACCATGCTGGGCCTGAACTACAAGGAATTCAGCATCAGCGCACAAACCCTGCTGAACAACGTGACCTTTGGTAATAAGGGCGATACTTATTTCCTGGCTACGTATGCACCTGCACTACCCGGCGGTTTTACCGGTAAGGCACAGCTAGCCGCTTATTACTATGGTGATGATGATGAGTTTACTGGCCCGACCACCACAGACTTTGCTTTCCGTCATGCCACACTGGGTTTAAGTCATCCACTGGGTGCAACTGGTGCAACCATGAGTCTGGATTATCTGATTGGCGGTTATGCACGTGATGAAAGCAAACAGAAAAACAAAGTGGTACTGGGCGCAAGCTATACGTTCTAAGCCATTAAGTTTTTAAAACTGCAATAAAAAGGAGCTGAATAATCAGCTCTTTTTTATTGCATGAGGTAATGCTTCTGGTTTCAGATTTTGCAGTGTTAGCCCTGCCCCCGGTAACTTAAGGCTTCGGTCAAGTGGCCACTGCTAATCACATCACTACCTGCCAGATCAGCAATGGTACGTGCAACCCGCAAAATACGATGATAGGCCCGTGCAGACAGGTTCAGGCGTTGTTGCGCCAGCTGGATAATCTTTTGCTCAGCCTCGCCAAGCTCTGCAAACTGATCCAGCAGTTGCGGATTTAAGGCTGCATTGCTCAGGCCCTGCCGTTGAATCTGGCGCTGGCGTGCAGCAATCACCCGGGCACGTACACTAGCTGAACTTTCCCCGGCTGTACGCGTCTGCAAATCACTGGCAGGCAGGGCAGGCACATCAATATGCAGGTCAATACGATCCAGCAATGGCCCGGATAAACGGCCACGGTAACGCTTGACCATATCTGGAGTACATTTGCAGCGCTGGCTGCCATCCAAGGCATAACCACATGGGCACGGGTTCATGGCGGCCACCAGCTGAAAGTTGGCCGGAAAGGTAATTTGCCGTGCTGCCCGTGAAATCACTACTTCCTTGGATTCCAGTGGCTGGCGCAAGACTTCAAGCACCTTGCGGTCAAACTCCGGCAATTCATCCAGAAACAGTACGCCATAATGCGCCAGACTGATTTCGCCGGGACGCGGCTGCGAACCGCCACCAACCAGTGCAGCAGCTGATGCCGTATGATGCGGTGCGCGGAAGGGCCGTTCGCCAAAGCTTAAGGAATGGTTGGCAATAGAATAAACACTGGCCACTTCAAGGCTTTCTTCATCGCTCAGCGGTGGCAAAATACCGGGCAGGCGGGAAGCTAGCAGGGTTTTGCCAGTACCCGGTGGCCCGGAAAACAGCAATGAATGGCCACCTGCCGCGGCAATTTCCAGGGCGCGGCGTGCACGGTGCTGGCCTTTAACATCGGCCATGTCCGGCAAATTAATCGTCTGGCTTATGCCCTGATGCTGGACTAGTGGCAGTAGTTGTACTTGTTGCAGGTGTGCACAAATTTGCTTAAGCGTGCCTGCGGCATAAACCCGGGCATCGGGAATCTTGGCGGCTTCGTTGCCATTGCCATGTGGTACCAGCAAGGGCCGTTTTGCCAGATGCGCGGCGCGGGCCACTGCCAATACACCCAGTACTGGACGCAAATCACCATTTAAGGCCAGTTCGCCCACAAATTCCTTTTCATGCAAGGCATCCGCATCCAGTTGGCCACTGGCTGCCAGAATACCCAGCGCAATCGGTAAATCCAGTCTGGCGCCTTCTTTGGGCAGGTCAGCAGGGGCTAAATTAATAGTCAGGCGGCGGCTTGGAAACTCAAAGCCACTGTTAATAATGGCAGAGCGTACCCGATCCTTGCTTTCGCGTACCGCAGCTTCTGGTAATCCAACAATGGTCAGGGCAGGCAGACCCTGACTTAAATGCACTTCCACCAGAACTTCAGGCGCATGCAGGCCGAGTGCTGCACGGGAGGTCACAACAGCAAATGACATAAGAAATCCTAAATTATTGTTTTAACGCTTTAATATTTTTTAAACAAAAGAGTGATTAAAAATCGCGCCGCTTAGAGAGTACGAATTGGACTGCGTAGCTAAAGTTGCGCAGTTAAGGTGCGGCTGGGCTTTCCAGTGAGGCAACTTTTTCAGTTAATGTTTCAATCTGGGCCAGCAGGCTGCCAATATTTTTCTGGGCATTGAGTAAAGCTGCCTGTTGCCGCAGGAATTCTTCCTGACTAACCAAGTCCATACGGGTAATCATCTCGGATAACAGCGCACGCAGATTTTTTTCCAGATCAGCCTTGGGTTCATGCATTTGTTCCAGAATGGCTTGAACAAGTTGCTCTATCATGGTGAATTTATGCTCCATTTTGAGGCAAAAAATAATCAGCTATTAAAATAATTTTAAAAAGGCAACTTTAAAATCACAATTTTAAAGGTAGTGCATCATTGTAAGGGTAAAAGTCTAAAGTAAAAACACAGAATTAAGTTTTACTGTAGCATTTGGAAACAAATTTATGCATGATAAATAAACAAATTTATCGGCAAGCACGCATTGCTGCCCTAAACATTACCCTGTCTATAGGGGTATGGGGTGGTTAATGCCGAGATTTAAAGCGTCATTGATGTTAAGTGTGAACAACTATTTAGGGTTAGATTTAGAGGTTATTTTATGAAGGGATTAAAACAAATTACCGCGTTAAGCTGTGTGATGGCCGGTTATATGCTGGCTGCAACGAGCAGTGTGCAGGCCGCTGATGTGATTAATATTCCGGGGGTAAGTACCACGGGTAATGTGACATTGTCTACGGATTACCGGTTTCGTGGGGTGTCGCAAACCAGTAACAATCCGGCCATTCAGGGTGCCATTAACTTTAACCATGAGTCAGGCACTTATGCCAGCCTGTGGGCTTCCAATGTCAGCGGCAACAGTACGGCAGAAATTGATGGCGTACTGGGCTATGCCACCAAGCTGAACCTGATTCCCAACCGTGATACGACACTGGATGTGGGTTATATCCGCTATATGTATGCAGGCTCTGGTGATTCGGCGCCGGGCAGCAACCAGCCGGATTACAATGAACTGTTTGGCCGTTTAAGCGTTGCTGGCAGTGTCATTAAGGAAGATAACCTGATGGTTGGGGTAAATTACTCCAATGACTATTTTAACAAGTCTGATAATTTCTGGTATCTGAGTGCCAATTACACCGCGCCCATTACGGATACCGGGTTTGGACTGGTGGCCGGGATTGGCTACAACCTGTTCAAGAATAGCAGCATGCTCAACCGCGCACTGGGAACTACCAGCAACGATGACAGCTATATTGACTATAAGCTGGGTACCAGTTTTGGGGTGCAGGGCCTGACCACCGAGCTGGCCTGGGTGGATACCAACCTTAAGGACAGCGAATGCTTTGATAAAAAAGCCTGCGATGGTGCGGTACAACTGAGCATCAGTAAAACATTCTAGGTACAACTTGACAGTCAAATACGTTATAAAGAGGGTCGCGTCAGCGGCCTTTTTTGTTTCCCCCCAATTTAAGCTGTTGGCACGTTTTTTGAACATGGAAATTACTGGTTATTTACCTGAGGTCTTTTGAAATGAAACTTGTAACCGCTGTGGTTAAGCCTTTTAAACTTGACGATGTTCGTGAAGCGTTATCAGAAATTGGTGTACAGGGTATTACCGTCACTGAAGTCAAAGGGTTTGGTCGTCAGAAAGGCCATACCGAACTGTATCGTGGCGCTGAATATGTGGTTGATTTTTTGCCAAAAGTAAAAATTGACATTGCGGTACGCGATGACATGGTAGACGCGGTCATTGAAGCCATTACCCGGGTTGCCAGCACTGGCAAGATTGGCGATGGCAAAATTTTTGTGAGCAATCTGGAACAGGTGATCCGTATTCGTACCGGCGAAACCGGACCAGACGCAGTTTAACAATGGCATGGACTTTGCTGTAAGTAAAATAACGCATTGATCCTGTGTTGGGGGAAGACACAATGAAACACATGTTACTGGCGCTTGGGTTATCCAGTGCACTTCTAACATCAGCAAGTGTATGGGCAGAAGAACCTGCAACGATGCAACAGGCTGTCACGCAAGATGCAGCCACCACCATGGTAGCTACAGACACAACAACAGCTACACCGGTTAGCACTGATAATTCTGCCATGGCCACTGTGCCAGAAGAAGCGACTGTTCCGGTAGCCGCTGCAGCTGCTGACACACTACCTGCACCTGAAGAAGCGGCCCCTGCGGCAGAAGCTACACCGAAGGTAGATACTGGCGACACCGCATGGATTTTGACCTCAACTGCGCTGGTGCTGTTGATGACTATTCCGGGTCTGGCGCTGTTTTACGGTGGTATGGTTCGCAAGAAAAACGTACTCAGTACCATGATGTACAGCCTGTCTGCCACCATTGTGGTGAGCCTGATCTGGGTCATCATTGGTTATTCCCTGGCGTTTTCCGGTGAAGGTGCCTATGTCGGTAATCTGGACAAGATGCTGCTTAACGGCGTGGCGTTTGATGCCCTAAGCGGGACAATTCCTGAAAGCCTGTTTGTTATTTTCCAGATGACTTTTGCCATCATTACCGTGGCCATTTTAAGTGGTTCGGTGGCAGATCGCATGAAGTACTCTGCATTCATGCTGTTTATTGCCCTGTGGGTGATTGCCGTGTATGCACCGATTACCCACTGGGTCTGGGCGGCTGGTGGCTGGTTGTTTGACGCTGGCGCACTGGATTTTGCCGGTGGTACTGTGGTTCATATTAACTCGGGTGTGGCCGGTCTGGTGGCAGCTTATGTACTAGGCAAGCGCATTGGTTTTGGTAAGGAAGCCATGGCTCCCCATAACCTGACCTTAACCGTGATTGGTGCAAGCTTGCTGTGGGTAGGCTGGTTTGGCTTCAACGGTGGTAGCGCGCTGGGTGCGGGTAGCCGTGCCAGCATGGCAATTCTGGTGACTCAGGTTGCTGCTGCTGCTGCTGCATTTGCCTGGCTGGTTGCTGAACGCTTTGTTCGTGGCAAGGCATCGGTACTGGGTGGTGCATCGGGTGCTGTGGCAGGTTTGGTCGTAATTACGCCTGCTGCCGGTTTTGTGGGGGTTGGCGGTGCGCTGATCATGGGTCTGGTTGGTGGCGTAGTGTGCTTCTGGGGCACTACCTCCCTTAAACGCATGCTGAAAGCGGATGATGCACTGGATGCCTTTGGCCTGCACGCGATAGGCGGTATTGTAGGTGCCATGCTGACTGCGGTGTGTGTAAACAGTGAAGTGATTGCTGCGGCTGGCCTTGAGTTGCCATCTTTGGGCAAGCAACTGTGGATTCAGGCAGAAGGTGTACTGGCTACCATTATTTATAGCGGTGTAGTTACCTTTATCCTGCTGAAGATTGTAGATGTAATCATTGGCCTGCGTGTCAATGAAGAACAGGAACGCGAAGGTCTGGACATTACCCAGCATGGCGAACGGGTTGAATGAGCGAGGATAAAGTGAAGCACAGCTTTACCCGAGCGCAAGACGAAGGCTTTGCCTGAGTACGAGGATAAACCATTAACCAGCGTTTGAATAAACAGGGTCACTGTCATGGTGGCCCTGTTTTTTTGATGGCGGTAATTTCACTTTTAGTGCAACGGGTTTAAACCGGCATAGCACACTGGAGAGCTGGCTTCTTGCCATTTTTCCAGCTCATCTTCTAAAAACCCTGCCAGTATTTCAAGATAAAATAAATGATTAGGCAGGGCACACAGTAAGGTTAAATTTCCTTGCCGCGCATAATCCAGCAGGATCAGCCAGTGTTCTGGCTGAGTGGACAACTGTTTAAAATAAGTCTGGCGAAATTCATCAGGCTGATTTATATGCTGTTCAGCCTATTGCATGAGTTCGGTTGAAGGTGCTAATGCCTCCAGCCACAAATCCACGACTCGCGCATCAGGCGGCGTTTCTGGTGGTAATGACATATGCGGCAATGCCGGGCCAATCAGAATTCGTTTACCCGCCTCAGGGCTTGGTAGTTCAGCACAGGATTTACAATAAATCATGGCATTTGCTCACTAGGACAAGTGATAAAAGGCACTGCATGGAACTGGCACTATAGCAAGTGGCGCCTTACAGGCACTGTACTTAATTTGATAGCAGATATTTGCTACACTCGCATATCAATGTTTAAAAACCTACCCTCATGCACTGTCCGTTTTGCAACGCTCCAGATAGTAAGGTGATTGATTCGCGGCTGGCTGCCGAGGGCCGGCAAATTCGTCGTCGCCGTGAATGTGTAGCCTGTGGTGACCGCTTTACCACCTTTGAATCCTACGATGTGGTTATGCCGCGTGTGATTAAGTCCAATGGGCGTAATGAACCCTTTAATGATGAAAAGCTGCGTAATTCCCTTACCATGGCCCTGCAAAAACGGCCAGTGAGTCAGGATCAGATTGAAGCCACACTGCTGGATATTGGCCAGCATTTGCGTCGTTTGGGTGAGCGTGATGTGACTTCGCGCAAGATTGGTGAAATTGTCATGCAGGCCCTGTATGACCTCGATCATGTGGCGTATGTCCGCTTTGCCTCAGTCTATCGGGATTTTCAGGATGTCGATGCCTTCAAACGTGAAATTGAACAAATGGGAATTGAGCAAACTGGAATTGCCAGAAATGTGCTTGAGAAGACCAAGCTGGAAAAAACAAATTTAGAGAAAATCAGTAAAGACAGCCAGAAGCCATGAGCAACCCGTTTTACATGCAGCGTGCCATCCAACTGGCCAGGCAAGGGCAGTACAGCACCAGACCAAATCCTAATGTGGGTTGTGTCATCGTCAAGGATGACCAGATTGTGGGTGAAGGCTTTCATCCGCAAGCTGGCCAACCACACGCCGAAGTATTTGCCTTAAAACAGGCCGGTGAACAGGCACGCGGGGCAACTGCTTATGTGACACTGGAACCCTGTGCGCATTATGGCCGCACGCCGCCCTGTGCCAATGCACTGGTGGAGGCGGGTGTCAGCCATGTGGTGATGGCCAGCCTTGATCCCAATCCCCTGGTGGCTGGCAAGGGGCAGGTCATTTTGCACGCCGCAGGGATTGATACCACTGTAGGCATGCTGGAAGCCGAAGCACGCGCGTTAAACAAGGGTTTCTTGCAAGTGATGGCAGGTGGACGACCCTATGTGCGCCTGAAAATGGCTGCCAGTCTGGATGGTCGTACGGCCATGGCATCGGGTGAATCCAAGTGGATTACCGGTGAGGCTGCGCGGCTGGATGTGCAGCACTGGCGGGCGCTGAGCGGCGCGGTGATTACCGGCATTAATACCGTGCTGGCAGATGATCCGGGATTGAATGTACGCCAGTTATCCAGTGGTTTTCCAATTGAAAAGGTGGAACAGCCCTTACGGGTGGTACTGGACCGGCAAAGCCGCTTTCCAATGCAAGCCCAGCTGTTACAACATCCGGATCAACTGCTGTTAATAGGCACCCAGCCTGATGTAGTGCCAGCGATAGAGCACTGGCCGGATATGGCTCTGGCACAATTGCTGAATGAATTAAAAAATCAAAAACAAATTTATGAGGTGCTGATTGAAGCTGGACCAACCCTGGCCAGTGAATTCTTGCGGCAGGGTCTGGTGGATGAGCTGATTGTGTATCTGGCACCCACCTTGCTAGGCTGTGAGGCACGTGCCATGTTTAATTTGTCTTTGTCAGAAATGAGCGAGCAATATCGGCTACAATTGCAGGAAGTGGCTCAGGTCGGGCAGGATGTGCGCCTGATCTTGACACCTGCTGCCCATTAAGCACTAGCCTGATTGCCCAGCGATTATTCCAATGAGATGTTCCAACAGATAGCGTAGAGTGATGAATACTGAAGCCAATGTGTATCACAAGCGTCGCCACGCTGCGCGAACCACCGATGATTATTTGTTTCATCAACTGGTGCCTTATCTGGGTAACAAGCGTCGATTGCTGCACCTGATTTTGGCGGCACTGGAACAAACCGGTACGCTGAATAGTAAAAGTAGCAAAAACGGCAAGCCTCCTATTTTTGCTGACCTGTTTGCTGGTAGCGGCGTGGTGTCACGGCTGGCCCGGCAAAATGGCTACCGCGTGATTGCCAATGACTGGGAACCCTACAGCCATGCGCTTAACCATGCCTTGCTGGCCTGTGTGGAAGCCCCGGAATTTGCCGGACTGGGTGGTTATCAAACGGCCATTGACCAGCTGAATAGCTTGCCGGAACAGGTAGGCTGGGTGACACGCAACCTGTCGCCACGGGATGATGATTTTTATGATCCCGCCCGTGACCGGCTGTTCTTCAAGCGCCGCAATGGCATGCGCATTGATGCCATTCGCAACCAGATTATGCAGTGGCAGCATCAGGGCCTGATTACCCCACTGGAAATGAGCGCGCTGTTGGCGCCCCTATTGTATTCCGCCAGTTTTGTCAGCAATACCAGCGGCGTGTTTAAAAGCTTCCATCAGGGCTGGGGTGGCAAAACTCAGACTGCACTGGAACGTATTGATTCCCTGCTTTGGCTCACGCCCAGCCGCTTTTGTCCGATTGGCAGTCCAAACCAGTTGGCGGCTGAAATGTGGTGCGTGGATGCCCAGTATCTGGCCAAGCAAATGTCGTCGTTTAAGGTGGATATTGCCTATCTGGACCCGCCGTATAACCAGCATGCCTACAGCAGTAACTATCATGTGCTGAATGCGCTGACCTTATGGGATCAAGTGGATTTACCCACACCAGATACCCCGGGCTTTAAAAGCGGTATAGACCGGGCATGGCGCAAGGAACGGCCTAGCCCCTACAATTCAGCCAAATACGCGACCGAAGCGTATCAGGAACTGGTGGGCACCCTGAATTCGCGCTTTATCCTGACCAGCTATAGTACCGATGGCAACATTGCACCCAAGGATTTGCTCAAGGCCAATCTGGATCGCGGTCGCGTGTCTTTACTGACGCAGGATGTGCCGCGCTATCGGGTCAGCAAGCAACGCCAGTCCGAACGGGCACGTACCCTTGAGTTTATTGTGATTACTGACACTCAGGCCAAGTCTGGGCCACCACTCAATCAATTGCTGGGCCAGCTCTATCATTTTGCGGAGCTTGGCGGCGTGGACACTTCTGGGCCAAGCACCCAACTGGCCTTATGGTAATTGCTGGCTCTTTAAACATAATTACTCACATTTTAAAATATTAACCTGCATCAGGCTGCATTAGGATGTCAGAAGCCCGGCTGTTTAACCAAAGTCAGGTGAATAACTCTTAAGCGCGACAATAAGGAAAAACGATGCAAACACTTCTCAGAAAAATTGTTGTTACCGCCAGCCTGCTACTGCTGGCGCCCTTAAGCTTTGCCACCACCTGGACAGCAGGCAGTAGTCATCAGGGTAAAGTCACTGTGCCAATTGAAGGTGGGCCAGTGATTACCTGGCAGTGCAACGGCAAAAGTTGTAGCTTGACCGGGCCGTGGGGCAATGATTTATCACTGGATTCCTGCCAGAATCTGGTGATGCGTGTGGGCAAGGTCAGCTATTACAAAAACAGTGCCGGCAAGGTATGGAATGCAGATTCAGATGAACTGGCCGAGTGCAATCAGGTGGCGCGCTAATCCATCTGGCATCTACAGTTTAGGCTGATGGGCTTGTCCGGCAGAAGTCAGCGATGTTTTGTTACATGGCTTTTGTCCGGTGATTGGGTATAATCAGCCCCAGTTTGATGACAATGAAAGATAAAGCGGCATGTTTACAGGCATTATTGAAGCAGTAGGAAAAGTATTATCGGTGAGCCAGACTGCGGGAGATGTGCGTCTGGTCATTCATGCTGCCGGACTGGACATGGGCGATGTCAAACTGGGTGATTCGATTGCAACCAGTGGCGTCTGCCTGACCGTGATAGATTTTGGCAAAGACTGGTATGCGGCTGATGTATCGCTGGAAACCATTAGCCGTACTAGCTTGCTACAATGGAAAACCGGAACATCGGTCAACCTTGAAAAAGCCCTGTTACCCACCACACGACTGGGTGGCCATCTGGTAAGTGGGCATGTAGATGGGCTAGGTGAAATTACCCTGATGCGCAAAGATGCCCGCTCGCTGTATTTTGAAGTTAAAGCACCGGATGAGCTGGCCAGATATCTGGCAGAAAAAGGTTCAATTACGGTTGATGGCATTAGCCTGACCATTAATCATTTAAATGGCGCGACGTTAAGCCTGAATCTGGTGCCACATACCGCTGAGCAAACTACAATTAAGGAATGGCAAGTCGGTAGTAAGGTCAATCTGGAGGTTGACGTACTGGCGCGCTATCTGGAGCGCTTACTGCTGGGCGACAAAGCGGCACAGGCCACGGTCAAAAGTGGGATTGATATGAGCTTTCTGGCAGAGAACGGGTTTTTGCGTTAACTCAATTGGAGTCATTGCAGCACTTTATACAGGCCTGTCTGGGCTACAGTAATAATAAATATTTTGATTGCTATTTTTAGCTGACTTAAAACTCAAATATGTTGTGATTAAAAAAACATATAGGTTAGGCACCTTTTTAAGCCGTAATAATTTAATTAAACATGAGGAAATGATGAGAATATTTTTTTTAGTCCTAATTACTTTTGCATTAACAGCATGTTCCAAGCCTTATGATAAATATATTGGATACTGGAAATTAGAAGATTCAAGCTACTCTAAGATACTGGAAATTCGTAAAGAAGCTAAAGATACTTATTTGGTCAATGAAGATATTTTGAATGCTGCCAATTTATCAGGCCAAAATAAAAAAGAACTGGTACTAGAGCAAAAAGATAAGCAGTTAGGTGTCAATAATGGCTTAACCGTGATTCCATTTAATCTATCCGATGATGGAAATAGCTTGCGAATTAGAGAGAACAAATACATTAAAATCACTGAAAATGAAGCGAAAACAGCAATAAAGAATAGGCAGGAGTGTAATCAGCTAGAATCAACATTTAGAGAACAACGTCTTGCTTTTCGAGTGTTTGTCAATGAAAGCGAGAAAAAGCAACGGGATGAGCTGCTTAAAAAATATTCTACGCTGCAAAACCAGATAGCTGACTGTAAATTCCATATTCCTAAGGCACGCTAATAAAGCAACAACAGCCTTACGGGTTAAGGCTGTTGTTTATTAAGTTGATACATCTGGCTGTAAATAAGACTGGTTTTTTTGAATTAAAATACTTAAAACCAGCAGCAGGATTATTGCTCACTCATAATCTGTTCAATTTCAATTTGAGCCTGCTGTTTTAAGCGCTCACCCAATTGCTGCAAGGTTTCTTCAATATAAATTTCAGCTTCCAGCCACAGTGCATCCTTAAGCGCCTGTACCTGATGCGTGTGCTGTTGGGCGAGCTGGGCAGCCTGTTCCTGTTCATGCTGCTGTTGTAGCTGTCTGGCAGCCTGCTGTTCAGCAATCTGCTGTTGTTCCAGCAGATATTGTTCCTGTTCTAACCGTTGCAGCTCAGCTTGTTCAGCCTGTTGTCTTTCCTGTTCTTGTCTGGCTTGCTCAGCCAGTCGCTGCTGTTCCTGTGCTTCACGTTCGGCAGCTTCTTGTGCCAGCCGTTCACGTTCTACCGCTTCAGCTTGCTGACGCGCCAGTTGTTCCTGTTCGCGCTGCTCTTGTTCCAGTCTTAAGCGCTCAGCTTCTGCCTGTTCGCGGGCGAGCTGTTCCAGTCGCTGGCGCTCTTTTTCTTCAGCTGCGGCTTTCTCACGCGCCCGTTGTTCAGCCTGCCGTTGCTGTTCTTCCAGTGCGGCCTTCACCAGTGCCTGATGCTGTTGCTCACGTTTGGCATCAGCAATCTGCCACTGGTTAAAATCAGTGTTGACTTCCAGCAGTTGGCAAATACTATGTAATTCACTAAAAACCTGCTGACGTACGGCTTCGGGTGCTGCCAGCCAGCGTGCCTGAAAGTCACGGCCTACATTTAACGCCATAATTTTTTCCAAAAACCGACCAATTTTAAAGGGCACCACTTGCAATGGAGCTGGATAACTTTAATACGCTTTCATCCCTGCCTGCAATAAGCTACACCTGATGCGTGACGGGTTCAATGCCTAATGCACGGTAAGCCTTAAACCGTTCACGGCCAGTTACTTTGGCAGCCTCTGTATTTTCAATAATTTCCAGCACACGCAAAAAGCGCTGCGGATCAACAAGCTCCTGCCCCAGATTAAGGCAATCACCGTCAAACTGTTCTGGCAAGGTCAGGCTCAGGCAAATTGGCGAGTTCAGGTCATCAACATCATGCGCTATAAAACTGCTGGCATCAAATTGCCAGAGTAAGGCATCAAACTGTTGCAGGGCATTGATATCATCAAACTTGACCAGCAAGGGCTGCTGGGACGTTTGAATACTCTTGCGGCAAATCCGGCAGGCTAAATCAAGCTGCCGGATCTGGCTTTGGATTAAGTAAAAACCAACATCTGCCATAAATGAAAAACTACTGTGGTGTAGCGCTAGCTGGCTTGACTGCGATTGCGCAAGAACTGCATTAGTAGCGGAACTGGCCGGCCAGTCGCACCTTTGTGAGTACCTGACAGCCATGCTACGCCCGCAATGTCCAGATGCGCCCAGCGGTACTCTCTGGTAAAGCGTTGCAGGAAGCATGCTGCGGTAATCGCGCCACCATAAGGCCCGCCAATATTGCCCATGTCTGCAAAGGGAGAATCCAGCAGTTCCTGATAGTCATCAATCACCGGCATGCGCCATACGCGGTCATGCGACAACTGGCCGGCTTGTTGCAATTCACTGGCCAGTTCATTGTCCGGGCTAAACAAGCCAGCCAGTACCTTGCCCAGTGCCACGACACAGGCACCGGTTAAGGTGGCAATATCAATCACGGTATCGGGATTAAAACGCTTGATGTAGGTCAGCGCATCACACAACACCAAACGGCCTTCGGCATCGGTGTTTAAAATTTCAACGGTTTGCCCGCTCATGGTGGTGACAATATCACCGGGACGTGTGGCACGGCCAGAGGGCATGTTTTCAGCACACACCAGTGTTCCCACCACATTAACCGGCAGTTTGGCTTCACACAGGGCCTGTAGCGTACCCAGTACAGACGCTGCACCACACATGTCAAACTTCATTTCATCCATGCCGGCAGCAGGTTTCATGGAAATACCACCAGTATCAAAAGTAATGCCTTTACCCACCAGCACGACTGGCTTGCCTTGATCTGACTGGAAATTGTCAGACTTGCCCTGATATTCCATAACTACCAGCCGCGCTTCACGCTCGGAGCCATGGCTGACCGCCAGCAATGCATTCATGCCCAGTTCCTGCATGGCTGCTTCATCCAGTACAGTTACTTTCAATAGGTCTGGATATTGCTGCGCCAGTTGCAGCGCCTGTTCGGCCATATATTCCGGATGGCACACGTTGGCAGGCTGGTTACCCACATCCCTGGCCAGTGATTGGCCTTTAGCCACTGCCTGCAGGTAATCAATACGTGATTTGAGTTCATCAGCACGGGTACTGTGCAGGGTAATACTGTCCAGTATGGCTTCACTTTTTTTGCTTTTATAAGTATCAAAGCGATAGGCCGCATTGCTTAACGCCAGTACAAAAGTGTCAATATGCAGGTCAGCCAGTGCGTCGAGTGAAATGACGGCCTGCGCTGTCCGGTTGGCCAGTGCCTTATAGATACTGCCAGCTAACGTCTGGGCTTGTCCGGCAGTCATTTTGTTCAGTTCACCGGCACCAACCAGCAATACCTGTGAAAAATCAGTATTGTTGAGCTGGTAAATTGGCAGGGTCTCTCCCAGCTTAGCCTTGAACTGGGCGCGCTCAATATGGGTGGCAAGCTGCTGCTGCACATCATCGGGAAGCTGGTCATGTGCCTGTACCAGTGTCTCCTGATCCAGAACCAGTACCAGCGTGGCATTGGCACTGGAGGCGCTATCGGCTGTTGTGTCTGAGGTTGGTAAAAGTTTGTTCTGTAAATTCAGTTTCATGTATTGACCTTGCATCATCGTGGCGAAGCAGTATTCCATTAAAACACTGTCCTGCTAGACTTGAACAGCCTAAATTGATACGCCACGTACTATTTTTTTAAGGTATAAGTACTTAAACTTGGCATTTTGTAATAGCCCTTTGTCATTACCCGTACGGGTTTACTGTGGATAGCCCTTTTGATCATTCGTCGTTATTTGGTTCGTCAGGTTCTTGGCACCAGTGCTGTTGTGGTTGGCCTGCTCACGCTGATTATGCTGGGAGGACGGTTAATCAAGTATTTTGGCGTGGCCGCACAGGGCCGTCTGGATGCCAGTGTGCTGTTTACCATTATTGCCTTTCGCCTGCCGGAATTTCTTACCCTGATATTACCACTGGGCTTTTTTGTGGGCCTGATGCTGGTTTTTGGCCGTTTATATGTCGACCATGAAATGGCTGTGCTGAACAGCAGCGGGGTCAGCCGTGACAGTCTGGGTATATTACTGATTCCCATGACGCTATTGCTGATTGTGGCCGAAGCCGCGCTGGTGATTCAGATTGCACCGTGGGGCAACCGCAAGTTTGATCAGGTAACTGCTACACAGGCGGTACGCAGTGGTTTTGATCTGGTGCGTCCGCGTGAGTTTGTGTCCAGTGGGCGCTATACCATTTATGCAGGTTCGCTGTCGGATGACCGCCGCGACTTGCAGGATATTTTCTTTTATGAGCGCAGCGAGCAGCCCAACAAACCGGACATGCTGATTATGGCCGAACGGGCTACCCGGGTGGTTGATCCTAGTAACCGCGCCAGTGTGGTAGACCTGACCCGTGGTCGTCGTTACGAGATTTATCCCGGCAGGCCTGAATACACACATGCCGAGTTTGCCAGCTACCGCCTGCGCATTGAGCACGAAAGTGACCCTGAGCTGGGCACCCAGCGGGTAGAAGCCATGAGCATGGCGGCACTGGCCAAGCGCCTGAATGAGCCGGTGGTCAGAAGTGAGTTTGGCTGGCGTTTGAGTGCGCCATGGGTGATGGCACTGGCTTTAATTCTGGCGTTACCCCTGTCGCAGGTGAATCCACGGCAGGGCCGTTATTATCGCCTGTTTCCTGCCATCATGATTTTTGCCAGCCTGATAGTGGCTCTTATGGCAGTTAAGACTCGCGTTACCAAAGACCAGCTGGGTTTGTGGGGCTATCCGCTGGTGCTGGTGATTTACCTGATTGTCGGACTGGTACTATCGCGGCGGCAGCGTTTGTCCCCGCAAGCCGCAAAACGCATTAAAGAGGCAGCCCAGTCATGACATCCATTTTGTTGTTGGCCCGACATGTGATTAAAACTTCTGGCCTTGCCATGCTGGGCGCAGCCATATTGCTACTGCTTTTGCAAATGCTGTTTTCCTATATTGCCGAGCTGGGTGAATTAAAGGAAGGCTACAGCGCTTTCAATGCCTTTATGTATATTTTGTGGCAGTCACCCAAGTTTTTATATGACATTTTACCGATTGCTGGCCTGATGGGGGCCGTGATTGGTCTGGGGTCACTGGCTTCTAGTAGCGAGCTGATTATTATGCGGTCTGTAGGGCTTAGCCTGTGGCGCATTGTCAGCTGGGTGCTATGGCCTGCCTTATTATTGGTAGTGGTGTCATTTGCCTTAAGCCAGTGGGTATTGCCCTATACCAATGAGCAAGCCCGTGTGATTCAAAAACAGGCCGGGCAGGCAGCCAAAATTGGTGAGGTACGTGGCTACTGGACCCGTGAAGGCAATCGCTATATTTATGTGAACTACGCCAATTCAATGGGCCAGCTAAAGCAAATTGAAGTAATTGATCTGGACGAAAAATATCGCATTCGCCAGACCTTGACAGCCCAGACTGGTGCATTTAAACAAAACCAGCAATGGCAACTGCAACAGGTTGAACAAATCCAGATTCAGCCAGACAGCAGTGCCAAGCCTACCCAGCATGAGCAGATGACGATGCAACTGGGCCTGCAACCACGCTTTGTCCAGACTGTGACTGTTGCCCCGGAAGATCTGGCGCCCAGCCAACTGATCGAGTATATGCGCTATTTGTCTGCCAACGCGCAAGTGCCCAAGCCCTATGTGCTGGCCCTGTGGCAAAAAATTGCTGCGCCGTTTGCGCTGATCTCGCTGGTGGTGATTGCCTGCTCATTTATTTTTGGGCCTTTACGCCAGCAATCCGTGGGTTTTCGTCTGGTCATTGCATTGTTTATTGGACTGGGCTTTCGCTATTTGCAGGACTTCTTAAGCTATGCCAGTCTGGTGTATTCGCCATCACCGGCTTGGTTTGTGCTACTTCCCATTGTGATTTGCTTTGGCATCGGCGCTTATTTGTTAAACCGGGCCAAATAGTTAAAAACAGTAGGATGAAATTAAAAATAGCTCTAAAAGTCAATGGTAAACATGGATGTTAAAACAGGAGAAGGATTTTGCCAACTGTCATCATGCGTGACCAGCAACCGCTTTATGTGCGTATTATTGGACAGGGCCAGCCGGTACTCATGCTGCATGGTCTCGGCATGCAAAGCAGCCAGTGGTTACCGTTTATTTTGCCTTTTATCCGGCACTTTAAATTTTACATGCCGGATTTTCGCGGCTTTGGCAAATCAAAATCATTGCGTTTAAACCAACCGGATGTATTTGAAAACCATGCGCAGGATGTACAGGATATTATCCGACATTTTGACTTGAAAAATTTTTATCTGGTGGGGTATTCGTTGGGGGCAAGCACCGCCCTGCATTTACAGCGCAGTCCTGAGTTTGCACGGGTCAGGCGTTATTTGCACATTGACCAGTCGCCTTGCGTGGGCAACCGCCCTGACTGGAATTATGGGCTGTTTGGCGAGCAGCAGTCGACGCTGTTTAGTAGTTTCCAGCAAATGCTTAACATCATTGCCCCATTTGAAGACCATCTGTTTTTGCAACAGTTGCCTTATCCCATCCGGCGGCAGGCAGTGGCTGTGCTGGGGGAAATTTTTGAGACCATGCTGGGCAAGTCCTTAATCAAACATGTGTTTAATTTATCGGCACACATGCCTGTACTCATGCCGCATGTTATTGCGCTGTCACGGCTGGAAGATATCCGCCTGTATCTCAATGCTTACATGGCCGGGCACCATGATTACCGCCAAATTCTGGGGCAGTGGCAAATTCCCACTACCCTGATGATAGGCATGCAGTCGCCGCTGTACCATGCCTGTGGGCAACGCATCATCAGCGAAAAAATGCAGCCATCGCGGGTGGTGGAGTTTCAAAAATCCGGCCATACCCCGCTACTGGATGAGCCTGTTAAATTTATTCGTGAGCTAGGGCGCTTTTTAAACTAAGCCGCAGTTGTAGTGAAAAAATACAATTCCATCACGCTAAGTAGGCCAAACCATGGCAAAAAACGTGTGAATAGAAAATAAGAATAATTAGATTAGAAAAACTTAAATAAAAAAATAAAATTTAATTAAAACAATGATTAAAATTTAAAAATAACTGATAATTAAAGGCGAATACAAAAAGACACAATAGCCAAAAGCGGTATCTTTTAGAATTCGCAAAATTTTACAAAGCACCATAATAATAGCAATGATGAACCTATTTAATGCACTGGTTCAGTGGGCTTTAGACCCGCAGCACCGTGCCCTTCGCATTCAATTTTCCAATGCTGTGCTTAATCCGCAGGTATTTTTACAGCGCATTGAAGGCCATCATGTCATCAATGAAGGACTAAGCGCGGAATTAATGTGCTTTTCGCACAATCCTTATATTTCCTTAAAGCAGTTTATTGGCTGTCAGGTGGTGGTGGCGCAGCGTAGCGACACCGGGTTGTGGCATCGTACCTCTGGCCTGATTACCGGTGCCAGCGCTGGCGATAGTGATGGGGCACTAACTCCCTATAAACTTACCTTGCAGGACACCACCAGTCTTTGGCATAAGCGGCGCAACAGTCGTGTGTTCATGAATAAAAGCGTGGTCGACATCAGCCAAATTTTATTTAAGGAATGGCAATCCAAAAGTCCACTGTTTGCCGCCACGCTCATGCTGGATGTACAGGGCTTAAGCCAGAGTTACGATGTACGGCCATTTGTCATGCAGTCCAATGAAACGGATTATGACTTTCTGACCCGGCTCTGGCGCAGTGAAGGGATTAACTGGCTGATTGATGAAACCAGTTATTTGTCCAGTGATGCCAGCCTGCTAGAACCCCAAATCCTGCGGCTGATTGACGATAACCGGCATTACTCGGCCTTACAACGCCAACTAATTGATTATCACCAGAGTAGTGCTACCGAACAGCATGACCACATTACCCATCTGACTGCAGCACGCAGCCTGCAACCCACGGCTGTGCATGTCCAGCACTGGCAGGCACAGCATCTGGAGGTGGAAACAGGCGCTGGCAGTGTATTAAGTCCACATCAGCACAGTGATAGTCATACCAGTGCCAGTTTAAGCCTGGAGCAGGCCTGGGCCATTAGTCCGGCCTGGGTACAGGATTTAAATGGTGAAGATGGTGTAACCGCATCTGGCAACCTACAACTGGAAAAACTCAATCGCAATCTGCGTGAGCAGCATGACAGTCAGGCCAAGCAATTTATTGCTTTAAGCAGCGTACGCGACAGTCAGGTGGGTTACTGGTTTATGCTCAACCGCCACCCTGAAATCGACCTGCACCCTTTCAGGGATCGTGAGTTTTTAATTATTGCCAAGCAGTTTTATCACCAGAATAACCTGCCCAAGGATCTTAAACAGCACATCACCGCACTGCTGGCCCAAAACCACTGGCAGTCCTCACCATCCCCGTATCGTCACCACCATAGTAATCAAAACAACAGTATTCAAGCCAGTGGTCATACAGATCAGGAACGACAAGGTAATCAATTGACCCTGATTCGTCGTAGTGTTGCAGTCAAACCTCAATTTAATCCGCTACAACACCGCCCAGCGGCTTATCCACAACGGGCACGGGTAGTTGGCCCAGAATCTGAAACCATCCATGTGGATGAATGGGGCCGGATTAAAGTGCAATTCCTGTTTACCCGCATGGAAGACCATCAGCATAGTGGCGGTGCAGGCAGCAGTAATACTGATCAGGATTCTGCATGGGTAGATGTGCTGACCCCGTGGGCAGGCGAGGGCTATGGCGCGCGCTTTTTACCTCGTATTGGCGAAATGGTGGTGGTTGACTTCTTTGATGGCAACATTGACCGGCCGTTTGTCACGGGCCGTATCCACGAGGCTGAACGACATCCCACCCGGTTTGATATCAAAGGGGCTTTACCAGATACCAAACGCTTAAGTGGCATCCGTTCACAAGAAGTGGGCGGTAGTGGGTTCAACCAGTTGCGGTTTGATGACACCACAGGGCAAATTAGTGCCCAGTTACACAGCAGCCATGGCGCCAGCCAGCTCAATCTGGGCAATTTAAGCCATCCGAAGGAAAGTGAAACCAGTGCAGGCCGGGGCGAAGGCTTTGAATTACGCTCAGACCAATGGGGCGCAATCCGGGCTGGCAAGGGCCTGCTGATTTCCACCTATGCACAGGAACAGGCAGTTTCTGATCATCTGGCAGCCGCAGAAGCACAATCCTTATTGGCGCAAGGGCATCAAAATATGACAATGCTCAGCGAAATTGCCCTAAAGCAACAAGCCGATGCACTGGATGTTATTCATCGCTTACCACGTTTTATCGAATCACTAGAGCTTAAAAGCAGCAGTCAGGCCTTAAATTCCACCCTGAATTTGTTTAAACATGGCTTAACCAATGATCCCTTAATGGCGCTTAAAGATTGCGGCGGCTTTATTGATGATGTTGGCTCCATTCGGGATAATGTAAGCGGCATTATTGATGAATTTAACCACTATTTTAACAATGCAGAAGAAGCGGTTGAAAACCTAAAAGCATTTATTGAAACGCTTGAAAATTCTGGCACAGAAACAATTACAGCCAAGCTGGCCAGCTTAAAGCAAAATATCAGGAATAATCCACTGCAAACTCTCAAGGATGTTGGTGCAGTTCTACAGGATATTGACATTAATTCTGAAGATTTTATAAATGTCTGTGGCAGCTTCGGCGGTAGTAAAGATATTACCCCGACTACAGCACTTGGTCAGCTTCAAAGTTTTATGGAAAGCCATACCCAGAAGCTGGAACAAAGTGCAGACACCAGCCAGCAAGAACAGGGCAAAATCTTTAGACAGGCACTGATGCTACTGGCCTCACCCAATGGCATTGCCTTGACCACCCCTGAAAATATTATCTTGCAAGCATCTCAGGATATTTCCAGTAGCGCCAGTGGTTCAATCAATGTCAGTGCCCAGAAAAATATCATCAATCATGCTCAGGCTAAAATCAGCCTGTTTGCGGCCCAGAAAGGCATCAAGGCCTTTGCCGCCAAAGGCAAAGTTGAACTGCAGGCGCAGGATGATGCACTAGAAGCTATTGCCCGCAAGGTGATTAAACTTATTTCTACCGAAGAAAAAATTGAGCTGACCAGTCCCAAGGAAATTGTGTTAACAGCTGGCGGTTCTCAACTTATCATTAATGGCAGCGGAGTTTTTATAAAAACTGGTGGAAAGTTTGAATGTAAGGCTGGACAGCATGTGTTTGAGGGTGGAGAAACAGTTAATGCAGAGTTGCCGAAGATGCCTGAGAGCGGTTTATTTAGTAGACGGTTTGATTTTAAGAATTTGATTGAAGCAGAGCTTTTAAGCGAAGGATTTAAATACAAATTAATTAATAAATCAAAAAGCATTGAATATATTGGAACCTTAGATCAAGAAGCTAGAACTGAGCGAATTTTTAGTGATTCTGCTGATAATGTAGAAGTTGTGCTACTAGGTAAGAGCGAAGCTGAACAAGATAAATTAATTTTGAAAGAAGTGCCCATTTCTGATAGTGAACAGAGTGAGGCCTGTTGCGGTGGAGATGATCCTGACGATAGCAGTATTTCACCTGAAGAAGTTAATGATGATTTGAGTCTGGAAAAAGACTATCAAGCATTTGGAAATTAGGATGACATGATGAAATTATTAGCAACAATGGCAAGCCTTACCCTGTTTCTGGGTTGTAGTAACGTTCAGGCAGAACAATCAGACCAGTGCTTAAAATATTGGAATAGACCTGAGGTTGAGATAAAAATACTAGGTAAAGTGGATTGTCCAAATATTTGGGAAGATATAAATAACCAATCAAGTATAAATAACCCGAATCCTGCTTAAGCCAATGCTTCATAGATTTGAATCGTTGGCTTATTGTCATGACAAATCTGGTAAGCACACAAACTTGCATAAA
>NZ_MLCN01000041.1 GCF_001982605.1 Alkanindiges hydrocarboniclasticus | reverse complement strand
CTTAGATTCTCAAATGAAGTGCAACAGAGATTAATTTATTGGAAGGAAGGAAGATGAGCTAGCATTCTGCTTCCGACCGACCAA
Source organism: Alkanindiges hydrocarboniclasticus (assembly GCF_001982605.1). GTDB lineage: Bacteria > Pseudomonadota > Gammaproteobacteria > Pseudomonadales > Moraxellaceae > Alkanindiges > Alkanindiges hydrocarboniclasticus. The sequence continues at coordinate 964 of NZ_MLCN01000041.1, read as the reverse complement.
AGTCAAAGTTGCATCATGAACTATACTCATCTTACTCACGAAGAGAGATATCAGATTTATACATTATTACGTGAAGGTTTTTCTAAACGTTATATCGCCTGGAGATTGAATCGTTCACCTTCCACTATTTCCAGAGAAATCCAACGTAATCGAGCGAGAAATGGCTATTTTGCCAAACATGCCCATAAATTAGCTCGAAGACGGCATCATTCAAATCCTCAAAGAATCCCATGTGATATCTGGGTACAAGTCATTGCTTATCTTGAACTTCAATGGAGTCCTGAACAGATCGCTTCTCAAGTTGCTGTTAGCCTGCATTCCATTTACAGGTTTATCCAGCAGGATAAAAGCAAAGGAGGTGATCTGTATTTGCATTTACGTTTTAAAAACCAACGTAAAAGAAAGTATGGCTCTATTGAGACTCGTGGTCAGCTGACTAACCGCAAAAGCATTCACGACAGACCTGCTGAGATTGAGCAGCGCTCTCGCTTCGGTGATCTGGAAATAGATACGATTGTTGGCAAGAATCACCAACAATCCCTGGTTTCAATTGTAGACCGGAAGACAGGTTATCTTTGGCTAAAAAAGTGTAGCACGCGAAAGGCTGAGGAAATTTGCCAAGCCACGATCAGATTATTGGAACCCATCAAAGCACAGCTCAAGACGATTACCGCGGACAATGGTAAGGAGTTCAGCCTGCATGAGTATGCTGCTCAGGAATTAGAGGTCGACTGGTATTTCGCTGATCCTTATAGCGCCTGGCAGCGAGGCACGAATGAACATACAAATGGATTGATCAGACAATATGTTACAAAAGGCAGTGACTTGAATGACTATACGGATGCATATATTGCAGAAATCACTCAACGATTGAACCATCGTCCAAGAAAAAGACTCGGATTTAAAAGTCCGAGTCAGGTATTATTCCAAGAACATGGTGTTGCACTTCAAATGCTAATCTAAG
>NZ_MLCN01000040.1 GCF_001982605.1 Alkanindiges hydrocarboniclasticus | reverse complement strand
CCTTAGGAGCGCTTGACGCTAGAAACACCCTCTGCTTGAAGCAGCGGGTTAGTACCGCATCGCCCATGTAATCTTCGAATCAATACCGCAGGCTATAAGCGACAAGGATGGTTAAATATCGGAAAGACCAATAACTAATAAATTATAATATATTGCCAAATTAATTAAATTAGTAGTATAATAGGCCATGTTAAATAGTCGGCAGTGCCGGAGAATATCATGAAAAAATATGCTGACCTGCTGTCATCACAGCAGCAAAATTTCCAGCAGGCATTCCTTGCCACAGTACCTGCACAATTCCAGAATCTGGTACAGGGCATGATAATCCAGTCAGGGGGCGATATTTTTAATATATGCCCTGAACGGATTGAAAATACAAGGCATGATTTCAATTGCAAGGGTTTTGCATTCCATGCTGACCTGAACAATTTTTATGATGAATTTTCAGATGACATTCTGGCGCGGGTTATCGCAGAAGCAAATTTTCAGGGTTTGGAACTGGATGATTACCTGTCACTGGTAGGCGTTCTGGATAGCCATCATGCCTATGCTTCCTGCCTAAGAATCGCACGTCATTTGACCTATGAAGCCGTTGTGTTAATTGGCCTGTATGCCCATGCCTACATGCAAGCTAGCCATTAGACTTGGAGAATCATCATGAATAATCATACAGCCAGTGATGTGTTTGACCTGATTACCACGCGATTCCAAGCAGACGGCTGGGTTGAGGGCTTTGATGGTAGTCTGGCAGAAAAACAGATATGCAAAACCTTTAATTTTAACCAGCAGGAAATCAAGCTGTTTATCCGGCAGGCTGGAACCTATATCGACATGATCAATCACCGCAATGGTGACCAGTTTATGGCTTATCACATCAATGCCCATGAGCCTGCACACAGCGTAGGAATCGGATGTGATGTGTATCACCAGTTTCAGCAAACAGTCCGGCATTGGATTAAGCCAGTGGTAAAACCTACATCTGGCTACTGATCCAGCAGGTTTAGGCAATTTCCTTTAGCCTCCAGTTAATGGAGGCTTTTTAATTAACAAGGATTTTTAAAGGTTAAGTTCTAGAAAAAAACCGTTGTGCCATAGGTCTGTATCCCGCATCCAAAACTTGGCCGATTCGCTTGATGCTCACGGATTATAGGCAGCTTGACGCGCCTATCCCTGTCCCTGCTGTGTGAGGCAATAATCCGGTCACCAAACTCATTAATGCTACCAGTCAGCGGTAACAGGTAATGAGGAAAATAAATAGCAACTAAAAATCACTTAGCCATTAATCCCAATAAAATTTAATTTCTACCAAAATAATAAATTTTTATATAAGCTATTATATAAATATATTGCCAGTTTAATCATAAATGCTAATATATCTTTTGATTCACAACACATTGTTATGAATTCATCTTCTAGCCGAACAGGTTTATCTCATGCGTAATATCAATCAGGTCACAGTTGTGGGACATATCGGGAATCCCGTTGAACTTTCACAAAATGGAATACTCAATATTGCGCTTGCAACCAGCCGACGCTGGACAGATAAAACCACGGGTGAACGGCAGGAAACTACTGAATGGCACCGTATCATTTTCTTTGGTGAGTATGCAAAAGTCGCTGCCAAGCACCTCAAAAAGGGTGCCAGTGTGTTGATCCAAGGCAAGATACAACAGCGCCAGTGGGACAATAATGGAAATAAGCAAACCATCCATGAGCTCATTGCCAATGAATTTACCTTACTGGACAAGGCGATGGGTTGTGTAAATCGCATCATCCTGACTGGGAATGTTGGTGCGAATCCTGAGATCAGGTCGTTCGGTAACGGGGGTAAGCAAGTCAGTATTGGGCTGGCCGGCACTGATCAGTGGAAAGACACTAAAGGTGAAATCCAGACCCGTACAGACTGGCATAATCTGGTGTTTAATGGCCGGCAGGCAGAGGTGGTAGCTGAGCATGTGCGTAAGGGAGATTCCCTGTATGTCGAGGGTCACCTAAAGACTGAAAGTTGGGAAGGTGCTGGCGGCATTAAAAAGTTTGTCACTAAAGTAATAGTTGATAATTTCACTACCATTAATAGCAGGGTCGGGCAGCCTGCATAAGTCCCATAGCACGCCATCTATAAAGAGGGCTTTTTTGCTTAAGTTGTTCTGCAATATTAAAAAGGCTTAGTCACTATGCTTACTGTTGAAATCAACCACTTTAAAGTCCCTGCTCCGGCCACACAAATGGTAATTGGCCAGAATTACTGGTATCCCTGCCTTACTAACGAGATTGGCTATAGTGCGTCACAGTGGCGAGGTCTTGAGCGAGAGCTTGAGTTACTGGAACGGGGGTTGGTACATCTAAGCCGTGAAAATGCCCAGTTGCACAGTCGGGCTTTACTGTCCTTTACCCAGACACCCCAAAAGGTAATGTTAGAGCGGCTTCAGGAGGAATGGAATTCAACGGCGTTTTACCTGCCTCTACACGCTTGTCCGGCCGAACAGCCAGCAGTCGAAGGAATATATCTGGTACGGCGCTGGGGTTTAAGTCATTCTTTTGCGGTAGCCAGCTATAGGGAATTGGATGAGACTTGGTGGTCAAATGATCATAAGGATCAACTGGATGATGTCATTGAATTTTGCCCCATCCCGATTGCCGCATTAGTGGGCTGGACTGAAAAGCCGATTCCCGCCGAGGGCGTAATTGTGAAGCAAGGTTATCGCTTGCAGGATCACATTTGCAGGGACTGGCTGGAGCATGAAATTATTCACATGGATTTTACCAGTGAAGCGGAGCCATGGGAAATCCAGCAATTAGAGCGGTGCCTAAGCATCACAATGCCCTTACCTCCAATATTTATAGCTGCTATTCCAGATAATCTATCTGCCAAAAAAATACTGCCATTCTTTAAGAATCTGGAAATGGCCAAGCAGGCCGTGAGTGATGCTAAAGCCGGTTAGACAGAGCTTGGCCATACTGAAAGTTACGCCCTTTTAATTACTGGAGAAAAAATGGCCTTTGTGAATGAATATATAACACCCGAAGATCGTGAGAAATATGATCTGGATGCGTTGGATAAAATCTATCAACGCATGTTTTTACCTATGTCTAAGAGTGATTGCATTACAATTGATAGGGAAAGAAACAGTTATTTAAGGCTAGTCAAGCTCGGTCGAGAATGTGAGGATGAAGGGAATATTTGGTATTTCAGCTTTTATATAAATAATGATACCTATACATTTAAATTTCATATTGAAGAAGCTGGCAATCTTAGAACACATGCTTCTAGAAAATATAAAATCCTGAAGATTTTTCCAGATAAAACGGGTGATATTAGTCATCTTTATCCCATTCTAAAAGAAGCATTAATTGAATATAAAGTTTTAGGTAAGCTTTCTAAATGTACGAGCTTTGAAGCTAACTTTGATTTCTAGGAATAATAAAAATGGCTTTTGTGAATGAACCTGAAATATCAAAATCTGATAATGAAAAATATGGTATTGATGAATTAAACAAGCTCTATCATAGAATGTTTCTACCAATGAGTAACGGTTGGGGCTGGACGATTGATCGGGAGAGAGATTGTTATCTAAGATTTGTAAAACAGGGAAGATACAAGGAAGAAGGAGAAGAACAGATTAGCTATTTTAGTTTTTACTGGAATGGTGTGGTTAGAGTGATTCGTTTTCAATCTGAAAGTGGCGGCGGTGGACGGCAAGCACCTGTTTGGAAGCAGAAATATTATTTAAAAAAGATAACTCCGCCATTAGATGATTTAAATACTTTGCAAAAAGAGCAATTCTTTGAGGTTCTTAAAGAAGGTTTAGTTACTTTTAGAGATGCAGGTGCTTTTTCCGAGGCTCCTGAATTTGAAGCCAGTTTTGATTTTTGAGAATAATGTGATGACCTTTGTTAATGAATATATAACACCCGAAGATAGTGAAAAATACGGTATTGATGAGTTAGATAAGTTGTATCAACGCCTATTTCTGCCGATGTCGCATGGTAGCGTATGGACTATTGATAGACAGAGAAATAGCTATTTAAGGGTAGTCAAACTCGGTCGAGAGCCTGAAGGTGAAGGGAATATAAATTATTTTAGTTTCTATTATGCTCAAGAAGTTTATGTAATTAAATTTAGTATTGAGGCTAAAGGTGTTTATAAAGGCCATTTAGGTAAAAGCTATAAACTTCTAAAAATTTTAATGCCTGCTCATGGATTATGCGATGAAGGACTTAATGTACTAAAAGAGGCTTTAAATGAATTTAAAGATTTAGGCCTTTTATCAAGATGCACTAGTTTTAAAGCTGAATTTGAATTTTGAACAGTGAATTGAGTAAACATTATTAACTGCCCTGTAAGTAAGTAAATTTTATAAAAGTATAATTAAATTAAAAAATATATTGCCAAAATAATATAAAAAGAAATATAATTGTGATTATAAAATGACTATTATCATATTCCTATGCTGATTACACCAGAAATAAAGGCTGAAATTGACCAAGGTGCATTGTTCGTCTTCAATCATAGTGGTGGTAAAGATTCTCAAGCCATGATGATTGAGCTGCTGAAGGTGATACCGCCTCGCCAGATTCTGGTCGCGCATGCATCGCTTGGGCGCTTTGAATGGGATGGTGCACTGGAGCTGGCAGAACAGCAGGCGCGTGAGGCTGGGGTACATTTTCTTGTTGCAAGAGCCAAGAAGTCATTTCTTGATATGGTCTTCCACCGTTTCCGCACCAAGCCAACAGTCCCCAGCTTTCCAAGCAATTCAACGCGGCAATGTACCAGTGACCTCAAGCGTGATCCAATAGCCCGTGAAGTACGGCGTTACATGAAAGCCCATGGTATAAAACGAGTGGTGAGCTGCATGGGTTTACGGGCACAGGAAAGCCCCAACCGCGCCAAAAAAAAGGTGTGGCAATTGCATATACGTAACAGCATTGCTGGCCGTACATGGCATGAATGGTTGCCGATCCATCAACTGAGTCAGGAAGAAGTTTTTGCCATTATTTATGCAGCTGGCCAGCTTCCCCATTATGCCTATCTGCTCGGCAATGAAAGACTATCCTGCGTATTTTGTATCTTTGCCAGTGTCAAAGACCTTATTAACGGCGCTCGAGCTCGGCCTGAACTATATGCAGAGTTTTGTGAAGCCGAGACTATTACTGGCTATACCATGCACCAGTCCCGTAAAAGCCTCATTGAATTGACCGGTATCCAGCCCGTTACGATCAGGAGCGCTCAACCTGCCCACGAAAAACTGGCCAGCTGACCTTAATGGAAAATATGGACAAACCTGTACTTGAGATTTTAATTTCCAGCTATTTACCACGGCATTTAAAACCTGAAATCCAGACCTATATCGATCAGAAGCAGCGGCGCGTTATCTCGTTTCAGGCATTTGGGAGGGTTATGGTTGTTGTGCAAACGGATCATCCTGCAACCCTGCTCTGGCTCCAGAAAGGTGGAGAAAAATTGATGGAAAATGCCATGAATAAAGCGGAGTCGGAACTGTACAGTGAAATTAAAGGCCTGATCCTGCTTAAATGCACTGGGCTTAAATGTATGAAAAAAATTGGCCAGACTTAATCGTTTCAAAATGAATAGTCGCTGCTGCTCTAATCTCGTATTTAAATTCAACCCAGCCAGTCACCTGTTCGCTTGATGCTCAAGGGTAGAGTGCTTAATGCACTCCCCTAACCGCGTTACGCCATTGTATAAACCCTATAGTTCATGTGGGTTAAGGTATAAATAGCGCAGTTTTAAAGGATATGAATAATTTGAAAGCCAAAGCATCACTTCGCCAGTGAGGCATCCAGTGGGGGCAAGTTATTGCCGCCCACTGTTAAGCCAGCTTGGTATTTACCTGCGGTGCCAAGGATTCAAGTTGCACCATGATGGGCTGGTACTCGCTTTGCTGCGTCCATCCATCAGGTTCACTTGACCCCTTAAAGGCAAGCATTAAATTTTATAACTCATTAAAATGTAATAGAAAAACATGCCAGTAATTATCTAATATATTGCCAATTAAATTAAAATAGTGGTATAATTAGCCATATTAAGCAGTCAGTCCAGAGAACACCATGTTCAATGTCAGCGATGTTAAAACCCAGTTCCTAAAGGCTTGTTTGCAAGCCGGTTTGATAGTCGATGATGTTGAAATGAATGGCCGTAAAATCCGGTGCCGTGTTCAGGGGGACAAAGCTGGTCAAAAGTCTGGTTTTTATAAAGGATATAGCGACGGCTATCCCAATGGTATTATTGGCAACTATAAAACTGGTGGCTGTGCCGGTAATGACAAAGGCATTGCGGATCAGGCGGTATTTAAATGGAAATATGAGCCATCAGCCGAGGATAAGCGTAACTATGCGCTTAAAGTGAACTCTAATAATCCGGTAGATCGTCAAAACTACATTAGCCAGATTGAGCAGCTTAAAAAAGAGAGCGAAGCCAAGGCGGCTGAAAATGAACGATTACACCAGATTTTTCTATCACGCAAAGCTCAGGAATCTTTTGTAGAATTCAATCGGGTTTGCCAGCCAGCCAGCGCCCATGCTTATCTTAAGCATAAGCAGGTCAATGCCTACGGGGTATTTGTGGCTACCCAGCCCCTTAAGATCAAAAAAGAACTGGAAAAAGACCTCACCAAGCAATTTCAGCATTTACCCAAAGGGGCACTGGTAATACCCTCTTATAGCCTAATGGGTGAGTTTCAAAGCTATCAGTTTATTTATCAATTAAAAGATACCTTTATCAAATCCTTTCGCAGTGAAGCACCGAAGTCTGGCTCGGTTTTCATTCTTGGCGGGGGTATTGCACAGGCTGAGGTCATATTGCTGTGCGAGGGCTATGCCACCGGAGCCACGCTACATCACTGTACAGGGCAAACCACACTGGTCTGCTTTGACATTGAAAACCTGTGTGTGATTGCACGCGAGCTACGTGCCCTGTATCCCCACAAAACTATCTACATCTGTTCTGACAATGACCATCTCAAACCGCGTGAGCTGGATCATCAGGGCAAGCCTAAGATCAATGTCGGCCTGACCAAGGGCATGGTGATTGCAGATGAAATTCACAGCCATCTGCTAAGCCCGATTTTTAGCCGTAACCAGAACGCATCTGACTGGAACGATTTATATAGTATCGCTGGCCGTCAGGGCGTGCGTGACCAGCTCAAGCAGCAATTAGTATTTATCAGGCAAAACGGTGTATCTGTTTTTGCCAAGCAACATGATCTCTTGAGCAGCTAAGTGAATCATTGAACAGGAATTTACCATGAAAAACCATTGCGCCTTAACAGATACAGCCACCCGAACCCGCTTTGCTGGCTACCTCCAGCAGCAGATTGTCCAACTGCAACAGCAATGTACTGAAATAAACGCCAAGCGCTCCAAGACTTCGCGTAAGGCATGGCAGGCTGGCCGTACCCTAGACTATAAAACGTGGCAACAAATAGACCGCCTAAAAGTGGTTGAGCTATTTCTGGTGGATTTACGGGTATCGGATGCGATTGTTGAAAAAGTCTGTGACATCAGCTGCTGTTACCTCAGTCCAGTATTAAAGGCCATCCATTGTAATCATGGGTCAACCCTAACCGAGCTGCAAAAGCAGCAACTACATTTCTTGCTTGAGGTACAAGTTACACGGGATACCCGAAGGATTTTTAATGCTTTCTTGAAACAGGAAAATACACTTGCAGCCTAGGCTGCCTTTCCCAAACAGGCTTGATGCCTGGTCATTTCCTGCTGACACAGAAAACAGGCCTACCAATGCAGCCTTTTATCACCCATACCCTGCTCAAATAGAATACGGCAGGCTATTAGGTAAGAATGCGCAAACCTCTAATAATAAAAAACAATAATTAATATATATTGCCAAATTAATTAAAATAGTAGTATAATAGTTTATATTAAGCAAAATGGTTTAGGCCATGACAATCATGAAATGCAGTCCAATACGTGGTTTCCAGCAATCAGAGTGGTTTGCTGTCAGTTATGTTGATGTAATCCGGCCTGCCGCCCATTCAGCCAGTGTAAATGTTTCGGGTCTCATTATTCTTGAGAACAGAAAACGGCAGCAGGTCACGGGTTTTTGGTCTATTACTGGTAATCAACTTGATGGCCAAAATGTGTTTGACATTTCCACCCTTGAAATAGAACCGGAACAGCAGTTTGGGCTGGTTGATCCGGCTGATCTGGATTATTTCAAAAAATCGGCAACTGGTGCGATCAAGCGTAGCCTGCAACAGAATAAAACTGTTGATAGCATTACTGAATTTGCTGAAATCTTCCGGTTTTTCAGTATTCATCCCAGTTATTCTTTTGAGACACAGCTCAGTTACTACATGCTATTACGGGTGTATCTTGAAAACCTGATATCCCTGAAGGATATTGAGGGGTTTAAGCAGGTTGCCATGATTGTCATGGTAAATCCGGTACTCACCGGACTAAGCGCTGATAGTCCAGATTACGGGCAAAGTGCGTTACTTACAGGATTAGCCTGTGATATTCCCGATTATTGGCGAAGCGCGGTAAGGATTGCCTTACAGCAGTGTTGCAACCTGCTGGATATTCCTGCCCTCACTGCCCAGCAGCTGGCTGTCGGCAGGTACTAGGTAGAGTCACCGACATGCCATGTAAACTTGGACACAAAACAAAGTGGATATGCTATAGTAAGAAGTATAAGATCATAAAATAGCCAATTTTGCTATTTTGATTAATATTTAAGCAATGAGTATCCTAGTTATGCGTCAACTATCTTCTGCTACTCAGCGGACTTTAGGTCTGCTTGCCGTTGATAATATCAAGGTGAGTGATGTAGGCCTTGATCTTCTTGAGGCGGTTGACCGTGGTCAATTAACCACAGAACAGGCGAAAGCGGTTGTACACCAAAAGGCGACCCAGCTTTTTATGGGTAGTACCTATTTTCAGGGTGTTAAACGCTAAATTTGTAGGCTAACCCGATATAGGATTCAATGTCAGTACTTGATGACCATTACTATGCCACAGGTTATAGTACCGATAATGACCCATATGTGTATGAAAACGGCGTCCTGATCAATCTCTATGGGATACAGGACACTGCAAGCCTGAATGAAATTGAATCAACCTACTCTGCCTTAAACCTGCGTGAATTGTCCCTTAATCCGCCAGAACCGCGCTTTACCCAACAATACCATATTGCCTTGCATCACCTGATCTTTAAGGAGGTTTATCCGTGGGCAGGTGAGCTGCGGGTGGTCGATATCTGCAAAGCCAGTACCACTTTCATGGAAAATGAAAAGATAGCGGATAGTCTTGAGCAGTTATTTTTACGCCTGAATGCAGTCAATGACTGTAAAGGCATGAGCCATGCTGAATTTAGCGACTTTATAGGAATTTTCCTGAGCCAGTTAAACTTCATTCATCCCTTCCGCGAAGGCAATGGCCGTACACAGCGTTTCCTGATCAGCGAAATTGCTCGCAATGCCGATTTTTATATGGACTGGAATACCGTGAGTCCTGAAACCATGAACAATGCATGTATAGACGGTATTGCAGGCCAATACCGTAAGGCGCAGCGCCTGATCCTACTCAATAGCAGACCGGAATCATTGCTGGGTAATTAATTGCGATCCGGCCAATTTTTCTGGATTATTGACGCATAACGCTTAGACAGGAACGGGCTGGCACCCGTCCCTGTTGTCTGTAAAACCTGTATAAGTATCCTGAGTTGGTGAGATACGACAGGAATAAGCAGAAATCCCATCGGCCACACTAAGAATAAATATAAAATATATTGCCAATTAAATTAATGTAGCTATATAATAGGCCATGTTAAGCAGAAAGCATTTTGAATTATGGCCAATCCTACGATCCAAAGCACGCAACCCAACTCCGCACTCATTAATATTTCAATTCATGATGTGATGGACTACTTGTTTCAAGACCTACCTACCCTTTTACCTGATTTGCCGGAAGCTTCATATGAAAGCTGGCTGGCCGCACTCAACAATCACTTTCCTATGGAATCTGACAATCTAATCCCCCTGTTATGCCATAACATGGATGGGATTATGCAACAGCTCAGTGTGATTGCCCAAAACCATCAGGTTTATGCACCAATGCTCGACATGGTAACTGTGCATCAATCACCAGAATGCCAGTTACACCTGATCTGTAAGGTCTGGGATGATATCCGGAAGGTACAACATCAATCACGGCATGCCTTTAGTGTCATGCGGGTGGTCAACCACTATAAGGCCAGAGGCACATTCGTTCATTTCGTGTTTAGGCGTGGTGAATTGGTAAAGTTGCCTGCCCGAGGCAAAATTTACCAGCAAGGCAGTATTGAGGGCATATCGCATGCCAACGCACAGGCCAAGGTGAATGGCCAATGGTATGACTTTGCCTATATTTATAAAATGGATTATGACGAGCTGGGTGAAATCAAGGCACACCTTGAGGGTTTACTGACAGATGCAGAGTATCTGGCTGGCCAAGGACATGATGGCACTGGATGTGCCCAGCTGGCGGCTGAAGTGGTAAAAGAGCACCACTTGACAGGATATCAGGAGCGGATTAGTTCAGTACTGCAACAAAGCCTGAAAAACAAGGTGATGATCCGGCAGCGCCATGAACAAAGCTGGCTTGCCCATCAGGAGCATCAGCGGCAACAGGCTGAACGGGCAAGGCAGGCCGCAGCGGCCAAACCCCAAAGCATTGAAATGACCATGGCTGAATGGAAAAAGGAGCATCGGGACTTTAAGGGCATCAAGGATGGCCAGCGGAGTGTCCTGCGTGAAGGCCGTCAGGTCTCAGTCGTTATTGTAAAGCCTGTCAAATAAACCTGAAGCGTGCGCATGGATAATATCCATGTTCATGATTAACCGCTTTACGCTGTTACAAGCCCTGTTTGATACAGGGCATTTTCATGTCCAAAAAACGCCATCTGGCACATGCAAGGGAAAAGATAAAATACCACAGCAACAAGGGAAAAAGCGCAAAAGCCAGAAAGATAAAATACAAATATATTGCCAAATAAATTAAAATAGTAGTATAATAGGCCATGTTAAATAGTTCACTGGAAGGTCACCATGGGATCGCCAAATTTTTTTACCAATGGCTTATTGGTAGTCGGTATTGAAGCGTGCAATGCTGATGAGCAGGACTTTGAAGATTTCACGGGTCTGTCTGAATTGTCGGATACCGTGGAAAAACAGGTAAAGGAAATCAATCGCTCATTGGTATTTTTCTCGCTGCAACACCAGCTTGGCTACCATAGCGGTTTTCAGGTTTATATTGATCAAGATGCCGCTCCGGCAACCGTATTTAATGAATATGCCAAATACTGGGCAGCTGGGGATGCTGTTGGGGTTTATGACTGTGCAGGCAGCCTCCATGAGATTAATGATGAGGCACTGGTACAGGCAGCACAGGATGGGACACTCACCGTTGAGCAATTGGTGGCCTATATGGCTCAGGAACAGGCAACGGTCACCAGCCTGCTGAAATCGCTTGCCTTGCAGCATGGCTTGGGTGAAGTGATTGGCCGTAGCTGGTCAAGCTCAGTGGACTATAGCTGGCTTCAAAACGATGTGGCAGTCTAGGTCACAATGGGCATTGCAATCATGACACAAATTGATTTAGAGACATTTTGCCAAGTTTTGACCCGAAAGTACCAACACATCGGGCACCAGCTTAGTCCCGTCATTGATGATGATCTATTGCGGCTGGGATTATTTGAAAATACTGGTGATTGCATTGATGGTGATATTTATTTTAGCTTCAAACAGAAATTCAAGGTGACTGGCGAGGATTTACCTATGCTTGGTCATCTTGAAATTGAGGTGGAGCTATTAACTACCCAGTATGGTCAGGTAACCATACTGGAGTATGGCCAGCCCTGCTGTAAGGGCGGTATCAATGAACTGGTTTTTAGCCTAAACACGATTGAACTCTTTAGCAGTTCGCCAGTCAGCCTTTGTAACGAAAAGGGGGCTGTAAGTTATATGAAAAACAATCATATTATTTTGAGTACGGATTCTGCTGAAAAACAGGTTAGTCAGGCATTGTCGGATTTTATGCATCATTATTGCATGCCGGATGAGGTGATGAGCCGTATTTTTATGCAGCACTTTAGCGCACAGTACCAGCAAAGTCCTGTACAGGTAGAGCGCATTATTGCCCGCTACCAGAATTCCGATAATGCTTTGCCAGAAATTTTACCAGTGAGTATTTCCGCATGATTAGCAATACTGTTCCAGTAGCGACACATCAAGTTCCAGACGCAGCGGCACCCAACGCAGCTTATCAGCTGGGTGATATATTTTATAAGTCATGGGGCTATGACCAGACCAATGTCAATTTTTATCAGGTAACCGGTAAGAAAGGACGGGTTACCCTGCTTCTCCGAGAATTGGCCAAGGATACCCGTTATATTGAATCCATGTCGGGATATTCATCCCCGATCAAGGACAATTTTATTGATGAACCCGAATTTTCGGTGCGGGTGACTTCACTTGAACAGCATGGCCTTCGTCCAGTGGAGTTCCAAGCCGGTGACGCTGGCCAGCAGAAATATAAAGAGTATTATTTTACATGCTATGCCTAGAATTTGGCATTTTCCCTCCAGCGCGTTCAAAGGCCGGATGGGAAGTGGCAGCATGATCGCTTAACGCGATGCGGTTAAGTGCTGACGCACTTACCTTGAGTCGTTAGCCAGCCTGCAATATGGCTTATAGGGTAATTTTAATTTGCCATTACGGGCGCACCATAGCCCATAGCCTGTACCAGCGGATACTACAGGTCATGAGGGATGAGGCAAAATCGAAAACAGGCTTTAGTTATATATTGCCAAATAAATTAAAATAGTAGTATAATAGGCCATATTAAACAGGGTTTATCCACCATGACCATCATTACAAAAAATGCGTTATCAGTTAAGGCACAACAGCTTAAACAACAATTTATTGCGACGCGCCCCAAGCTAAATATGCTCAGGACGGAGCAAAGGCTCAATACGATTGTCAAGCTCGGTATACCTAACCTATTTAATGGTGAAATACGCTACTACACGCTGGCTGAGGCAGTCGTTCAGTTAAGTCTTTATCAGGAGCTGGGTGTACGGATCAATGAAATCCCCAAGGACAGGGATTGCAGCCAGAAGCAACCAGCTGGCATGGCTATGGCGCAACTGGCCAGCCCAGACGTAGATAAGGATCAGGCACTGCAAACTTTAAAGAACGCCATGGAGGCTGTTTTTAAACTCTTTAGTTCTGATGCTAATGGTCTTTGGTACAGGCCATTCATTAAGGCGGATCGCAGTTATATGCACACCGAAGCATTAAGGTCTTCAGTGCACCTATTTTTTAACATCAAAGCTGAAAATGAGGATCAAGTCATTAGGGTGGATATTGAAAGTATTAATCGTCCTACACGGACGCTTAACTATAAATTGTGGGACATGTCTCCCGAGCAGATATATCAAGATATGGTACACACAGTAAATGAGCTGAATATGGCTCAGGGCGATAAATCCAGCCCTGTACATGAAGCCTTGCAAAAACGGCCACAAAAAGCAGCTGTAAAGCATGAATATCTGGTGATCCATAAATCCAGTGGTATCGACTGGAACTGGGGTAAAACCATGTATGAGTTTGCCCAGTTTGTCATACAACAGTCCTGCTAGCCTCTACCAGTTCGGTTGCTGTGAATTACCGTGTTAGACACACTATTAAACCTCATGTTAAAAGGGGATGGATGGTAGACAGTACATCTACCCTTACTTACCTGATTACTGACAGCCTGCCACGTAACTCAGCGGGTTAATTCTGCATTAAGCTGGGTTATCTGGCCAGACTGATTTTGCAGGTTAGCCTGTAAACATGGAATGACTGTGTAATTATATATTGCCAAAATAATTAAATTAGTAGTATAATAGACTATGTTTAATAGTCAGGCCATAATTATGAAACACCAGCCGTTACCTGTACAGCATCTGATTGAGGGTAGCAAAGGTTGCCCAACCCTATTCCATGGCTCGAAGATTCGTGTTACCTATCCGGATCAAAGCTGCAAGGATGCTTATTTGCATGCTATTAATAACCAGTTTGCGATGATCTATCAGGTGGCACCCTCCTTTACCCTTGAGCGGGAGGAAGGGGATGCTTGGTATGCCAACCGGATCAGTACCGAATTTGTGCCATTAGCGTTGCACCGGCTTGAGCTGATTGAGCAAAAAGAGGGTTACTTTAAGTTAAGTAATCATCATTTTCTGGAACTGGTGAAACGAAAGGGAACTTCCTTTGTGCATCTGGATCAATATATCTCCTATCATCCCTATATTCAGGAAATGGTAGAGGGTCTGGTGGTTACCGTTACTGCATTTGGCAATGAAAACATTTATCTTGAGCATGATCATGTGCAGCTGGTCATCAAGGATGAAATGACTATCCTGCTGGATATTGATGGGGTGTCCAAGCACTGGAAAAGCATTATTGGTTCGACTCCCCTTGATCGTGCACATTTTCTGGGTCAGTATAAAATTACCAAGTGTGACCTTGATAACTACAATGTTACACTCCAGCCCATCATTCATGAGGATAGTGATATGACCGGCAGCAAGCCTGATAACAATACAGCCATTAATAACCAAGCTGGTAACTTTAAAAACCCGTTAAGAGTATGGTGGATTCCACAGTTTCCCATGGATGAACCATTCTACGTGGCCGTTAACACGGTTGAAGAAGGCAGGCTCATCATGGATACCTTGGCAAAGTATGATATTTTTCAGTTTGAAAATCGGATTAAGCCGGACTATTCCAATGCAGGTGGTCTGGAAGAGTTTGAAGACGGCGAATGGCACGAATGGCAAAATGAGGAAGGTGATACCATCGACGACTTGTTGCGTGCGGAGGCCGGTGTATGACTCACTCCCTAACCCCGTTTGAGCAGCAATATATAGCTGTATTCAGGCCAAATGCGGATGAGCAGGTTGATAATGCAACCTTGTTTGCGCGCAACCTGCAAACTGGCCGATACATGAACCAGAAAGTACAGATTGCCTTTGAAATGGATCAGGCCAACCGTGCATCATGGGCAAGTGATCGTGCTGCACTGGCCGAGTCACTGGAATTTGTGGTCAGTCGGGCGGTCAGCAATATGCAGGATCAAATGGCCAGTGTGGGCGAAGATGCTGTAGAGAATAATCCGGAAATTAAGCAACTCATGTCTAACTGGCGCATGCATATTCGTCGGGTGGATGAATTTGCCAATGCGCTGCGTCAAACTGAAAACCTTGAGAAATAGGCATGATTATGAGCTATAGCCCTACCCCATTTGAACAAACGTATCTGGATTTGTTTATGCCAAATCCTGAAGATCAAACGTATCTGGAAAATTTTTTCTATCGTGATGAAAAATCCGGAAAATATAAAAATACACAAATCCAGCTGGCCTGTGAAATGTATGAATACTGCCAGACTAAACTGGCTGGTAAGTTGCCTGTTTTCATGCTGCATGTGAATGTTGATACAGCAACGCAGGCTATTGAGGTGGGCTATTACGATAAAACCCTGCCGGTGTACTCGCAGACCCATCCCCCAGTACTCTTGGAGGAAGGGGGTAAAGCCATATTTAATCCAGTGAAGGCCTTTACTGATTTAGCCCAAGCCGAAGCCTATACATTGGAAGAGAATCAACGCAACGCTTCCCTGTCACGGTTTATTTACAGCTATGATGCGCTTACACAGGCTGTTGAGAGTGAAATAAGAACTGATATGGAATTAGGCTGGCGCGATCAGGCGCATGGAATCCTAACCTTCTGGAATACCTTCACCAAGCAGCACCAGAAAAACGGAGATTTTGAACGGCTAGCCGGTCTAGTGGGTGAAATCACTAAACCTGAGGAAATCACCCAGTCCCAATAGTGGTCGGATAAATTCCTGCAAAAGCTGGTATTTATACCGGCTTTTTTGTTTATTTAACCTTTATATTTTATATATTGCCAATTTAATTAAAAAAGTATTATAATAGTCTTTATTAAATAAGAACAGGTTTATTATGACAAAGCAGAGTTTTACCTATCAGCATTTGGATTTTGCAGAAACCCGACAACAGTCAGACCGAGTTTTATATTATTACAGTGTGCAGCATCCTGATCTAAAATACTGGGTAAGCCTTGGTGATCCATGGCCGCGCAGGCCAAGTAAAGCCAAGCTGCTTACTACTGCACAGCAGGTACTGCAAAACCACCAGCCACGCCCTGTCTGGATCAATCGTTTGACCGCGGCAGAATACAATATGTTGCTGGATCAGTTCATGTTGTGCCGGTTCCAGCCTGAATGGGACAAGTTAAAAGAAGCTGAAGTACAGGTTAAGCCCATTGGGGATGAGGCTATTGGCATTGGCCAGCACCTTGAAGTGTTTTTTAATGCCAACGCCAGTGTGAAGGGTACTGTTGAGAATATCCGGATTGGTACTGATCCAGTCAGCCAATTGGTCAGTATTCAGGGAACGCTACGCTCAGCTCACGGCAAGTTAACCCATTTTACCAGCAGTATGATCCTGCAAAAACTGGCCAGCTGAACGCGGAAATTTGATATGACTCAGCAGGAATCCAAAAAATCCATTCAGGATTTGGGTGAGAAGTTTGGCGGAGCCCGTAAGGACGAGGCCATTAAAAAAATAGTTAAACCGGTTGCACGGGTAAACCCCAGTGCCATTACTAAAAAGTCACTCTGGCCAAGGCCTGATTTTCGTCAGGATGCACTGGAAGGCCGTGCCAGCCCTGCCAGCGCTATTTTATATATGACGATTTATGACAATCTGGCGGTAAAACCGCATGACGTTATTTTTTTGGGTGTCGGCATTGCGGCGTGGCAGGACGCTTATAAGGCTGGTATCCGGTTTATACGCGAAGCGTATGAGCAGCAACGATATCTCAGTCTTGACGATTTAACTGCTGCCTATAAGGATTATTTCAGGAAGCTGACAGGCAATCAGGGTGAACCTGTTGAAATGTATGGAACTGGCAAGCGTTCCGGCCGGAAGATCAACTACCCGTTTAGCTTAAGCAATGTTCACCGGATCAGGTATGAATGCCTGCCAGAACTTGGGTGGCCTCAGCATCCTAAGGTACTGGATACTGATTGTTATGGCACCTTATATACCAAAATCACGGGTAAGCCCGTCAAGATGTGGTATGCAGTACGTGGTGATAAGTCAAAGGCCGTATTAATTAGTCCGCAGGGTTTTGGGCACAGGGCTGAAGCAATGGCACTGGCCAAGAGGGAATATGAACAGCAGCTTGCCCAGCGCTCGTTATCCGGTGAAGATACAACACGGATTAAACAGCCTGTGCGGCCAGTATCGGATCAGGCAGCTGTGCGTAAAGGCCGTGACTGGCGTAAAGGCGTCAGTATTGACCCTAATCACTTCATGGAAGTATTTCGGTTTCGGGGAGTTGAATTTGGGAACTGGGTTACGCAGGCCGAACGTCAGGGGTTTCTGGATGCAACCTATGATGCCCTGATGGACTTAACCGAACTTTGTGGCCTGCCCCCTTCCTTTGCTTCACTGGGGGGCAGGCTGGGAATAGCCTTTGGTAGCCGTGGCAGTAAGACCCATGCTGCGCATTTTGAACGGGCACGCTGGTTAATGCACCTGAGCAAGTCACAAGGCGTCGGTGCCCTAGCACATGAATTTGGCCATGCTCTGGATGCATTCCTTGCCAGCCGTAACAAGGTGCCAATGTTATTTCTCTCAGAGTTTTATCTACATGTCCACGGTGGGTATAAAATCAGGGTGAGCAACTGGAATGACACTGAAATTATGCAGGCCGGTTTTTTGGATCGGGACATGATGCCGGCATACCATGGCTTGATGCAATGCTTAATCCACGGCAAAGCACAGGCTGGCCGTATTGCACAGTATAGTCAATTTGCAAAATCTGCTGCTGAGCTCGATGCCCTTAAAGGTAAACCCTACTGGAATACACCAACCGAATTATTTGCCAGAGTTTTTGAAACATGGGTTATTGAAAAGCTAAAGCAAGGCAATCAGGTTAATGATTTTCTGGTTTACGGTATTGATGAATCAGAAGCTGATGCTGGGCAATGGGGAACCAGCATTTCACCTTATCCATTACATGATGAGCGACAGGACATCATTGAGAGGATGGATAACTGGATGCAGGTGATGGTGGAGCACTGGCAAAAACGTAAAGCCAGCTAGGACTACAAACCAAAAAAAAGAGGTGTTAGATAACACCTCTTTTTTGGTTTGTAGCGTTTAACCACAGCTTTAGCAATTAATCACCTACGTGATCACAGCGCTTAGCATCATGGATACAGCTAAGAAAAGATTGCGATTAACCATCGATATGGCAGGCTGCTAAACGCTACAAACATTCCGATAATACACTAAAATTGTTCAACCTGATAACCACTTACAGATAATTACCTAGTGCCGAGCTTCGCTTGATGCTTTATTAGCACAGTGCTGAAGCACAGTGGCTCGTGTTTTAGGCTTGTGTCGGCAACTTAGCCCATACTAGGATTAGGTAAATCTAGGCGGTTTAAAGGTAGTGATTATGACCTATCAAGATTCAAATATGGCCTGCCAATACAGGCCATTATCATAAAGAATTTTAATTGGCAGAAGAATGCGACAGATGATTCCTAAGGCCTAGCGCAAAAAAAACTTTATCATAGGTTTGCTGATCTCCCTGAAATGCCATATTTTCAAAATGATCAAGTGAGCGAAGCTCTATTAATTCCCAGAATCAAAACGCTTAGTGATCGTGTTGCTAAAACCTAGCGCAAACAGCTGCTTGTAGTCTTCATTAAGTGAGGCGTATTCACTGCTTTCTACCGCATGCCGTTCGGCCACTGTTAAATCTACCACTGCTTTTTGACTGCCATCAGGCAAGGCTACCTTAGTTTCAAGAATTCCGTTCACTTGGCATTTGAACTCTGCTTCATCCTTAGGATGTCGTCCTTCAGCTAACGTGAATATATTCCCATGACAATCGGAAAATGTTATGTCATTTGCGGAGTCTGCTGGATTTGTAGCATTGGCTTCTGCAAAGCAAAATGTGGTCATTGACCCTAATACGATGACACCCAGTAATTTTTTCATAAGCTATCTCAACAAGACAAAAATTATTTATATCATTAAATATAAATTAATTGAATATTATATTAACTAATTAAAGTATAAATATATTAATAAATAAAATAAAAAGGCTGTATAATATATTTATCTAAATGAATTGAGTTGACCATGAGTACTTCGCAAGAAACCGTTGAGCCTGTTGGCTTTCTTACACTCCAGTTCAGCGAGTTTGATCCTGTGTTTCTGGATTACCTGCTCTATGATAACCCGCAGATTACCGAAACCAATATTGGTGTTGCAGATGAGAATGGGGTAAAAACACACCGCGATGAAGAAGACCAGCCCTTCACGG
>NZ_MLCN01000004.1 GCF_001982605.1 Alkanindiges hydrocarboniclasticus | reverse complement strand
TACGGCGCAACCAGATCGCAGTTTATTATGCTGGCCGTCGTTACAACCTGGTTGTTATTTGTCACCGGTTTTACAGTGCTGTTTTTCCTGTTTGGGCAAAACGATACTGGCCTGTTAAGCCGCTTGACCGTGCTTGAATAAATCACTTTAATTACTAATGCTCAATAATAATATTTGCATAATAAGGCTCACCCGATGTATCAAACCTTAATTTCCGTTGAAGAAGCCAAACGTCTTGGCAGTAATGTAATCTTTGTAGACTGCCGCCATCAGCTTGGCAAGCCAGCGTGGGGCAAACATCAATATGATTTAGGACATTTACCTCAAGCACGCTTTGCCCATATTGACCATGATCTGTCAGCGCCAGTGATTACGGGTAAAACCGGACGCCATCCCTTGCCAACGCCTGAATCATTAGTGGCTCTATTTAGCAAACTGGGTATTGGCGCTACGACCCAAGTGGTTGCCTATGATCAGGATAACGGCATGTTTGCAGCGCGTTTATGGTGGCTATTGCGCGCTATGGGACATGTAAATGTCGCGGTACTGGATGGTGGTTATGCTGCATGGGTGGCCAGTGGCGGTACCGTTGAAAATACGCAACTAGAAATTAATCCATCTGAGTTTAAAGGGGAGTGGAGCCCGCATAGTGTAGATAGTGATAATGTGCTGGCGCATTTGAATCAACCGAATCGGGTATTGATTGATGCGCGCCTTCCCGCCAGATTTAAAGGGCTGGAAGAACCAATTGACCGTAAAGCAGGGCATATTCCGGGCGCAATCAATCTGCCCTTCAATGAGAACATGGCAAATGGTGTTTGGCGCAGTAAAGAAGATTTAAAAGCCCAGTTTAAGGAACTTTTAGATTCTGCTTTAAATCATGAAATCGTTTGCTATTGTGGTTCCGGGATTACCGCTTGCCATAATATTCTGGCAATGGTGTATGCGGGTTTACCAGAACCCTTGTTGTATGCTGGGTCATGGAGCGAGTGGATTGTGGATGATTCGCGTCCTATTTAGATAAAAAGCACTTAATTGCTTTAAATAAAAAATTATTGTAGTTATCAGCCATCACATTTAAAAGTAGTTAGATATTATGAACAACTATCCTCGCATGTTATACCGCCCAGGAAAGGGGCCATCTGAAGTGTGGGGTGAGCTTGTAGATACAAGAATTGTCCAATCAGAAGCTGAAGAAGTAAAGGCAATTCGTGAAGGTTGGCTCCAAGACCCAAATAAAGCGTGTCAAAAAGCTCATCGAAAACGCTTATTACATGACAAATGGCAGAAGTTTGCAAAACATTGGCAATTTTGGATCACTTGTGCAATTGGTATTATGGCTATAGTGGTTAGTTATATGGCCATCAAGTAATTTCTAATACGCCACCTCTTAAGACTCTTCCTTGAAAACTGATAAACTGTTTACTTTACTTAATGAATTAACTCAATTTTTATAAGATATCAGCACATGCATCTTATAAAAAGCTAAGCTTGTGCTGTATCTATATAGCGTTATTCACTGAAATATTAGAAATAATCTCTATTTTGTCAATACACCACCACACTCCGAATCGACTCACCACTTTTCATCAAGTCAAAACCTTTATTGATTTCATCCAGCTTTAAATGATGGGTAATCAGGTCGTCAATATTCAGCTTGCCTTCCATATACCAGTCGACAATCTTGGGCACGTCGGTACGGCCACGCGCGCCACCAAACGCAGAACCTTCCCACTTACGGCCAGTCACGAGCTGAAATGGACGTGTACTGATCTCGGCACCAGCAGGCGCAACACCAATAATAATGCTACGTCCCCAGCCTTTATGACAGCACTCTAGCGATTGACGCATCACATCCACGTTACCAATACATTCAAACGAATAATCGGCGCCACCATCGGTGAGCTGGATAATAGCATCTACCACGTTTTCAACCTTGGATGGGTTAATAAAATGCGTCATGCCAAATTTGCGTGCCATGGCTTCCCGCTCAGGATTTAAATCCACGCCAATAATTTTATTAGCGCCTACCATTTTAGCGCCCTGAATCACATTCAGACCAATACCGCCCAGCCCAAACACCACCACGTTCGCACCAGCTTCCACCTTGGCAGTAAACAGCACGGCACCTACGCCAGTGGTTACGCCACAACCGATATAGCACACCTTGTCAAAGGGCGCATCTTCACGAATTTTGGCCAGTGCAATTTCCGGCACTACAATATGATTGGCGAAGGTGGACGTACCCATGTAATGCAAAATTTCCTGCCCGTCCAGACTAAAGCGGCTCGTACCATCCGGCATTAATCCCTGTCCTTGTGTGGTACGAATGGCTTGGCACAAATTAGTTTTTTGCGACAGGCAAAATTTGCACTGGCGGCATTCCGGCGTATACAGTGGAATCACATGGTCGCCGGGTTTGAGGCTTTTAACGCCCTCACCCACTTCCAGCACTACACCTGCGCCTTCATGGCCCAGAATCGCCGGAAAACGGCCCTCAGGATCTGCACCGGACAAGGTGTAATAATCGGTATGGCAAATACCTGTGGCCTTGATTTCAACCAGCACCTCGCCTGCGCGTGGTGGCGCAAGCTCAACCTCATGAATGCTTAATGGCTTGGCCGCTTCCCATGCAATGGCAGCACGTGTTTTCATTTATAGCTCCTTATATCCTCAAGGTCATGAAAGTTGGTTAGGTAGCAACCAGACTGTTTAAATGGTCTGATTCAATTCAGGGCGTTGCCCGTGCAGCCAAAATAGGTTGCACTGTCGGCGTAGCCAGCATATCGGGTGGAAACAGGCGGCTTTCAAACTGTGGCAGCATCAGGGCCATATTTTGTCCTAACTTGAATTGCGGCTGGGAGTGCGGAAAACCCTGTGCTTTTTCCCACTGCTTGATACGGCCATTGGCCATGTCAAAAGCACTTTTAAAGCTATGCTGTGCCCGTAATGCTTCATCAAAAAAGGCACGGCCAAAATAGGTGTAATCCGCTTCATTAGTACAGCCAAATGAGGTACGGTCAGCCGAGGATGCAGTAATAATTAATGTATCCGGTGATTGCAATGCCGGAATAAAGCTGCCGGAATAGCAGGATGAAATGACAATCACGCGCCAGCGAATGCCGGAACGATCCAGTGTTTCACGTAGCCATTGTGGGTCAATGGATTGCATGTCAATAGGTTCGTTGGCCAGTTCAAATACATTGGGCAGGCCATGCGAGGTCATGTATAAAAACAGCACATCACTGTCAGGGTTCATTTGCTGGCCAATCCGGGCCAGACTACGCTCAATGCTGGTTTTGGTGGCAATGGGCTGACTGATAAACGTTGCCTTGTTATTCACCAGACCAATCGAGCGGCCATAGGTGCCAAAGCGGGTATCAAACTGGCGCTGAATCCGGTCAACTTCCGACTTGAATACGTCCTGATAGGCTGCCCCGGCAATCCCCATAAAATACCAGTTACTCTGACCAGCTACACTGGTTTGCATTTGTGACAGCACATCATCCAGCAGGCGCGGCTGGGCATAAATGGCGGCTTCCGGCAGGGTTATGCGGCTTTCTTCCACTTTCCAGATGGGCTGGCTGCTGACTGAGGACTGCCAGATGGTCAGGGTAATAATGATACCCACCAGAATCAGGCCCTGTTCCCACCATGGCCAGTGCAGTGCGCGGGCAAATACCCAGAATACGGCAACGGTTTGCCAGACAAACAGTCCCAGAAAAATCGTCGGAAGGTATTCATAGCTCAGGTCAGGCAAACGGTCAATCTGGCCCAGAAACTGTACAAAGCTTTGTAACAGGGCAACGTTGACATCAGCAATTAGCCACAGCATGGCAGGCACCAGCATCAGGCGGCCAAGACCGCTACGCTGCGCCAGAAAAATACCGGCAATTAAGGCAATAAACGGCCATAACAGGTAGCTCACCAGCCCCTGCAAATTAAAATGACCAGCCCCGCCTGCGGTCAGCCAGCTAAACAGGGTATTGGCCAGACAAGCCAGTACTGCCCAGAACAGGAACTGCCAGCCATTGGGGGTGACGCGGTCAAAGCACCGCCTTGAGCCAATCAGCATCCATAAGGCGGCAATCTGGTTATCACGCAAATCACTAAGAAAATTACGGGAAGGCTTTAGTTCAATCATCTAGTGATTCGCTCACATCACACCCAAATTAAGTCTAAGTTACGCCTAAATTGCATGGAGATATCCTAACAAGAAAAGCTTTTTGAACTGTATTTTTCTTGTCTATTAACAACATAGATTACAAAAATAAGCCAAATGGCTGGGTCAAAATTCAGCTTTTTGTTGCAGGGAGAGAATGAACAAGCTCGCTGGGCCAGCGGATGCAATCAATCAGAGCAGTCACATTACTGTCCGCCTGATGGGGAATCACGCCAAGACACGGCGCACTGAGTTTTTTCTCCAGCGTTTCGATTTGCTCTGCCACAAAAGGTTCATCAGCATGCAGGCAATTGGCCACCCAGCCTGCCAGCGGCAAACCGTCACGCATAATCAGCTCAGCCGTCAGTAGCGCATGATTCAGGCAGCCTAGCCGGATGCCCACCACCAGAATAACCGGCAAGTGCAATTGTTTGGCCACATCGGAAATACATTCCTGCACGTTAATAGGCACACGCCAGCCTCCTGCGCCCTCAACCAGAATCCGGCTGGCCCGCGTCGACATTCCAGCACGGATATGCCCTACCACCCGGCTCGCCTGTAAACGCTCACCGACCTGTGCGGCGGCAATATGTGGTGAGGTGGCCGCTGGTAACTTGATCGGCGCTACCAATTCCTCAATCAGATTGACACTGGCATATTGCTGTAAGCACCGGGCATCTTCACTGATTAAACCACCCGCTTCATCCCTACTACACCCGGCCGAAATCGGCTTGATGGCAAAGCAGTCAAGACCCTGCGTACGGGCACGTGCCAGCAACAGGCTGCTGACAAAGGTCTTCCCCACATCAGTATCAGTGCCTGTCACAAAATAGGCTTGGCGTGCGGTGGCTATACTCATGAAAACTGGCCTGAAAAATTTAACAACGAATAGTGAGAGTACAACTTGATTCAACTCTTTGTCCGCAGCAACGCAATACTGCGAAATTTGTTAATGCGTGTACAGAAAAGCCAGTGCATGTTCAGATGCCGGCTTTTTAAGATGCAAAAACAATACCTCAAATGATAAGGCAATAGGAGACTGATCCTGTAGCCACTGTTTCCAGCGCGACAAATCCTGACCTGACAGGCTCTGTGTTGGTTTAGGCTGGCCTGTCTGGTCGCCGCCCATTTGCCGGATAGCTGCCATTAATGCTTTGAGGCTGGCAAACTCCTGACTAAAGCGCCGTGTTTCATGTTTTATAACACAAGTACTGGCCTGTTCCAGCCAAGCCTGTGCTGGCTCAAACTGAAATAGCGGAAAACCGGGATAGCGTATAGCCACTTCAGATAAGGAACCTGCCACTGGTACTGCCAGCCATGCCTCTCCTCCCGGCTGAATCACACGCAGAATTTCGGGTACGATGGCTGAACCCAGCCAGTGCAAGGCAAAATTACTGACAGCACCATCCAGCATTTCATCGGCCAGCGGTAACTGGCTGATGTCAGCCAGAATAGTCTGGATACGGTCATCATCTTCCAGTGCCTTTAACATGTTGGGTGCCAGATCAATAGCCCACACCCGTGCACCCTGTGCAGCAAGTGTCTTGGCCAGTACACCTGTGCCACAACCCGCATCCAGCCATACGCTATCTGCTAACACAGCGCCCATCCAATCCAGCAAATGCCGGGCAGATTGCTGCTGGAGCACGCTGACCTGATCATACTGGTCTGCTGCTGCATTGAATTTGTGCCAGATGGGCGTATCCATTGAAGTTTCCGTTTTAAATTACTGACATTTAATAAACTGGTATAGCAACACTTGATATTAAAGCGCCACAGCCTCTTGTGTAGTATGGCTGGTTACCTGCTGCAAAGCAGCACTGTTGACCTCAAGGCCATGGCTATCGTCACTTTGCTTTATTGTAGTCCGGGCTGAAAATAACCATCAAAGCGGCAGGCATCCCCTATCCACTGATGCTGGGGAACAGCTGAGCTTAAAGTCGGTGCATGCCGTGGGCGCTTTACAATTACCCTGCCAGCCAGTTGCTGGGCTAAAGGCAGCAGATATTCTCCCAAATCCATTGTACCGTGCTCAGGCAATAGCTGATGCAGAATCTGCATTTCCTTTTTCACTAGCGCCTGCTTTTTCTGGTCTTTATGGCCCCCCTTGGGAAACATGGGGTCAAGGTAAACCACATCTACAATACTGTTGTGTTGCTGCAATTGGGTTAAATAATTACTGGCTTCGTCATGCACCAGCTGTACACGTTGCATGGTTTCTGTCAGCTCTGAATGTTGCATGGCACATTGGTATGCATCCTGTAGAAGCGCAAACAGCACAGGATGCCGCTCAATCAGGGTTACTCGGGCACCAAGCCAGGCCAGCAACAAGCCATCATGTCCCAGTCCAGCGGTGGCATCAATTAACACCGGCTGCTGTTCGGTCTGGCAGGCACGGGCAATCAGTTCATTTTTATGCGAGGCCCGTTTTAAGCGCGCAATCTGGCCAATCCAGTCCGGCTGCATTTTCATACCGCTGGCAGCCAGATTTAGTCCGTTTTCATCCAGCACCAGCGCCAGTTCAGGGTGTTGCCGCAAATGCTTGGGATTTATTTTTTCAATCATTTGAAGCGCTGTAATAACGCCCAGTTGTTTTAACTGCTGTTGACAGGCCAGCGCATGTTGCTGTTTCTCATGCGTGGCCCATAACGTCAGGTGCATTACCACTGAATCCAGCCTGTCCATGCTGTCAGCAGAATCACGACCCCAAAGATAATGCGGTAATAGGCAAAAATACTAAAATCATGCTTGGACACATAGCGGATCAGCGCGCGAATCACAATAAGGGCCGATACAAAAGCCACCAGCATACCAACGCCCAGTACCAGCATGTCATTGCTGTGCAGTTCATGCCGCGACTTGTACATGTCTAGCAGGCCAGCACCCATAAGCACCGGAATACCCAGAAAAAATGAAAACTCGGCAGCGGCCTTGCGTGATACGCCCATTAGCAAGCCGCCAATAATGGTGGAACCCGAACGCGATGTCCCCGGAATTAAGGCCAGACATTGAATAAAACCAATTAAAATAGCCTGCTTAAAACTAATATTTTCAACTTCCTGTGCTTCAATTTGATGAGGTCGCTTTTCTGCCCATAAAATAATAATTCCACCGATAATCAATGCAATTGCAACAGTTACGGCATTAAACAGGTAAGCTTTAATCTGGTCACCCAGACTTAGCCCAATGATGACAATGGGAATGGAGGCCACAATCAGGTTGATGCTTAGGCGCTGGCCTTCCGGCTTGCCCGTTAAGGCACCCAGTAGTGCACCCCACAGCTTGCCCCAGTATTCGTAAATGACCGCTGCAATTGCCCCAATTTGTACGGCAACCGCAAATAATTCACGCTTTTCCAGCGTCCAGAAATCCAGCAACTGCGCGGTTAGAATTAAATGGCCGGTACTGGAAATGGGCAAAAATTCAGTAATTCCCTCAACCAGCCCCATAATTGCCGCCTGAATCAGCAACCAAATATCCATAAATTCTCCGCTTGATGTTTTAGATGAAAAATAACTGTATGACCCGGAACTGCCAACGCGTTATTGCTGGCCAGTCATTTGTGCACGCTGTTCAGCAATCTTTTTCCAGGCATTGTCACGCAGGTAAACTGGCAGCGCCTGATCTGCACTGACTGCCTTACCCGCCTTAAAAGCCGCATAGCCCAGACGGGCAATATCCTCACTGCTGGCATGTACATCAGTATAGACAGCCAGTTCCCTGGCTTGTGTCACCAGATGGCTTCCGTTGCCTACCAATGCATAGCGTTGTGCTTCATCGGGTAGCCTAACCTGATCATAAGCAACCAGTTGCTCATGGCCTGATTCATCTTTCAGATTTTCTTCAAGCGGCTGCATCAGGCCCTGTGTATCCAGTTGATAAGCAGCGGCATACACCTCATTCATGCGTGCATCCAGTACGGCCACCACCTGCGTCAACTGGTACTGTCGATACGCAGCTTGTGCCAGTGCCTGCAAGGTAGATACCGGTACGACAGGCAAATCATGTGCCCATGCCAGTGCTTGCGCCACCGCAGCATTTATCCTTACCCCGCTAAATGAACCCGGCCCACGGCTAAAAGCAATGGCTTGCAGTGCGCTTACACCAAGGCCCTGTTCGCCCAGCACTGCATCAATCATGGGTAAAATCAGGCGGGTTTGTTCACGGCTACGGTCATCCTGACGCTGGGCCACAACGGCCTTGCCATCAAATAACGCTACAGAACACCACTCATTTGCTGTTTCCAGTGCTAAAAGCATCCATTACCCCTATGCCCGACCATACTGACCACCAATTTCGGCTCATGTTTGGGTTAACACCCACAAGCGCTTTATTAAAGCGGGCTATCTTAGCAAAAAATACCAGCAAAAGCCGTTAGCAAAACTGTTAGGCATTTTTTGCTTAGAAATTTTATAGGCATATATTCAATTGCTGCAAAAAAATCACAAATCATGTTTACAGCAATTCACCTTATTGCTGGTCAAACTACAGTAAATTAGTGAGATACCACGACAAAAACAGATTAAAGGTGAAAACATGCGTTCATTATCACGTACCCGGGCGTTTCAAGCCCTTCGTGAACGTCAGCGGGTTAGATTATCCAGAAAACCAGAAAAAGTACCTGCCAAAGGCTGGGTAAACCGGCTTCAGTTTGCCTTTTTTTCGGGAATAATCGGACTGTTACTAGGCGGTCTATTTGACTTTATTACATCACTCATCCGTACATTCACCCAGCCGGATGGTGATGGCCAGTTTATCTGGTTTCTGGCTTATGTATTTGCTGGTCTGGGCGCACTGGTTGGCTTTTGTTTTGGGCCACGCGCTGGTGAATTATATGCACAGATTTTTGCCCTTGATGATCATGGTTCCAGCAATGCCACCAGTGAACTTATTCGGCTCATAGCCAAAACCCTGCTGGTTGCTGCCATCATCTGGTGCGTGTTGCTGATTTTTACTTAAAAGATTTTTATAGGGAACAGGCTTACTCGTCTTCCGGAAAGACTGTCTCCCATTCATCAGTCTTGGCGCGCACCCCGGTTAAACGGTCTATCTTGCGCTGTAACTGTTCCCTTAATAGTTCAGTTTGCTGGCTTACCCGCTGCAATTGCTGCTGTACGGTAAACGGCTGATGCTTTTGGGCCAGACTACTTGCAGTTACCGGCATATACAGGGATGCTGAACCCAAACCAGTCAGGCGCTTTTCTGTTGTGCCAAACCATGGGCTTTGTGCACATAAACTGGTGCATAACTGCGGCATGACCTTGGATTGCAACTGTTCCAGCAATTCCTTGGCCTGCGCCCGGCTTAAATTGGTAAACGGCTGCATCTGGGCCAGCTCTACCTGTTTTTCCAGAAGCTCCATCACCTGTTGCAGGGAGTGATGATCACGGATGGTTTGCGCCATATCACTGACCAGCGCAGCAATAAGCTTGCGTTTTGCCACTGCCTTTACCTGACTACCCATATCCACCTCAATACGTCATACACAGCACAGAGATCATCAAAAACTGCTCTACGATTAAAAGCATAAAACCACATTCATCAGTTGTTCAGCACTTTCCCAGTATAGCCACAGCCTGAATGTTATAGCTGGTGGGGACGCAAGCCATTTTTAAATTTCTGATAATGGCTGGCATAATGTAATGCACTCATGCGGTTCATTTGCGCGACCATTTCACCAGCTTCTTTAACCACTTTACCGGGTGAACCCATCACAATAGAGTTATCCGGAATGACTTTGCCTTCAGGAATGAGGGCATTGGCACCAATGATACAGTTCCTGCCAATCACAGCATTGTTGAGCACTACAGCATTAATGCCAATGAGTGTATTGTCACCAATGGTACAGCCATGCAACATCGCCTGATGCCCAATCGTCACATACTCACCAATATTCAATGCAATCCCTGCGTCGGTATGCAGTACTGCATTTTCCTGCACATTACTAAAATTACCTATAATAATCGGGCTATTATCAGCCCGGATTACTGCACCAAACCAGATACTAACCTGCTGGCCGAGCTGTACTTGTCCAATAACAGTTGAATTGTCCGCTGCCCAGCCATCCCAGGGACTTATCAGACTAGTGGGACAATTATCATCCAGACAATACAACATATTAAAATTCCTGTTTGATCACGCAAAAAAATTTAAATAATGTCATGGGGCTGGTTCATTAAAAAAGGCCATTCTATAGAATGTCTAAGGCCACGCTTAAATAATGACACCAGAATACGTGCCGTTAGTCCCCAGATAATTTCATTATCCAACTGGAAACTTGGCATGTAATAGTGCTGCTGGTTTAACAGTACCGGATATGGCAATGGCTGAGCTTTGATAATATGCATCAGCTCAACATAAAAAATACGTTCTATTTCATCAGGCTGTGGAACCAATGCAATATCTGGAGGAATAAGTCCAACAATCGGCTTAACCCACATGCCACTTTTGGCGCGCTGACTAGGTAACTCACCCAGTAACTCTACATGAAAAGGATTTAAACCCGTTTCTTCAAATGCCTCACGCAAGGCCACGACAATATTACTGGTATCCCCCTCTTCCCGTCGTCCCCCTGGAAAGGAAACCTCACCAGCATGATGACGCATATGGGATGCACGACGGGTTAACAGGACTCTTGGCTGTGTTTCGCAGGTAATTGCCAGCAGCACGGCCGCATCTGCACGGCGCGGCGACGGTGCAAAGCTTAGACCCTGTCTTAACTGATCAATCAGCGAATCAGTTGTTATTTGTGGAGTTATCATATTTTGCTGCATCATTGTAGCTTACCGCGTTAAACTGACGATAACCAGATGCCTTGGGCAAAGTTTTCAGTTATGCTCAACAACTCATCAAAATTTTACTGCTACCATTCATGTCTTTTTGCTTAAAGTGCGGCCAGCAAGGCCAGATTCTTATCCCGGAAGGTGACCAGCGCGAACGTTTGGTATGTGCCAGCTGTGGTCATATTCATTATGAAAATCCAAAGGTCATTTGTGGTGCTCTCGTTACCCATGAGGATAAAGTACTGCTGTGCAGACGGGCTATTGAACCACGCTACGGCTTATGGACACTGCCAGCAGGTTTTATGGAGTTGCATGAAACCATGGAAGAAGGAGCAGCCCGCGAAACCTGGGAAGAGGCAGAAGGTGTCGTTAATATTGAACAGTTGTATTGTATGTACAATATTCCGCGCATTGGGCAAATTTATGTCCTGTTTAAAGGTAACTTACAGGATGGACAGTATGGCGCAGGCAGTGAAAGCCTGGAATGTGGCTTATTTCGTGAAGATGAAATTCCATGGGATGAATTGGCATTTCCCAGCGTAGCGCGAACACTGAAGCATTATTTCCATGATCGCCAGCAAGGCCAGTTTACAATTCATCTGGAAACTATTAGCAGTTAGGTCTTACAGCTTTTAAAAAATTTTATTGTAGAAATATGGGCGTAAAAAAAGGGGCATTTGCCCCTTTTTTAGATAGTTCTATTGTCTTTTTTGAACGGTGCAGCCTAGAGACGTATTAACTTGTAATGTCCCATAGTCTAGATTCGCAGCACGTTTTTCAGCATCAGTGACAGGTTCCAGCTTATCATCTTTCGTTTCAGCTTCTGCATTGGCTGCCGCATACTCAACGCGCAAACGGGTATAACTATTGTAGGTATTGGCCCAGATTGCAGGATTAGTATCACTATCTCCCAGCTCAGCACTGGTTGCGTTAATTGAACCCCGTTGACCGGCAGTCACATTGCGAATACCTGCCAGATTAATTTTAATGCGCTCGCCAATACCCACCAAACTGCCATCCAGCGCACCAAACTGTTCACCGGCTAAAATAATACTAGGGCTAATATAAAAGTCATTGCCATCAGTACTTGGATAGGCCGCGCGAATTGTTCCAATGGTTTTTTGTGTAAAGATATCACCATTACTCTGTGTGATTTCAGCACCGCATGCTGCTGGAGAATTAGCAAAATCTGTCGTACGACTTACATCAGTCGTAATATCACCATTAGCTAATATGGCAACTGGCAGCGTTGCCGATTTTGCACAGGTTGCACAGTCTTTTGTGTATTCATCCCGATAATTAAAGGTCATCGTAGCATATAACGGGAATTGATAGGTCTGACCTGATGAAACCAGTTCTTTGACGCGCCATACCGCCGGATCCAGATACGTATTTACAGCCCCACGCTTAAATACTGTTGCTGTACCACTAAAGTTAGTACCGCCAATAGTATTTTTTTGCTCCCAAGTGCCTAGCTCACTGTTGTCTTTAATGGCATCAATACTATAAAGCTTGTATACATCAGCTGAACCCAGTACCGCCAGATCACGGATTAATTTGCCATTCACAAACCGGAAAGTATTATCCTTATATTCATTAGCCTTTGCAGAATCATCGGTATAGGCTTTAGGACCAATATTAAAGATGAAATTATTGAAGCGATTGGTATAGGGATTAAAGATGTTAGCATTATCCGCCAAGCGCATTTTTGAGTATTTATTCTGTAAATAAATGGCATATCTGGTCAGGTCTGTCGAAGTCGGTGCTATCCACTCTAATCCATAGCCTGTATGTTCACCAGAACGATCTGTCAGGGCAAACATGGCAACTGTAGCACTGGTATTACTACCATTATTACCTGATACACCAAGCTTTAAATCCACACCCGTATTTTGAAAAAGACCCGCATCCAAGGTTGGAGTAGCAAAAAACACGCCTGAATTCTTGGCCAAAATTACTTTTTCCAGGCGACGCTTGGCCTCAGCCGTAGAAATCAGTGTAATTTTCTGTGCCTCAAACCAAGGCTTTGTTTTACTAATAAATGTAGTGTCCTGAAAATCCTTTGCAGTCACATCTTCAGTCATTTTTTCAATATCAGCTTTAACTGGTGTATCGATATAAACGCGGTTCACAGGAGCCGTATCTACATAAAACTCATTATTGCTGGTATAAGCCTTGGTCGGATCTGCGCGATTACTACGGGCTATTGATTGCAAGAACTGGCTCATATTAATTGCCGTTTTTGCTGCTACACTTTCATCCAGACTGCTAATGCTAGAACCAGTAATGTTCTCAGCCAGATCCTTGGTAGTAATACGAATCAGCGAAGTATCCTGTACTTCGGAAGAAATGGTATTGCGAACTGGCTTAACAGCAATTGTCCCTAAAACAATTTTACGCGCACCCTCAGCTGCTTTTAAATAAAAAGTAACATTCGAGTCTACCGGACAACGGGCTACACCGGTATTGCTGGTAACGCTACGGTACTTACCACACTCATAATTCAAATTTACTACAGGGGTATCATCAAATACAAGGTTAACACAGGTAGTATCAGAGCTTGCGCATTCAACAACGGTATTACCGCCACTTCCCCCTGCGGTAGGGTCTTCATTAATAGAATTGCTTCCGCCACCGCAAGCACTCAACATCAAACAAAGGCTGGTTAGTGCAAAAGGAAATTTTGAAGCCTGATAAAGATTTCGCATTACAGTATGTCCAATTAAATAAATAAGGCTAACGAATTGGCGTCAAACGAACCTGTCCTTTGTTCGTTAGTTGTGTTTCTGATATATCCGCTGCTGCTTCCAGAGGGGTAAACAAAATATACCGGGTATTTTGTGGTATATGCAAATATCCTTGTATTGCCTGATGCATGGTAACAGTTGGTGCTACTGTTGCCTGATAAAAAGCATTCACCCCTTCCATAACACAACCTTTATCATCAAGAAATATTGGCAAAGGCCAATAAAACTTTGGACTGCTCATGTTATTGGCATAGGAGGTTAACTGAATATCATGAATAGGCTGTTCAAGCTTGGCAACCACAAAATCAAACTTAGGTTCAAAACCAGGCCTAGGCCAGAAATCCAGATATTCATCCTGCTTAAAAAGCTTGGCATCTTTAAGCTGCTTTTCAGTAAAGCAGGTAGTACCAGTCAGGCTAATAATTTGCTCTTTTGGAATGCGCTGATAGTTTTTGGATAAGTCAACCACTTGTGGTTTTTCAATTTTTTGTTTGCGAAATACGGTCATATCAACCCCTTTTTCGCGTTCTAGCACTTCATTGCCACCTATCCCATCCGGTAAATTATAAAATCTCTTTTTACCTTCCAGATTAAATTCTCGCTGCTCAAGATATTCACTATCAATATACTGTTCACCGTCAATCACCGTTATAGGCTGAGTAACTACTTCTGATGCTTTAATAGGTGCTTGCGGTACCTCTACTGATTTTTTAGAGGCTGTTTGCTGTGTATCTACATCATTTTTTTGCTCACTGGCCTTCCTCGCCACAGCGGGCGATACCTGTGCCTGAGTGACTGTTTCACTGGCCGATTGTGGAGTAGCCAGATAAGGCTGCTCATGAACAATGACTGCATTAGAAGATACGGATTTAGCCTGTTCTTTTGATAACTTAGTGTTGGTATGAGAGGTAATTACTGGCGTACTCTGCTCAGTAATTTTTTGCTCATCAACTTTATCACGCTTGTTTTTACCAAACAAAGACCATTTTGAGCGTGACTCAGCTTTATTATTGTCTGCTTTATTCTCATTTTTACTTGCAGCATTACGGTCTATAACGATCATTTGTCCATCAGGACCGACAATAGTGTAAAAACCGGAGCGTTCCGTATCTGCATGGCAAAGGCTGATGCAAAGTAAAGTGAGTGCACCAGCAGCGACAGGCTTCCAGATCATTATTGCCATTTAAAATACCAATTACCATTTAGTACGATAGGCTATACCAAGAATAGTGACTTTTGTATTGGTTTTTACATTTAATCCAGCATAGGGGTTTAAAAGCAAGTTATTGACACCCGTCTGGTTAGCAAGACCACTGGTATTGGCAGGAATATTATCGCGGCTACGCAAATGCATTACCGTTAAGTCAATATCAGTATCCGGGTCAAACCGGTAACCCATACCAGCACCAAACATTTGTGCATTATTAATAGGGACTAAAGTATTACGCCGGTCATCAGGGATCGCGCTCTTACGCGGCTCATAGCCTAACCGTAATTTTAACCGGTCTGTTGCACTATACTCCATACCAACGCCCCAGCTCCAAGGGCTGCGAAATTTCAACGGCAAGCTTAAACTAGTTGCGGTCACATCATTGGATAATAACTTTGCAATTTGTAAGGCCGATACCTGACGATCAAACTTGAATCTAAAGTAATCCCAGGCAGCATAATCCGTCCAGCCAATATCAAAATTTAGCTGTAAATCCGGCAATACTTTGTACTTTACCCCTGCCTGAAAGTGAGCTGGATACTCTAGATCCATGGACACCTTGCCGGTTTCTGAAGGCGGTACATAAGATGGAAAACCCAAAATAGCTTGCAAAATGGCGCCAGTTACTGATGAACCCAGTGCCCGAATAAGCTCCTGACCACCGCGACCATTTTCAATCGCATAGTCGCCTTTAAGCTTCATTTTGCTATTGCTTTGGTACACCATCCCAAAGCCAAAATCGTCGCTTGGCTCCCACAACAGACCCAGATTATAAGAAGGTGATAATGTTTGCTCCAGTGCGACTTCCATTGAGCCAAAGCTCTTGAAAGGGCCTACCCCTTCCTCAGCATTACACATACCAAAAAGCAGCAAGTCACTGACGATATTGCCATTTTCCTGAAATGGCCCACAGACATCTTCATCAATTAAACGTAATACACCAATTAACTCATTAGGGAAACGTAAGTCAGTTTTCAAGGCAATGGCCTGATACGACATACCAATGGAAGCCCCTAACGATAAATTATCGTTAACCTTATAAGCAGCAGACGGCGATAAATAGGTAATACGCTCAATGGCAACCTGCTGACCCATAAAATTGCCTGGATCGCCATCAGCAGAACCAAAACCAGCAACCAGCGGTGCATATAGTGCAGAAGCATATGTAATTTTTGAGCCTGGTGGCTTATAAGCAGCGCCAGCTAATGGAGCAGCCAGTGGCAAACCCTGTGGCCAGTTCACCATTTTTTTAAGCACAGGGACATACAGGCTGGGATGATCAACCTTACTTACTGCATAGTCCTTAAAATCACTACAAATTTTTTGACCAACTTCTGCTATGTCATTACAAATGATTGGGTCATCAGAATAACCAAAAACGTTGTAACCAGCAGGGGCTTCAAATTCACGGCGGATATTAAAATCAACCAGCAGACCCTGAACATCAGTTTGCAAGCCTTCAATTTTAGTAAGGCCTGCCGGGTTAAAATGAATTGCACTGATACCTGGTGGATCCGCAGTAACCGCATTACCCATGGACAGAGCACGGATATCAATAGATAAGTTCTGTCCTAGCTGAGCATGGCTTAATACCGGCATACTGGACAGTATGATGGCATAAGCTAAAGGTTGTAGACGCAAATTCAACTTCATACCATTATGCCTCAGCGGGTTTCACGACCAAAACCCAGAAAATCCAGTGGGAACGAAAGTCCCAGAGAAACGTCCGGGGCATCTTCTGTCAAGCCAAAACCAACTGAACCATTGACGATAGTTTTTGGTGAAACACGTACACCCAGTGAGAAACCTAAAGAAGCACTGGTTTGATCAGCAGGTGAGGACACTTCACCGCTAGTAAAGGTAAATTCACTATTGGTTGAGAAGCTTTGCTGATATGACATGGTTAAAGACACATCATAGTTAAACGAATAGGCAAAACCAAAAGCTATACCGCCGCTAATGCCGGGTTCAAACTCATCCAAAATCCGGCTGCCACGCACTTGGTCTAGCCCTGATTCTTTAAGCCCATAACTTGCTGAAGCTGAAGCAAATAATACGACTGGATCAATAAATTTACGAGTACTGGCACCGCCACCTATAGAATAGTAACCCTTACCAGTAGATAACCCACGTGCTGCGTCAATTTCATAAGGACTATCGCCAGTTTTGGTAGACAAGCTGCCAAACAGGATTAATGGCAAGCGCCCTGCTTTTAAGGGAAATGGCTCCCAACGTGCACCAAAGCTAATATCACCCAAGCCTGCTGTTGTTTCATCTTTTAGGTTATCACTTTTGGCAACCAGTGGTAATGAAGCAGTTAAGGTCAGGTTATCCAATAAGCCGTACTGAAAAGTAAACGTATTGGTAATGGTATGTTGTGCATCTTCCTCTACTCTTAAGCGAGTCAGGGTAGAGCTACTATCACTTAATGCCAGATCAAGACGGCTATCACGGTAATAGGTATAGTCAACGTCATAAGTTGCCGAATAGGATCCACGTTTAGACAGTGAATATTGTTGCTCGGAACGGGTAAAAACTTCTTCAAGATTGCTTTTGGTAGTTGCGTCATCTGCTTTTTGTTGTAGTACGCCTGCTGCATTATTCTCAGGCACCATTGAAGGTGTTTCTGATGCTGAATTGGTTGCCGTTGTATCAGGAGCGGTACTTGCTGTACGCTCATCAATGGTTGTAACAACAGCACTTTCAGTATCTGGATTGTTGTCAGCGGTTAATGGTGCTTCTACCTGCGCACGACTTTCAGCAGCTACAGGATCGGTTGTCCCTTCGACAGCTGAAGGTGCAGCTGTAACCTGAGCATTGACGTCACTGGCATTATCTTCTGCCGCATATACATTTACGCCAATCATGGCCAGACCAATACTTAAAGACAATATTGACCGATTCATCCATTGTTTCTGCATGACTATAATCTACCTTGAAACAGTTATTTTAAATTACACCAATACCCAAGCTTAGAATTTACTAGCCAGTATTACTTACGCTTGTAATAGAGCCGCATATAGGTATCAATCGGCTTCTGATAATTATCAGAATTCGGGTCGTCATCTAGTACACGGCGCATGGTTGCAGCACGATCAGCATTTTTTTCCATCATTAATGTTGGATAGCGCACATCTACAAATGCAAAGCGATCAATAACACTGTCTTCTACAATACGCATATCACTTTCCTGCAGCGCCAACAAACCTGGAAGCTCACGCCCGACAGGAGGCTCAATGATAAATAATGTATTGTTATCCCAGATTTCCTGAAAGTGTTCAGCACTAAAACTTAAATTACCTAAAGCCGGATCAGCAACAAATACCCGTCCATTACGATACGCCTTAAAAACCACAAAGTGCTTAAAACCCGCATAGGCAATAGGTACAATAGCTGGCTTATCAAGTTTCGCCAAATCAGAGAATTGTCCCTTGAAGCCCCCACTGTTATAACCTAAAGCAGTAACAAAACGCTTCATGTCCAGTAGAGAGAAACTTCGACGCTCTACAATACGGTCATATTCTCCATAGCGCATCAGACCATTCATGGTCTGCTGTTCATTCAGTTTTTCACCAATATAACCATTTAACAGCGTAGTCAGGGCAGCAGAACCACAGCTATAGTCATAAACCTGCTTTACAATGCCACGAAACTGCTGCTCAATAGCAGGTTTAACCTGCACCGGATTTTGATGATATTTACCGTAGGAATAGTAGCGGGAATCTGCAACTTCTGTGTAATAGACAGAACCTGCGGGCTTATCTGCTACCTGTAGAGCTTCGGTCGCAAAATGATAAATCAGAGCTGACCCTAGTGTGATAATAAACATAGCGCACTTTTTCTAATTTTGGATAACCCGTTCACTGGGCTACCATGTCCTATTAAGAATACGACTTTAGGTTAATAAGTCGCCATCCATGTGATTTACAAGATACCGTGTTTTTGTCACAAATACACTAAATTTTTTTATTTAATTTGCACTTTTACAAATTAAATAACCCTAAAATTATAAGCCCTTAACATTCACTTTTAGATTAGTAACACTGGCCCCTACAACACCTATATTACCCATTGAACCATTTTTTAAACCGCTAAAAGTTCCTGCAGCTTGGGCACCTTCAGCACCTGCAACAATATTACCAATTACCAGATCAAACTTATCTGTTGCACCTACTTTCCCAAAAGTTAAACCCTGATCATTAATATCACCATAAAAACCAGCAAGTCTTATTCCAGTAGCTGCATTTGATGCAGTTAAATTTAAGTTTAACTTCAGGCTGCTTTCTCCAGTTGCCGTTGAGTTATTTGATATGATCTGTATAGGATCTGTTGAACTGGTTTTGATATGACTAATACTACCTCCAGTAAAAACGAACATATGTCCTTGAGATTCTGCACCTAGCTGAAGATTAATTTTTACAGGATCATTTTCTTTAAATAATACTTCAATACCATCTGTACCAAACCTAATCAACTCAGTAACACCTGCTCGCAATGTACCAGCAGCACCACCAAGTACTCGAGGCGAATTATAAATGGAAGTTTCTCCTGTCGCCAAATAGACTGAAAACGGATTAATTTTCAACCGGCGCATATCGGTTGGTAGTGCAATTTCTGCATTTAAAAGCGGATTAGCTCCACCATCGGTATCTAATTTAATTGAAATAGGCTGAGCGGTTATAGAAGTACCCGTTGCATCACTAAACAGACGAATACCTTGTGTAGAGTTATAAGTTTTCGGAGCTATAACCAAAGAGGCAGAATTGCTTGCCCCTGTCATCCCATCTGTGTCAATTAATGCTGCTTCGCTAAACGTTATTGTTGAATTAGGAAGTTTAATATCAATTGTGACACCATCCTGGCCAGTCTGCTGCGCCAGATCAGCATCATCCAAAGCTTGTAGTGCCCAACTATTAGATATTGGTAA
The DNA here is from genome assembly GCF_001982605.1 of Alkanindiges hydrocarboniclasticus. Lineage (GTDB taxonomy): Bacteria > Pseudomonadota > Gammaproteobacteria > Pseudomonadales > Moraxellaceae > Alkanindiges > Alkanindiges hydrocarboniclasticus. The sequence continues at coordinate 57,303 of NZ_MLCN01000004.1, read as the reverse complement.
GAATGCTATAAGCAATATGGACTGAACATATTTATTCATCATTCGACCATCCTGATCCTTTAAATTGCACTTTATAGCGCATTAATAAGTGAACACTCTAACAGATACAAAGAAATTGTACAATTTTCATGCAACTGCTAATGGCCGCTAATAGTCAAAGAAGATCCTACTAGTTTGAGACCTCTTAATTCTGCATTACCTAGCGCTGTAGCACTATTTGATAAATCACCTAATCTCAGGTCATTAAGCTGAACATCAACCCCATTGCCACCTTGTATGACATCAATGACCAAACCTGTAGAATTAATATCTACAGCAATACCTTTTATTGTTAAATCGTTATTTGCAGCACCAGTATCTTTGATACGGATCTGGCCTATTCCTATGCCATAACTATTAGTACCAGTTGAAGCTGAACCATCTAAAAGTCCAAAATTATTAATTCGTATGCCTGATGCAATTGTACCAGTGGCTAATATCATATGACCTTGCGCTTCATGACCAAGCTGCATATTCAAATTTAACCCATGCAGCTGAATTTGCATGTCATTCATTATTTTCTTATTATTGATTATATTTCCAGCACCATCACTTCCTGCAATAGATATATCACCCGTACTAATTTCCATCTGATCAGGTAATTGAATCCCAATATTAAGCATGGCATTATTAGTACCAGTTCCACCATCAGCATCTATAACAATGTTTGTTGTACCTCCATTAATTCTAAAATTAGTGGCAGCATTACCATCTCCAAGAATCAGGCTACCGCGAGCAGCATCAACACCACGCCCAGCCCAACCATCGTTATCATGCCATAATACTCGTGCTGAAGTACCTGAATTAATGACGCTGATTTTAATTCCATCTTGTCCGGTAGACTGGCTTAAGAGTTGATCAGTAAGTGCTTGCATAGCAAAAAGAGAGTGACTAGCGCCAAGCAACGTTAGCAATGCAAAAATCTGATTTACCTTCATCATTCTAGTCCCTTTTTACTATTAACAATTGCTTTACTTCATGTAAAGTTACGTCACAACCAAAAACCTCCCAGTGAAAAATAAGGCGACAACTAAGCCGCCTTATATGACCCTAAACTTTTAAAAGATTAGTGACCACGAATCGCTAGTTGTGTACCACCCAACTGCAAACCGCGCAGCTCAGCATTACCCAAAGAGGCACCAGTATTGCCACCAAGCTTCAAGTTATTCATCTGTACATCCATACCGCCAGAACCAATAGAGTTCACACCTACAACCAGACCGCGATCATCAGCATCAACAGTGATGTCACCTAAAGTCAAGTTGTTAGTATTGGTATCTTTCAATACGATATCTGCAAAAATACCACATTCAGAGGTACAAGCACCTGCTGCTGAAGCAGAGTCAATCAAACCAAAATTCTGTAGCTTAATACCGCCAGTAACTACACCACCAATTTTAATCATTGAACCTTGAGCTTCATTACCCAACTGCATGTTTACATTCAGGCCAGCCAGTTCAATTCTGGTATTATTGAAAATCTTTTTCTGGTTAGTTAAAGCACCACCAACACCTGATGAACCTGCTACAAACACTTCGCCAGTTTCAACTGCAAAATTAGTTGGCAATGTTATTTTAACATTCAGCAAAGGATCATTAGCTGTGCCGCCATCAGCATCAATATCCAAAGTAATTGCAGTACCTTCAATTTTAAAGTTACCAGCTGTAGTGCCATTACCCATGACAATAGCACCTGCATTACCTGCTACAGCACCTACTTTCAAACCATCACTATCATGCAAAATAGCTTGCGCATTAATGCCAGTCGAAGGCAAGTCTAACTGAATAGTTACACCATCTTGACCTGTAGTTTGGCTCAGCGCTGCATCATCAAGCGATTGCATTGCAAAAGCACTGCTGCTCATTGCCATTGCAGAAACCAAAGCAAGTTTTGTTAAAGTTTTCATCGTATTGTTCCCTGTTCCCTTGAAGATAAGACCGATTACCAAAAATCAAGTCAAGAAGGCCGACAATATTGCTATTGTCGGCCTGTAGTCGATTAGTGACCAGATACCAGAACGGTAGAGTTAACCATTTCCATACCTTGGATTTCTACTGAACCGATTGATGCAGCAACATCGCTACCTAAACGCACTGCGCTCATGTAGATGTCATTAGCGCCTGAAGATTTAATGGCCAGACCATTGGTAGTTACACCAATTTTGGTATTAACAGTCAGGTTGGCACTATTAGCAGAAGTAACTTTCAGGGAGTCGATACCAATAGAACCGCCGCCCATTACAGAATGATCCTGTAGATCAATACCAGAAATAGTCAGACCACCAGCAATAACACCGTTAGCCCAAATCATAGCACCCTGAGGAGCATCAGCACCCAGTTGAATATTCAGTGCACTTGGACCCACTTTAATGTTCATGGCGCCTAAAATTTCAGTTTCTGCACCAGCACCACGACGAGCACCAGTCATGGTAGAGGTATCATTTGAAGCAGCAACTGCGATACCACCAACATTGATATCCAGAGCATTATTGATCATGTTAACGTTTAGTACAGCATCACCACCGTTAGCATCAGTATCAATGTTTACGCGAGCCAGCGCGCCACCCAAGGCAGCAGGAGCTACAGCAGTATCAACTTTAACACTGATATCATTAACTACGATTGCACCAGCAGTAGCAGTACCACCAGCCAAGGTAGCAGTAGTTGGGCTGATTGTTGCAGTGGTAGAAAGACCATCATTGTCATGGATTAATAACTTACCAATTTTAACTTCATCAGTCATAATTGTTAAAGTAATACCATCTTGACCGGTAGTTGCACTCAGGGCCGAGTCATCCATTGATTCCATTGCCATTGCTTGACCGCTGATAGCTACTGCGGAAACTAAAGCGAGTTTAGTAAAAAGCTTCATTGCACTCTCCTACGAGTATAAGTTTTGTTTTGCCGCTACTACCCTGTACGGTGATTTGTATCCAATGCATCCTTACATGGTATTCTTGTAGCTAATCCTGCACAGCAAAATTACAATGCGTATGGATTGTGTGCAAGTGCTTTTTACTACTTTTGTTTAACATCCGATAAACGGTAGAATATTAGCTCTAATCATTAATGACCATTTTATCTATAGAATTAATTATTAAAATCAATGTTTTAATAGCATTAATCACCTTGATAAAACACCCATTTGGATACTGTTACTGTGATTGTTAGACAAGATTTTTGTATTGAATGTGATTCAATTCAAACTTTATCCACATATTTACAAAACTGTACTGGTTTAGTGTGGATTACACATCTTAACAACAAAGTCATGGGGATATTTCCTAAATGGCAAGCTGCTGCTTTATCAACATCTCAGACATTGTTAAGTCAAAGAAACGGTTTGCACCAAGATTCACGTTTGCTGGAAATTAATTATTTTTCTTTTTTAAAACAACGCTGGAATATTTCTCAATCTGCAAGCAATGATAACAGACCAAGAATTGACAAGAGTTTTTATGGAGGCTTGCTAGGATTTATAGGCTATGATCTGGCTGCCTCCCAATCTATTCCGCTGCCAAACCTAGCATCACCTGCTGCAATTATGGGTGATTATGATATTTTCCTAAAACAGGAAAATTCTAGTTCAGGAAAAAATTACTGGCAGCTTTATGGGCCGGATTTACCCGAGTTGCAGGAAGTATATAATCACATCAAAGCTCTTTTAAGTGACTTGAAATTAGAAAATTATAGTCAGGTTCCTTTTAGTTTGACTACACCCTTTCAAGCTGTATGGCAATTGCAGCAATACGAGCAAGCATTTTATAAAATTCAGGATTACTTAAAACAAGGTGACTGCTATCAGGTCAATTTAACCCAGCCATTTAAGGCTGACATGCAGGGAAGCTTAATTCCTGTCATAGATGCCTTGATGGATCTGACTAAAGCTCAGTATGGCGGTTTTATTAAATATAATGATTTTGAGTTGTTAAGTTGTTCACCAGAATTATTTATTGAGTTTAATACCAATGGCGAACTGATAACAAAACCCATTAAGGGAACACGTCCCCGTCATCAGGCTTCTGGAGTTGATGAGCAGCTGAAACAACAGTTAATGGAGTCCGAAAAAGACCGGAGCGAGAACCTGATGATTGTGGACTTGCTGCGTAATGATCTTGGTGTTTATGCCCAGACTGGCAGTGTAAGGGTACCTGCTCTGTTTAAGGTTGAAAGTTTTGCGCAAGTGCATCATCTGGTGAGCGAAATTCGGGCCACGCTTAAGGCTGATGCTTCGGCACTGGATGTGCTGTTTAGTGCCCTGCCCGGTGGCTCCATTACTGGTGCCCCAAAAATCCGTGCGATGCAGATCATTGATGAGCTGGAAGCTGAAAGCCGGGGGGCCTATTGTGGCAGTATGGGATTTTTGAACTATGACGGCACAGGCAGCTTTAATATTTTGATCCGTAGTTTGCAAAAACACGGAAATACTTTAACGGCTTGGGCAGGTGGTGGGATTACCATTGCCTCAAATTGCGACGATGAATATCAGGAATGCCTTGATAAAATTGGCGCAATTTTAAACTGTGTTAATCGCTTGGGTGAGCGAGAATAGCCATAACCGATTAAAGTATGCACCAAGGTTTTATTTATATGATTTCTTTAAAGCTATCAACTTAGAGCAGACAATTCTTTTACTCTGTTCAAAGGATTATCTGCCCTAAACCTTACTGTATGACTTCTTTTAAGCGGTCAATCAGGCGTTGCTGCTGCGCCGTTGTACCAATAGTTATGCGCAAAAAGTTATGAATTTTTGGCTTATTAAAATGGCGCACAATAATGCCGGTTTCACGTAATTTGCCAGCAATTTCTGCCGCAGAATATTGCTGATGCCGGGTAAAAATAAAGTTGGCTTTGGATGGCAATACTTCAAAACCTAACTGGGTTAACTGTGCGACCAGTTGCTCACGGTTATTAATAGTTTGTTGGCTTGTCTGTTCAAAGTAGGCCTGATCCTCGAAAGAAGCCACGCCCCCTGCAATTGCCAGCCGATCCATAGGATAGGAATTAAAGCTGTTTTTCACCCGCTCCAGTGCGGCAATTAAATGCGGCTGGGCAAATGCCATGCCGATGCGTAAACCTGCCAATGCACGGGATTTGGAAGTGGTCTGGCACACCACCAGATTGTCATATTGGTCAATGAGGCAGGTTGCGGATTGTCCACCAAAATCAACGTAGGCTTCATCTACCACCACCACGCTGTCCGGATTTTGCTGCAAGATAACTTCAATTTTGTCTAAGGGTAAAAATACGCCAGTGGGTGCATTGGGGTTGGCAAAAACAATACCGCCATTAGGCTGCTGGTAGCCGCTGACATCAATAGAAAAATCGGCAGCCAGTGGGACTTCAACCACCTTTAAATTAAAGAACTGTGAGTAGACTGGATAAAAGCTGTAGCTGATGTCCGGATATAAAACCGGTTTGTCCTGAATAAAAAATGCCTTGAAAATATGCGCGAGGACTTCATCCGAACCATTACCCACAAAAATCTGCTCGACTGGAAGCTTTTGCTGGATTGCAATGGCATGCTTAAGCGCGCTGGCATCCGGATCTGGATACAGACGCAAACTGCTGCCCATACCTAAATTTGCCTGCTCGCTTAAAGCCAGCATAATGGCTTCTGCTACTTTGGGAGAAGGCGGGAAAGGACTTTCATTGGTATTGAGCTTGAGCAGGTTATCCAATTTGGGCTGCTCACCGGGCACATAAGGCTCTAGAGTACGAACCTCTGGACTCCATAAGCGTTGTAAATGCAGGCTGATTTGCTCAGTGGTCATGCTTTGTGTCTCTAAATATTTTTAATTAATGACGCTTTAAGCCCCCAGCCTCATTAATACAGAGGCAAGGAGTTTGATAAATGCTGACTAGGTACGATAGCGTGCTGATCTTGCATGCGCATCCAGCCCTTCTTGCTGGGCCAGCACATCAGCGGCTTGGGCCAGTGACTTGCTACCTTCTGGCGAGCAATAAATAATGCTGCTGCGCTTCTGGAAGTCATATACCCCTAAAGGTGAGGAAAACCGTGCGGTGCCTGAGGTTGGCAACACATGGTTTGGCCCGGCACAATAATCGCCAATGGCTTCCGGACTATAGCGTCCCATAAAAATGGCACCGGCATGGCGGATTTGCGGCAGCATTTGCTCTGGTTCATCCATGCATAATTCAAGGTGTTCCGCTGCAACCTGATTAATCAGTTGAATCGCTTCAGCGCGATCCTTGACCAATACCAGTGCGCCACGATTTTGCAATGAGGTACAGGCAATTTCAGCACGCGGCAATGTGGCCAGATGAGCATCAATGGCCTGCGCTACCTGTTCCAGCAACCCGGCATCGGGCGTAATGAAAATGGATTGCGCCACTTCATCATGCTCGGCCTGTGACAGCAAATCCATGGCCAGCCATTCCGGGTTGTTTTGTCCTTCGGCATACACCAGAATTTCAGAGGGGCCAGCAATCATGTCAATGCCAACCTGACCAAATACAGCACGTTTGGCTGCGGCTACAAAACGGTTGCCGGGGCCGGTAATTTTATCGACCGGTGCAATGGTTTCAGTACCATAGGCCAGTGCAGCCACGGCTTGTGCGCCACCAATGGTCAGCACACGATGCACCCCTGCCAGATGCGCAGCAGCCAATACCAGTGGATTCAGTTCGCCTTTTGGCGCTGGCACCACCATAATAATTTCCTGCACACCGGCAACAGCAGCAGGAATGGCATTCATCAACACGGAGGATGGATAGGATGCCTTACCGCCGGGCACATAAATACCCACACGATCCAGTGGCGTGACTTTCTGGCCCAATGTATTGCCCAGTGCATCAACATATTGCCAGTCAGGCTGAACCTGACGCTGGTGAAACTCGCGAATACGGCCAGCAGCCAGTTCCAGTGCATCGCGCACCGTAGGATCTAGTTGCTCAAAAGCCTGCTGCAATTGTGCTGCTGATAGCTCTAGCTCATCAAAGTGCTGGGCGGGATGCTGGTCAAACTGCTGGGTGAGTGCCAGCACCTGGGCATTACCCAGTTCACGTACCTGGGCAATAATTTGATCAACAGTTTGAATTAACGCAGGATCGTTAACAGTTTCAAAGGCCAATAGCGCAGAAAGCTGCTGCTGAAAACTGGCATCCCCGGTTGACAAACGACGCATTGTCATCACTTCCACAATGATAAGCAAACCGATAGTTTAGCGTGTTTGGCTGATCTTGTGGCAGTTTTAAGCAGGATCAATGACAGGAAATTATGCATAAGCTTATGGATATAACCTATGCAGTATAGTCTGTCCAAACCTACTAGACAGACTTGGCTGCAACCGCCTGTTCGAGCTGTGCCAGAATTGGCCCTAATACCGCCTGCTTACGCTTAAAGCTGGCTTTGTTGACAATCAGGCGTGATGAAATTTTGCAGATTTCCTCTAATGGCTCTAGTCCATTGGCACGCAAGGTATTGCCGGTATCCACCACATCCACAATCAAATCACCAAGACCCACCAATGGTGCCAGTTCCATGGAACCGTACAGCTTGATCACGTCAACCTGCTCGCCTAAACCGGCAAAATACTGACGGGTTAAATGAACATATTTGGTGGCAATTTTTAGGCGGCCTGCCGGACGCACTGCGCCGACCTTACCGGCGGTCATGAGGCGGCAACGGGCAATTTTTAGATCCAGCAATTCATAAACATTATGTGCGCCATGTTCCATCAGCACATCTTTGCCGGCCACACCAATATCAGCTGCACCATTTTCCACATAGGTGGGGACATCACTGGCCCGCAGGATCAGAATGCGCACATGGGGATGCGTTGTCGGGAAAATCAGCTTGCGTGAATGCTCTGGATCTTCCAGCAGGGCAATGTTGGCATTGGCCAGCAGTGGCAATGTTTCCTTTAAAATACGGCCCTTGCTTAATGCCAGCGTTAAGCCATGATCAAAATTACCTAGTACATCTGACACAACACTACCCTTCTTATTCAAATTGGCATGATTCAAAGCGACTGCATTTGAACATAGCGATTAAGCCTTAATCCGCTGGATATTGGCACCCAAGCCTTGTAGTTTGGCTTCCAGTTGCTCATAGCCACGGTCAATATGATAAATCCGGTCAATGCAGGTTTCGCCATGAGCGGCCAGTGCTGCAATCACCAGTGAAAATGAAGCGCGCAAGTCAGTGGCCATCACCGGCGCAGCCTGCAAGGTTTCAACACCAGTCACCACGGCTTCAGAACCATTCACCTGCACTTTTGCACCCAGACGTGATAATTCCGGTACATGCATAAAGCGGTTTTCGAAAATGGTTTCCAGTATGGTGCCCGTGCCTTCAGCAATGGTATTCACTGCCATTAGCTGGGCTTGCATATCAGTTGGAAACTGCGGATGTGGCAAGGTTTCAAAGCTAACTGCATTGGGACGTCTGCCCTGCATATCCAGCTCGACCCAGTCCGCACCACGATTAATAATCGCGCCCATTTCCTCAAATTTTTCCAGTACTGCTTCCATTAGGGTTGGATCAGTATGGGTCGTGCGTACACGGCCGCCAGTAATGGCAGCTGCAGCAAGATAAGAACCGGTTTCAATCCGGTCAGCCACGACCGCATAGGTACAGCCGGTCAGTGCTTCAACGCCATGCACAGTTAAAGTGCTGGTGCCAATGCCTTCAATCTGTGCACCCATTTTTACCAGTAGATTGGCCAGATCAGTGACTTCCGGTTCCTGCGCAGCATTTTCAATAATGGTGGTTCCTTTGGCAATGCTGGCTGCAATCAGGATATTTTCCGTCCCACCCACAGTCACCATGTCAAACTTGACCTGTCCACCATCCAGCCTGCCGTCTTTTTTGGCATACACGTAGCCAGCTTCCACATCAATTTGCGCACCCAGTGCTTCCAGTGCTTTTAAATGCTGGTCAACCGGACGTGAACCAATGGCACAACCTCCGGGCAGCGAGACCTTGGCCTCACCATAACGGGCCAGCAACGGTCCCAGCACCAGAATGGACGCACGCATGGTTTTAACCAGCTCGTACGGGGCAAACTGGTTACTTAAGGTAGAGGTATCTACCGTAACCGTATCACCCTCATAATGCACAGTAATGCCAAGCCCCTGAATCAGTTTGATCAGGGTAGAAACATCTTTCAGGCGTGGTACATTGGTTAAGGTAATTGGTGTGGTTGCCAAAAGTGTGGCAGCCAGTAAAGGCAGCGCGGCATTCTTGGCACCGGAAATGCGTACTTCGCCTTCAAGGCGCTTGCCGCCAGTAATTAAAAAACGATCCATGCTGTGGTTATGCTCCAAACAGGCTGGCTTTGCGCCACTCTTCCGGGGTCATGGCACGAATTGTTACCGCATGCACGGCACCGCTGGCAATCTGTTCATTAATAGGTGCATAAACCGCTTGCTGACGTGCAACCGGACGCAGACCTTCAAATTGGGCATCGACAATGCGCAAGTCAAATTTGCCAGCCTGTCCGGTGACATGAACTTCAGCTTGAGGAAAAGCCGCCTGTAAAAGCATGGCAAGTTGGTCGCTATTCATTGCAAACCCCTGGAATGAAGAAACTGTAATGGGAAAATTTTAAAATAGATAAAAGATTGGGCGAAAGGTTACTCTGCCCAATCCAAAACGTCCAGTGTGCTATACCATTTCTATAGGTTTTTGTCGGTTTTAAAGCCCAGATACAGGTCTAGGCTGTTTTTAAGCCAATAAACTGATCCTTGTGTACAAAATTGGGTTCCTGCCCGTCTACATGGTCACAAATCAGCGGTTTCATGTATTTCATTTCTACATCACCATAAATGGTGGCAAAGGCTACATCCTTGGCATCTGTACCTGTACCAATGCGGACAATTTTTTCAATGGGTGCCATACGGGTGGCGTCAAACAATACCCATTGGTTACCCACATAGGCCTCAAACAAGGCATGAAAATCCGGTGGTGGTTCCTCAAATTCGGCATAACCAAACACAAAGCGCGCCGGAATATTCAGGCCACGGCACAATGCCACACCCAGATGGGCAAAGTCACGGCAAACACCGGCACGGTTGGCCAGTACATCGCGTGCGGTAGTCGATGCATGGGATGAACCAACCTCGTAGGCAATATTTTGCTTAATCCAGTCACATACTGCTTCAACCCGGTCAAAGCCCCGTGGAATATGGCCAAACGTACGCTGTGCCATACCGCTTAGCAAATCAGATTCACAATAACGGCTGGGCAGCAAATAATGCAGTACCTCAGAAGGCAACTCGGCAATGTCCATTTCACGGAAAGCCGGGTCACGGTAAGGCATGTCAACACTCACCCGCGCCCGATAGCGCATTTCAATCGGACCTTCTGGCGCACTAAAACGAAATAGCCGGTTAAGCTGCTTTTCGTCTTCGTATTCGTGTATCTCCAGATGCGAGGAAACTTGTAGTACTTCCTCATGAATGGTTTGCCAGGGATGATGCGCCACCTGTATATGAAAAATAAATTCCGATGGCTGCTTGACCTCGTAACCAAAACTGCAATCAATATCAAACGTGTACATGGTTAAAACCTAAAAAATTTTATTACGTTATCTGTGCCTGAAATTCTAGGCTATAAAGTCATCAATACTGGTTACAAGCTGTACAGTCCAAAGCCGGGTTGTGTGAGAAAAGCGTGCTTCACGTAACTAGTTTAAGCGTTTGTTAAACACATCCCTGCAATACGCTGCACTGAAAAAAATAACAATATGAATTTGATAAAACAGCTCTGTCACCAAAATTACAGGGCTAAAAAAAGGGCTTGTGATAAGCCCTTTTTTCTACGTGATCACCTGATCTTTAATAACGCGACATCTGGCGCTCTTTATGGCGCTTGACCTGACGATCCAGTTTTTCGGATAGCATGGCAATGGATGCATACATGTCATCGGCACAGGCCTGTGCAAACAGCTCAGCACCCGGTACTCGTAAAATGGCTTCTGCCTTATGGTTGGACTGTCCTTTATGGCTGCAGTCAGTATGATGATTATCTAAAGATAAAACCACCTGCATACTATTAATATGGTCAAAATGGCGCTCGACACGCGCAAATTTTTCAAGAATGCTGGCTTCAATGGCAGGGGTTACAGTAATGTGGTGTCCACTAATTTTGATATGCATAAATCCATCCTCGCATTAACTATCGTTAATTAATCGAGCGTCCCCATAAGCAAACGGCGGCCTTTTTTCCAAAGGAAAATAGGTCGATTTGAACCTGATGGGAACAAACTCTTCGCCTTGCAGAGATACGGCTCATGATTGCAATTTTTTGTTAAAAATCAAAGAGCAATCTAGAGTCGGACGGTACATGTCACCCCACTGGTGACACCTTTAAATAATCATATTCACAGGCTTAAAGCAAGCGTTTTCGCTCGCTGGATGATGGAATATTTAGCGACTCGCGATACTTGGCTACTGTGCGCCGCGCCACATCAATTCCCTCGGCCTGTAGCTTCTCGGCAATTGCATTATCAGACAATGGCTTACGTACATTTTCTTCCTGAACCATTTTTTTAATCATGGCACGGATGGCCGTGGATGAGCACTCCCCGCCACTACTGGTGCCCACATGACTTGAAAAGAAATATTTCAGTTCAAACAGCCCACGGGGTGTCAGCATGAATTTTTGGGTAGTAACGCGTGACACAGTGGATTCATGCAGGTCGGTTTCTTCGGCAATATCACGCAGGATCAGCGGTTTCATGGCCTCGGCACCGTGCTCCAGAAAATCACGCTGATGCTCAATAATACAGGTGGATACTTTTAATAAGGTCTTGTGTCGCTCATCCACACTTTTAATAAAGTTACGTGCTTCCTGCATATGCAGGCGCAGGTATTGGTTGTCGCTACTGCTGTCTGCACGGCGAATCAGGCCCGCATAATAAGGATTAACTCGTAATTTTGGCAAAATATCGGTATTGAGCTGCACTTCCCAGCGGTTATTTTTTTTACGGACAATCACATCCGGCACCTGGTGATCACGCTCGGGATCAGAAAACTTCTGGCCCGGATATGGATCAAGACACTTGATCAGGCATAGGGCTTCTTTTAATGCTTCCTGTCCCAACTGGGTCTGGCGCATGAGCCGGTTAATGTCATTGGCAATTAGCAGCTCATGATGCTGCAACAGCTTCAAGGCTTCCTGACGGCAGGGTGTGTGTTCAGGCAGGTTTTTAAGTTGTAATAGCAGGCATTCCTGCAAGCTGCGAGCACCCACACCAGCCGGTTCCAGATTCTGGATGCGCTTTAGTACCACATCGACTTCTTCAAGCTCAATGTCATAATCCAGCAATTCAGCCGGGTCCATGTCCTCACTTAACAGGCCAAGTGATTCCAGTTGCTGCAAGGCGGCTTCCTGCACTTCTTCAAGACTGATCATCAGGTAGCCACGCTCATCGATGCCGTCGATGATACATTCGGCAATCAGGCGGTCTATGGGGCTAAAATGGGCAAAGTTAACCTGCCAGCGCAAGTGATCCCAGATGGAATCCTGACTGGTGCGATTGTCTTCCCGTTCTTCAAATTCCGGAGTAGCCAGCGCCGTGGACTGGTGGGTAAAAATGTCATCCCACTGGGTATCTACCGGCAGCTCATCATTCAGCTGGGTGGCCTGCATCTGTTCAGTCAGCGTTGCTTCATAATCCAAAGTATCCATATCGGCTGAATCCGCAGTGCTCTGGTTTGCAGATACCTCGGCAGGGGGCTGATTGTCTTCATTTGGATCGATGACTTCCAGTAAAGGATTACTATCCAGCTGAACCTGAATCTCCTGTTCCAGCTCAAGCGAAGATAATTGCAGCAGTTTAATAGCCTGTTGCAACTGGGGTGTTAAGGATAGTGACGCAGAAACTTTCATCCCCATGGATAGCTTCATACTGATGTCCTGTTTTTAGTATGAGTTTTTATTATAACCACAAGGCGAAAGCAAAAGGGAAAGCAAATTTTATGCCGCAGCAAAAATACCCGTGCCTACAGTGGCTTAATTGCACAATAAACGCACGCAACTCCTTACATAAAATTTATTTATACATCAAACAGTAATCTGGGAGTATGATGGGAATATGCTATAACAGGCTGTCTAATAATTTACAACAACTGCAAAGTGCCTTACTCTGCCGTGAAATAAAGTTAGGAAGATTCGGTATATGACGACTGCAATTGCCCGCTGGTTCAGTATTGCTGCCATGAATGCTGCACTGGTTACACCTGCATTGGCAATCGATAATAATGTAGAGGAAAATCAAGCCCCTGCTGATAACGCCACAGTAACAAAAAATGTAACGCCTCAAACACTGACGATTAGCGAAGTTATTCAGTCACCTGTTCAGCCGAGCAATCCTGACAATACCCAGATTAATGTCTACGATGACCCCTTTACCTTTAATGCGTTGAGCCGGATTACGCTCAAGCAACTTCGGGTTGATGCCAATGCCAGCCAGCCTGATGTAGTCAAAGACCCGTTTCAGCCGATTAACCGCAAGGTTTTCCAGTTTAATTCCAAAGTTGATCAATATGTTTTGCTTCCCGTAGCAAAAACCTACAAGAACAACGTCCCTGCGCCGGTTCAAACAGGTATTGGAAACTTTTTTTCCAATCTGCGCGAACCGTGGAATGCGGTTAACCACCTGCTTCAGGGTGATGGCACATCATCCTATAAAAGCCTCGGTCGTTTTACCGTGAATACCTTTAGCAGCCTGGGACTGGCTGACCCAGCCACCAAACTTGGCTTTGCCTCACAGGGCAATGAAGACTTTGGACAGACACTGGGTAAGTGGGGGGTTAAATCAGGGCCGTTTCTTATGCTGCCTGTTTTAGGCCCGTCTACTTTACGCGATAGTGCTGGCCGCATACTGGATTCATTTGGTCGGCCAGTTCATTATCTGGATCAAAACTCCTTTTACTGGAGTTTAAATGGCGTCGAAGGAATTGATGCGCGAGCCAGATTTGTCGGAGTAGAAGATCTGGTCCAAGGCGACCAGTATGCCCTGTTGCGCGACCTGTACCTGCAACGTCGGCAATACCTGATTTCAGGTAGTGAACAAAATCCCAAAGTTGATAATAGCTTTGGCGATGAAGATGCCAGTTTTGGTGATGCCCCTGAGGACAGAACGGCTAATGGCAGCAGTGCTGACAGTAATATGGACCAAAACATGGATCACAATTTTGGTGATACTGCACCGAATCTCACCCCGGATTCAGAGCAGCAGCCAGTGCCTGCCGCCAACAATAATCCCGATGCGGATGCCGCTTTTTAATGTTTTACTTCAATCAATCAGTTGCCTAATACAATGCTTGTCATTTATAAAGCTGACCTGTCAGCAGAAATTGCCCAGCTCCAGCGGGCACTGCCTAGTTTGCAGCAAATCAGGCTTGATGAGCTGTCCACGGTTGATGACACGCTGGTGGTTTTTTCAGACGTTGAAACCTTTTTAAACCAGCAGTGGAGAAATCCAACCATTGTGCTGGCCAGAGCCGAACAAGGGTCGTTGCTGGCGCGAGCCTGGCAAAAAGGCGCGCTGGCGGGCTGGATCTGGAATGAACTACCCGCCCAGCCGGAAGAAGTATTTAAACAACTGGATTTACAGTACAAACGTAATCAGGACAGTCGTGACCTGCCTGCTGCAGCGCGCCTGCAACAGCGTATGTTACCCCGCCCACTGGCCATTGATGGTTACCAGATTGAGCAATTTTTTCAACCCGCTGCCTTCTTGTCGGGTGACTGGTTTGATTACTGGCAAGTGGATGATCAGCAAATCCTGTTTTATCTGGCTGATGTGGCCGGACATGGCGTTACCAGTAGCCTGCTGACCTCATGGATGGCAGGTTTTCATGGCCGTGCCTATAGCCCGATGCAACTGGTCACCAAGCTGAATAACAAGCTGGTAGCCCAAAATGCGGAAAAACACATTACGCTGGTTTGCGGCCTGCTGGACTTTAAGACGCATGATATCGAATGGTGCAGTGCCGGGCATTATCCCCCGCCAATTTTGTTGCAACCTGGTCAGGAACCCACGATTTTAACCACCAGCAGCTTGCCGCTTGGACTGACCAGTGACCTCAAGATTCAGACCCAGCATTTGCGTATGCAACCGGGCGCACAATTAATTTTTTGTTCGGATGGCGCGCTGGAATCGTTTAAGGGCGGCTTGAATGAACAGTTCAATCAGCTTATAAAAACGCTGCAAAAAGATGGGCTTAAGCCACCAGAGCATGTGCCGGATGACATTGCCATTTTATGTTTTTCACGCAAGTAAGCACACTTATTAGCCACGCTTAAGGCGGTAATTACCACTAGCTTACTTGCCGAAGTGCATGAGCTATGGGATAATTATTACTCCCCGTATGAAAATGGCATGTTTATGTCAACTGGTCATATTGAATATGCAGGCTTGGATGGCACCCACGTATTCAAACTTATTGGTGAAGTCCGAGCGACCGCTTGTATTAGTCTTGATCACCTATTAGATAAAATAGAACAGCAAACTGACATTAAAGGCGCACTGGTTGATTTAACCAAGGCAACCTTTATTGATAGTACTGTGTTGGGAATTTTAGCGAAACTGGGTTTAAAGCTACAGCAAATTCATGATATTCAGGCAGTAATGATTACTACCAATCCTGATATTACTACGCTGGCCAACAGCATGGGCTTAAGTCAGGTCTTTGTCATGCTTAACTGTCTGGCTGATGCATGCTGTACACAGGTATTGCCGGAAGAACACGGTGATCACAGTGAAATGCTGCATACCGTACTGGAAGCACACCGAACCCTCATGTGCCTAAATAAAACCAATCATAATATGTTCCAGCCACTGGTTAAACAACTCGAACAAGAAGAACAACGCCAGCAGCAAGCCGCCCAGCAGCTTTCCTCAACGCAGTTTCATTAAACCTGTTACCCCATGACTGGTTCCTTTCAAGATAGCTTGCCTGTTTTTGCAGTGGCGCAAATGAATTCGCAGGATTCAATTGACCAGAATCTTGCCAATGCAACGCTATTGATGCAGCAGGCTGCCACACAACAGGCTTCCCTGCTGGTTTTACCCGAAAATTTTGCCTGCTTTGCACCGGGACAACAAGCCACAACTGCCGAGCGCTTTGATGAATTGCAGCAGCAGCTTCAACAACTGGCAGCAACGCATGGCTTGTGGCTTGTAGCAGGTTCAATTCCCTGTCCGTACCGTCCCAATGGACAACCCGTGAGCCATGGTCGCGTGCGCAGTACCAGTTTGCTGATCAGCCCGGATGGCACCACAGCCGCCCGCTATGACAAGATTCATCTGTTTGATGTGCAGGTTGGCGACAATACCGGCAGCTATCAGGAATCGGCAACTTTTGAACCTGGTGAAGCTGTAGTAGTGGCCAGCACCCCCTTTGGCCGTATTGGTATGATGGTGTGCTATGACCTGCGCTTTCCAGAGCTGGCGCTGGCCTTGCGCAAGCAGGGTGCTGATGTGTTAACTGCGCCATCTGCCTTTACTGAAATGACTGGTCGTCTGCACTGGCAATTATTGCTACGCGCCCGTGCTGCTGATACCCAGTGCTATGTACTAGGGGCAGGTCAGCAAGGTACACACGGCTCAAGACAAACATGGGGGCACAGTGCAATTAGCAATGCCGCTGGGGAAATTATCGCTGAACGTACCGAAGCTGGTGCAGGCATAATAACGGCGGAGTTTGACCTTGCGGCTATCCAGCAACGGCGTGAATCCATGCCGCTGCTGCAACACCGCCGTCTTGGCTTATTAAAAGATTTCTAATTTTAAAATTATAATTTAGGCAATTTTTGAACTATTTCACTGGCTAAATCTATACCTTGCTGCTGCATGATTTTTTCAAGTAACGGTGCCAAGGCGCCCAGTTTTTCATCCAGTGCATCATGAATGGTGTCTACGATAACCTGTGTACTGCGCTCAATTTCTATATTTAACCGGTCACCCGCTTTCTTTTGTGCAAACACTGTCATGCGGCGGGTTTCGGGTATCAGCCAGACTTCAAACCAGCTTTCGGTTTTGTTGACTTCAAACAGTGTCAGGCTGGTGCCATTAATGGCAATATACCCTTTGGAAAAAATGTATTTCATCCATTCTGGGGCGACGCCAATACGGTAGCAAAAGTTGTTGTCGTACTGCTGTACCATTAAAAGCGTGGCGGCAAAATCTATATGACCGGATAATGGGTGGCCACCGATTTCTGCGCCTTCCTTAGCAGCCCGCTCCGCATTCACTCGTGTTCCGGCCTGATACTCACCCAGCGTGGTAATTGCCAGACTTTGCAGCATGACATCAAAGCGTGCTGTATAATCATCGAGTATTTCGGTTACCGTTAGACAGGTGCCATCAATAGCCACACTGGCGCCAATCTGCAAATCCTGACAAAACCCTGCTGGAAAGCCAATGGTAAAAGTGCGAATGCCATCTAGATCAGTGACATTTTCAATGGTAGCAACAGCCTGGATAATTCCGGTAAACATGGGCTTCTCTTAAACTGGTTCATTCATAATATAAGCATCATACCAGCCATCTTTACCTGATAACTGCGCAACAATTTCCTTAAATTCTGTTTCTTCAATACTGTGGCCGTATCCCAATCTACCCTCCACTGCAAGCTGAAAATAGGGACGATCACTTTTATCAATGATTCCAACTTCCCTGACTTCGCGATCATCAGTAATTGCACTTTGCTCAAGTGCTTCATGTAACTCCAGCACATATTTTCTTTGCCATGGCGTTATCACTAAATGACGCTTTCCATCCAGATTAAACTCCAGATACAAGCTGCCTTTGCCTATTTTTAATTGTTTAACCAGCAGTATCTCGTTCACGCCATCTTCCGAAATAAAGGCATAAAATAATTTTTGAGTATCTGTCAGATCAACTTTATTGTATTTACTTAAAGGAAGTTTGGGCGGCTCATCAGTACCGTGCTGCTCATGTAGAAATTGCTGCAAATAATTCACCAATAATTTTCGACGCTCGATTTTAACCTCATGACTTAAATGTCCTTCATGGTTAAGCGTTACCGCAGACCTACCTAACTTTTTCTTATAGAAATTTTCTAAGTTAATAATCTCAGTGTCAGTTTTATTACTAGCTACCGTCGTTAAAATGGAGTATTGCATATCATCGATAGCTTTAGGATTGGCTTTAAGCAGACTAACCAATCGTTTATTGCCTCCATGCCCAGTTCTAGCATATTCACTCCAGCGTCCAAGAATTCCCTTATCGCCTTTTTTGCCATAGGCTGAACCGACGTAAAGCTGCCCTGTTCTATTATTTGAAATAAGGTAAATTCCATTAACAGATAGCATTTGATGCCATTCACGGTTGGCTTCAGGATAATTAATCATAGCTTGCAGTTGCTGATAAGTTAACAGAACTTGATCGTAATTCAGAAACTGTTCGATTTTTCCTCTGGCACGAATTTCAACAATCGGTTTAGGATTATTGTTTAATGATTGCAGCCATTTAATTGCTGCTCCACCCCAATTAATAACAACTCGTTTTTCCAGGTCTGCAAATCCAGAAACTCGCTCTAAATGTGTATATTCCAGCTGATCAACATTTTCACTCTCAAGCAACGTCTGAATGATGTCATTAGTGCTGAGATCGGCTTTAGTTGCAGGCCGATGACTTTTTACCTCATAAACAGCTTGAACGATTGTTTTATTTTTATCATCCTTTAAGCAGGACACCACATAATCACAATTTAAATTGCCGATATTCTGAATAGCCTGATACTTTTCCAGCATCTCGAGATTCTCGTCAAACAATTTGATCACTGCATCGTGTTTATTGCTATGGCGCATAATTTTGATTGATTTTGAACTATCAACGCCCGATATTTTTAAAAGATCTATTAAAGTCATTGAATAACTTCCTGTATTTATTAATGTTGAACGAATGATTCTTCTATAGTTATAAGTTTAATCCCAGTTAAGCTGCGACAGAATCTGCCGCAGCTCAGCCGTATTTGAGTATATTTACTCTTCCTGCGTCGCTCGTAACACTTCTTCAAGTGTAGTTTTGCCTTGCAAGACTTTCAGCAACCCATCATGCCGGATGGATGGCGCATAAGTACGGGCATATTCTTCCAGTTCATGCTCGGCAGCATTGCCATGAATCAGGCGCCGCATGGCATCGTCCACTGGCACCACTTCATAAATGGCAGTACGGCCAGTAAAGCCCAACTGGTTACATTGCTCACAACCCTGTGCCACGGGCACTTTTAGCGGTGACGTTAACTCGACCTGTTTAAATAATTGCTGCTCGTAGCTATCTGCTTCACGCCACGTATGGCAATGCTTACACAGGGTACGTACCAGCCGCTGGGCAATGACGCCAATCAGGGAGGAAGATAGCAAAAATGGCTCAATCCCCATGTCTTTGAGTCGGGTGACTGCCCCCACCGCCGTGTTGGTGTGCAAAGTGGAAAGTACAAGGTGACCGGTTAACGAAGCCTGCACGGCAATTTCAGCAGTTTCCAGATCGCGGATTTCACCCACCATCACCACATCCGGGTCTTGACGCAACATGGCTCGTAAAGAACGGGCAAAGGTCATGTCTACCTTGGTATTCACCTGGGTCTGGCCAATGCCTTCCAATTGATATTCAATCGGGTCTTCGGCGGTCAGGATATTGCGGGTATTGTCATTCAGGTCAGTGAGTGCGGCATACAGGGTGGTGGTTTTACCCGAACCGGTTGGCCCAGTGACCAGAATAATACCATGTGGCCGATGGATTAAATGGGTCAGACGCTCATAGTCGTCTTTCATCAGACCCAGATGGGTCATGTTGAGGCGGCCTGCCTGCTTATCTAAAAGACGCATCACCACGCGTTCACCATGACTGGACGGCAAGGTTGACACCCGCACATCCACTTCCCGGCCCGCCAGACGCAATGAAATACGCCCGTCCTGCGGAATGCGTTTTTCGGCAATATCCAGTCGCGCCATCACCTTGATCCGCGACACCAGTAACGGTGCCAGTTCACGGCGGGGCTGTACAATTTCACGTAACTGGCCATCGACCCGCAGGCGCACAGACAGACGCTTTTCAAAGGATTCAATATGAATATCGGACGCACCCAGTCGAATGGCTTCACTCAGCAAGGCATTGATCAGGCGAATGATCGGTGCATCGTCTTCCTGATCCATCAGGTCTTCGGTTTCAGGTACCTGATCGGCAAGGCTTAATAAGTCCGGATGATCCTCTAAACCAGCGGCCACCTGTTGCGATTCTCCGGTATCACCGGCAAATGAGGCGGCCAGCAGGCGGGAAAATTCTTCATCGGCCACGGTCTTGTAGCTGGCAGTAGATCCGAGAAAACGGCGGGCCTCGGTGAGTGCCGGTAAGGGTGCATTTTGCCGGCGCACGATAATAGCCTGCTCGCCCTCAAACTGGAGTAGCACACCATGACGCTTGGCATAACTGTAGGGAAGCTGAGCTTGACGAAGCAATTGCACGACAAAATCCATTTTCATTAAAAGGGATAATGAGTGTACTCTAAGCATCAGGCTGATTGAAGCGCTGGCTTTGTTTTCGGGAATAGTTTTTTAAAATCGGCTGTTGTATGGTTTTTAGACTGCTGCCTCAATGGTATTTCGACTAATTTTTTCACCGGTTTTTTAAGGCTGGATTTTGCAATACAGGGTATGACATTGACACCTGACGCGCTGCTACATCACACCTCGCATGACCATTCGCCACTGGAGCCATGGTGGGGGCCATTAAGTTTTATGGTTGGCCAGACCCGGGCATGGCGGCTAGGCTCGCTGTATATGCGTATTACCCGCAGTATTAATGAGTGGCAGCTGGAATACCATCGGCCGCGCCACCAGAATGAAAACATGCAGGACTGGGAAATACTGGATATGGATACGGCGTTTAGCGAACCTACCGTACTGGAGCGCTATATGTTTGCGCATACCGGTGATTCGTTGTCACTGTATCCGCGGCTGGCTGATCGCTCGGTAATTGTGAAACCAATTAATCCCATTTTTATTCCGGCAGGCCAGCAAGGCACCCTGTTTGTGAGTACCCCGTTATGGACGGCAGGGTTTGTCGGTGGGCAGCGTGAGCCTTTATTTGATATTGCCATCAACCGGCCCAAGGATTCATGGTTTGGCCCCGATACCATTAAAGGTGAGCTGTGCTATGCCACCCCGGTGGAAGGCCGTACCGATTTAAGGCAACTGGTGCCGCGTGCCTTTCGGGCGGTAACCCCGGTGCATTTTCACAACACCAGCAATACGCTGCTACAGCTGGACCGCATGAACCTGCCAGTGCAAGCCTTGCCACTGTTTCACTGTAGTGACAGCGGCCGCATCTGGACATCACAAATCCGGGTGGTACAGGACACACCCAACCGCCCACCACGCATCCGGATTGAAAACCGTACACCACCACAGGCGGGCCAGGTGGCTTTTATTCAGCCTCCACGTATTGGCGAAGGTGGTTTATTTCATATGTTTGACAGCTTTTTTTAACCTCAGTTTTTTAATGCTGGACTTCGTACTAAACCTAACACTGAATTTGTCACTGGATTGGATAAATGGCGCTTGATATTACCGAACAGTTCAAAAGCACCTTTATGGGCATGTTTAGCTCGGTAAAGACCGATCGCATTGAAGATATTCTGGTTGCGCTAGTGATGCTGGTGCTGGGTTTTTTTGTGGCGCGCTTACTTAGCAATGCCTTTATCCGTACCATTGGCTTTCGCTTTAATGCCCATCAGCGGCTGGTCTGGCGGCGCGGGATTTTTTATTTTATCTTCATGCTGTTTTTGATTACCAGCCTGCGCGAAGCCGGATTCAAGCTTAGCGTATTTCTGGGGGCAGCCGGAATCTTGACAGTTGCCTTTGGTTTTGCCTCACAAACTTCTGCGTCCAACCTGATTAGCGGCTTGTTCCTGATTGGCGAAGGCTCGTTTGAGGTAGGTGATATTATCCAGATGACGCTGATTCGCGGCTATGTGATTGAAGGCGAAGTGATGTCGATTGATTTGCTGTCTATCAAGCTAAAGACAGTGGACAATATTTTTATCCGGGTGCCCAATGAGCAGCTGATCCGTACACCCGTACAAAACCTGTCACGCTTTCCAATCCGGCGCATTCCCATTACGCTGGCCATTGCTTTCTCTGAAGACATGAGCAAGGTACGGCAGGTACTGCTGAATCTGGCCAGTGAATACCCGCTGGTACTGGATGAACCCAAGGCACGGGTTACCGTGACTGCATTCCGGGAATCCACCATTGAGATCATGTTTGCGGTCTGGACCCGGCGTGAGAATTTTTTAACGGTGCGCGATGAAATTCAGGAAATGATCAAGGATGATTTTATCCGTAACCACATTGAGATTCCAGTACCTAAGATTAACCTGCATCAGGGCCTGAATGATCTGGATGGCATCATGTCGGCAGATAACCTGCAAGGCCCCAACCTTAATGCCCAGTCCCTGAACAACCTGCCACCCACCACAACACCACGACGCTAACTGGCTGAGTGACTATGTGCTTTATCACTAGGAACTCCCCGGCTGCTGCATGGTTTTATAAAGACGCCATGCAGCAACAGCCAGCACGCTAACCAGCAGCATCAGCCCTACCCACAGCCCATACTGGCGAGTTGATACGGACTTAACCGTAACCGTGGTCTGGCCCAGATGCACTTTGCCCACCGGATTTAGTTTTTCAGGCAGGCGTGGTGCCAAGCGCTGGGTTTGTGGGTCACTCACCAGCTGATAAGGCGCTGTACCCTGCGCCAAAAAATACAGCACTGTTTTGGGCGCAAATACCTGTACCGGCAAGTGGGCCAGATTTAGCGGGGCTTCAATGTGTACACGCCATTCACGCGCCCTAACAGGCCGGTTAAAGTTGATCTGGTTCATGTTGTCCTTGTCAGCATTTAGGCCATCCTGACCATCACGATACAACTCGGCCTGCCCTACTTCCTGCCATATCTCACGGCCCTGCTGTGGCATTCTGGCCAGCACCGTGACCTGCCATAACTGGTTGGCGGGCACCTCAAACTGCATTTTTTGAATGGCAATCTGGTAGGGCAACTGGAGCTGCCATTGTCGCGTGGTATCCGTGGTTTTCTGCAACTGGAATTCCTGCTGCTGCCACTGTGGCATCACTGGCTGGCTCGCCTGAAGCTGCACTTGCTGCAATGCCAGTGGCTGGTCAAACCGTAACCGCCAGAACGGGTAATACTGCCGGATATCTACCCGTTGCTGTACCAGCTTTTGACCTTTGCCGTCATGGGTTTGCAACACCTGCCCCAAGCCGGCAAACTGCCAGTCCACCAGATTATCACTGCCCTCCACCTGTACCTGACTGGAAAAATCATTAGTATTCCAGCTCAGCATGAGTGCTTCAGCCTGCAATTGTTCCGGCAACGGCGGCGCAGCCAGTAGCCAGCTTTGATCTGTACCTGCCTGAATCAGGTTTAAATCCGGCTGGCCCGGCCATGTCACCACGGCCTGCTGTTCACCCTGCTTTAATTGAAGCTGAAGCTGGTTCAGGGCTGCAGGATTATTAAATATTGCCTGTGCGGGCCAACGATAAATCTGCAATGGAATGCTGGTTTTTTGGGGTTTTTGTACGGGCTGTACAATACGCATGGGCATGACTTGCCAGTTGGCATCCACCACCGATAGCTGTCGGGGCTGCTCCAGATAGGCGGCAATATTGGCCAGATTTAGCTCAAGCTGCTGCACACCCTGTAGGTTTTTTTCAGTAATTGGTGTGCTGAGCGGGTTGCCAGCAGCATTGGCGGAGGCCAGCCAGCTCCAGAGACCAGCCGCGATCATCAGTTTGAAGGTCATCTTTAGCCCTACCTATCCTTGGAGCCGGGGGGAAGTGCCGAAGGTTCAGGCACTTTTACTGGGGGTAAAGGTGCAATATAGCCAATCAGCAGCATAATCAAGCCTGCACCAATAAAAGATACAATTCGTGCAATCGCCGCAACATTGGACAAGTCCACCAGCAACAGCTTGATGACAACCACAGCCAGCAAGGCAATGCCCGCTAGCCACACTTGGCGCCAGCCATAGCGACTGGCCAGACCCGTGAGCAATAATGCACATAGCGTCCAGATAATGGTTAAGCTGGTTTGCACCAGATCAACCTGCCATGCACCGTTTTCCCACAGCGGGGTTGCTGCCCATTCATGCAGGGTGCGAATAATCAGGCTGGTTAAGCTAAAAAATGCTGCAATGCCCAGCGCAGCCTGTGCCACTTTCACTATGGCTTGCGGTAAATTACTCATTAAACGGTAAATCACCAAACCTGCCATAATCAGGCAAATATCCAGCAGATTTAGCACCGGTATATAAGGCAACCCGCCAATCTGCCCACTGGACAGCCAGTTGGCACCCATAATCCAGCCAAACAGGGCCACACTCACCGGAATACTTAAATCATGTCGTAAAAGCTGGGGGTCAATCCGCAAAATGGATGTGTTGACCAGTAACAGTGCTGCCATGAAAGCCAATGGCAGAATAATCATGGCAACCATAGGCTGCTGAATCCAGTACACCTGTAATAGCACACTGCCATAAACCAGCAAGCCTAATACCCATACGGCCTGCTCAAAACGGCTGGATAGTGGTTGTCCATGGCGCTGGGACTGTAGCTGAACCTGTGGACCAGACCCGGATGGTTCCTGTAGCTGTAGTGGTTGCGCTGCGGCCTTGGTAATCTGGCTGGAAATACGCTGGATGGCCAACAGGCCAAAAGCTGTATAGCCAATGATAGTTAGCCATAAGAGTAAGCGGTGGTTAAACAGGCGGCCATAATCAATCCAGATTACAGCGGCATGCAGGGTTAACGCAGCCAGAATCAGCTTGATAAGTAATGTTAGTTGCGGCCAGTAAAAACGCCAACTGGCCAGTATTGCCAAAAATATAAAAATCAGTGGATACAGGCTAAATTGCAACAGATGCAAGGGCCAGTAAAACTGATGGCCCATACTCCATTGCTCCAGCTCGTTTAAGGTAATCTGGCTGGCTGCAAAAGCCCAAAGCAACATTAGAAATGCAGGCTGTAACAGGTTTAAGGGCAAATTGACCAGTGACATTACGCGCTGATCCGGACGCCGCACCAGCAAGGCACATATCAACAGGCACACGCTATAGATCACCAGTGGCAATAGCATGTCCTTGCCATTAAAAGCCAGCCATAATAGTGCCAGCGTGCTTAAACCTTCCAGCAATATGCCAAAACGAATTGACCAGATGCGGTTTTGCCGCTTGCCCAGCCACACCAGCGCCGCACCCTGTACCGACCAGCCCACTGCGGTCCACTGGGCATCCAGCGCCAGCGGAATTACCAATGCCATAAAGCCAATGCCCAGTGCCAATACGCCTTCGGTTAATAGCACCAGCTTTTTATTCTGGTAAAACAGCTTATAACCCAGCGCCAGATACAGCCCCGACAGCACGGCACTACTGAGCGCCAGCGCATACGGAATGTCACGCAGCAAGCCAGCTTGCAGGGCAAACCCCATCAGTGGCACACCAAACAGCAGGCTGCTGTCTACTGGTGCAATACTCACTGAGTCACTGGGTTGTACCGCGGCCAGTTGCTGGCTGTAACGCACCACAATAAATAAATACAGCGCCAAATGCGCCAGCAGCAAGCCTTCCAGCGGCCAGCGCATGCTCTCTTCATAGCTGTTCCAGCCCACATAACCCGCTACACCAAAGGTCATGGCCGCACCCAGTACGTTCAGCACTTTCCAGATTTTATAATGCGCCATCCAGGCTAGCGCCACATTAAGCAACAGGTAATAGCTAAACAGCCCAACCAGATTATTACTGCCAGTTGAGGTGAGCAGTGGGGCCAGAAAACCGCCACCAAAGGCCAGCAAGGCCAGCGGCAAGGCATTTTGCATCAAGGCAAGCGCTGCACTCACAATTGCCAGAATCGCCAGCAAACCAAAAGTCAGGCTGGCTGGCAATACCTCATACATGCGAAACGCAGCAAACAGGGTAAAGTACACAATGGCAAGGCCAGCGCCCTGAATACTCATGGCGTAGCTGCGGCGTTTTTGCCGTAACTTGAGGCCAATCAGGGTGAGCGCAACACCACCCATGGCAACCGCACCCAGCCGCAACTCAATGGGAATGGTCAGCAGGTCATTGGCCAGCCGTAGCAGTAAAATCACCCCCACCAGCAGGACAATTACCCCTACCCGTACAATGGCATTGCCACCTTTAAACCATTGCAAAAAGGAATGCCAGATAGACGTTACAATGTTTAGTGATTGCTCATCCGGCTCCAGTAGCCGGGAGTGTGGACGTGCCGGTGTGGCTTGCGCTTGCGGCCAGGCTGCTTTTGCAGGACTTGTGACTGGTGCTGTGTCCGGTAAACCCAGTGAGTTGGTATCAGGTGGTTCGATGGCACTGGTTTGTGCTGCCAAAGCCAGCTCCACAGGCACCTGACTTGCTGGTGAAAGTAACTCGCTTAAGTTGTCATCTGATGATGTGGATGGGTGCGGGTAGGATGCCGTTTGAGCAGATGCAGAGCTTGCCTGTTGATAGGCTGATGACTGCTGAATGGTGCTTTTTAGTAACTGTTCCAGCCGGCCAATATCCTTGTCCAGCTGACGCTGGGTTTTCAGGCTGTTGAGCAGTGCCACAATAGCCAACACCAGCGGTAGCACAAACACCACAATGGCCCAAAACGACAAATGAAACATCGAACCTTATCCTTGTTTTACTTATTTTTCATCGTACCGCAATGCAATAGATTAAAAATTTAGTTTATGTAAAGGCTTAATTTAACAAATTTGCCTAATCACGAGTTTGCCCTACTGAATAATAACCATAAAAACCTGAATCCATTGCAAAACCTTTTTTGCGTTTTTATATTTTTATTTTAAAATTCATCAACTCACAATGCACAAAAGCCGTACTTTAAACCACAACTGACTGTTGAAATTTGTGCTTTTTGCTCCATATTAATCTTCACGTACAGGATGTTAACACCGTATTTTTTGCATCATTTTTCCTGCTGAACCGCTACTGCATTTTCAATTTGGACACATTTGGCTTCTGGTTGAAAATCACACCCCTGCTGCTTAATGCCCATGCTGGGTAGGCACTTATTTTCAGGTTTTTTCGTGTTATTCTGCACAGGTCCGGCTGGAATGAAACCGACGTGATGCACATTATCCTGTGCGCAAGTATTCAATTCTACCTCTTGGAAAATGGCTATTTTAAATGATGAAAGATGACATGCCCCCCTTTGTACTGGTTGATGGTTCGTATTACCTGTTTCGGGCATTTCATGCATTGCCACCGTTAACCACCTCCACCGGACTGACCACCAATGCAGTACGTGGTGCGTTATCAGCCATTCAAAAACTCATGCGCCGTACCCAGCCCACCCACATGGCGGTGGTATTTGACACGCCAGAACCTACTTTTCGGCATAAGCTGTCCAGTGATTACAAGGGTGATCGTCCGCCCATGCCCTCCGAGCTGGCAGAACAGATTCCCTACCTGCATGCGGTGATTCGCGCCTTGGGTATTCCATTGCTGATCCTGCCCGGTGTTGAGGCCGATGACCTGATGGGAACGCTAACCAAGCGCGCCTGCCAGCAAGGCCATCATGTGCTGATTTCTACCGGTGACAAGGACATGGCCCAACTGGTGAATGATTGCGTGAATCTGGAAGACAGCTTCCGTGACCGCGTGCTGGATACCCAGGGCGTATTTGAAAAATTTGGGGTCTGGCCACAGCAGATTGTGGATTATCTCACCCTGATGGGTGATGCGTCTGATGGTATCAAGGGCATTCCGGGCGTGGGTACCAAAACTGCCGCCAAGCTGTTGCAGGAATATAATAACATTGATGGCATCCTGCAAAATCTGGACAAGATTAAAGGCAAGCTGGGCCAGAATATCCGCGATCATCAGGACAGTATTCCGCTCAATCACCAGTTGGCCACCATTGTGTGTGACTTGCCCGTAGGACTGGACTGGACGGAACTCAAACTGGGCAATCCCAATGTTGAGGAATTGCGTCGCTTGTATACCGAGCTGGAATTTAGAAGCCAGTTGCAGTCGCTGGAGCATCCTAACAATCCTGACC
This sequence comes from Alkanindiges hydrocarboniclasticus, assembly GCF_001982605.1. Taxonomy (GTDB): domain Bacteria; phylum Pseudomonadota; class Gammaproteobacteria; order Pseudomonadales; family Moraxellaceae; genus Alkanindiges; species Alkanindiges hydrocarboniclasticus. The sequence continues at coordinate 29,163 of NZ_MLCN01000004.1, read as the reverse complement.
GCTTAGCCACCCAAAAGCTGGGCACGCAAACTGAAGATACCCAGCAACAGACTAATCAGGCATTTGACAGCCTGTCGGAAAGTAGCAGCAGTGATGACAAGCTGGGCACTGCGCACTATCACACCATTTTAACCCAAGCGCAGTTTGATGACTTTTTTAAACGCCTGCAAAACGCTGATCATTTTGTCATTGATACCGAAACCACCAGTCTGGATTACCGGATTGCACAAATTGTTGGCCTGTCCTTTGCCTTTGATGCACAGGAAGCTTTTTACATTCCGCTGGCGCATGATTATCTGGATGCACCCGAACAGTTAAACCGTGAACTTATTTTAGAACAGCTTAAACCGTATTTTGAAAATGCCGCGATTGGCAAGATTGGCCATCACTTAAAATATGACGCACATGTGTTTAAAAACCATGGCATCAATTTAAAAGGCTGGGTGTTTGACACCATGCTGGCGTCTTATGTGCTTAATCCAACGGCCACCCGGCATGGCATGGATGATGTGGCGCGCCTGTATTTAAGCCACATGACCACCACCTTTGAGGATGTGGCGGGCAAAGGCGTCAAGCAGCTTACCTTTAATCAGGTTCCACTGGAACAGGCCGCACCATATGCCTGTGAAGATGCGCATGTGACTTATCGCCTGTATGAAGTATTTAGTCGCAAGCTGAAAGAAGACCCGGCTCTCGAACAGTTGTTACTAAAACTGGAACTGCCCGTCGCACAAATTTTAACCCACATGGAATGCTGTGGTATCAAGCTGGATACCCGGTTTCTGGCCAAACTGGGTGATGAGTTTTCTGGCCTTATTGACACACTGGAACAGCAGGTCATTGAAATGGCTGGCCAGCCGTTTAATGTGTCATCGCCCAAACAACTGGGTGAAATCCTGTTTGATAAAATTGGCATTGCCGGCGGGAAAAAAACCGCTAGCGGCCAATATGCCACGGGCGAAGCCGTGCTTGAAAAAATTGATCACCCGATTGCCGCCACCGTGCTGGAACACCGTAGCCTGTGCAAGCTGAAAAGCACCTATACTGATCGTCTGATTGCGCAGGCCGATCCGGGTACTAACCGGGTACATACCAGTTATCATCAGGCAGTAACAGCAACCGGGCGCTTGTCTTCTACCGATCCTAACCTGCAAAACATTCCCATTCGCGGACAAACGGGCCGGCAAATCCGCAAGGCCTTTATTGCGCCGGAAGGCCGTGTGCTACTGGCCGCGGATTATTCACAAATTGAACTGCGGCTGATGGCCCATTTTTCACAGGATGAAGCACTGTTGCGGGCTTTCCAGCAAGGGCTGGACATTCATCAGGCCACCGCTGCCGAGGTACTGGGCATTGCACTGGAAGATGTGACCAATGACCAGCGTCGTCAGGCCAAGACCATTAATTTTGGCCTGCTATATGGCATGTCCTCATTTGGGTTATCCAAGCAGCTCAAGTTGTCGCGGCAGGAATCGCAGTCCTATATTAACCAGTATTTTGCCCGTTATCCCGGCGTGTATGAATACATGCAAAACACCCGCAAGCTGGCGTCCGAACAGGGCTTTGTGGAAACCCTGATGGGCCGTCGCCTGTATACGCCGGATGTCAATGCACGCAATGCCATGGTGCGCCAGGCCGCTGAACGCGCCGCCATCAATGCACCCTTACAAGGCTCCGCGGCTGACATTATTAAAAAGGCCATGATTGCCGTGGATCACATGCTGCCTAAGGATCAGGCCATGTTACTGTTGCAAGTCCATGATGAACTGGTGTTTGAGGTCGATGACGCCATTGCTGATTCACTGGCCAGCGCGTTGAGTCAGGTCATGCAGGATGTGGTGCATATTGATGTACCGTTACTGGTGGAAGTGGGTAAAGGCAAAAACTGGGAAGATGCGCATAACTAAGCTTTTCATAACCAAGCCTTTAAAGTAGCGCTTTTAACTCCTTAGGCTGACTAACACTCCCGCCTGTTAAAAAGGCCATCTAAACAACAAAAAAGCATATCCATGGATATGCTTTTTTATTTGCCTGCCTACACACTTTTTACCAGAAACCTGCAAAATCCCCTGTTGGCCTTGGCATTAATAACCAATTGATGCCAGCAGCACCATCGCAGCCTGCGCCATCAGTTGCTCGGCAATATAAATAGCCAGCAAGGCCACAATGGGTGAGAAGTCCAGCGGACCGGTGTTGGGCAAAATACGGCGAAACGGCGCCAGCAATGGTTCGGCCAGTTGCCAGATTACATCAATAAATGGCGAGCGTGCATTGGTAAAGACTGTCACCCAGCTTAAAATAATGGAACCAAAAATAATATAACGACAAAAACGCAATAAGCCCTGAATCAGCGATAAAAAGGTTGCCATTAACAACTCGACCGGCAATGGCGCTGGCAATCCATTGAGGTAGGCATTTCCCATTAAATCCAGTAGCTTAAGCAATACCAGTAGTACCAGTGCCGCCAGATTAAGGCGACCATTGGCCACCGTTGGCAGAATCCGGCTAAACATGTCCACCATAGGCGTTGCCTTAATGGTAGCCTGCACCACGGGATTAAAATAATCCACTGCGGCCAATTGCATGATAAAACGTAAAAAAATCAACAGTGTTGCAATGTTAATCACAAGATTAAACAAAACCGAAGAAAGAGGTTCCATGCATGTGTTCCAGATTTAAAATTTAACTAACGCGTCTTTGACCCAGTGTAGCGTTGAGGCAACACAATTTTTTCATCACTACTTTACAGTGGCGCTACTGTGTTCCAGCGCAATTGCCAATTCTGCACTGCGCGTGGCAGCAGCCTGCAAGGCCTGTTGAATATGAACATTCACTTGGGTGGCATCCATGGCTTCTATTGCCGCTTGCGTGGTGCCATTGGGTGAGGTAACGTTTTTGCGCAACTGAGCTGGTGAATGCGGACTGTTCACGGCCATTTTAGCAGCGCCCAGTGCAGTTTGCAGGGTAAGTGCCTTGGATTGTGCTTCCGTCAAGCCCATATCCTGCCCAGCCTGAATCATGGCTTCCATCAGGTAAAAAAAGTAAGCAGGCCCAGAACCCGAAACCGCCGTGACTGCATCCAGTTGCTGTTCCTGTTCTACCCACAGTACCAGACCAGCGGCCTGCAATACAGTGGTAGCCAAAGCACGGTCTGCCGTTTCCACCGCTGCCGTAGCATACAAACCGCTTGCCCCGGTCTGAATCAGGGCGGGCGTATTGGGCATGGCCCGTACAATACGCGGATAGTTACCTAGCAGGCGTGACAGCGTGGAAATAGTAACACCCGCTGCAATTGAAATAATTAACTGATTCTTAAATTGGTCACGCAAGGGTTCCAGCACTAAAGCCATTACCTGCGGCTTGACTGCCAGCACCACCACCCGAGCATCATGGACTGCCTGCTGGTTATCCGTGGTGACCTTGACGCCCAGCTCGCGCAAGGTGTCGTGCAGGGCTTCTACTGGCTCTGACACGGTAATGTCTGCCGCCTTAAACTGCTGGGCCAGCAAGCCGCCAATCAGCGCCTGTGCCATGTTACCACCACCAATAAAAGCAATTTTATGGCTTACCGTTTCATGGGCTTGTTCAGGTGCTTGTCCGGATGTTACTGCGTGCATAGCTGCCTCTTTCATATTCAATCACTAAAATTAAGGTAAGGCCTGACATAGCTGGTTAATCATCCAGCTCATATCCCAGTCTTTTTTGGGCCGCTCACCCATCCGCAACACCACCAGGTCATGGCGTGGATGAATGAATAAACACTGGCCACGCAAGCCTTCAAAATAAAACAGTTCATCATCAGCAAATGCCGTGGTGGCATGCGTAGCTTCATACCACGGAATGCCACGGATCAGGCCATAGTCATGCGCCTTGAGCCATAACTGGTAGCCATAATCGGCACGCCCATCCATCACACCACGTGCAGGTGTATTACGCGGAACCTGCATTTCATCCAGCCATTGTTCCGACACAATTTGCTGGCCCTGAAAACGACCCCGGTTGACAAACAACTGGCCAACCCGCAACCAGTCCTCTGCCTGCGCAAAAAAAGCCCCAAAGGTGCGCGCCTGACCGTTGGGTTTATCCAACCATAAAAATCCTGAGTGACAGTGTAATGGCTGCCACACATACTTGCTGAGAAATTGAGCTGCGCTTAAGCCCGAGGCCCGTTGCAAGATAATCCCCAGCAACTGGGTATTGTAATTATTATATTCAAAATAACGTCCCGGTGGGGCTACCGCAGGCAAAGCCAGTGCAGTCCGCTCGATTTCATCACCCAGATACAACGGAATAATCGGCAATACCCAGGTTTTGGCATCGACCTTGACATCACTTTTTAATCCCGACTGCATGCTCAGCAAATGCTCAATGCTAATTTCACGGCGCTGATCATGCTGCCATTCCGGCAAAAACTCAGCAGCTTTTACGTGAACATCCGCAATCAGGCCCTGATCAATGGCAATGCCTACCATTAGTGCCACCAGTGTTTTAAGCATTGACATCGAATTAAACTGATAGTGCGGCTTAAACTGATGATAAAACTGATGCACCAGCTGGCCTTTCCATAACACCAAAAAAGCACGGGTTTGGTGTTTTAACAAGTACTGGTCAATGGCCTGCCAGCCTTGCCCTGACAGCGGAAACTGGTCGGTAAGAGGCAAAAATGCAGGCTGGTCTGCCGGATTTCCCAGTACAATTTCCCGCGGCTGATACCAGTTGCTTTGAGTAATCGGCTGAATGCGCTGCGAACCCAGTACCCGCTGGGCATACTGCACCTGATTGCTCAAATACGGAATGAACTGCTTTAGGCGTTTGTCCAGTTCACCTGAATCCATTTTATATTTCATGTTGTTGGGTAGCCTTTTTAAAATTAAGTGTTGAAGAAACCAAACACGGCAGCCAGCCATCCTGTACCAAATCCTGCATCTGGTTGCACCAGAAACCCTGTGCAGTAAACACACCCAGAAGCTGCGCGCCAGCGTACAAAAGATGCACCTGTTCACGCTGCCATGGTGGGATTTTTGCTTCCTGCAAACATTTTTTTAGCGGCCAGTGTCCTGCTCGCCCCTGCACATGCATGACCTCACCACCGCGACGGGCCTGCAATACCAATGGCTGCGTCATTAGCTGGCTAGCAAAACCAGATTTTTGTGGTTGCCATTGCCACTGGCCGGTAGGCAATTCAAGTATTTGCTCAGGCGGCCAGAAAATCTGCATATCCTGTGCCTTTTCCAGTTGCTGTGGCAGGCGGTACACCTGATGCTGGTAACGCCGGAATTGCCAGCCCTGCCATTCAATTCTGGGCGTTGCATCCTGACGGGCATCCAGTAGGGTTTGCCGCACCTGCTCAACCAGATGAAAGGCTGGTGCATACTGCTCAGCGCCCTGCATCCAGCGCGATAATAATAACCGCTGCCGTGGCTGGCCCAATAATTTAACTTGTTGAATGTCCAGCGCATTTTGGTCGCCACACTGCAACCAGTCCTGCGCCAGCACTTCCTGTAAAATCTCATGACTATCCTGCATCAGCAAGGCAGTGCGGTTTAGTGTGCTATCCATTGCAGGCCAGCGGGTTTTTAGCAGTGGCCAGACCTGCTGACGCAAAAACACCCGGTCAAAATTGGCCTGTTGATTGGCCGGATCATCAATATAATCCGGGCAAATTAATGCCGCCAGTTCGGTAATTTGCTGGCGAGAACAATCCAGCAATGGCCGCCATAACCATTTGGTTTTGCGATGTTCCAACACCTGCATGGCAGACAGGCCTTTTACCCCGCTGCCCGACATTAAGCGCAAAAATATGGTTTCTGCCTGATCCTGCTGGTGGTGACCCAGCACCAGTATCTCGTCATTTTGCAGCAGATGAAACAAAGCCTGATAGCGCGCCTTGCGGGCTTGCGCCTCAATATTACCGGGCGCGACTGCAACAGCCTGCACCGTGCAGGGTATCTGCCATTGCTGGCATTGTGCTGCCAGCCAGTTGGCCCATTGGGTAGCGGGTGCCTGTAGCTGATGATTGATATGAGCAACACGGACCCGACCCGGACACAGCAAATGCAGCGCACAGGCCAGACTTAAGGAATCACGGCCACCACTGCACGCCACTAAAAACTGTTGCTGTGGATCAAACTGGCTTAGCTGTTGCTGGAGCTGTTTTGTAACTGGCTGCTGCCAAAACGCATCAGACGTTGATAGCGTGCCTGGCATCGCGCTTCACTCTCCATTAATGACAACTCATCCAGCGAATCGCGTAACACCTGATGCAGCCGCTCCATCACCACCAGCGGCTGTAAATGGGCACCTTCGCCTTCATCAATAACATGCTCGATAATACCCATGCCATATAGGCGATCGGCGGTAATGGCCATGGCTTCACTGGCCTGTGCGGCTTTTTCATTGGTTTTCCACAAAATGGCCGCACAGCCTTCCGGTGAAATGACTGAATAAATACTGTGCGACAGCATAATTACCCGGTCTGCTACCCCAATGGCCAGCGCACCGCCAGAGCCACCCTCACCAATCACGGTGGCAATCACTGGAACTTTCAGGCGTGACAAAGCTGCCAGATTGCGGGCAATGGCTTCGGCCTGACCACGCTCTTCGGCCCCGACCCCCGGATAAGCACCCATGGTGTCAATAAAGGTAAATACCGGCAGCCCGTAATGCTCGGCCATTTCAAGCAGGCGCAATGACTTGCGATAGCCTTCCGGATTACACATGCCAAAATTATGTTGCAGGCGCTCACGGGTACTACGGCCCTTATGCTGGCCCATTACCATCACCGGCTGGCCATCAAAGCGCGCTAGTCCGCCAATCATGGCACCATCGTCACCATACAGGCGGTCGCCATGCAGGGGATCAAACTCGCTAAACAGTTCACCGACATAATCCAGAAACTGTGGCCGCTCGGGATGCCGTGCAATCTGCACCGTTTTCCAGGCCGCATAGACAGTAGGCTCTACTTTCATCAATTTGCTATCCCTCTTGCTTCGATGTATGAAGTTGGGCCGATGTATTGAGTATTTCCAGATGAATGCCCCAGTGCTCAAACTGTTGCTGCTCTTCCTGCAAATCGGTCAGGAATAACAGGTTGGCCTGACCGTGGTCATTAATGCCAAGCTGCCAGGTCTGGCTATCCTTAATGGCAAGCTGCACCTCAGGCACTTGCTGGTCACTGCGGCTATGGTGCAATAAAACCGCCAACCGCAACAACAGGCACAAATGCAGCAATGGCATACCACCACTCTTAAGCACCTGTTCCTTTTGCTCCGCCTTAAGCTTGCGGCGATGGCTGGCAACCAGCAGGGCCAAGCGGCTTTGATCCACCTGTGAAAAGCCGGGAATATCCGAATGCTGTAACAGATAAGCGCCATGGCGGTGATAGCCCCCATGGCTAATGGCCAGCCCAATTTCATGCAAATACGCAGCACGACGCAATAAATCAGCACAGTCGGCATCCAGTTGCAAGGTTGGCGCCACCTGATCAAACAATTGCCGGGCGGTACTGACCACCCGCTCTGCCTGCCGCTGGTCAGCATGATAACGTGCCATCATGGCCTGCACACTGCGGTCACGGATGTCTTCATGACGAAAACGGCCCAGCAGGTCGTACATCACCCCTTCACGCAAGGCTCCATCGGAATACGCCATTTTGTCCAGTTCAAGCACATCAAAAATGGCCCACAAAATAGCCAGACCCGCCGGCAATACGGCCCGGCGGTCATCACGCAACCCTTCAAAATCAATCTGCCTGATATCACCCAGCTTCAGCAGGCGCTCCTTGAGTACCTGCAAGCCGGAGTACAGAATATTTTCCTGTGCATCACTCAAGCCAAGGCTGACCAGTACCTGACGGCAGGCCTTGATGGTTCCGCTAGAACCCACCACGGTATCCCAGCCAGTTGCCTTATAAGTACTGGCAATGGCCCGGATTTCCTTTTTGGCTGCAGCCACTGCCCGGTCAAATGCCTTGGGACTAATAATGCCATCGGCAAAAAATGCCTTGGTATAGGCCACGCAGCCCATTTGCAATGATTCGGTATGGATCGGCTCAAAATCCTCACCAATAATAAATTCAGTCGAACCACCGCCAATATCCACCACCAGCCGGCGTCCACCATTGGCCATGGTATGTGAGACGCCCAGATAGATCAGCCGGGCTTCTTCACGGCCTGCAATAATTTCAATGGGTTTTGGCAAAATTTCGGCGGCGCGCTGCATAAACTCCTGTGAGTTTTCAGCTTGACGCAATGCATTGGTGGCCACAATTCGCAGCCGGTTGGGCGTTACCGAACCAAGACGCCCGACAAACCGGCTTAAGCACTCCAGTCCACGCTGCTGGGCCGCTTCATTTAAATAATTATTTTCATCAAGCCCTGCGGCAAGCTGGACTTTTTCCGACATTGACGCCACTTTGCGCACTTCGCCATGATCCAGACGGGCAATAGCCAGATGGAAACTGTTTGAGCCCATATCAATGGCTGCCAGTAACTCTTCTTCTGCTAGAAAATCAGACATATTGATTTATTTACTCCACCCTAAGCCCGTACAGGGTAAAGCACCCCTTTAGGAAAGAAAAGCCAGTATTGGCGATATGTTAATCCAGTTTATATCATGTGCAGCTTCTGGCGGTATCAATACGGCAAAAACAATTGATTGCCTAAAACGATACATAAAATCGAAAGCATCCATTGGACAAAAAACCCAATGTCGCTGACAATAAACAAACCTTAGCGGTATCATGCGTTTAATCAAATGCATAATAATATGCTGCATGATCCATTATATCACCGGAGTAAAATTATGACTGGTATCGTCAATACAACTGACCAAGATTTTAAAGCAGACGTCTTAGAGTCTGATGTGCCTGTACTGGTAGATTTCTGGGCTGGCTGGTGTGCACCATGTAAAGCCATTGCACCTGTACTGGAAGACCTCGCCAACGAATATGATGGCAAGCTCAAGATTGTTAAAGTTGACGTGACCTCCTGTGAAGATACAGCCGTTCAGTACAACATCCGCAACATTCCTGCATTGCTGATTTTTAAAGATGGACAAGCGGTTGCCCAGCAAGTTGGTGCCCAGCCACGCTCCAAACTGGCTGCATTCATCGACCAGAATATCTAGGTTTTGCCTACCGTCCCTGAATCTACTCACGGACGGTATTTTACTGTTGCACATGCTTCATGCTTCCCTCGTCAAGTTGTTTCCAGTACTACACTTTCTGTATTCATCCTTAAGAGTTTGTTTAAGCTACATTCTTATACACCAAGACTCGTGCTTTCACTGCCAGCATCCGCTGGACAAACAGGGAAAGTATGGCGGGTTGGCAAAAAGTCTAATGAGTTTCGACAAGTTCATATTGAACAAATATTGACAAACGCTGGATCAGGGTTTTATAGTGTCATGAAGATTAAGGCAAGTCACTTGCCGCTTGAATGATGGAATCATTTTTATCATTCGGAGAATAGCCGTTCGGCACCTGAAATTGTCTTTCGACTTTTCGCTTTCGTTATCTACTGGTGGTTTTTAACTTGCTCAGCATAAAGCAGGTAAAAATGCATTTTTGTATATTTTCATCTTATCGAGGCGCACCCTTGCAATCTTTTGCTGCGTTTGTATCCCCTATCTTTATTCACATCTGAACCTCTATGAATCTTACTGAACTGAAGAAAAAACCAATTGGTGAACTCATTCAAATTGCCGAGTTCATGGGTCTTGAAGGCATGGCACGTAATCGCAAGCAGGATATTATTTTTGCGATTCTCAAACGGCATGCCATGAATGGCGAAGAAATTTTTGGTGATGGCGTTCTAGAGATTTTATCGGACGGTTTCGGATTTTTACGTTCGGCCGCTGGTTCTTATCTTGCTGGCCCAGACGATATTTATGTTAGCCCTTCGCAAATCCGCCGCTTTAACCTGCGTACTGGTGACACCATTACTGGCACTATTCGTCCGCCAAAAGAAGGCGAGCGCTATTTTGCATTGCTCAAAGTCAACCAGATTAACTACGATACGCCGGAAAACTCCCGTAACAAGATTCTGTTTGAAAACCTGACACCGCTGTTCCCAACCGAACAGATGATTATCGAACTGGGTAATGGCACCACTGAAGATTTAACGTCCCGTGTGGTTGACCTGATTGCGCCGATTGGTAAAGGCCAGCGCTCCATTATTGTGGCGCCACCCAAAGCGGGTAAAACCATGCTGCTGCAAAGTATTGCGCAGTCCATTACCCGCAACAATCCGGAAGCATTCCTCATTGTTCTGCTCATTGACGAACGTCCTGAGGAAGTCACCGAAATGGAGCGCACCGTACGCGGTGAAGTAATCGCCTCAACCTTTGATGAACCGCCAGCACGCCATATTCAGGTGGCTGAAATGGTTATTGAAAAGGCAAAACGTCTGGTTGAGCACAAAAAAGACGTGGTGATTTTGCTGGATTCCATTACCCGTCTGGCACGTGCTTATAACACGGTGATCCCTTCATCCGGCAAAGTACTTACCGGTGGTGTGGATGCACATGCACTGGAACGGCCAAAACGCTTCTTTGGTGCGGCCCGTAATATTGAAGAAGGTGGCTCTCTCACCATTATTTCAACTGCGCTGATTGAAACCGGCAGTAAAATGGATGAAGTCATTTACGAAGAATTTAAGGGTACGGGTAATCACGAAATCCATCTGGATCGCCGTATTGCTGAAAAACGCGTATTCCCGGCCATGAATATCAAGAAATCAGGCACGCGTCGTGAAGAGCGTCTGATGAATGAAGACAATCTACGTAAAGTCTGGATTTTACGTAAGTTGCTACATCCAATGGATGAACTGGCAGCGATTGAATTCCTGCTGGATCGCATGAAAGACTCAAAAACCAATGATGAGTTTTTTGACCAGATGAAGCGCAAGTCTTCTACCTGAGTTTGACCGAACCGAAAAGCACTTTAATGCTGGCATTAAAGTGCTTTTTTTATGGGTTAAATTGCACCGATAAAACAAGCCAATGGTATTTCTCCGATTCTTTTATTAAGAGCTTTATTGAAATAAATGCGGCGAAAATATGGTTTTAACGCTCTATAGTCCTAACATGCTATCATGCCTTTTCCAGAATGAATGGCACAAATGGCTATTGCTTAATACTGGATTATTCATTTATTCACGCGGCTCCACACGTATGTCCCCTCTACTGTCATTGCACTCCCTGCAGGAATTAAAGCACAGTCGGCAATTTCAAGGATTGCTGCTGATTGTCCGCCTGCTGCTGATTGGCATACTGGCTTGGCAGGTATATGACCAGCCCGATTTTTCAGCCGTATTTATCAACCAGAACATTCATGTAGCACTGGGTATATATGGCATACTGGCCATTATTAATTATCTGGCCATGCTATTTCGGCCTACTAGCGCCCGGATTTTTTATCTGGGCATTGCTCTGGACTATTGCTTTGCCGTCAGCCTGCTGTTTTTGCTGCCCAATCAGGCCAGTGTTATTCTGGTAATGGCCATGACTTTTGTTATTGCAGCCTATAGCGATCTTAAGCTTTCGCTGCTAACCATGGTTAATGCCAGCTATATTGTTGCAGCGGTTATGGCAGGTTTTATTTATAATACTTTAGATAACAGTCAGTTGCAGCCTGTTCATTTAACAGGCTTTAGTATTTTTGCCCTGGGTTACCTGCACTGTTTCAAGCAGCACCTGCAAACCAGCACCAACGATTTAAAAGGTGCCCTCAATAGTGGAATTTTACAAAAAAAACAGCTAGTTGAAGCACTAACTTATTTATACCCCTACCATCAGCGCCACCAGATTCCCTTAAGTCTATTAATGATCCGGGTAGAAACAGCCACACGCGCTAAAAAAGAATTTGTGCGTGCACTGTTTGCAGGCTATAAACACCGTTTGCGCAAATGTGATGTACTGGTACAACTGGATCGCCAGCATCTGGCCATACTATTATGTGACACTAGTGCCGCCCAGACCGGACATGTGGTTAAGGCATTAGGCATGATCAAAGATGAAATGCACCAGCCAGATATCCGGCTTCAGTATGGCGTATGCCCTGTGCCGCTTGAACACGAAATCGCCCTTGAAGATATTTTATTGCAAATGATGAGTGCTTTAAACGAAGCAGAAATCCAGAATGTCAACCGACTTATCTTTATTAATGCCAAACAAAGTGATTAATTTTTAAAAAAATAATCAAAAAGGGAGTAGTTTTTTTTAAAGACCAGTGCTAGCATTGCTTCACCATTTAATCTGACCCTTGCGCTGTGTCCTCACCGTAAGGCAACGGATAGCAATAAGCAAGAAACAGATTAATTTGTGGTTTTCGAAAACCTTATTTCTTTTGTGAGAGTGATGCCATGCAAATCAAAAAAATCGCAATCGCTGCTGCTATTGCTGCTTCTTTAGCTTTCGTTGGTTGTTCAAAAAAAGCTGACGAACACGCTGCTGAAGCCCAAGACTCTGCTGCTCAAGCTTCTGCTGCCGCTGCTGATGCTGCTACTGCTGCTACCGACGCTGCTGCTGCTACTACTGCTGACGCTACCGCTGATGCTACCGCTGCTGCTGCTGACGCTGCAAACAACGCTGCTGATGCTGCTAACGACGCTGCTAGCGCTGCTGCTGACACTGCTGACAGTGCGAACACTGCTGCTGACGCTGCTGCTGCTCCAGCTACTACTGATGCCACTGCCACTACTACTACAGCTCCAGCTGCTCAGTAATAGTTACGTGCTTCAAAAAAGAGAGCTTTTTAGCTCTCTTTTTTATTGCCTTATAGTTTTAGCTTTAACTTAGGTTATTTACAGCCTGTCTAGTTCTGCCAGATGCAACACACGTTAATATAAAATTCCAGTTATCAAGATCACCCATAAAAAATCAGTAATAAAAAAGCAGCTTACTGCTGCTCTTTCATCACCTTTACACTGATCAGTAACAAACTGCTCAGCACCAAGTTACTCGTCGTATTGTTCCTGCTCTACCCGCTGGCGAAACTTCTGCCCAGCACGGAAAGTAACGACACGTCGCGCTGTAATAGGAATTTCCTCACCAGTCTTAGGATTGCGACCCGGACGCTGACGCTTGTCACGCAGCTCAAAATTTCCAAACCCTGAGAGCTTTACTTGATCGCCTGCAATAAGTGCCTGACTGATTTCTTCAAAAAATAGCTCTACCAATTGTTTGGCTTCCCGGCGGTTAAGACCGGTTTTTTCACTTAAATGATCGGCCATTTCGGCTTTTGTTAGTGCAGTCATGATGCCCTCAAAGTCGCCTTATACGTATCTTGCAACGCATCAATAACACGCTGCATTCCTTCCTTAATTTCAGCATCTTCCAATGTACGCTCCGGATGTTGCCACAGCAGTGCAAACGCCAGTGAACGCTGCCCTGCTTCTATGCCCTGACCGGTGTACACATCAAACAACCAGCTCTGGATTAACCACTCTCCTGCAGCTGATTGAATCGTATGCTGAATTTGGTCAATAGTAATATTAGCACTGATTAAAATAGCTATATCACGTCGAACCGTAGGAAAACGTGATAATTCTGTAAAATTAGATACATAAGGTTGCAAAAGCACATCTAGATCCATTTCACAGACCCAGGTTTTGCCTAAATCAAGCTGATCTTCCAAAGAGGGATGTAAACGGCCCAAATACCCAATGACTTGTCCTTGCACCACAATATTGGTACTTTGACCCGGATGTAGCCATGCCCTTGCGCTAGGTTCAAAATGCGCTTGGAGGCGGGCACAGGTTAAAATGCGCTCTACTTCACCCTTGAGGTCATAAAAATCCATGGGCTGGGCTTTGGCATGCCACTGTTCAGGAATGGCTGTGCCAGTAGCAATGAGGGCCAGCGTAGGAATTTGTTTTAAATCCTGAATACCCGTGGCGTTTTCATAATCAAAACGCAGGCCGGTTTCAAACAGGCGCACCCGGCTTTGCTGACGGTTTAAGTTGTATTGCACCGATGGAATCAGGCTGGATAATAAAGTGCTGCGCATTACCCCTAGTTCACTGGAAATTGGATTGGCCAGCGTTAGCAGCTTTACGTCAGGATTAAGCTGTTTTTCCAGTTTTTCATCGGCAAAGCTGAAGCTAATAGCTTCCTGATAGCCAAGGCTAACCAGAGTCTGGCGCAATTGCTGAATACTTAAGCGATCCTTTGCAGGTTTAAGGTCAATCTCAAGCACCGGCATTTTGGTCTGGATATTGTCATAGCCATAGATACGGGCAACTTCTTCAATCAGGTCTTCCTTGATGGCAATATCAAAACGATAGGATGGTGGAACAACCAGCCAGCCAGCACCCTGAGTACTAATTTGCATGCCCAGACGGCTTAAGGTTTGTTCCACAAAATCAGCAGCAACCTCGTAACCCAGCAACTGGTTGATTTGTGTCAAGGTCAGGTCAATCGGCAAGCGCTTGGGTAATGCTTCCGGTTGCTCTACCAGCACCACTTCGCCAGCTTCACCGCCAGCCAGTTGCAAAATGAGCTGGGTCGCACGCTCAATAGCAGGCATCGCCAGTTCAAAATCAACGCCACGCTCGTAACGTTGTGAGGCATCGGTATGCATACCATAGCGGCGGGCACGCCCTGCAATAGCCAGTGGGTCAAAGAAGGCGCTTTCCAGAAAAATATCGGTGGTGGCATCAGTTACACTGCTGTGCAGTCCACCCATAATGCCAGCCATGGCCAGCACCTTCGTGTCATCACTAATCACCAGCACATCGTCGCCAAGCTCAATGTCTTGCTCATTTAGCAAGGTGAGCTTTTCTTGCGGTCTAGCCTGCCGCACCTGAATATCACCTTCAATTTTATTGAGGTCAAAGGCATGCAATGGCTGACCCTGCTCCAGCAGTACATAATTGGTAATATCAACCAGCACACTGTGTACGCGGATGCCAGAACGGCTTAAGGCATCGGCCATCCATTGTGGGGTTGTGGCCTGCGCATTAATATTTTTAATCACCCGCCCGGCATAGCGAGGGCAACCTGCACTATGCAATTGAATAGACTTTTTATCAGCAATGCTGGCTGCTACAGGCTGAATATCAACTGGTGTTACTGCAAGGTTATTAATTACACCTAGCTCACGCGCAATTCCCTTGATGCTAAAACAATCGCCACGGTTTGGCGTAATACTGATCTCAATAATGCGGTCATCGAGTTTTAAATAATCCCGAATGTCTGTTCCAATGGGCGCATCCTGGGGCAATACCAATAAACCATCAATGCTGTCTTCCAGATCAATTTCCGACGCCCCACACAACATGCCATGCGATTCCACACCACGCAGCTTGCCTTTTTTAATCTTAAAGTCGCCAGGAAGAATTGCGCCAATCGTTGCGACAGGCACCTTTAAGCCTACCGCCACATTCGGTGCGCCACAAACAATCTGTAGCGGCTCACCACTACCAATATTTACTGTGGTGACACGCAGGCGATCTGCATCCGGATGCTGCTCAACCGTCAGCACCTCTCCCACCACCACGCCAGTAAAGGGCTTGGCCACCGTGCTACTGTCATCCACTTCAAGGCCAGCCATGGTGAGCTGATGTGCCAATACATCGCTGTCAACGGCAGGATTCACCCATGACCGCAACCAGTTTTCACTAATTTTCATAACCGCAACTTCCTAAATTCTTTTCTTAAATTCTGCATGAGATCTTAAAACCCCTCATGTTAAGCAAAATGCATAAGCACATTTTGTTCTCATCCCTTATCCGTAAAGGAGTTCTTCCCATTGTTAAGGGAGAGTTAGAGAGGGTTTTAAAGGTTTTAAGCAAACTGGCTTAAAAAGCGCACATCATTCTGGAAAAACAGGCGCAAGTCTTTCACGTCATAGCGCAGCATGGCAAAACGCTCAACCCCAAGCCCAAAGGCAAAGCCTTTGTATTCTTCCGGGTCAATGCCACAGCTTTTGAGTACATTCGGATG
Organism: Alkanindiges hydrocarboniclasticus; assembly: GCF_001982605.1. Taxonomy (GTDB): domain Bacteria; phylum Pseudomonadota; class Gammaproteobacteria; order Pseudomonadales; family Moraxellaceae; genus Alkanindiges; species Alkanindiges hydrocarboniclasticus. Next base: position 13,218 of record NZ_MLCN01000004.1, on the reverse strand, counting down.
CACCATGCCGCAGCCCATCACTTCTAGCCAGCGTCCGCGCTCATCCATAATGTCCACCTCAGCACTGGGTTCAGTGAATGGAAAGTAAGACGGACGGAAACGCACCTGTAATTCTTTTTCAAAAAACTCATTCAGTAAATTGATAATCAGGCCTTTCAACTCGGCAAAACTGGTGTTTTTGGTAATGACCAAGCCTTCAATCTGGTGAAACATCGGTGAATGGGTCTGGTCGGAATCGCAGCGGTAAACACGCCCCGGGCAAATAATGCGGATGGGCAAGCCTTGCGTTTCCATGGTGCGAATCTGTACCGAACTGGTATGGGTACGCAGCAGGTGGTGTGCATCAAAATAAAAGGTGTCATGCATGGCACGCGCCGGATGATGGCCCGGAATATTGAGTGCTTCAAAGTTATGGTAGTCATCTTCGACTTCTGGCCCGCGCTCTACCACAAAACCGGCACGGGTAAAAAAGTTGCTGATGCGTTCCTGTACCTGCGTGACTGGATGAATGCTACCAATGGCCTGACCGCGACCCGGCAAGCTCACATCAATGGTTTCGCTAGCCAGTTTGGCATTAAGTGCTGCTTGCTGTAGCTCGGCCTGCTTGCTGTTTAATGCCGCATTGATGGCTTCACGCACTGCATGAATTGCCGCACCCTGCACCTTTTTTTGCTCGGGGTCAAGCGCGCCTAACCCCTTGGAAAACTCTGCCAGCTGGCTCTTTTTGCCTGTAAATTGAACGCGTGCTTGGTCAAGGCTGCTTAAGTCTTGGGCGCCGCGAATGGCTGCCAATGCATCGTCTTTCAGGTTGTCCAGTGACATGATTTCTCTCTGATCAATTGAGTTAAAAAATAAGTCTGTGATGACTTAAGTTAGCCGCGTATTTTAACAGTTTTTTACAGCAGAAAGGTATGGCTTTGAAATGAAGGGCTTGGCAATTGGTAAGATTTTTCGACAGCTTAGGTATTTTTATGGATGCTTTTATGGGTTGCATCGTGTTCAGTGGAAGAATGACTGGATACGTCATCCATATTATCTACCAGAACTGGATCAGGTGGCGTGGTACTGTCCTGCGCTGCTTCATCAGTGTGATGCGAAGGCTGGTAGGCTTTTTGGGCGGTAATATCGGCACGTTGATTGACTGAATTTTTATATTTTAATTGCCGGGCGGCTTGTTCGCGAAAGCCGCCGCGCTTGATCAGTTTCATAGCTCTACTCAATCTTACTTGTATTATTCAGCAGGAATATATTTTATTGCATCGTAGTCTTACCAAGTCATTTCCCATTCAACTTGAATATAGGGTTTTAGCTGAATTCTACAAAAAATGCTACGCTCAGTATTACACTGAATCCATAACCATTCTTGTGAATCACGGCTATGTATTTGCCAGCTTATTGCCATAACCGTTTTGAATTTGATTCGAAGAATTCCATCCTGCCACCACTCTACCGCAAGCTCTGCTTCATCAGGAGCCAGAGTTACCAAAAGGCACTCTTTATCGCGTTTCACTAAAAAGCGTACGCCATAATACCAGCCATCCGAGTGAATCCATTCCGGCTCACTTTCGAAAAAAATAATATAATCGAGAAGTTCCAGGTTTGAAGAACTCATGTTTTCTTTATACTGGTCTAATCATTATTATCTTATAGGAATTTTGACATTTTGGAATTTTAAATGCTACATAAGATAGCACTATGTCTCACATCAATATTTAAGCGGCAACAATATGAAAACTATAAGACATTCTATTGAACTGCCAATTAACCAGACAGCACTATTTGTTTTAACCCAGAATTATAAAAAACGTCTCGAATGGGATAATTATCTAGCAAAAGCTTAGTTAATGAATAATGCGCAACAGCCAGCTGTTGGGGTAGAAGTATTCTGCCGAAATACGTCAGGGTCAATCATGATTTCAAGATATATATCATTTCATCGACCTTATGTTGCAGCAGTCACTATGGTTAAAGGTAACTATATTTTGAAACGCTTTAGTGGTGCGTGGAATGTCAAAAAAAATTGATGACCAGAATTCACTCCTCATATTTACTTATAATTTTGAACTTAAAGGCGGATTATTAGGACAATTATTGCTGCCACTCATTAGCTATCTATTTTCTAAAGATATGGAAAAACGATTAATCGCTATAAAAAACTATATCAATAAGGACTATAAAAAACCGCCTGTCATTACTGAAGGCGGTTTTTAGCATTAAAGCACTACAGAAATGACGAATTAAGCCGCCAAATTCTGTTTGGCCAAAGATGCAATCGCAGCAAATGCAACGCTATCATGCATGGCAATGTCAGCCAGTACACGACGGTCGATAGTTACTTGCGCTTTTTTCAGGCCAGCAATCATACGGCTGTATGACAGACCGTTCTGACGGGCACCAGCGTTAATACGGGCAATCCACAGTGCGCGGAATTGGCGTTTTTTCTGGCGACGGTCACGGTATGCATATTGACCGGCTTTGATTACCGCCTGGAACGCTACGCGGTAAACACGCGAACGCGCACCGTAGTAGCCTTTAGCGCGGGCAAGAATTTTTTTGTGACGACGATGAGCCACTACACCACGTTTTACACGAGCCATTTAATTTCTCCTTAGATGTATGGGCACATACGACGAACTGATGCAACGTCACTCACGTGAACCATTACACAGCCGCGCAATTGACGAATACGCTTAGGAGATTTCTTGGTCAAAATGTGACGCTTGAATGCTTGCTTGCGCTTAAAGCCATTTGCAGTCGCTTTAAAGCGTTTTGCTGCACCACGGCGAGTTTTCATCTTAACTTTAGCCATAACAACCTCTTTGAGCACCTGTTCAGCACGTTGCACCATTACAGACGGCTTGCAGGTAGGGGGCGCGTAGTTTAATTGATTTCTGTCTAAAAAAAAAGCATTAGACCTCGCTATAAATTATTATTTTTCAAGGCAACACTATTACAGAAATTAGTTTAAAAAATTCTATCTTAAATCAGGCTTAATTTTTATCATAACAGCCAGAATGGTTTTTGTACCCAAGCCCAGCCAATGCCTACCCCGCCTGTTCCGCACGATACCTTTGCTGCCCTGCGTTACCGTGATTTTTCCATTGTCACCATTAACCAGTTTTGTCTGACGCTGGCTATCCTGATGCAGGAAGTCATTGTGGCCTATGCGCTGTATCACCTCACGCGTGATCCGCTGGTATTGGGCTTTATTGGGCTGGCAGAGGCTATACCGTTTATTGCGCTATCCTTATGGGGTGGGTATTTTGCTGACCGCTACAACCGCCAGATTATTATGCAAATCTGTATGGTGCTGTCGCTACCATTGCCGCTTATTTTATCAGCGTTATTTAGTAGCCATGAAAACGGGGATTTAACCGCGCAGCAGCTTTCGATGGGCGTGTATGGCATTATTTTTTTGCTGGGGACAATTCGTGGTTTTTATAACCCTTCTGTGAGCTCACTTAAGCCATTTTTAGTGCCCCGAAACCTGTATCCCAATGCCGCCACATGGACCACCATTGGCTGGCAGAGTGCCGTGGTGCTAGGGCCGGTCACTGGTGGTTTGCTGCTGGGCTATTTGGGTCTGCATCAAACCCTGTATCTGGTAACAGGGTTGCTGCTGGTCTGTAGTGTGCTGCTAACCTTGCTCAAACGTCGTCGCTTTCCACCCATTGAACATGACAGTGTGTTGCTGAGTTTAAGCGAAGGTTTTCGCTTTATTTTTAAAACCAAGATTATTTTCTGGTCGATTTCGCTGGATCTGGTGTCGGTATTGTTTGGCGGTGTGATTGCCCTATTGCCCATTTATGCCGATGATATTTTAAAGGTCGGTGCTGAAGGACTTGGCCTGTTGCGTGCTGCGCCCTCGGTTGGCGCGCTATTGATGATGGTGGTTCTGGCCAAGTATCCGCCTACCCATCATGCTTGGCGCAATATGTTGCTGGCGGTGGCCGGTTTTGGGGTTTTTACCTTGGTATTTGCCTTTTCCACCACCCTGTGGCTATCGCTATTGGCGTTGGCGCTGACCGGTGCATTTGACAGCATTAGCGTGGTCATCCGCCAAACCATTTTGCAAATCTTTCCACCTGAAAACCTGCGTGGTCGTGTAGCCGCGGTAAATGGCATGTTTGTGTCATCCAGCAATGAACTGGGTGCATTTGAGTCCGGCGTGGCCGCACGTTATTTAACAGTGATTCCAGCCACGATTCTGGGTGGCAGCATTACCTTGCTGGTGGCCGCATTGACCTACTTTAAAACCCGTGACTTGTTAAATGTTGATGTGGAGCACAGTAAGCCGGTTGAGGTAAAGGAATAAGGTTTTTAATGTAGCTTGATTTGCAGTTTCGGCCATTTTTCCAGCCATCTTTTATGCTGAATTCTTTGCTGAAAAATTTCTAGCTTGGGTCGTTTTGGATTTAAGGTAATATGACCGGCAAACAGTGACGCCAACCCAAAAGGGGCTATGATTTCAAGCCGGTTTTGCCTAATTAAAACTCCCACAGCAGTTTCCATTTCTGGCCAGTAGCTCATCGCATTAGCGGTATTTTTATAAGGCAAGTCATTATTACGGCGATGCATGCGGGCCTGATTTTTTACCGACCAGTTAATATTGAATTGTTTCCTTAATTCTTGTTCAAACTGTAAGTCTGTACTTTCCAAAAGATTGGCAGGATTAAAATAAATCAGGTCAATATCATTCAGTGGTACTGCATCAATATAGTGATGAAGGTGATCCCACACCAGATTCCTGACAAAACCTGCACCCAGACACCAGTCATTTAAATGGTTTTTTTGGCAAAAATTAGCAGCAATCTGCAAAATTTGCATACGCTGCTGATCCTGTAAAAGCCATTGGATAAGCTGTGCTTGATACCTCAACTCATCCATGTGTTTATTCATTCTGAACGATTAAACCAGAATGTCCCGCTTGCCACTGGGGCCCATGGGACTAATGATGCCCGCTTCTTCCATGTTATCAATCAAACGCGCAGCACGGTTATAGCCAAGGCTAAACTTGCGCTGCAAGGCAGAAGCTGAACACTTACGGGTTTCCAGTACAAACTGCACCGCCTGATCATACATTGCATCACGGTCAGAACTGCCTTCATCAGACTCAAAGCCACGGCTGGAGCCACCGTCTTCATCGTAAGGTGTCAAGATGTCATCTACATAATCCGGGCTGCCGCGCTCACGCCAAGCATCAGTAATGCGGTTGACTTCATCATCACTGATAAATGCACCATGCACACGCTCCGGCTCAATTTTACCCGGTGCCAAAAACAGCATATCGCCATGACCCAGCAAGTCCTCTGCCCCGCCGCCATCCAGAATGGTGCGCGAGTCAATCTTGCTATTCACGCGCAGGGCCACACGGGTTGGAATATTGGCTTTAATCAAACCGGTAATTACATCCACTGACGGGCGCTGGGTGGCCAGCATGAGGTGAATACCGGCAGCACGCGATTTTTGTGCAAGACGGGTAATCAGTTCTTCGGCTTTTTTGCCCACCTGCATGATCATGTCGGCAAATTCATCGGCCACAATCACAATGGAAGGCAGCGCCTGCAAACGAGGCGCACGATCCTGCACCGCACTGTCATTGGGCTTCCATGTGGGATCAAGCAGGTCTTCACCACGTTCAATCGCTTCATTCACCTTGCGGTTGAACTCATCAATCTTGCGCACCTTTAAAAAGGTCATCAGCTTATAGCGCCGTTCCATTTCATTCACTGACCAGTTCAGCGCGCTTACCGCATCTTTCATGTCGGTAACCACAGGGGTGAGCAAATGCGGAATATCACTATAACTGGCCAGCTCGAGCTGCTTGGGATCAATCAAAATCAGGCGGATTTGCTGCGGCGTGTATTTAAGCAAAATGGACAGCAGCATGGCATTCACCGCCACTGATTTCCCTGAACCTGTAGTACCTGCGACCAGCATGTGCGGCGCTTTGGATAAATCAGTTAAGACTGGTTTACCCGCAATATCCTTGCCCATCGCCATGGTAATCAGGCCAGCCGGATCACGGTAAGTTGGGGTTTCCAGCAGTTCAATCAGGCGCACCATTTCGCGCGAGGTATTGGGCACTTCAATGCCAATGTAAGGCTTGCCGGGAATCACCTCGACCACGCGCACTGAAGCCATGGACATAGAGCGCGCCAGATCTCGGGAAATATTGGTGACCTTGGAGGCTTTAACCCCCGGTGCCAGTTCCAGCTCAAAGCGGGTAACCACCGGGCCGGGCTGTGCTTCAACCACTTTGGACTTGACATTAAATTCCTGTAGCTTGATTTCCAGCAGCTTGGACAGGCGCTCCAGTTGTTCGGCGGTATAGCTCACCTTACGGCTGGGGTCTGGTAAGTCCAGCAGGTCAAGGCCCGGCAAGGGTGGCAGGGTGGCACGATGCTGGATGACCTGCATGGCACGCGACATGGGTCGGCCTGTTGCGTCAGTGAGCGGTGCATCAAAATCATCTATTTGACTAACAGGATCGGCATAAGCAGCCAAGGCATCCTGCTGATCGATTTCATTTTGCCCAAACTCCTTAATCAGGGCTTCAATATCTTCTTCGGTAGATAGGCGTGTTGCAGGCTGTGCTGGAGTTACAGGCTGAATCATTGCCGGTTGAATTACAGCTTGCGGGCTTGCAGTAGTTACACCATCTGTTAGCTGTACATGAGTATCACGAGTCGAATTTAATGACTGCCCGACCTGTTCAACATATTGGGATTCAGTAGGCTGGAGTTCTACTAAATCAGGCTGCGCGGTGTCTTTGCCATCAATATCAGCCCGGGTTTCATCAGTTGTTAGAGCAGGTTCAGGTACCACAACCAGTGATTGCTCAAAAATATTTAGGGTACGTTCCAGCGCATCAGAAGGCACAGCTACATTTGATGCACTGGTCACCGTTGCCGGTTTAAACGGATTTTCAGGGCTGGTGCCCAGTAATTCATCCAGCAGGTCATTGTCCTGCCAGGCAAAGCTGGGTTCAATCTGGGTATTAAGCACCTGTGCCGTGGCCTCATTGGTGGACAGGCTAATGGGGGTGTTGGTTTCAGCCAGCACATGATCGGCCCTCTGCACCAGCTCGGCCAGATGATCCAGCGTGCTGGTGGCTGCTTTGGCTGTTACAGGCGTGGTAGTTATTGCCGCTGGCATTGCCTCACTGGCCTTGGCAGTTGGGGCTGTATGTGCTGCCCAGCGCTCCCCGCTATGGATCACCTGAGGTACAGCAGCCTGAGTTAAGGCTACCTCAGCCGCTGTAGCAGTGTCTGCCAGTTCCAGCTGATCCAGTGAAGCAGAGCCTGTTGCGTTGGCCACTTGCCCTGTAGTGTCTGGCAAATTATTAGCGGTAAAGTTCTTGCCGGGAAAATCAGCAATGGTTAAATCAGGGGCAGCTTCACGTTCCGGGACATTGCGATAAAACAGTTCCTGCAATAGACCAGGAATTTTACCCAGTCCATCCATGGTTTTATCCCAGCGAATGCCAAAAGCCAGCGTCACCATGACCAGCAGCAACCCCACCAAAAACACGGTAGCCAGCATCATGCCCATCAGCGATAGCAGGTTACGGCCAATTTCATAGCCAATAATCCCGCCAGAGGCATTGCTTAAGGTATCCGCCGGTTCCAGCCAATGCAGGCTAAACAGGGCTGCCATGATCATGAGCAAAAACACTTCGGCAGCCACACGAAACGGACGGCTTAAAAAGCTGTGCGGCCACCACAACTGAATGGCTTCGACCAGAATAAAAACCGGCAATAAAAAGGCAGCACGGCCTAAAAAGCCGTACAGCAAGTCGGCAATCCAGGCACCGGCAACCCCACTGGCATTGCTCACCTGCTGGGTATCGCTGGATACATGCGTCCAGCCCGGATCAAACGGCGTATAGGTGATGGTTGCTATCAGCAAATAGATACCAAACGATGCCAGAAATACTGTCAGTAAAATTCGCTGCGCATATGCGCCCGCTGCTGGGTTCATTAATGTCCTACCACCAAGTATCAGCTACAATTATCAATGATAAGTACCATGCACTCATCATGCGCCCCTGCGCACTACTTTTTATCAAGGCATGTTATCAAAACACTGTGCCAAAAGGCATCATACCGAAAAGCCAGTATAACTCCCAAGTTTGACCTGTTCTGGCTGTTCCGTCTAGCGGCTGGATGTAAATAGCCGCTTTATTCCGGCCTGATTAATGCGGCATGCCAGCCTGCTAAAACGAGAAAACCGATTATCATGATATGTATTTTCTTGTCATTCCTTTCTGGCATTTACAATGATCTGCCGTATAATTCCGAACAATCGTAAAAACATCTGAAAAAAGGAATAACCATGAATTCCCGGCACATCCGTCTACTGATCTTAGGTTCCGGCCCCGCAGGCTACAGTGCTGCTGTTTATGCGGCGCGTGCCAACTTAAAGCCAGTGATCATTACCGGCATGCAACAGGGCGGCCAGCTGACCACTACGACTGAAGTAGATAACTGGCCCGGCGACCCACATGGTTTAACCGGCCCGGCGCTGATGGAACGCATGCAGGCCCATGCCGAACGTTTTGGGACTGAACTGGTGTACGACCACATCAATGAAGTGGACTTGCAGCAGCGCCCTTTCCGTCTGGTGGGTGATGAAGGCGAATACACCTGTGATGCGCTGATTATTGCCACGGGTGCTACTGCCCAGTACCTTGGCCTGCCCTCGGAAGAAGAATACATGGGCCGTGGAGTAAGTGCCTGTGCAACCTGTGATGGTTTCTTCTACAAAAACCAGCCCGTAATGGTGGTCGGTGGCGGTAACACAGCCGTGGAAGAAGCACTGTATCTGGCTAACATTGCCAGCCATGTCACGCTGGTACATCGCCGTGACAAGGTTCGTTCCGAGAAGATTTTGCAGGACCAACTGTTTATTAAGCAAAAAGAAGGCAAAATCAGCATCCTGTGGAACAACCAGATTGATGAAATTCTGGGTAATGACAGTGGTGTTAATGCCGTTCGCCTGCAATCTACTGCTGACGATGCACAGCAAACTGTTGATGTACAAGGCGTATTTATTGCGATTGGACACAAGCCCAACACGGGTTTGTTTGAAGGCCAGCTGCATCTGGAAAATGGCTATATTAAGGTACAAAGCGGCACTCAGGGTAATGCCACCGCAACTAATATTCCGGGCGTATTTGCTGCCGGTGATGTGGCCGACCATATCTACCGCCAGGCCATTACTTCAGCAGGTTCAGGCTGTATGGCCGCACTGGATGCTGAAAAGTATCTGGATGCGCTGGAAACTCATACCGAAGATGAGCTGGAAGCTCCCAAGGTTTAACCTGTTATTGGTTGAGTCTGGCTACAGAAACAAAGCCGTGCTTATCTTCGGATAGCGCGGTTTTTTTATAGGCAAATTGTTATTCTGGGCAGTGATTATTGGTTAAAATCCCTTACTATTCATTTTTACCACAATACAGTTAAACACATGAGATTGTCTGCCAGCCAGTTTCAGTTTCCCGATCCCGAACAGGTTGATCCCCAAGGCGAAGGCATCATTGGCATTGGTGCAGACCTGTCGCCGTCCACGTTACTGGAAGCCTATTGCCATGGCATTTTTCCATGGTTTTCCAAGGATGATCCCATTTGCTGGTGGAGTCCTGATCCGCGCTGCATCATTTATCCCAGTGAATTTCAGCCCAGCAAATCACTGATCCGCCAGCTCAAAAAAAACCGCTATACTATTACCCTCAGCCATGCGTTTGAGCAGGTGGTACGCGCCTGTGCACAACCGCGTGCCTATGCAGAGGAAACCTGGATTACCGAAGGTATTATTGCGGGCTACACTGGCTTGTATCAGGCCGGGCTGGCTCACAGCGTCGAAGTCTGGGAAGGCACACAACTGGTCGGTGGGTTGTATGGGGTACAGATTGGCCGGGCATTTTTTGGTGAATCCATGTTTAGCCGCCAGACCGATGTGTCCAAAATGGCGTTTTGCTTTTTAATGAAACTGTGTGCAGCCTCAAACTTTACATGGGTAGATTGCCAGTTACCCAATGACCACCTGATCAGCCTTGGTGCCACCACCCTGCCGCGCCATGAATTTTTGCAGCAGCTTAAATCAGTGATCACACAGGTGCCACCCAATTGGCATGCATTTACTGCCCGGGCTTTTCCCACTCAATATATATTAACAACTGATGCGTTTTTAGACTTGATTCACTAAGCCATATCGGATTATGTTAACCGGATAAAGGGCCGTTTATATTAGTCCACCATGAAGGACATTCAGTACTACATTACACCGCCGCATCAGTGTAGTTACATTGAAGGGCGGGCCGCGCGCATGGTATTTCTGGATCCGGTCAAACGGATTGATACTGTCACGCTATCTGAATTATCGCGCCAGGGATTTCGGCGTAGTGGCGATTTTGTCTATCGCCCTGAATGCAATCATTGCCGCCAGTGCCTGTCTGCGCGCATTCGGGTTGACTCATTTAAAATAAACAGCAGCCAGCAAAAAGCCTTAAAACGCAACAAGGATTTACGGCTGGAAACCCGTGCAACCTATCATGCCACGGATGTGCATTATCAGCTCTATGAGCGTTATATCCGGCTGCGCCATGCTGACGGCGACATGTATCCCCCAAGCCGTGAGCAGTTTGAAAAATTTCTGGTCGATAGCTGCACCAACAGTTTTTTTCTGGAAATGTGGCTGGGCAACCAGTTGATGGCTGTAGCCACCTGTGACCATCTGGATGATGGGATTTCTGCAGTGTACACCTTTTTTGACCCCAGTTTGCCGCAACGCAGTCTGGGTACTTTTGCCATTTTGCAGCAAATTGAATGGGCCAAACGCAACCAGTTACCGTATGTCTATCTGGGTTACTGGGTTCCCAGCGCCGCCAAGATGAAATACAAGGCACAGTTTGCTGCCCTGGAAGTACTCATGAATGGTCAATGGACTTGCCTGCCGGATCATTTAACTGACCAGGAAATTGCCGAACTTAGCAAATCGTTAGGCCCTGTAGATAAAATTATCCAGATTTACTAACTCTCCTTAGTTGGCCTGCCAGATACCTCAGCTTTTATATTTTTCATGGACTATTACTTAGGCAAAACTCATGTGCAGGGTTAGCGCCATAATGACTGCATGCTCCTTGCCTGTACTGGTAGGATAATAATTTTTGCGCAGGTCAATCTGGGCAAAACCCAGTTTTTCATACAATGCAATAGCGGCGTGGTTGCTTTGACGGACTTCCAGAAAAATCATATTGCAGCCTTGCGTACTACGTGCATTGACCAGCCCATCAATGGATTGCTCAAGTAGCTGATAGCCCAGTCCCCGTTTTTGACAAGCTGGGGCAATCGCCATAAGTAACAAATTGGCTTCGTCCAGCACTGGCTGCAAAATACAAAACCCGACGATTTGACTATCCCCTGCCCTGCCCTGCTCCAGTACTGTACAATGATGCCCGGCAGCAATACTATCCACAAACAACTGCTGGCTCCATGGATGGGTTTGTACCTGCTGTTCAATGGCATAAACTGCCGGTACATCAGCCAGTGTCATGCTACGAAGTAAAACGGCCATTGGTATATACCAGAATTTAAAGCATTATTATAAGTAAGCGCCTAGCGGAAACCCAGCAGTTTTCAGTGTGATGGATTAGCCAGTCAGAACATATAAAAAAATAGTATGATACGGTTTTATACCTCTATGCCTTAATGGCGTGCCACGTATGCAGAACCCAGAACCAGAATAAGTGGCTTTAATGCTGGCATTTCGGGGCATAAAAAAATTTATAAGAATGTTGACAACAACGGCCAGTGCTTGATCACTTAAGGACAACTGGCAGAGACAAAATCTCAAGTTTTATATTTAGAATTAACTTAATTCATTAAGTCTATTTTGTAATATTTTAATCAATTTCAGAATAAAAAAAGCGGCTGTAATCAGCCGCTATGGAGCACAACAAACCGCTTAGTGGGTATTAAAGCCCAGCTTTTCTTTCCAGCGCGCCAGCAACGCATTGGTGTCATGATCATTGGGGTGGAAGCCCGGACGGAAATAATCAACCAATTCTGGAAGCATGCCGGTAATAATGCCGTGTTTAAAGCTATAGGCGTATTTATAAATCACACCCAGCGATTTGGCATTAAACTGGCCATCCTGCTTCAGCAAACGGTAAGCAAAATAGCTCTGGGTAATTAACAACACCACCATCGCTATTGCCATGGTAGATGTACGCAAGCCATATGCCTTGATACCACGGCCATGAATGGCTTCAAACACATCATAGACAACGGCTTTATGCTCGTTTTCTTCAACCGCATGCCACATCCACAGGCGATACATGGTTTCATCAGTCATTTTAGCCTGAATTTCTTCATTGCGCAGTAACTGGGAAGCAATGGTAGCCGTGAAATGTTCCAGCGCTGTGGTCGCGGTCAGGTCAATCATTTCCTGGGTAATACCAACAGGTTTAAGCAGTTTGACAAACCCTTTACGGAAGGTTTGAATGACCGTATTGGTCTTGCGCTCAAGGCTGGCCACATCATGCCCATATGCATTGGCAGACTGGTTAAACCCTACGTGTTCCTTGGAATGCATGGCTTCCTGCCCGATAAAGGCAGAAATTTCCTTTTGCATAGCCGGATTGTCTTTGAGCAGAGGGTGATAACGCACAGCACGCACACTATCCACAAAGAACTTTTCGCCATCTGGAAACAGGGCAGATAATGCGGTCATAAAATGGGTTAGACCCGCAGAGCCATTCATCCAGTATTCAGGTACCTGATTAAACTCAAAGTCCATACGACGTACTGGAAAGCTGGCCTTAATGGCATTGGCTTTAATTGAGCTATTTGAAGCAACTTGCGTAGCAACTGTGGCGTTCATGTTATTTTCCTCTTGCTGATGTCGAAGGACGACACTGCCTATAACCTGATCATAAAAAACCCCGCGTCGTTACTGTAGTGCAAAATAGGCCAGCCTTTTATCAATTAGGGACAAGTGTTCACTGAAAATGCAAAAACTATCACGAATGGCTATTTTTTATGCTAATTGAACCCTTTATCTTGTAATTTTAGCGGCCATAAAAAAAGACGTCACCATGGACGTCTTTTTTTATCGTGAAAACTAACAATCAGTAAACCAATAATTAGTTAGTCACCTTAAGCTGATTAGGCTTAGTTAGTTACTTTAGCCACCACACCGGCGCCAACAGTACGG
>NZ_MLCN01000039.1 GCF_001982605.1 Alkanindiges hydrocarboniclasticus | reverse complement strand
TAAATACAAATGAACTAGCTAATAAAAATACATCTGCAGGCCAAATATTTATTTCTGGATATTTAGCTCTTAGGATTGCAAATAACATTGCTAAAATTTGAAATATAATCATTACAGAAAACCAGATTTTTGATTTTTTTCGATTCTTTTCTGCATTTACATTATAAAAATCTAGTTGATCTTGAATCCTATGTTTAAGATAAAAATCTTTTCTTTCCTCAAAATTTTGATTTCGAATAGTTTTCATTTCACTAGTTATATAATTTATATCTGATCCAATATGACAAAAATCTTCAGATAATTGTTGGTGTTCTTTTAATAAAGCATTTAATTTATCTATAATATTGTCATCCACAACTTTAGCTTCTAGTTGTAAAGAAAATGGTTCAGCACCAGTAGCATATTTAAAAGATATAGATTTCACTGACTCTGCGAGTGCCCTAGATCTATACCAAGTTTGGTCTTTTTTAGATAGTACTAAGTAAATGGTAGCAAGTATTGAAAAAAATATTAAAGCTGCACTAGTAAAGGCAAAATTAGAGCTCGTTAATCCAAAAAATCCTAATACAGCACTTACTAAGCTCAAAATAAAAGTTAATTTAATATTTAATAGATAATTTTTCTGAGAAGAGTCTGATAAATTATCAGCCTGATAAAACAATGTGGGAAATTTAAGAACTTTATTCATCATTCAAGACCTAAAATTTTTTTATAACCTAATCGTTCATAGACATGAGATAAATAGTGATAATTATCATTAGGTTTTTTCGTATGATCTTCCAAGGCGAAAGCAAGGATATCTGGCGAGAATGGAATAAAGACAGCACCTACATTTTTTAAAGGCTCAGGAGTCAAAAAATTATTAATACGTCTTCCATCATGATGATTTCGATCAAGATTGACAGCAATAATTCTACAATTTTTTTCTAGAGCTACTTCAATCTCCCACTCTACAAATGTTTTCTTAAATCTAGTATCTTGTCCAATCAAAGATATAAAAGTTCCTGCCATATTTATTCTTTCTCGGCATAATCTTTTTATATAAGCTTCATTAGTGGAATTAATTGCAGTATGCAACTGGCAATCTGAGAAGTTGAAGTCGAATCGAGTATTAGCTTTCCATGCTTTCATTAAATGATAAGAACGAATATCACTACTACTAAAACCTACAAATGCTCTTGGTAAGCCCATATAAAAGACCAGGTATTTCAAAATGTTATTTATATCAGATGCATTACAAATCTTCAATTTGATATATCTTATGGAAAAATTTAAATAAATTCACTTAAATGGAGGTTTCTTTCATAAGTTAAGAATATCTAAAATTAACATAATACAACTTATACGAAATGCAAATTTTATTCCTTTAAAAATCAATTTCTTATATACTATTGAAAAGCCCATTCACCCTCGAATGGGCTTTTTTAATGATTTATCACGTTCCACGCTTACTATTTGAACAATGTTCCACGGTTTTGATTAGTATCAGTGAACAATGAGCTTATCCATTCGGCAAGAAAAAACGGCTCAGGAACCCCCTTTTCGGTGGCTCCGGTTCTACATGATCCGGCACTGGAATGCGCTTGTTTTCTTTTTGGTCATCAGTAGTCAATCCGTCATCTTTCGGATCAGGTTCTGGTTGAAGATCCGTTGCTATATCCTGGTTAGACTTCTGATCGGTAAACTTAGTCATATTGGTTTGTGGGGGCTTCATTTCAATGAGTGTAAGCAGCGTATCGATACGAGCATTTGCTTTGGTTTCTCTATCTTCTGCTTTTTCTAATTGTTTCTTTAAAAAATCGATCTGATTCTTGAGTTCTACAACTGTATTATCACTGTATTCAGGCGTATTTGTGTTTTGTGTTTGAGACGTATCACTACGTTTTAAGTGTTTTACGCTAAAAGGCTCACCATAGACACGAAGTAATTCTGAAAAATCGATAGAACCATCATGATCACGACTTAATACCCCGTTTTTTATATCTTTATAGATCGTTGCTCTAGATTTTTTATACAGTGTTGCAGCATCACTAACACTGTATTTTGTACTTGTTTTCATATTGTATTACTGTGTATTCACGATACGTATTGGAGAATACAATAAGTGTATTCTCCAATACACTCAAGGTTTAAAGCCTAAGTTTTTTAGGTGAGGTAAAAACTGTTTTTGTTGTTTTGGATCTTTCAACCTATCTTTAATTGTTACAGCTAAATCCTCATAGCTTTCACCTTGCTTTGCTAGATGCGATAATTCATGTAAACGAGAAAGTTGATTTCCAAACATATTAATTTGAGCATCTGTTAGTTTATAAAATTCTTTAGGTATATCTGTATTCTGATGACTGATACTCTTAGCTTTTTCTTTAAATGAAAAAATAAGACTGGTAACTTTACGACCAGTTTTTTTCTGTTCATAAGTGACATTTAAAGGGCTGTATTCGTTTATTTGGTCTATAGCAGTATCAATTACTCGTTTCTTGAAATCTGCGAATAAAGGGTACTTTTTACCGAGCTCTAACATTGTCCGTAAATTCTCAACTGAAATTTCACGTTTACCTATTTGTCGATATTGAACAAGTAGCTCGTAAATGCGAATACCGTACCCACTATTGATCCCAGCGATGTCTGATAGAGCATATTTGGTGAATTCTCTACTTAAATTAGAGATAAAAGGCAGAATTGGTTTTGAAAAACGAATACCAATGACACTTTGACTATCTAGAAATTGGATTTCTTGTACCCATCGCATTTTTATAGATTTATCATCAATACTGAGGTTAATAGATCTTTCATAGAGCCTATTAATACCTTCCTTTAAATCTCTGTATGCTGTTTTTTCATGTACACCTAATTGCTTTAACTCACTGATACTAACAGGATATAGCTCATCATCTGTAATAGGCTGGTTTTTTGGAATACGTGAAATGGCAGCTAAGACAATTCGTTGTTCTACGGCACTTAATTGATACGATGCTTCTATTACTTGATTTGATTTTACAACGTGATTTTTATTCAAAACAAAACCATTAATTTTTTAATATATGACAAATATATACTTGTCATAGTTAGTAGTCAATCCGTCATAGTTAAGTAGTCAATCCGTCATAGTTAGTAGTCAATCCGTCATAGTTAGTAGTCAATCCGTCATAGTTAAACTCTGAGACCCTTACTGTATAAGGCATACAAAGGACTGAAAAGATTTAAAAGATTTAAAATATAATTAAAAAGAGCAAATTAAAAAATTGCCCTATGTTTTCGCTTCGCTCAAACTCTATTGAATCTCGCTTTCGCTCGATTCGCGGGGCAATTTTTAGTTAATGTTCTCGTGACTTTGAAAAAAGCAAAAGCAACTCGGAATTCGCTTCGCGCATAAGCTTTTTTACTCGCTACGCTCGGTTTAGAAGGCAAACTGAGAAAGTTCGCACCCATTCGGGATGCTCTGATTCTGAGTTCTTGACTTGTAGGGGAGCTTGTAATCAGGGAAAGGAATAAGCAAATTTTCTGAGTTCGCTCGTAGACACTCGCTCTAATCATTCCTCTTAATAGCAAAAAAAAGCACAAAGCGAACGGAGTGTGAGCGACCAGGAAAGATCTAAATCTCAAAACGTACTCCCTCTGATTACCAGCTCCCATCTAAACTTTTCCGTCAGTAGCCGAGGCATCCCGAACGGGTGGCGACTCCCCTTTTTGATACACGTAAACAGTGGCCAAGCTTCTCAGTCGTCACTACCTATAAGTAGTGACGACTAGGGAAATGCTTACTATAGTTACAATTAAACACAAAATATTCAATTATGGATGCGTGATGAAATAAAAATTGCTGATATATTAAACAGACTTTTCATGTCTTTCATACATTTTCCCTGCTGACCTTTTTAATATTTTTCAGCTTAAATCTTAAATATTTACCGGAGATCAAATACTTAAAACCTAACTCATCTTTATATGCAGCCTTGGTTTCTATTTATAAGTATTCAAAAATTGAGTTTTAAAAAATTTCGATTTTTTAAAACTATTTCTTGAGCTTTTTTATCGTTTCTTACTCTTTATAGTCTGATTCTGATAAACATTTATTAAACATATTTTTTTAAATGGCTCTTAACACTTACCTGTTAAAACGGATCTCTAAAAATGGCTACATTAACTGATTTAAAAATTTTCCCTGTTATTCATATCAATAAAGAAACTGGCGAACAGGAAACGCATTACGACCTCAATTTCTTGCTGGATTCTGTAACTTTTAATATTCCTGCTAAGAATATTAAAGATATTAAGTTAATGGAAAATGGCACTGGGGGCCTGAATTATTTTAGTTTTCAAGGTGCTTGCGCTACGCTTCGAGAATTAGACTTTAAAGCACTTCAAGACGAAATGCTTAATGTTTTAAATGCTGAACAACAAGCGTGGGGTTTAACTGAAAATTCAGATTGATGCCTTTTTGACTGCGTAGCACCTCCTGTATGAAGGTGCTGTACTCGTCAAAAAGGCATCTTATTTTGGTGAATCTATGACATTGGAATATCAATTTAATCAGCTCTGTAATAAGTTCAGAGAAGGTTCACATGCTACACAAGCCAACCGAAAAGCAATGCTGAAAATGTTTGCCGAACAACTGGGAAAGCTCGGTTATAACGTCAAGACAATGAAGCCCAGTGATTTAAAAGGTCGGCACGTCAATAAGTTGCTTGATCTCTGGCGAAAAGATGGCGTTAGCTCTGGAACAATAAAAAATCGGATGGTTGCTGTAAGGTGGTGGGCTGAAAAAGTCGGCAATAGTGGTGCTGTAAAAGATAATTCAACTTATAAAATAGAAAATCGTGTTTATGTGACCAACGAAAATAAATCTATCTCTTTAAAAGATTTAGATTTGACTAAAACTGATCCAAACATAGCGCAAAGCTTACGTTTACAAGATGCTTTCGGACTGAGAAGAGAAGAAAGCATGAAATTCCAACCAGAGTATGCTCTGGATGGTCAAAAAATTGAAAATGCTAAATATATCCGTTTAAAAGACAGTTGGACGAAAGGTGGAAGACCTCGAACGATTCCAATAACCAACGAAAAACAACGTCAAGAACTCAAAAATGCCTACGCCCAAGCAGTGAAAAATGGCGGTTCCATGATTCCAAAAGAAAAAAGCTATAAATCCCATAAAGCCAATTTTGAAGCGATAACTCATGCTCTAGGTGTGGGACAAACGCATGGTTTAAGACATGGCTACGCTCAGACCAGATACCGTGAACTAATGGGCTTCGATTGCCCTGCTGTAGGCGGTTCTCGTTCCTTGTCTGCTGACGAGAAAGTAAAAGATAAAGAAATCCGTATGTTAATTAGTGAAGAATTGGGACATAGCCGTATCAATATTACGTCCGTGTACTTGGGTTCATGGAGTAAAAATTAGATGGGTGTTGCATCAGAAATAAGATCAAAATTGCCGTTGTGTGGTCGTTGTATTAATTGCAAATTATTGATTTGGAATGATAAAGCGGAGCTAAAATCTACTCAAAATTTAATTAAATTCAAGAGTCTAGAATCATCTTATTACTATACTGTTCGCTGTTCTTGGCTTAAAAGCCCTGTTGCTGAGCCACAATTTTTGGATGTTTGCGAAGGTCGACAGGAACATAAATGACATTCAAAATTTTATTGCTTTTGCTACCCCTTGTCGCAGTTGCTCTTTTTGCTGTGACATATGTTGTGACGAACTTTATAGTTTCTGAAACCTTTGGAAAAATAAAACAAAATGAGTTAGATGACATAAAAAAAATGGCTGCTAAGTTATCATTAATCCCATTTTTCATTGTCTTTACTGGTTTTGCATATTGTTTGAAAGCATATTTCGATCTTTCCAATTTGCATTTCATCATTCTTTCTTTATCTGCAGCCATATTGTTTTTTTTAGCGATGTACTTTGGCTCTCAATTTATTGATCAAAAAAATATTGATCAGAAGCGAAAAAGTATTGAAAAAAAGGAATCTGCTGAGGGGCTTGGAACGCTTTTAGATGCAGTTGAATTCACACAAGATGTTGGAACCCCTTTAATTTCTTATGTTTTAAATGGTCAACTTAAGGAACCTGTTTGGGAAGCAATAAGGGTTACTAACGAAGATCGAGGAATTATTTTGGGGGCACCTGGTTCGGGTAAAACTACTTATCTTGTGGCACAAATTATTGACTGGATGAGGTCAGGGCAAAGCTTTGTTGCAACTGATATCAAGCCGGAAATTTGGGCTATCTTGAAATACAACAATATTTTTGAGCAATTTGGCTATAAAGATTGGGTCTTCAATCCAACTGATATCAATGCAGATCACTATAATTTATTTTCAGAGTTGTATGATTCAGCGGAATTTAATGAAGTCTTAAATATCATTGTTCCTGATACAGATTCAGCAGATGCAAAAGTCTTTAATGACAATGCAAGAAGGCTGCTAAAAGCAGTCCTCATTGAATTGGGATCTCAAGCATCCTTACCCAATGCCCAGCGTTTTATTAATTCAATGGACGATAACACAGAACTGTTAAAGACATTGCGACAGTCGGGCAATGAAACAGTTTCAAGTATTGCTAAAGACATTACACGTACAGCAAAGAGTGATAATTTACTTGCATCGATCATGACAGCAGCTTCAAAAGCATTTGATTTTCTTGATGATGAAAGGATTAGAAAATCAATCTCAGATAATGCCGAGGGCTTTTATTTAAAAGATGTTCTCATGAAGCCAAAGCAGGCGGTTTTTTTGCAATTTGATCAGCAATATAAGAGTTCAACTAGCACGCTCTTTGGTGCAACTGTGGCCCATATAATGCGTATTTTACAAGCGAATCAAAACCGTGGGGCAGTATTCCTCGCACTTGATGAAATTATTAATTGTGCGCCTATCCCCAAATTCACTGATTTGCTCAATACGATACGTTCTGCAAATATGCCTACTTTCCTATATTTTCAATCATTAGAGGGCTTAAATCGCTTATATGGAGCCAATGCGGATAAGTTATTCTTAGGTTCGAGCAATTATAAGGTGGTTTTTAAGATTGGTGATATTTCGACGGCTGAAGAATTTAGTAAGCTAATTGGGAAAACTGAAACAACCTATTACAGCTATTCTGAGAATATTGGCCAAGGTGTGAGCAGTAATGAAACGAAGACTCAAAGTGTATCATCTAGCTATTCAGAAACGACAAGGCTTGAATATATTATCGAGCCTGATGCACTGATCAAATTGCCTGAACATACGGCTGTAGTAACGTATAATGGTACGTTTGGGACTTTGGAAATGCCAAAGTATTGGGAGTTTTTTGATACTCCTGTACGCATTAAAAAGGCTAGTCCGAGTGACTATTTGAACTACAAAAAAACGGCTATATAGCCGTTTTTTGTTATCTGGTGGGTACTAACAATTGAATTTCGTATAAGAATTTTTATGTTAAATAATTAAAAAATATGTTAAATAACAATCTCTTAATTATGAGGGATAAAAAGTGTCTTTAGAAACATCAGATTTTTTACAAGCAGATGATATTAATAAAGTATTTCAAGTAGTTGATGCAGTTGCATTAGGTTCTACTAGTGATGAAGATATAGAAAATTACTTGGGTTTAAACTCAGGTTCAAGACAAGGCCGTTATTATCGCTTGGCTGCTGAGAAGCTAGGGTTAATCATTAACTTCGCAAACAATGCAAGTTTAACGCCTACAGGTCAATTATTTAGTAATTATTCTCTGAATAATAGAGCTTTATTAGCCCAAAATTTAATTGCAAGCTTACCAGTCTTTTCTACAGTTATAAGCCATTTCAGAACAAGTGGTCAGATTAATATTGAAGATTTAAGAGCATATTTTATATCTATCTATCCAGGTGAGGAATCTACAGCATCACGTAGATTTAGTACATTTATGAATTATATTCGTTACCTCGGGTTACCTGTTCAGTAATGAATTGAGTATAAAACACATAAAAAAATGTGTTAAACACATTTTTTTATGTGTTAAAATAATCTAAAATATTTTTAGATTTTTAATATGCCTTATTCAGAATTCCAGCGATTAATTGGTAAAGCAGGTCTTACCATTAAAGAATTTGCTGAACTATTGGGGATGAATCCCAACTCTATAACTAACTATCATAAAGTTGGTTTTGTCCCTTCACATATAGCCATTATCATTTCTTTAACTTCTTCAATGAAAGATCAAGGTATAGATTTTTATGGAATTTTTGAAAAAGTAAAAGAATATAATTGTGGTACTAATGAGGGGGAAATAGTAAGTGAATAAACCTCTTTTAGTAAACTTGAGTGATGCAGTACCACAAAAAATTAAATGTAAGCCGATTCTTAAATGGGCTGGTGGTAAAACACAAATGTTGGACTCAATTTTACCTAGATTTCCAGATGCTTATGGAAAGTATATTGAGCCTTTCTTTGGGGGAGGAGCAGTCTTTTTTGCATTACAGCCTGAGAATGCTGTAATTGCTGATAGTAATCCTGAACTAATTAACTTATATCGTACAGTTGCAGATGATGTTGATGCTGTAATTGTTGAGTTAAAAAAATTCGAAAATACCGAAGAAATGTTTTATGAGGTTCGTTCTCAAGACTGGGAGAATTTATCTTCTGTGGAAGCTGCTGCTCGAACAATTTATTTAAATAAAACTTGTTTTAATGGTCTCTATAGAGTGAATAAAAAAGGACAATTTAATGTTCCTTTTGGAAAATACAAAAATCCTAAGATTTTAGATGAGGATAATTTAAGAGCAGCTTCTATTTTATTATCCAAGGCACAAATTGTTTGTTCTGATTATTTGGACGTTTTAGAAAATTTTGCTGGTCCAAACGATTTGATTTTTTTAGATCCTCCTTATGTACCTATTTCAGAATATTCAGATTTTAAAAGATATACTAAAGAACAATTTTATTTAGAAGATCATGAAAACTTAGCTAAAGCATATAAAGCTTTAAGCGATAAGGGAAGTCATGTTTTTTTGACTAACTCTAATCATTCTATAGTTGAAAATCTTTATCATGGATTTAAGTATGAAGTTATCCAGACAAAAAGACATATTTCATGTGATTCGAAAACACGAAAAGGTGAAGATGTAATTATCTCAAATACTCAAAAAAATGAGAAATTTAGTTTAAATTTGGAAAAAATTGCAACATTACCTGAGAAAATAAAGTTATATCCTTCAACAAGATATATGGGTTCTAAGCAAAAATTGCTACCTTATATTTTGGGTGTCGTTGAACAGTTTAATTCACCAATATTAGTAGATTTATTCTCAGGCTCAGGAATAGTCAGCTATTTGTTTAAAACCTTGGGTAAGCAAGTAATAACAAATGATTATATGAATATGTCGCACACTTTCACAAAAGCGATGGTAGAGAATAATCATGTGATTTTAAATAATGAAAAAGCCAAATCATTGTTAGTAGAAAAGTATCCGATAGATGATTTCGTCCAGAAAAAATTTAAGGATTTATATTTTTCTGATGATGAGAATCTGTTGATTGATATTATTCGATCTAACATTCCGAAGCTTGATAATGAATATGAACAAGCGATTGCTAGAAGTGCATTGATTCGCGCGTGTATGAAGAAGAGACCTCGTGGAATTTTCACATATACCGGTCATCGTTATGATGATGGAAGAAAAGACTTGGTTTTGACATTAGAAGAACAGTTTTTGAATGCTGTAGAAGCAATTAATCAGTCTATTTTTGATAATCATCAATCAAATATTTCATACCGAAAAAATGCTTTAGACGTTGAATTACCTGATAATTGTTTGATTTATATGGATCCTCCTTATTATTCGACATGCTCGGATAATGAATATGTTAGAAGGTACCATTTTGTAGAAGGGCTATCTCTGGATTGGAAAGAAATTGAAATTCAAGAGCATACTAAGACAAAGAAATTTAAATCGTATCCAACACCTTTTTCATCTCGAAAAGATGTCTATGTTGCTTTTGATAAGCTATTTGAGAAGTATAAGGAAAATATTCTTCTTATATCGTATTCATCTAATAGCCTTCCAAACATGGATGAAATGTTAGTTATGTTGCGTAAATATAAGGAAAACGTAGATGTGATACCAATAGATTATAAATATTCATTTGGTAATCAAGCAACTAAGGTTGGGGACAATCGTAATACAGTTCAAGAGTATTTATTTGTAGCTTACTAAAGGAAAAAAGGAATAAAATCTTATTTTTATTCCTTTTTTTTATAATTATGAGCACGTGGCTTCTTGGAAATACAACAGTTCGTAGCCCTTTCAGACTGATTGATGGGCTAAAAGTTTTTGCTTTAACTAATGGGGATATTAGAGGGACAAAGGAGAAAGAATTAGTATTCTGCAAAGCATTGGTTGAAGGTGGAATTATTAGTTCTAGTTTTGAAGCAGAAGATACCTCTGGTTTTAGTGATACAACATATAGTGTTGGTAGAAAATGGCGTTCGGCGTTAGAAAAATTGGGATTTATAGAACAATTTAATCAAATTTATATTTTAACTGAAAATGGTAGGAATCTTCTCAATAGTCAAACTTTACAATCTGATCAAGAATGCTATTTAAGATCATTAATTTTATATTCTTATAAGGCTGAGAATTCAGACAATCCAGGTGGTTTCTTTTCACCCCTGATGTTGACCTTGCATATCATGAAAGAGCTAGAGATTAGGACAGGAAGTAGTAGAATCTCCTTTCAAGAAATGGCAGCAGTTATCCAATTAACATTTAGTTATTTAGATATAAATCAATCTGTTAATGAAATCCTTACTATCAGAAGTAATAGACAAGCATCTCTATCAAAAAAGAAATTTGATAGAGAACTATATGAGTCAAAATCTTCTAAAGCAAAAATTAAAGCTCCTAGTATCAAAGACTATGCTGATACTAATTTAAGGTATTTAAAATCTACAGGTTTATTTACTGCCTCTGGTAAGGGTATCTGTTTTATTGATGATAAAAAAATAGTCATTGATAAGCTAATAGCAATGTATGGAACCTTTGATATAAGTCAATCAGATTTAAAAATTCAGAAAGGTGCCCCTTTACCAACAGATCATAAAGAAACAAACATATTATTGGTCGAGCAATTAGAAGAGACATTAAATAGAAATAGAATTTTATTTGAAAAAAATAGTTCTATAGCACAAGCTCCAATAGGTGAAATCAAAAATTATAGATATCATCTAGAAGAGTTACTTTTTGAAAATAATGAGAAAAAATTTGCTGAAAATCAAAAGAATGAATGGGATGAAATTCTTGCTTATATGGATTTACTAATTTCACCTAAACCAATCTCAATTGAGATTGCTGATAAAGAGATTTCTATTCCGTCCGGAGAAAGACCAGCATATTTTGAATGGGTTTTGTGGAGAGCGTTTTTAGCTTTAAATCATTTAATCATTGAGCCTCAACAATGCCGCCGATTTAAAGTCGATCAGGATTTTAAACCTATCCATAATGCTCCTGGTGGTGGGGCTGATGTGATCTTTGAGTATGAAAATTTTAAAATTCTTGGAGAAGTTACATTAACATCAAACTCTAGACAGGAAGCAGCTGAAGGTGAACCTGTAAGACGACATATTGCGGTAGAAACGGTGAATACGCCTGATAAAGATGTCTATGGTTTGTTCCTTGCACTTACTATTGACACTAATACAGCAGAAACATTCAGGCATGGTGCTTGGTATCATCAAGAAGAACTTATGGATGTGAAAATTCTGCCATTAACTTTAGAAAGTTTTAAAAAATATTTGGAATCATTAAGAAAGAAAAATCAAGTGGAAACAGGTATTTTTGACTTAAAGAAAATGATGGATGAAAGTTTAAAATTGCGAGAGACATTAACGGCTCCACAATGGAAAAATGAGATTACTAATAAATTTGCTAGACCTATCTAATTGGTTAGCTTTCCTAAAATTAACATAATACACGTTATACGAATTCCCAAGGCATGGCTTTTAGTCATGCTTTTTTTATCAAAAGAGTATAGCTGAATGATAGCGAGCCAAATCGCATACAATATCTATCATTAGACTTAATGCAATAATTAAATGATATTGTTATCATTAATCTAATAGAATTAAGATTAAATGATAGAAATGAATACACGTATTTATCTACGAGCTTCAACTAAAGATCAAGATGCAGAAAGGGCTTTGCAGATTCTTCAGGATCTAAACCAAAACTTGAATTTGGGTGAAACCATTGTGTACGTGGAAAACTATAGTGGTACGAAGTTAGACCGACCTGAATTGAATAAGCTACTGTCAGAAGCAAATCAAGGTGACACCTTGTTAGTTGAAAGTATTGACCGCTTATCACGCCTAACCCAACGAGATTTTCAAGAGCTGAAGCGCAGGATCCAGGAGAAGGGACTTCGTTTAGTCGTAGCGGATCTTCCTACTACCTACCAAATGATTCAAACCAGTGACAGCATTACTCATTCAATCCTGGAACTCATCAACAATATGTTGATTGATCTCCTGGCAACAATGGCTCGCCTAGACAATGAGAAACGTATAGAACGTATTAAGCAGGGCCTGGCACGTTCGGGTTACAAGCCAACAGGTAAGAAAGCCAATGAGGCTAAGCACAAACGAATAAAAGAATTGCTAGCAGCTGGCAATATGACTAAGGAAGAAATTGCCAAAGCAGTGAATTGTGGAGTTGCAACTGTCTATCGAATTGCTAAAGTTATCTAAAAGCGGACATTTTTATTGGTGAGAATATAGACACTTTAAATGGTTTCTAACAAAAGAAGTTCGTATAAGAGATTTTATGTTAAATAAAAAAACTGTAGAAAAGATCTACATTTATTATTTAACTTGTAAATCTATTTCCTTGATGGGAATTTCAATTCTAGCTTCAGCTAAAATTACTCTAGGTACGAAATTTGCTAATTCTATTATTAAAAAATCTTCTGTAATGGAAAAAATAATATTTTCCTCATTTATATACTGAAAATATTCTGTCAAACCTTCAAAAGTAGTATATTTTTTTAATAAAATTAACGTTTCGTCCCAACTTCGATAATCTTTAAATAGATTATTAAATTTCAATGTTCTTAAGGGTGGAATTTGGAAATTAATGGATTTTATATAAGTATTAGGGTGCACTCCACCAAAGTAAGAGTTTATTGAAATACATATGCTTATAATGTTATTTGATATGAAAACTATATTTCCAATAATTTGCAAATCAAAACTTGAACTTCTCATCACATCTGATTCAAAGTATTCAGGATCTTCTAAAACGAAATTTCTATACTCAAATATCTCTTCTATAATTTTTCCTTGAATTACGTTATTTATTTCATTCGCATCAAAAAAATGATTATCAATAAATTCAGGAAATTCACAGAGGAAATCAATTTTGAAATCGTTTATGTTAAATTTATATCTATTTTCTTGATTAATATAAGTATCATTTATTGAATTAATTTTATGGTTTTCTTGAAAATATTTTCTACGTTGTAAATTTAGGCTATCAAGAATTTTTTTCTCAAAGTACACATCATCAATAAAAATATGTTGTATATGCTTGAAATTTATATCTTTAAGGTTATCTTCTAAAGCAATGGGAACAATATAAATATCATTATTTAACTTATATTCCATTAAGCTTCTTGCAAGTTTATATTCTTTTTGAATATATCCTCTTTTTCTTAATGAAGTAGTCGAAACTAAAATAATAATAAAGTCAGCGGCCGAAAGATTTTCCTTTATTTCTAAATCCCAATTCTGTCCTGGTAATAACTTTTCTTTATCTAGCCATGGTTCATAGTTTGTACAATTCAGGAAGTCGTAAATTTTTTTTGCACTGTTGTAATCTTCACTAGCATAGCTAATAAAAACCTTATTTAAGTTTTGATCTGTTGGGATGGACATATTATAGACTATCCTGTCTAGCTAACCATTGCGTATGCTCTCGAGAAAATGCATTTTCACTATCTGCTACAAATATCTCAAATTCTTTATCATCTGAAATATTTAAAAATTTCTCCTTAATTTTAGAAATCTCAAATGCAGTGAGTCTATAGCTAGCGGATAACTCTCTATGTTTTTTAGTAACCAACCAAG
>NZ_MLCN01000038.1 GCF_001982605.1 Alkanindiges hydrocarboniclasticus | reverse complement strand
TGAAATCACCCAGAGGAAAGCGCTAGCAGAAAAATACGGGCTGGATTACGGGGTATGTGGCGGTAAAACCTGCGTCCGGGTCATTAAAAAACAATGCGGCTATGGAGAGCAGGGCGATTACTGCGTGATAGACCCAAAGTAACCATAAGTTTTGTTTTTAAAAGCCTCAGGCATGTTTTTCCTGAAGCATGATCTGTCTTAGGATTTCATTGAGCCGGGTTTGGGGATTAGTACCAGCTTCAGATAACCACGTATACACATCGTCATCGACGGTTACGCGCTTTTTAGTGAAATAGCCACGTACTGAACCAGTCCAGTTGGTTTGCTCTGGTAAATCGGACAGATCAATTTCACTATCAGGCATGTTTTTCAATGCTTCGAGTTCAGCCAACTGTTCAGCCGTTAAAACAGGTTTTTCACCTGCCCTGTAAATTTTTCTAGTGATTGCCATAATATTCTTTCCTCTCATGTGCCGTTGCCTTACGGGCAGTAATGATGCGGATTACCTCTGTACCGTCATCATCATACACCAAGTGGCCGATGAACAAAATTAAGGTGTTTTCAGCCATTCCAATGGTTCTCCAGCGCTGCTCAGCATCCTTGACGAAATCTGTCTGAGTCAGATGGTTCTGGTCAAAGAATACCGTCAGTGCTGCTTCAAAACTCACTTTGTGCTTGAGCTTGTTTGATGCGTTCTTGGCATCGTCCCATTCAAATGTCGTATGACCATAATCAATTTTTGGCATGGTTTAATCTTGGATCGTTGATTACACCATTCTATCCAGATTGGTTCTGACACGTGCAAATTTCGCCATGTCTTTGCCTTTGCTTTTGATCTTAAAAAAAAGTGTTTTTCCTTTTAATATCTTTTAAAAGCTTTTAAAGATTTTTACGACCTCTTAACCTATTGATTTAATTAGTGTACCAGCGACATAAGACTACAGATTCCGACCTTAAAGACTACAGATTCCGAGTTTAAAGACTACAGATTCCGAGTTTAAAGACTACAGATTCCGACCTATTGACTACATTGTTAGATAGTGTAGTATTGCTACATTGATTTACTTTGTAGCAATAAGATGGAAAAGAGCAAAAAGAAATACGGATTAAACACGGTTGCCCAATCTAACAAACTGGTGGAAGCTATACATGGCATGACTTTAACTGAAAAAAGACTATTTGTTCATGCGTCTGGTTTAGCACGAGAGCAAGACTTAAAAGAAGGTGAAGTGCTGACTATTCGCGCTGATGAGTTTGCCCGTGAGTGTGGCATTCAGAGCCATACCGCTTATGAGGGTTTACAAGATGCAGTAGATCGGCTGTTTAACCGCTATTTTACTTACGTTAGTAGTACTGGTAATCCCGTTAAATGCCGTTGGGTGTACCGTCTGGAATATAAAAAGGGCTTGGGGGAGATTGCTGTATCCTTTCCCGCTGAAGTAATTTTAATGTTTACTTTATTCAATAAAGATAATCCATTTACAACCTATGACCGTAAGCATATCCAACAGATGACTAGCGTTTACGCAGTACGGTTTTACGAGTTGTTTATGCAGTACAAAAGCATTGGTAGCCGTACCTTTGAACTAGAACAAATTAAAACCATGTTTCAGCTTGATAATAAATACGATAGGGTTTTCAACCTAAAAGCTCGGGTAATTGACCCAGCAATACAGCAAATCAACGAGCTAACCGATTATACCGTTAGCTATGAGCAAATTAAGCGCGGGCGGACTGTCTATGCCCTTAAATTTTTCTTTGAACCCAAGAAGATTATTTCAGCCAAAAAACCAATAAGCTCAAAAAAAATAAAAGAAGAAAAACATATTTTTGCTTGGGGAAATGGTGAAAATCATCTGTTCAAAGAGCTCAAGAAAAAATGTCCCGGACTGACTAAATCCTATATTGAAGATCTAGCAAACAAAGGCGGCCGTGATCTTTCTTTTGTCTTGAATGATATGTTTATGAAACATGCGAAATCGGACAGCTTCGAGCTGGAGCTTACTGACTAATCAGCAGGTAAGACTTTGCCAGTGCTTGAGCATCGGACAGGGCATTATGTGGACGTTCAGAATTAACGGGGATCGTCCGATCCATCCATAACTGCATGGTTAAGGGCGGTGTCACCATGCAGGAACCAAAACCCACCACCAAAGCCCTAGAAAACAAGGCCAAGTCTTCAGGCCAATCAGCGATAACATGAACTTCTGGATACAGACCTAAAAAATGCATTAACCGTTTTTTAAACACATCCGGCTGAACAGGTTGCTTATCCAACATAGGTAGTACGTTTTCCTTAACCCAGTTGATCGGCTCCAGACATGGCAATACCTCGTAGAAGTAATTGCCATCTCCATCAACCAGTGCCATTGAGATCAGCTCACCACCAAAACCGTTAAACTCGCAGTCCAAGAACAGATTCATAATAACTCGATATTAGTCATGACTAAATTTTCAGCAACAAAACGTATGGTTATCATTTAAATTAAAGCCAATACAGTAACTTAAAACCAATTATCCATAGGTATAGGGTTAAAGTCTTCGTCCTTGCCGCCCTTGAGCTGGTGGAATATTCTTTGTATCTCATGCCCATCAATATCGCCTGATACATAGCGTTCAAATGCCTGTAACTGTTCAGGAGACGGGGTTAAATCATAGAAGTAAAACCACCCTTTAAAAGAGAAAAATTTTCCCTCCCGATACTGTCGTTCCCTCTCACTCAATAAAAACATACCGCCCCCACGTTGAAAACGTTAGCTTCTGGCATTCTTACGCTGGTTAAGCACCATTTGTCCCTGATCTGCCCAAATATCCCACTTCTGGTCATCTGTAGATACTTCTGCCGCTTTAAGTAATACACCTAAGAGCGCTGCCGGATTATGGTTATCCAGCCCGGCCACCTCAAACAATGCCCCCAGTTGCACCAATTTATTGGTTCGTTCCTTGCGCTTTTTTGCTTGATCCTCGGTTAATACCTTTTTGGCAGCACGTTGGGCAGAGGCGGCTTTATCGGCTGCCCGTTCTGCCTTGATAAGCGTAGTCAGGTGTTTAGTATTGGTTGGGGTGCGCTGTCCTTCTGGAATCTCGTACAGCTCAACCAATGTTTTTTGGGTTGCACTGGGATTCTTCAATCCTTTGATATATTGCACCCGATTCACTAACCATTGCTCACTCATCATCTACCGCCAAAGTCCGTTACTCATATATTCCCCCTAGCCTATGCAAAAAATACAATTTTTGCTAGTCTGCCGGAATAAGATTCGCAAACGGACTTCCATTCAAATTTTGAATGGCGCGATTAGATGTTTCTCCCTTCGGGCAGAAACCGCGTTAGGGGCAATGCCCCTAAGACCCCAAAGATACCGATTTTAGTTTTCTGCTGCCTACGTTCGTAGGACAGCGGAAAACTAAAATCGGTATCCCCAAAAAGCAGAGGCGGTGCAATGGCAGTACCACACATGAAAATCAAAACAGGCGGCGTGGGCAAGGCTGCCCCTCATGCTGAATATATTGCCCGTGAAGGCGAATATGCCAAGCGGTTAGAATCAGGCGAAAAGCTGGAGTACACCGAACACGGCAACATGCCCGCATGGGCGCAGCACAACCCCGCCGAGTTCTGGAAAGCCGCTGACCTGTTTGAGCGCAAAAACGGCAGCACCTACCGGGAATTTGAAATCGCCCTGCCGCGTGAGCTGGACGAGCAACAGCGCATTGAATTACTCAAGGACTGGGTAAAACAGGAGATCGGCGACAAGCATCCGTACTCCCTTGCTATCCACAACCCCAAGGCAATGGACGGCGGCGAACAGCCCCATGCCCATCTCATGTTCAACGAGCGCAGGCGGGACGGTATCGCCCGCGACCCAGACCAGTATTTCAAGCGGTACAACAGCAAGCACCCGGAACGGGGCGGCGCTCAGAAGCTCAACACCGGTAAAGACCACGCCACCCGGAAGCAGGAAATCAAAGAGATCCGCAACCGTTGGGAAACCATGTGCAACCAACACCTGGAACGGGCAGGGCAAAGCATCCGGGTAAACCTCAAGAGTTTAAAAGACCAGGGCATCAACCGCCCCCCGGAACGCAAGTACCTGCCTAGCGAAGCCCGCGACCCACAAAAACGGGCGGAACTGACCGCATTTCGGCATAGCCATAAAAACGCACAGAATCGCGCTACAGCCACGATTGATACAAAAATAGGGATAGATACCACCTTAGCCCGTTTCGAGGCGTACAAGCGAAAACAGAGCGAATTAGAGCAACAACACAAGGCAGCCGAAGTGGAAAAAGGCAGAAAAAAGAGAGAAACGGCTCAAACTGAGCAAAAAAACGACAAATTCAGTGACCGGGGTATGAGCCGATGAGCGAAGCAGAACACCGGGCCTTTGAGCTGCTCGCGATTGCTGAACAACAGCAGCTCGAGATACAGGCAGAATTAACCGCCATCCAGCACAACAACCAGCGCCTAACGACTGAACTAGGCCATGCGATCAGGACAGCCGCAGATCAGGCGGCTGAACTCACCGCAAAACGGATTGAAGCAAGGGCATCTGCTGCGGTTCAGGGCATGGAACGTATCCAGTGGATACACTATGCCTATGCCGCTGCTGGGCTGTTAGCAGTGATTATCACCCTATTGGCGTT
This sequence comes from Alkanindiges hydrocarboniclasticus, assembly GCF_001982605.1. GTDB lineage: Bacteria > Pseudomonadota > Gammaproteobacteria > Pseudomonadales > Moraxellaceae > Alkanindiges > Alkanindiges hydrocarboniclasticus. Next base: position 27 of record NZ_MLCN01000038.1, on the reverse strand, counting down.
TTTTATCATCTGGACACCATCCTTGGA
>NZ_MLCN01000037.1 GCF_001982605.1 Alkanindiges hydrocarboniclasticus | reverse complement strand
CCCCATCAGTTAATCTGATGGGGGTTTCTTTATCCCTGAAAATAATATCCTCAAAAAGCCTCGCCTTTAAAGGTAATCTGGCTTTGCTTTCAACGAGCTATAAATCGTCATTAAAAAGCCTGCTTTACAAAGAGCAGGCTGTGCATCAGACTGGAAAAATATAAACAACGCTTAAGCCCGAAACTGACTGGCATCAAATGCATTGGCCTGAATTTGCACCAGTTTGCGATTGCCTTGTTCACCATTCATGCGCCAGTGACCTATCTTGATGTTATCCACTAAAGCAATGTCACCTTTTTGCCAGTTCATCAGGTAGGCCTTATTAAAGATACTGTCGAAAAGTGCCCGCTGTTCAGTCGTATTCCACGCTATGCTTTGACCAGTGTTATCACAAAGCTCCCAGGTCAGGTTCATGCCATCAGCAGTTGAGTCTTTGTTAATAGTACCCCGATCTGGAAAGGCTTGAACTGCGGCTGCATGTGCAATTTCATTGGTATTTTTGGCAAATGCCCATGGCTGGATACAAAGCTCCCCGGTTTCAGGCACGCGACATACTGCCGGGCAGGGTGCCAGCGCCAGATGGGCTTTACCGTCTGGACGAACCAGCATGGTAAATGGACTACGCTTAAGTAGCATTTTGTCCATTAGTCTGACTTTTCGCTGTGAAATATAATAAAAACGATTCCATGCCGTTTGGTATTTTTGCTGTAAGGCGCTAGGTAGCTCTTTATAAACACGGCCTAGATCTACCATGCCTGTTTCGGCCAGATAGGGTGCAGGTTCAAAACAGCACAGCGCCAGATAGCGTGAACGTTCTGAGCGAACGCCGCCTTCCACATGCGGGCCTTGAATGGATGACTCAACCGGACCAAGTTGCACGGTGTTCTTATCCAGATAGCGTCTGTAATCCCCCGAACCCAGCAAGCCTTCACTATATTTGCGTAACCAACTGGCAATAAACGCAGGCATATTATTGTTATTAAAAGAATTCCATGGTTCTAAGCCTAGTCCCTGTGTAACCAGACTATGGAATTCTTCGGTGCTGCATGGGGTAAATCCCCGAAAAAGCAGGACGCCGCGTTGTGCAATTTTTTGGATAAAGTAATCGCGGTTTGCCTGTAATATATGAATGAGGGTTGCCGTGCTGCAAGGACTTTTAGGACTAAAAACAGTAATAAAATCGTGGCTGTCGGTACTGTCAAGTTGATCCAGGGTGGGATTGAAAGCAGCGGTCATATTGATATCTCATCAAGCTGTAAAGAGTGGGTAGCCAGTTCAGGCAAGGCAGTATTCAAATTGGCCAGATAACGCTGGACAAATGTTTCAATCATTTGTGGCTGCAAGGCCGGAATATTATAGGAAAAGGTCAGTTGCACCCGTCCCTGAAAAGTGGTGGTTGCCAGGCAAATGAGTGGCTTATCCAGATAATTCAAGCTAGGTAAATTAATAAAGCGCTGTAAGGTAAGTTCACCATAGCACTGCTGGTAGTTAACCCGCCCCATATTGGTAAAGTGAACACTATTACGTGAATTTTTATTAATAATTTGCAGTAGTTGCTGTGGTTCTTTTTTAATCGACATAATTAGACGGCGTAACCACAACCCAAAAGCTATATGCTCACGCGACAGCTTGTGCTTAAAATCCTGATTGACCTGTTGGCTAATGTGCCAGATATCGGCCGCCGGGCTTACCTGAAACGTGCCATCAATGGCAGAAGCAAAGTAGCCCACTTCCTGATGGCACGGCTGTTTAAGTTTAGGCAGTACGCTAATGGCAGTACTTAGCAGGATGGGCTTGCTGTCGGAATCAGTAATAAACTCGGCAGCGGTTAACAGCAGGGCGCTACTGAGCAAGCCATGCATGCTGCTTTGTTTTGCCTTGCACGCGTTAACCAGTTTTTGGGTAAGGGTGGCATCCAGCCAATGTTCCTGAAAGCGGGTCTGGGATTTTTGAGATGCTGCTAAAGCCGGGGCAGTAAATTGCGCTACAGCCTGTGGACGTAACAGTTTGCCAATGGTTTTAAGGTTATGCCGGATGGAATGCCATAAACTGCCGTCTTCCAGCAGGTCATCATAAGGTGGCAGTGGCGCACGCGGTTGCAGATAGGTAGGTGAACCTGCATAACAGTGCAGAATTTCACTCAGCAGGGTATCGACAGACAGGCCATCCATGAGTGCATGATTAAAAGCAAACAGTAGCTCTGACGTCTTATGGCCGTGTACCAGAATAAAATGGCACAAGGGCTTGGAAATCTGGTTTAGCGAGTGGTTGACCTGTTCCTCGGCCACACTATGCCAGTGCTGGTCTGATTCGCGCTTAATGCGAATAAGCGGGATATCAACCACTTGTGGAAAATGAAAACAGGGTTGCGCCTGCTCAATAACTTGGGCACGCAGCATGGGGAAAATATAGCTAACATGGCGGATTGCCTGCTGTAACCTGAAAGGATCAATAAGGCCATCAATCTGGGCAATCACTACCCCGGTATTGGAAGCCGCCTGACTCATTCGCCACCATAACAGTTCTCCTGAACCCAGTGGACGATTGGCAAATGCAGGTGCTGACGTTAATAATGTCATAGGGGAGGTCTCAATCTGTTATCTGCCATACCGGCAATTTTTGTTGTTTTTAGGTTATCATATCGCCAATATGATAACAAGATCAGCCATGTGTGCTTTATTTTCACCTAAATGGTTTTTAAAAAGACTTTATGTTTCAAACGCATAAAATGATACATGTGGTTTCTAAAAATATTTTTCAATGAGCTGGTGTTTGCTGGCTTTTGTCAGATGCAGTGGTGGTATAAAAGCCCATTGTTCATGCTGCTAAATTGCGCTATACATTTTTTAACCAGTCATTAATTGTTCAGGGCTGGAGAGGTGAAGGCCTTTTAAAAAAGACCGTTTCACTGTAGGGCACCTTAATAAAACAAAAAGAATTAAAACAACAGTGAAAAACTGAACAGGACACACGGGAGGTAGGTTATGAACTGGTATCTCAAAGTGGTTAAGGATAATTATACCAACTTCAAGGGCAGAGCCAGACGGCAGGAATACTGGATGTTTGCTTTTATTCACCTGATGATTGCCGTGCTACTCAGTATTATTGACACGGTATTGTTTGGCCCCAGCAATTTTACGCTTAGTAGCTTGTATCTGCTGATTGTGCTGATTCCGGGTGTGGCTGTGGCGGTGCGGCGTTTGCATGATACCAGCCGTAGTGGCTGGTGGGTGTTGCTGGCGCTTATCCCGGTGATTGGCGTGCTGGCATTGATTGTGATGATGTGTATGGATAGTACACCAGCACCAAACCAGTATGGTACCAATCCTAAAGGCATTGGCAACCAGATGCAGCCGTTACACCCTTAAAATGCGAACCATCTGATGACTGAACTACCTGAATAAAAATGCAGGTGTAACCAAAAGGCTTCACCTGCATTTGTTCAGTTACCAATCATGGACTATTGCCAAGATGGTAGGGCTTAACGGCGCGCCTGCTGATACAATGGCATGACCTTGGGCAACAGGGTCTGAATGGTACGCACGCGGTTTTGTGAACCCGGATGCGTACTTAAGAATTGTGGTGGTTCGCCCTTGCTGGCGGCTGACATTTTGTTCCACAGGGTTACCGCTGCCTGTGGGTTGTAACCTGCGCGTGCCATGAGTTCAAGGCCCAGCGAGTCGGCTTCACTTTCCTGACTGCGGCTAAACGGCAGGTCAAGGCCGAGCTGCGTGGCCATACCGGCAAGCTGGGTTTGTCCTTCGGTTAAGCCCACTGCTGAAGCCAACACGCTTAAGCCCAGTTGAGTGGCACTACTGCGCGATACCCGTTCACGGCCATGTTCACGCAGGGCATGGGCCATTTCGTGACCCATAATGGCAGCAATTTCATCATCAGTCAGCTTAAGGCGGTCAATGATGCCGGTATAGAACATGATTTTGCCACCGGGTGCGCAATAGGCATTTAGCTCGTTGCTCTTGATGGTATTAACCTGCCAGTTCCAGGTGCGGGCATCTGGCCGATAGACGTTGACCTGCGGGATCAGGCGGTTGGCAATACGCTGTACCCGTTGTAACTGTGCTGCATTGGGGTTAAGCACGCCTTTTTGACGCGCTTCAGCCAGTACTTGCTGGTAGCCTTGTGCTGCGCTCTGGTTAATTTCCTCACTGGATACCAGCAACAACTGGCGACGGTCTACACCAGTGGCACTATTCATGGTGGAGCTGGCACAACCGGTCAGGGCCATGGCAGCAGACAGGCTTAATACGGGAAGAATACGCACGGGAAAAATCCTCTAAATGGGCTGTTTTTAGTGTGATCTGGCAGACGTCTGGTGAAACCATAGGTTATTTTGAGGAATTTCACCCACAGTGCTGAGCAGATTGCTATTTTAAATCCTGTACTTAACATAAAGCTAAAATAGCAGGCTGTTCCATAGGGTTTTTGTAGGTAAATCACGAATTATTTTAAAAAATACGAAAAGGCTTGTTATTTTGACTATAAAAGCGTCAGTTGTATTGAAAAAAACTGAAAATACTTGACTCAACCCAATTACAGGTTAAGATAGCGGCCTACGCGGGAATAGCTCAGTTGGTAGAGCACAACCTTGCCAAGGTTGGGGTCGCGAGTTCGAGTCTCGTTTCCCGCTCCAGATTTCATGTGGCGCCAAAATGCTACATATAAAGGCCAGACGATGTTCTGGCCTTTTTGTATTGTATTTTGCCCGGTAACGCCAATGGTGAGAGTGCTAAACACAGGTTAAATTCAGCGAAATTAACTTGTGTTTAGCACGTGGGTTTTTTACCATTTGCATGTTTGATCACTCATGTTTAATCACCCCATCCATTCACTATTTTTTATCGTGTTAGTGCTTGATGGCGATACAGGATATATAAAAAAATGACGCAACAGGCAACCACCATTCATGGCTCAATTGTCGCATTGGTCACCCCAATGCATCACGATGGCAGCGTGGACTGGGACGCGTTGAAGAAGCTCGTCGAGTGGCACATTGAGCAGGGAACGCACAGTATTGTCGCGGTAGGAACAACCGGCGAATCAGCAACACTGGATGTTGAAGAACATGCACAGGTGATTGAAGCCGTAATCAAGGCCGTGGCTGGCCGTATTCCAGTAATTGCAGGAACCGGTGCCAATTCAACCCGTGAAGCCATTGAGCTGACCGAAACTGCCAGAAAACTGGGCGCTGATGCAGCTTTACTGGTGACCCCATATTATAATAAGCCCACCCAAGAAGGCCTGTACCAGCATTACAAGACTGTGGCTGAAGCAGTAGACCTGCCCCAGATTTTGTATAATGTTCCCGGCCGCACCGGGGTGGACATGCACAACGACACTGTGATCCGTCTGGCTGATGTGGACCGTATTGTTGGTATCAAGGATGCCACCGGCGACCTGAACCGTGGCCATGACCTGATTAACCGCCTGAACCAGAAGATTGCCGTGTATTCCGGTGATGATGCCACTGCTTACCGTCTGATACTGCTGGGGGCACAGGGCAATATTTCGGTAACTGCCAACGTGGCACCGGGTGTGATGAGTCAGGTTTGTGAAGCTGCAAAAGCAGGAAATCGTGAGCAGGCAGAACAACTTAATAACAGCATTGCTGTCCTGCATCAGGTATTATTCTGCGAGTCGAATCCAATTCCGGTAAAATGGGCATTAAGTGACATGGGCTTAATCGGAACCGGAATTCGCCTGCCATTAACCGTTTTAGCCGAGTCCTACCAGCCGCTTATTCATCAGGCCTTGCTGGACAGTGGTGTTATTGCACGCTAAAACGTCCTAATTTGAGGATTAACCATGCTGTATCGCGTTGGGCTTGTACTGGGTTTATCGCTATTGACTCTGGTTGTTACACCGGGCTGTAGCCGCTTTAGCGTTGACAATCATTCACTGGCCTACAAAGAGGCGACAGTATTGCCGCCATTACAGTTGCCTGCCGGTGAAACCCGTCCGATGACTGCCATTTACCCGGCACCTGCCATTAATCCTGCTGCGCTGGAAGCTGCACCCAATTTTGCCAATCAAAAAGGCAACCGTTTTGAAATGCCCCGGGCGCAAAACAGTGGTGTGAGCAATGCAGATAATGCTAATGTGGGCATTGGTGCGCCGTCACGTCCAACCTTGGTAACCGATGGCAATGGCTATCCATTATTAAAAATTGAAGGTGATGCCAACCGGATCTGGGATCTGCTGGCAGCAAGCCTGAGTGTCGCCAATATTCAGGTGGTTGACCGTAACCAGAGTACGGGCTGGGTGGCCATCAAAACAGACAAACAAACGGTTTATCTTCGTCTAAACCGTGCCGGTACAATCACTACGATTACCGTGCAGGATGACAAAAATGCGCTGATCGACAAAAATCTGGCGTCTGACGTGCTTGTTCAACTCAACCAAAATTGGCCGGCCTAACGCGGTAATCTATTTCAAAAGGTCCTGTAATGGAAAAGCAATCCTTACTTTATACGGGTAAAGCAAAATCAGTTTATGAAACCGAAGATGCTGATCATTTAATTCTGGTGTTTCGTGACGATACCTCTGCTTTTGACGGTAAAAAAGTTGAGCAACTGGCGCGCAAAGGCAAGGTCAACAACCGCTTTAATGCGTTTATCATGCAAAAATTGCAGGAAGCTGGCGTTGAAACCCATTTTGAAAAATTGCTGTCCAGCAATGAAGTGCTGGTTAAGCGCTTAAAAATGATTCCGGTAGAATGCGTGGTTCGTAACTATGCAGCGGGTAGCCTGTGCCGTCGTCTGGGTATTGAAGAAGGCACTGCGCTAACGCCGCCAACCTTTGAGCTGTTTTATAAGGATGATGCGCTGGGTGACCCCATGGTGAATGAGTCACTATCAGTGACCATGGGCTGGGCCACTGAAGACCAGTTGCAACAAATGAAGGCACTGACCTATCAGGTTAATGATGTACTAAGAAAGCTGTTTGATGCCGGTAACATGCTGCTGGTGGATTTCAAGCTGGAATTTGGTGTATTCCATGACCGCGTGATTCTGGGTGATGAGTTTTCACCCGATGGTTGCCGCCTGTGGGACAAGGACACCAAGAAAAAACTGGATAAAGACCGTTTCCGTCAGGGCCTGGGCAGTGTGGTCGAGGCTTATGAAGAAGTCTCCTTGCGTCTGGGTGTGGATTTAAGCGATATTGATTAAATGCCGGGTTAAATCACTGCTCGAAAGCCTTGATTAAGTATTTGTCTTATATCTGATCTGGGTAGAAGCAGCTAAAAAGCCGTAGTTCGATAGAGCTGCGGCTTTTTTATATAAAAATTTGACAATATTTATTGTCTAAAACTTGTCAAACTAAACTCGGCAGTTCAATATAACGGCAATTGACGTTTCAGGAAGCAATAATGTCTTTAGCAAAAACAATTCGTCGTCAGGTTTCTCAGGCAGGTGGAAAGGCTCGTGGAGATGCGGCACGCCTGCTGGCACATTTGCCTGCTCCGTTACAGTTGCGTCTGGCCCGGCTGATGGGCTATCAGCATGAGTATGCCGGTCTTGATCCGCACATTCGCCTGCTACTGGCATTTCGCCAACTGGAAGGCGGGGGTAGTCTGGTGACCCGTGATGCCGTGAAAAGCCGCCGGAATTTTCGCCGTGAAATGCTGTCAATCGCTGGCAAGCCAACCCCGGTTGCTGAGATTAAAAATTTCCAGATTGACGGGCCTGCGGGTAAGTTAAATGTACGCCATTATCGGACCGAACAGGGCCAGCAAGCCAGCAAGAGCGTGCCATTGCTGGTGTTTTATCATGGTGGTGGTTTTGTGGTAGGTGATTTAGATACTCATGATGAAGCCTGCCGCCTGTTGTGCCACTATGGCCGCATGCAGGTGCTGAGTGTGGATTACCGTCTGGCACCGGAACATCCAGCGCCGGCTGCGGTGGATGATTGCGTTGCCGCTTTAAAATGGGCCAAGGCGCATGCGGCTGAACTGGGCGCTGACCCAGTTCGCGTGTGTGTGTGTGGTGACAGTGCCGGGGGTAACCTGTCTGCTGTGGTTAGCCAGCAAACCAAGGGTACGGCCGATGCGCCAGCCGCCCAGTTACTGTTTTATCCGGTGGTTGATCTGGTGAATGAATACCAGTCGCGCAAGGCCTTTACCCAGGGATTGTTCCTGAGTGACATGGATATTGAAGAAGCCAACTATGCGTATGTCGGCTTGAGTGACTTGACGTTGCAAGATCCGCTGGTGACGCCCATGTTGGGTGATTTGAGCAACCTGCCCCCTGCATTGGTGGTGAGTGCTGCTTACGATGTGTTGTGTGATGAAGGCGAAGCTTACGCGAATCGCATGCGTGAACTGGGCAACCGCGTGATTCTGGACCGGGTTGAAAGCCATGGCCATGGCTTTATTAACCTGACCTTTCTGAATCCTTCTGCCAAGCAAACCACTATCCGGATTGCACAGGATTTCCGGGTGTTCCTCGATAGCCTGCCTGCCTAAGCGAAAGCCCGGAATGACTGGCAGGTCAGCCGGGCTTAGACTAAAGTCTAAGCTATTAGACTAGGCTGTCTACTGCACTTTTCGTATCATAGCGCCCTTTAAAAATAAGGCTTGGAACAAAATTCTAGGCCTTTTTTATTGCCAATTCTGGTGCCGTGTGGCGGTCATGATCTGACTGGCAACGGCCTATAACGCGATAGGTGCATGTGTTGAAGCAAAAGCAAAGATTACTCCCACTGCTGGGATGCCTGCCCTTGTGGCTGGCCAGTCAAAATGGTTATGCGGTTGAGGTGGCAGTGGATGGGCCGGGCAAGCTGGAGATTGGCGGGGCTATTCGGGCCAAGTACCAGTACAAGGATTTTGCCCAGACGGATAAAAGCAAACTGGAGTTTGCAGACAGCAAGCTGGTAGTGAATTACAGCTCACCGACATGGCTGGCCTATGCTGATTACCGCTGTTACCGTACCGAAGAATTATGTGACCTGAGCATGCTGGTGGATGCGTGGGTCGGCTATCAGCTTGATCCTGTACAGCAGGTTAGTGTCGGCATGATGCCTGTTCCCTTTGGCCCGGCCCAGTACTGGGGCAGCACTTATTATGAGGGCACGGCCTATAACTTGGGGCTGGAAGACACGCATAATCCGGGTATCAAATACCAGTACAAGACGTCGGCTAATGAGCTGTCACTGGGCTTTTATCCGCACGATGGCGGCAATTATGTCGGTCAAACTAATGATGCCAGCCGTTTTAGCGCTAATCTGGCACAGGCCGATGACCCTGATAATGGCACCCATATTGAAGAAAAAAACATGCTGGTTGGCCGGGCCAGCCATCGGTTTGTGCAAAGTGAAGAATTAAATCATACGCTGGGTGTTTCCTACTGGCATTCAACCCTGAAAAACCAGCAAAATGGCCAGTCCGGTAACCGCGATGCGTGGAATGTATTTGGCAGCAGTAACTGGAACCAGTGGAATGCAACACTGGTGGCCGGACAGCACCGTCTGGATAACAAAAACATGCAAATGCCGGACATTAGTACATTTGGTGCCTTTGACTATAGCTATAATCTGGCCAATGACTATGATTATTATAGTGCTGAGCTGTCTTACCACTGGCCAGAAAGCTATGGGAAATTCAGTAATATCAAGCCATATCTCAACTATAGCGCCATGGACAAGCAGCCAAAAGGCTTTGCTACTTCGCAACGGCTGATTTCCGGAATTGGCTTTAATTATGGCCCGATGGGTATTTTTGCTGAATACATGATTGGCAAGAATGATGCCATGGTGGGGGATGATGCCAGCAGCTATGCGCAGGGCAGGCAGGATGCTGACTGGAAAAAGCTGCTGTATATTTCCATTGGCTATTATTTTTAACCAGATATTTTTATTCACCTACCATCTGGTATCAAAAAAGCACCTGATCAAATTGACGGGTGCTTTTTTGTTGAATCACCAGCTGTTTTTAGAGTTGCCACGCCATACGTGTTTTAAGATGGCTTGCCCGCGTTACTGGACAAAATGGAAAAACCGGATTGGCCTGCTGGTGTGACCCGGATAATTTCAACTTCAAAGACCACATTGCGGCCAGCCAGCGGATGGTTAAAGTCAATTTCGGTAATGTCATCAGTCACTGATTTGACCACACCCGGCAAGGTCGACTTACTTTTGTCTTCAAATTCAATCATCTGGTCAACTTGTGGGCGCTCGGCAAACTTGACGGTATCAAAAGTTTGCACATTGTCCGGATTCCACGGGCCAAAGGCATCTTCTGGCGGCAAGTGTACGGTACGACGGTCACCGGCACGCAGGCCCAGCAGGGCATTTTCAAAACCGGGCAGCAGGTTGCCATCACCAATAGTCAGGCTTACTGCTTCTGGCCGGATGCGGGTGTTGTCCAGTTCAATGCCGTTTTCCAGCGCCACTGAAAAATGTAATTCGACCTTACTGCCTTCGCCAATGCGGGTGTCTTCATTGGGATTGACGAACTGCGCGTTGCCCGCAGGGTTGTTTGAATCCGTCATGTTTTACTCCTGAGGCTTGGTTGCTTGAGGTGCTGCTTGTGCCACGGCTTTTTGAATCCGGTATTTTTCCAGAAAAAAGGTGTCAATGATCAGCAGGATAGTTCCCAGCGTGATGGAACTGTCAGCAATATTAAAGGCTGGAAAGTGATGGTTTTGGTAATACAAATGGATAAAATCCACCACATAACCCAACGTTATCCGGTCAATCAGGTTGCCCACTGCACCCCCCAGAATCAGGGCAATGGCCAGTGGCAGGACTTTAAGCTGGGTTGGCATGCGCATTAACCAGACCGTAAATGCAATGGATACCAGTGTGGCCAGGCCCGAGAAAAAATAACGCTGCCAGCCGCCGGCATCGGACAGAAAGCTAAATGCGGCGCCATAATTATGCAGCAGGGTCCAGTTTAAAAATGGCAGTACTGGTACGGGTTCGGCAAAGGTGAGCTGGCTGCTGGCCAGATGCTTGGTGTATTGATCCAGCACAATGGAAACCACCGCCAGCAATAGCCACCATAGGTTGTGTAGCCGGAACTGGCTGATGTTGTGTTGAGAGTTAGGCATACTGGCGCTCCTCACCTGAACCACTTACGTTGATAATACAGCGCCCGCAAATGGTGCTATGTTCGGCATGGCTACTGACATCCGGCAAGACATGCCAGCAGCGCGCACATTTAATGCCATCTGCCGATGAAATTTTAACCCGTAAGCCGTCAAGATCTGTGGCTTCGCCCTGAGCATTGCTATTTTGGCCAGCGTCAAACGCATGCAGGTTGACCTGACTGGTAATGAGTACAAAACGCAGTTCGTTGCCCAGTTGATCCAGTACCGGATACAGGCTGTCATCCGCCCACAGGTCAACCTGAGCGGATAAATTGCTGCCCACCAGTTTGGCATTGCGCGCGGCTTCAATCTGCTTGTTAACCGCTGATTTGACCTGAAGCAGCACGTGCCAGTGATCATTGGAAATCACGTTGGCCGTAGTCGCCTGTGGCAAGGTATACCATGCGGTAGTAAATACATATTTTTCAGACTGTTCTGGAATCAGTGGCCAGGCTTCCTGTGCGGTAAAGCTGAGGATTGGACTCATCCAGCGCACAAAGGCCTGCACCAGATGATACAGCGCAGTTTGCGCCGAACGGCGGGCATGTGAGTCGGCTTTGGTGGTGTACTGGCGATCCTTGATGATATCCAGATAAAAACCACCCAGATCATTAATGCAGAAACCAGTTAGCTGACTGCATACCACATGGAAATTCATGTCGTTATAGGCGGCAATAATATTGTTTTGCACCTCACCGGCCCGCTGGATAATGTATTGGTCCAGCGCAATGAGCTGATCCACCGGCACCAGATCGGTACTGGGTTTAAAGCCATTGAGGTTAGCCAGTAAGAAGCGCAGCGTATTGCGGATACGGCGATAGCTATCACTCACCCGGCTAAAGATTTCCTTACTGGCGGCAATCTCGTAGCGATAATCGCTGGAGGCCACATACAGGCGCAGGCCATCCGCGCCGAGCTGCTTGATGATATCTTCCAGCGGAATATAGTTGCCTAGCGATTTGGACAGCTTGCGGCCGTTTTCATCCACGGTAAAACCATGGGTGAGCACGTTTTTAAACGGTGCCTGCTGGTTAATGGCAATGGCTGTCAGCAGGGACGACTGGAACCAGCCACGATGCTGGTCAGACCCTTCCAGATACAGGTCGGCAGGAGAGTGCAAATCATCACGCTGCTCCAGCACCGCATAATGGGTGGTGCCGGAATCAAACCACACATCCAGCGTGTCCTTGATGGCGTTGTATTGATCGCTGTCACTACCCAGCAGTGTAGCTTTATCCAGAGAGAACCACGCTTCCACACCTTCCTGTTCAATCAGTTGCGCCACCTGCTCAATCAGCTCACTGGTACGCGGGTGCAATTCGTTGCTGTCTTTATGCACAAAAAATGGAATGGGCACGCCCCAGGTACGCTGGCGTGAAATACACCAGTCCGGACGACCATCCACCATGGCTTCAATCCGGTTTTTGCCCCAGTCGGGAATCCACTGGACGTCCTGAATGGCCGCCATGGATTGCTCACGCAGCCCACCTTGCTCCATGCTGATAAACCATTGCGGGGTGGCCCGGAAAATAATCGGGGTTTTGTGGCGCCAGCAGTGCGGGTAGCTGTGGCTGATGGGCTGGTGTGCCATCAGCTTGCCCATGGTTTTTAAGTTATCAATAATTTGCGGATTGGCTTTGTAAATATGCTGCCCGGCAAAAATTGGGGCAGTGGCTAAATACACCCCATTGCTGGCTACAGGATTATCTACGGCCAGATTGTATTGCAGGCCTACCTTGTAGTCATCCACACCATGACCGGGTGCGGTATGTACTGCACCGGTACCACTGGCAGCCGTGACATGCTCACCTAAAATGACCGGCACCTGACGCGTGGCAATGAGGGGATGCTGCAACAGCAGTTTTTCCAGCACGGCGCCTTTAAACTCCGCCAGTATTTGCGGATTGTCCAGTTTATAGCGGTCACAGGCAGATGCCACCAGTTCGCTGGCGAGTACCAAGGCATGTTCGCCACGGTCGCTATTGATTTTAACCAGTTGATAGTCAATGTCTGGATGCAGGGCAACCGCCTGATTGGCAGGCAGCGTCCACGGTGTCGTTGTCCAGATGACAATATCAGTCGGCACAGTGACACTAACACCAACGCGCTGGCTTAAATCAGCCAGATCCACCACGCCAAAGCCCACATCAATGGCATCGGATTTTTTATTTTCATATTCTACTTCGGCTTCGGCCAGTGCTGAGCCGCAATCCAGACACCAGTTGACTGGCTTTAAACCGGCTTGCACATGCCCTGCGGCCACAATTTTGCCCAGTGCGCGAACAATATCGGCTTCCTGCTTAAAATTCATGGTCAGGTAGGGATTGTCCCAGTCACCCAGCACGCCCAGACGCTCAAAGTCCTTGCGCTGAATAGCAACCTGACTGGCGGCATAATCGCGGCATAGTTTGCGGAAAGTTTTGGCATCGACCTTATCGCCAACCTTACCTACTTTTTCTTCGACTTTGAGTTCAATCGGCAAGCCATGACAGTCCCAGCCCGGTACATAAGGCGCATCAAAACCAGACAAAGTGCGGCTTTTGACAATAATGTCCTTAAGCACCTTGTTCACCGCATGACCGAGGTGAATAGAACCATTGGCATATGGGGGGCCATCATGCAGGATGTATTTGGTCTGGCCGGCGCGTGCTGCCCGGATTTGCTGGTACAGGCCATCGCTCTGCCACTCACCCAGCCACTGGGCTTCACGGGTAGCCAGATTGGCTTTCATGGCAAATGCAGTATCCGGCAGATTCAGGGTGCTTTTATAATCGACCCCTTCAGTCATCTGGCTGCTGTCTTTAGTCTGGTTGCTCATCAATCACATCATCCTTTAGGCCAGCAGGACGACCTACTGGCGATTAAAACAGGTCAAATCATTAGAAAACTTAAAGCATTACTATCAGTGTATTGCTGGCGAAAGGCACGCACGTCATTCACGTCCTGCAGAATGCCGGCTTTAAGGGCTTCCAGTGAGGAATAGTTTTTTTCACCATGCAAATAATGCAAAAAAGTGACCCGCACCAGCAGGCCATACAGGTTGGCGCTTAAATCGGGAAAGTGTACTTCCAGCCGCCATTCGGGCTTTTCCTGTGCAATGGCAGGCCGCGTACCCACATGTGCTGCTCCCAGAATGCTAAGGGGCTGGTAACCGGCAATACCCTGTAAACCTGATGGCTGGCCGCTGTGTTGCTGGGCCACCCGTTCAGGGAGCGACGGCGCATACACGGTTTGCACCTCAGCCACATAAATGCCATGCAGGCAGGGTGTCAGGCGTTTGAGCGCCACATTAATGGTAGGAAAATCAATAGTACGGCCAATCTGGTCACCATACTGAATCCGTCCGGTAATGCTGTACGGACGGCCCAGCAGGTGTGCGGCGGCATTAAAATCACCCTGCAACAGGCAGTTGCGGATACGGGTAGAGCTCACCCGCTCACCATGTACCAGCACGGTTTCCAGATCATCAATGGGAAACCCATAAGCACGCAAAAAATCACTGTCGCCCGCGCGGTCACAACCAAAGCGGAAATCATCACCCAGTACCAGTGCCTTGCCATTTAACTGAAATTTCAGCAGGTCGGCAAACTGACGGGCAGTGAGCGAGCGAAAAGCCTGATCAAAACGGGCAATTAGCACATAATCAATACCCTGCGCACGCAACAATTCAATTTTTTCACGTGAGGAGGTAATGCGGGGCGGGGCATCGCTACCCTTGAAAAATTCCAGCGGCTGCGGTTCAAACAGCATCACCAGTGTTTTAAGGCCATCAGCCTGCGCGCGCTGTTTCAGCGTGTGCAGCATTGCCTGATGTCCCAGATGGACACCATCAAAGTTGCCAATGGTAATTGCCGTGGGCGGCAACTGCATATCGGCAGGCAAGGCATGCAAATGAAGCAACTTCATATCACAAATAAGCGGTCGCAATAAAGTCGCCTAGTTTGCCAGAAAATGCGCATTTCGTCCTGCTTTGTTGAAATTTTCAGCATGGCAAAGCGCAAAAATCCCCAAATCAATTCATTGGTTGAAGAATAAATGGGAAAATTCGCTGCTTAAATCAAGCGCTGGACGGTTTTTTTCTTCCAGACAAACTGGTAGTAAGCAGTCTGGATAATGCACATCATGGTAAACGCCAGCGCATAGGCAAACCAGATGCCCTGTAAGCCATACCAGTGGCTAAACAGCACTGCGCAGGGCAGTTCAATCAGCACAATGCAGCCCACGTTAATCAGCATGGGCACAAGCACTGTCCCACTGGCGCGCATGATGCCAGCAAAAATGGAACCCGCGCCAAACAGCAAGATGCTCCACAGCACAATGTGCAGCAGTTGCTGGCCCAGTTCAATCACGCTGGCATCGGTAATAAATAGCGCCATCAGGTGCCGTGAAAACACATAAGCCATTAAAATGAGCGTGCCGGTAAACACCAGATTCATGATTAATGCCGTGCGGGTGACACAGTTAAGTGCTTCATCCTTGCCAGCACCAATGGCTTGCGCGGCAAAAATGGAACCGGCAATGGCAATGGACATGGCGGGAAACTGCACATAGCTCAATACCTGATTAATCGCCCCATAGGCCGCAGTGGCGTGTGCACCGTAATGATTCACCAGCCCAATAATTACAATCCCGGAAATAGAACTGGTGACCATTTGCAAGGCAGTGGGCAAGCCAAGGCGCAAAATCAGCTTGGTTACCGGGCCATCAAAGCGGATATGCGCAATTAGCCGGGCGTCGGGGGCCAGTGGGTGCTGCTTATGCCGGGTATAAAAAAACAGGTAAGCCAGCACCACTAAAAATCCCACAATGGTGGCAACAGCAGGCGCTTGAATACCTAACTGCGGTAAGCCCAGCCAGCCCTGAATTAAAGCCGGAGTTACAAGTAGACCTACTACAATAGATAAGCCCATGGAAATCATGGGGGTGATTGAGTCACCCACGCCACGCATCAGTGAGGTATAGACAATAAAGATAAAATACAAAGGGCTGGCCACCAGCATCAGGCGCGAATAGTCAACCGCCAGTGGCATGATTTCCGGTGGTACACCCAGCAGGTTAAGCGCCTGAGTAGTAAAACTAACCCCAATAATGGCAATTACCACACCCAGGCTCATCACCAGCGCCAGCGTATTACCGGTAATTTGCTTGACCTTTTCCAGTTCATGCGCGCCCCACGCCTGACCAATCAATACACTGGCACCCGCTGCCAAACCAATCACAAACGACAGCAGGAAAAACAGGATGGGAAAGAATACTGCAACAGCAGCCACGGCATTGACGCCCAGCAACTGACCGACAAAAATGGTGTTGATGGTGCCAGATAGCGATTGCAGGATGTTGGTGATCAGCAGCGGCACCAGAAATAATAAAAATGGTTTCCACAGGGTAGAAACCGATAAGAAATGCTGCATGGATGAAGGACGGCTGGGCACGAAATAATTACGCCTAAAATCAGTTTAATGAATGACTGAGTTGTTTATAACAGGCTGGCCCAATTCAAGTCATTACTAACTCACTATTTTATAACCAAGAATCGGACGGAGTTAACACAGCCGTACAAAACCAAAAGCTTTCATCAATTTTGGTACAGCATCACAGCATAAAGAGAATCTGCATTTCACCGACCAAAAAGCCCAGCACGGCCCCCACAATGATCAGTGACCATTCATCTTCCTTAAACGCAGGCCGTAACATGCCTTCAAATTCTTCCGGTGTCAGCTGCTGCATACGGGTCACCAGCGTGTTGCGGATATCCATGGCATCTTCGGCATAGGATTCCACATGCTTCATGGTTTCCGGCAATTGCGCCAGAATGCGGGTGGCCACCTGTTCTTTTAGGCGCTGGTATTTTTCACCGCCCATGGCATACACCACCAGCGGACGTACAATACCGGCTTGCAAGTCAATTTCCTGTTTAACATGGCGGCTGACCAGTTCAATCACCCGATCCGAATGCGTGCCGGAAAACAGTTCTTCCATCATATTGCGCGAGGTGAGCAGTTGCTTGGAAATCAGCGCCGCATAATCGGCAGCCACTTCATTTTGTCGCTTGATAAACAAACCCTGAATGGTCACACCCATGATTTTTTTCGGGCGCAAGGGCCTAAACATCATTTGCAGGGCAATCCAGTCACTAAAAAAGCCCACAAAGCCACCAAAGGCCGGCAGCATCCACGGTTGCTTGAACAGCACCCAGCACACCATTTGAATTACGCCAATGCCAAAGCCAAACACAAAACCGGCATTGCTAAAAAACTTGAATTCCTGCTTGCCGACTTTTTTAAAGATTTCATTTAGCAAGCGCTTGTCTTTGAGCAGGTTGCTGATGACCATGTGCTTGATGTCAAAGTAATGCACCACATCTTTTTGCACTTCGGTCATGATGTGTTCAACAATTTCCGGAGCCTTGGCCTGCACCCGGCGGATCAGGCGCTTGCGGGCAAATTCCGGCATGCCTTCCCATAAGCCCGGCTGGTATTCCTGCGCCACTTCACGGGTAATTTCGGCCGCTGCCGCCATCATGGGCAGTTCAATTTCCTTGGCAATGCGCTTGGGATCAAGCCGTGCAAAGATTTCCTCAGGCCGGATCAGCTTGCTGGTCATCAGCTCCACAGCCACGGTGGCCATTTTTTCAGCCTTGCGCGGGACAATGCCCTGCCAGCCCAGCGGAATGCCAAACAGCCGGATTCCCTTAAACTCCATGGGGGCAAACATCATTTGAATGGCAATGACCTTGGTCACATAACCAATAAAGCCGCTAATAAAGGGAATGGACAGGTAAAGCCATAAATGCTGTTGAAAATCAGCAATGATTGACTGGAGCATGCAGGTGAATCCTGATTATTGTTGCCATGAAAATGAGCAGATTTTTATTAAAAACGGCTTGAAGAACAGCTGGCCCGCTTTGACCTGAACGCATTATTGCCCATGCGTGCGCAGGCATTATCATCATTTTGATGAACACTGTCACATCTTAACGCTAAATATGACGGTTCTACATCGGAATATTTTCAACCAGCGCCCGAATAACGCCCAGAATCAGGCCAATAAATGCCCCCACCACCACGCCATTCACCCGGATCATGTGCAGGTCGCCACCCACTTCACTTTCAATCTTGGCAATCATTTCCCGTGAATCCCACTCATGGATACGCTGGCTGATATAACGAATTACCTTGTCGGCATAATCGGTACTAAAGGTAACGGCCAGTTTTTCAATTTCACGGTTAAGCACTTGCCGCACCTCCTGACTGGTTCTGATATTTTTACCCAGCCGGATAATGGCAGATTTCAGGTTATGGGCAATGGCAGACTGCTCACTTTGCAGGTCGCCCTTAATGGCATCCCGCAAAATGACAATGGCTCCGGTTAAAAAATTCACTACTGCCGGGCTATCCAGCAGGGCGTTCTTGGTCGTGTTGAGCTGTTGAGCAGCAGCGGATTCCGGGTCACGCAGGGCCAGCATTAGTTGCTGTGATTGCTGTTCTAATCCTACACGCAATGGATGCTCCGGGTTTTCCAGAATCTGCTCGACCTTTTGCATAAAGGCATTGATGATACGGCGCTGCACGTCAATGCCAATCAGGCCAGCACCCCAGGCCAGTGTCCCTACGCCCAGCTCGTTAAACATGCGGCTGGCCAGTGCCCGGGCTTTGTCCGGATGGTTTTTAACCCAGACATGGGCAGTATCCAGGCCGCGTTGCAGTACATCCTCATGAAAGTCATTTTCCAGTACGGCCCGGATCAACTCGCTGCTCAGGTGATGCATGTCGGTATTTTTGGCCCATTGCACGATATTCTTTTGCATAAACTCGCTAATGGTGTCCTGACCAAAAAAATCCAGAATGCGCGGTGCAGTTTGCTGAAACAAATCGGTAATTTGCTGGGCGTTGGCAGGCTGGGCCAGCCAGTCACCGGCCATCAGGGTGACATCGTTGCGCTGCAAGGACTGGCGCACAATGTCTGGCGACAAAAAGTTTTCCTGCACAAAGCGGCCCATGGATTCGGCAATGCGGGCCTTGTTGCGTGGAATGATTTCGGTGTGCTCACGCAGCAGGCGCGGTAATGGCATTTTGCCAAATGGATTGCGAAACAGCACGGTAATGGCATACCAGTCGGCAAGGCCACCCACCACACCGGCTTCGGCAGCCAGCATGAGAATATGCAGCAGCCAGGCATAATCCGGCAAAAACTTCACCAGTATCAGCAAAACAACCCAGCAGCTTGCCGCAATCAGCAGGGCAATCTGGGCCAGTGTGCGGCTACGGGCAAGCTGGGGAACGGCATGGCTGGATTCGGTCATGGCAGGGCGACACCGCAAAAATTCTGAAGGCTTGATTTTAGTTATAGAGCAACGCTGTTTCCTTGGCAACATCCAAATTCTTTTTAGAAAAATTGGTCATTCAGGCTTAATTTTTTGATTTCCCTAAAATAGGCCTTTGCCTAATTTAAAACCTGACAGCTATAAGCCTGAATTCATAAGGCAACCATTCCAAGAAAAGTCACCCGCCATTGGCCTGTTTCAAGCCGCCATTTTTCTTCAATGCTCATCTGGACAATATCCGAATAAACGGTTGCAGTAACACGATATTCAGTGCCACTGACCTGATGAAATTGAATATCTTTTTCCCGTAACTTTTCTGGCTGCCACTTGCCTTGTTTGACTAGACGTTCAATATGCTGATAACGCCAGTCATTTTTGGTTATGCGGTTGTTTTCCTTCACACAAAAATCATCGGCTTCCAAAACAGCAAGCACATCATGATTGCCTGAGTAATATGCTTCAAGCCATTGATTTCTAGTGGTTCTAAGGTTGTGCATGCTGTTCTCGTTGTTTTAAATATAGAAAATTATAGGCTGCCCCAAATTGAGTTATCCAGGTATTTTTTAAGCTTGTAGCCATTATTCAACCAGCCTTGACTGGGCAAAGATGGCCTTAAAGGTGGTGCCCTGACCAATGCTGGACTGAATATCCAGATAGCCTTCATGCTGGGCCAGCACATGCTTGACAATGGCCAGACCCAGACCCGTGCCGCCAGAATCACGGCTACGTGCGCTGTCCACCCGGTAAAAACGTTCGGTCAGGCGTGGAATATGGTAGGCCTCAATGCCAATGCCGTTGTCTTCCACATAAAAATAACCCTGTTCCTGATCAGATGACCAGCCAATATGAATGACGCCGCCTTTTGGTGTGTACTTGATGGCATTGGTAATCAGGTTGCTAAAGGCACTGGCAATTTCCAGTTTTGATCCCAGCAGGTTGCAATGGCTTTCAATGTGCAGGTTTAAGGTATGGCCGTAGTCGCTATTATAAGCCTGCGCATCATCAAACAGCTCGTTGAGCAGGGAAGCCATATGAATCACCTGATCCTTGTTGATCAGCTCTTCATTTTCCAGCCGGGACAACAACAGCAAGTCATTAACCAAGGCATTCATGCGCCGGGTTTGTTGCTGCATTTGCTTGAACGCACGTTGCCAGCGTGAACTGACATCCTGCTGTTCGCCCAGCATTTCCAGATAGCCACTAATCACCGTTAAAGGCGTGCGCAGCTCATGGGATACATTAGCCACAAAGTCCTTGCGCATTTGTTCCAGCCGATGCAAATGGGTAATGTCATAGGCCAGCAGCAAGAATTCATGGTCACCAAATGGTGTGACTTCACACTGGATAAAATGCTGTGGCTTGACCCATGAATCTAGCTTGATGCCATTAGGATAGTCATGCAGGTTTTCAAAATAATGGGCAAATTCCGGATGGCGGATAATATTGAGTACCGGACGCTGCACATCCACTGCCTTTAAACCCAGTACCTGTTCGGCAGCCGGGTTCCACCATTCCAGATGTTGCTTGCTGTCAATCAGCACCACGGCATCCTGTAGCGCCGAAATAGAGGTTTGCGCGCGGGCAATGGTATTGATCAGCTCGGTTTTGGCCTGTTTTTCCTGCCGCTGGTAACGGTACAGCAAATACAGGATTTCACCCAGCACCCCGGATAGTTCGGGCGGATTTTGCTCGGGCTGAAAACGAATCCAGTAATAAATCTGGTAAAAGGCCCGAAACTGCAAGCCAATAAACAGCACCAGTGCAATGACCAGACAAGGCCACAGCGCACGGGTCAGTAAGCCAATGACCGCAGCAACCAGCAGCACAACCAGACACAGCCGCAGGTCTTTGACCAGATCACGCCATATAGGCAGGGTTTTCAGGTTAAGACTTTGCGGTTGCAGGGTTTTCAGGTTAAAACGCTTGAGGTTAAAGCTTTTAAGATTCATGCAGGATGTGTTCTGGCCCTAAGGGTATAAGGTTGCGCAAGCCAATATAATTTGGTGTAACGGCTCAGGTATATTGATCGGTACGGGTTGAAAAACGGTAGCCGGTGCCGCGCACGGTTTGCACAAAACGGTCAACGCCGTAGGGTTCCAGAATCTTGCGCAGACGACGGATATGCACGTCAATGGTACGGTCTTCAATATACACATTGCCGCCCCACACCTGATCGAGCAATTGCGCGCGGGTATAGGCCCGTTCCGGATGGGTCATAAAAAATGCCAGCAGGCGGTATTCAGTGGGGCCAATTTCAATGATTTTTTCCTGATAACTGACGCGCTGGCTAACCGGATCAAGCAGCAGGTCTTCGGCTTCAATCAGTTTTTCATTGTTCAGTGCATTGCTGCGGCGCAATACGGCCTTAATGCGTGACACCAGCTCGCGGGTGGAAAACGGCTTGGTCATGTAGTCATCGGCACCGGCATCCAAACCCTGCACCTTGTGGTCTTCCTCGCCACGTGCTGTCAGCATAATTACCGGGATTTCTGCCAGTGTTTCATCACGCTTGAGGCGGCGACACAAGTCCACGCCGCTAGTACCGCCGGGCAGCATCCAGTCCAGCAGGATAATACAGGGTCGCTGGTCAACAATCATCTGGTGCGCCTGTTTGGCATCACCAGCCTGCTGGCAGTTAAAGTCGGACATTTCCAGCGCGGTATGGATCATCTCGCGAATTGGCGATTCATCATCGACTATTAAAATATAATCATCTTTCATCTTTATGCCTTTTATGGGATCAGCCTGTTGTTGTAAAGCCACCTGTTTTCGTAAGGCAATATGCCGCGCCAGCCCGACAGGCTTTGGCTGTACGATATGACAATCCTATTACAAAGCCAAAACATGACAGTTTTATTGCAAAAATCTTAAATTGCCGCGAATTTGTCAAAGTTTTGCTGAAAAATCCATAAATTAGGCAAAAATCAGTCCTGTGGCTCTTTTTCCATCCACTGCAATATGGACAAATACGCCACCTGACAGGCCGCCAGCACTTGCGACAACGGTTCGCGAAACCCCCCAATTACCCAGCGCATGGCAATGTGGGTGACAAAACCGTTTAGCCCGGTAGATAGCAGTGACAGGTCGGTTTTGGGTACTGGCTTTTTGGGAAACATCAGCATCATAAAGGCCTGAATCATGCGGTCAAAGCGTGATACCGCTTCATTAATGGTGTTGCCATGCATTTCATGCACTAAAATCGCATCAATAAACAAAATACGCGCCATGCGCGGATCATCCTGCAAGGACTTGAACATGGCGGTTAAACCCGCTTCAATCATCAGTTTGGCTTCAGCCTTGCTTTGCATCACTGCCGCCAGAATATTCTGCTGGAGCTGCTCAATCAGGCGCAGGTAAATGGTCTTAAACAACTCCTCACTGCGCTTGAATGACTCATAAAAATAACGTTCAGTCAGCTTGGCCTCATTACATACATCCCGCACGGTCACTGAAAAAAATCCTTGCGTACCATATACTTGCAGGCCTGCTTCAATCAGTTTTTCACGCCGTTCATTCTGGCGCTGTTCCAGACTCAGGCCCTTAAAGCTACGGCGCTTGCTGACACTGCGGCTTGCAGTTTTTTTTGCAGCAGGCTTTGCTACTGCTTCATGCTCATTGGGCGCAGTAGTGGCTGATGCCTCAATTGACGGGGCAGGCGTGGTCTGGGTTTCAGCAGCAACAGGCACAACAGGTTGAGTGCCTTGCGGTTTGGATTGATGATCAGTCATTGTCTTGGCGCTGGTCTCTGGCAACACGGAGTTTAATGGCAAATCAGCATGCCATATTCTGCCCGGACTGTCATCTTTCTGCATGAAGCTGGTTTCTGGAAAACACGCCAGTATGAAACAGTGCCTATAAAACACAGACGAAAATAAAGGGTGTTTAACAGCACACGTTAGTTCACTTGATGAGGCAGGTATTAAATATCTGCCGTTGTACCTACTGCCAAAAACATAAAAACCGTAACCCTTTTAATCAATAAGCTGATGCATTATCAAAAGGGTTACGGCGAAAGAACTGGCCTGGTTATGTTGCAGTCTATTATGACTGCACTGGCAAGTTGGCTTCCTGATTCAACAGGCCAACAAACTGCTGGGTGGCCCATAAGCCCACCACACTGGTATGTAGCGAGGGTGCCAGATAAGGCATTAGCAGGTAAAATGCCTGTTCAGAATTATCACGCTCAACCAGTTTTTGTGCCAGATCAGCCAGATCAGCATTTTTACTGTTAAGCGCTTGCTGGATTGTCAGGGTTTGTGAGGGCGCAATCTCCACATGGCGGTGTACAGCCCGGTAGCGGCGAATGCGCGGTGCATCACTACTGTTCAGCCAGTCACCAGCAATCCAGTCATAAATAATTTGCTGCTCGGCATGGCTAAATACCCCGAACATCACGGCTTTTTCACCATGAATCAGTTGCCAGAAACGACTGTTTTCAGGGTTTTCATGGCGCTTGATCCAGCCGGTTTCTTCCAGTACTTCTATAAAGCGGCCAATTTCATCACTGCTGGCCAGCCATTCATTAATCGAACGGCCTGCCAGACGGCAATAGTTACCATGGGCAAACTGGCCCACGACGGCCTTGTGTTTGAACACATCGGTAATGGCTTCTTTAAGGTCAATGCGCTCAATAATTTGTTCAGTGCTCATGCCCAGATTGTTGAGCATGTAGCCACGTCGGATCCGCTGGTAAAACTCATCACGCTCCTTAAACAGCGGCAGCATGGCATACACGGCTTCAACCGCCTGCTGGGCATGTCCATTATGGGCATTATCCACTGTAACATGCAGGCTAAAGTAATACGGGTCAATGCCCAGTTCATCCAGCTCATAGGTAGTAATCAGCAAATGCAGTGGCATTTGTTCATAGCCCAGATTAAAGCCAATCACTTCCGGCATAAAATCCTGCCCCAGCAAGCCCAGTGCCAGCTGGATACAACCCTGATGGTAATATTCATCCGGCAGATTGGTGGCCAGCGGAATGCCTTCTTTTGACATCAACTGCTGGTAAAGCAGTACATGGTTTTGCGCGGACAGGCCATTGCCCAGCTCATCCAGATAGGTACGGATTAACTGGTGGCAGTTGACATCATGCCATGATTGCAAAGTGCCATATAGCCATGAACCATCTACCCGTTTGGTGGGTTCAATGTGCTGTAAAAACAGCAGTGCTTCACTCTTATTGGCAAAATAACGGCGCGGCGCACCCTGCTTGCGTGACTTTAAATACTGCTGGTAGGCGTAACCAGTACGCTCAGTGTGCTGTTGCATCCATTGTGGTAAATCTTCCGGGTTTTCCGGCAGGTCACAATGCTGTTTGGCCACCCAGCCCAGTTGCTGCTGTAAAAAATCCTTGGCCTGACGAATGGTAGACGCCCCGGGATAAGCCTGTAAAAAAGTCTGGTAAAACTGGCGATAGGTTTGAGGTGGTGCTGCCTCTGCATGTGGCATGCTGCTGGGCAACTTCCCCAAAAAGAAATGATTCAAAATATTCTTTTGCAAAGCTAGCATCTTGTTGTTCCTACTACAATTCCTGAACATGATTACAGCTTTATTTTAAAAAATAGGGTGTAAAGTTTTGTGGTACAGGCTTGGCATTATGAGCGTTGCTGTTACGTTGCATGCCCGGCAGTTCGATGGTACTTAGCGGTTTCCCTTTTAAAAATCATGCCTTAACAGGAAAAAAAGCAGATGAACCAGATGCAGGCCTTACAACACAGTGTCACGGGACTACAACAGGATGTAAGGCAATTTTTACACTGGCTACAAAGCCAGACTTATCACTTTACAACCATTAGTCCAGCCAGTCACAGTGCCTACCTCAAGCGTAGCCATAAAACTCAAGCTGCTAATATTACAGATATTTTTGGCTGGTCATTGCCATTTAAGTCCAGCTTGCTGCCCGATTTTATTTTTAAGTTATTGCTTAACAATCAACTGCTCACCCAAAAACAGAACTTATGGTGTAGCCAGATTCGGGTATCCAGTCTGGATGGCCATTTACTGGTGCATTCGGCTTATCCCACGGCTGAGGAAAATGCAGTATTTTTTGGGCCAGATACCTACCGTTTTATTTATGCACTGCAACACCACCTCAACCAGTATCAGCCTGATATTCAACGGGCAATTGAACTATGTAGTGGTGCAGCGCCAGCCACCATTTCACTTGCGCATTATGCCCCGCAAGCCCAGATTCTGGCGGCTGATATTAATCCGCTGGCTTTAACCTATGGTGCGATCAATACCAGCCTGAATGGTGCAGCGCAGGTGCAGGCCATACACAGTAATCTGCTGCAACAGGTGGATGGGGAGTTTGACCTGATTACTGCCAATCCGCCTTATCTGGTGGATCGTCACCAGCGATTATACCGGCACGGGGGTGACTTGCTGGGTGCGGAGCTGGCGCTGAATATTGTCAAGCAATCGTTGCCACGGCTTAGCCTGCAGGGCAGCTTGCTACTGTATACCGGGGTGGTCATTGCGCATGGCAAGGACTTGTTGCAACAGGCTGTGCATCAGCATTTAAAGGCCTTTGGGACACAATTTTCCGTTAACTACCAGTTGCTTGATCCCGATATTTTTGCCGAAGAACTCAATGAGCAGGATTATCCCGGAGCCGAGCGTATTGCAGCGGTGGTTTTAACCATCACCCGGCAATCCTAGGCAAGGGGGCAATATTTTAAAGTCCCTGATTTTTTGCTGAATTTAGGCTGGAGGTAGTGTCCTTACTGTTAAAACTGATTGAGGGGCAATGGGTTTTGAAAATTCCTGCCATCGACATGCGCTAACAATGGATTAGTCTTGCATACCACACAGGCATAATATTTATTGACAATAGCTATTGTCAAAATTATAGTGCTTAACCATTAAGCAGGTTTTCTCAGACGCCGTGTGATCCGGTTTAAACAGGAACGTTCAGTATGAAAGATTTTAACAATAAAGTGGCTGCCATTACTGGCGCAGGTTCAGGTATTGGTCAACAGCTGGCCGTATTGCTGGCCAAGCAAGGTGCGCATTTGTCCCTCAGTGACATTAACGAGCAGGGTTTGGCCAAAACTGTTGAGCTGGTGAGCAGCTATCCGGTCAAGGTAACCACTGTCAAGCTGGACGTGGCCAACCGCGAAGCCATCAAGGCATGGGCTGAGCAAACGGTACAGGATCATGGCAAGGTTAACCTGATCTTTAACAATGCCGGTGTCGCACTGGGCAGTACTGTTGAAGGCATGAGCTATGACGAGCTGGAATGGATGATGGGCATCAACTTCTGGGGTGTGGTTTATGGCACCAAGGAATTTTTACCACTTTTAAAAGCCAGCGGTGAAGGCCATATCATTAATATTTCCAGCTTGTTTGGCCTGACTGCACAGCCTACCCAAAGTGCGTATAACTCCAGCAAATTTGCAGTGCGTGGCTTTACCGAAGCCCTGCGTCAGGAACTGGACATCCAGAACAATGGCGTGAGTGCAACCTGTGTGCATCCGGGCGGCATCCGTACCAATATTGCCAATGCAGCACGCATGAATGACAGCATCCGCAGTTTGGGCATGAACCCGGAAAAAGCAGGCAAGCAGTTTAACAAGCTGCTGCGTACCCCACCCGAAGAAGCCGCACGCCAGATTCTGGAAGCAGTACGTAAAAATGACCGCCGTTTGCTGATTGGTAATGATGCCAAGGTACTGGAGTTGATTCAGCGTATCATGCCAGCTGGCTATCAAAGGGTGGTGGCATTTGGTACCAAGTTGCAACAGCGTAGTGCTAAGTAATACTCAGGCAAAGGCAGTGGGAAAATTCCTGCTGCTTTTGCGATTTTATTAAAACCCATTTAAAAATATAAACTTACCTTATAAAAATTAATATTTATTAAACTTCGCAATGATTTTAATTCACAGCCTGCGATAGCCTAAAGACAGCAACCAAGTCCACTGGCGCACTGCCTGATCGCTATTCAATAAAATTATATTTGAAAGAGTTATAAACCCTAAATCATTATTAAGCCAACCAGATATAGGTGTTTGCTAAGCACGTTCAATACTAAAAGCGTAATAAGCGCTAAACGATTGTATAAACAAAAATATTCAGCCAACGAAAACAACCGGCCAACAAAAAATCAAGAACCCCAAGATATAAGTGTGCTATCAACCTAAGAGCATTGATATCGCCATAGCCAGTGTTACACCAGAAAAACTAAATTGCAGTAAGTTATTCGCTTGCTATGGAATATTTCAAATCCATGAAAAACACAACTGGCATTCTCATCATGCAGTTACGGTAAGGAGCAACTCATGCTAACTAGAACAATAAAATCCCCGAACTGGCTGCAATGTGCGATACCACTAATACTGGGTGCCTCTGGTTTATTAACACAACTGTATGCCCATGCAGCGCCAACCAAGCCGCAGTATTTATCGGCACAGGACAGTGATCCTGTCAACATGGGCTGGATGCAGGGTTTTCCGCCTCCCAAGGATAAGCAGTTGAAATTTGCCGATGGCTCGTTTTTTGAATTTCCTGCTATGCGCTGGAGCGTGGTGCACATGCGTGATTTTATGCCAACCGTGAATGTGTCACGCGGATTGGGTACACCGTCTACCTTGGCTTATCAGCTTGACCCAAAAATTGATGCGCTTAAATTTCGTCCGCTACAGGGCAAGCAGGATATAACCTGGCAGGATTCACTGGCACTCAATTATACCGATGGCATTGTGGTGTTGCATCAAGGACATATTGTGTACGAGCGCTATATGGGTGCACTTACGCCCGACAAGCAACATGCGGCCATGTCAGTCACCAAATCATTGACAGGCACATTGGCTGCCATATTGGTGGCAGAAGGCAAGCTTGATGATAAAAAACCGGTCATTGATTATATTCCGGACCTTAAAAACTCTGCTTTTGCAGATGCCACGGTGCGGCAAGTGCTGGATATGACTACTTCACTGCAATTTAGTGAAGATTACGCCAATCCAGAGGCGGAAATCTGGAGTTATTCAGCCGCAGGTAACCCGTTGCCAAAACCTCAAGGGTATAAAGGCGCTATTGGGTATTATCAAGCCTTACAAACAGTTAAAAAGTCAGGTCAGCATGGTGAAGCTTTTGGTTATAAAACCCCAAATGCTGATCTGGCTGGCTGGCTGGTAGCACGTGCCAGTGGACAGTCGGTCAATCAGTTGCTGAGTGAGCGTATCTGGAACAAACTGGGTATGGAACAGGACAGTTATTATTCAGTAGATGAGCTGGGCGTACCGTTTGCGGGAGGTGGTTTTAATGCAGGCTTGCGCGATATGGCACGGTTTGGTGAGTTAATTCGCAATCATGGTCGCTGGCACGACAAGCAGGTTATCCCTGCGCAGGCCGTTAAGGAAATTGCAGCAGGTGGCAGCAAAGTAGCCTTTGCCAAAGGTGATCATCCGGAGTTAACCAACTGGTCTTATCGGGATATGTGGTGGCATACGGGTAATACGCATGGTGCCTTTGCAGCGCGTGGTGTGCATGGGCAAACCATTTATATTGATCCCAAAGCTGAAATGGTGATTGTTCGTTTTGCCTCCCATCCCATAGCAGCCAATAGCGCCAATGATCCGATTTCATTGCCTGCCTATGCCGCATTGGCTGATTATTTAATGAGGGTTAAAAACTAAGGCGAAACCTCATAACGCTACATGGCCTAAACCACAGTCCATTTAAAGTTTAGGCCGCATAAAGCATGAAGACACATGCGCAAAGCAGATGATGATGTAATGTGAATTGCATTGCTATAACCCATAGTTTTCATGGGTCTAATTGACCCGGTTAAAATTTTATCTACGACTAAAGGCTAATGCGTAAAACCTTTAGGTTATTGTTAACATAACCACTGAATAATAAAAACTTGCTGCCACTGTTAAGTTTTGCTCAAGCATCTCAAAAATTTTTAAA
Source organism: Alkanindiges hydrocarboniclasticus (assembly GCF_001982605.1). Classification (GTDB taxonomy): domain Bacteria; phylum Pseudomonadota; class Gammaproteobacteria; order Pseudomonadales; family Moraxellaceae; genus Alkanindiges; species Alkanindiges hydrocarboniclasticus. Next base: position 32,217 of record NZ_MLCN01000037.1, on the reverse strand, counting down.
TTAAAGTGAAAAATTAAGCAATTGAGCGGTTAGGCTATTGTCATGACCGTATTATAAGTCGAATATATATTCGCTTTCTTGAAAAAGCATTTTTGGGTGTGCCAGGTTGAGATGTAAAGTAATTAAATGCTTCAAATTTCAAATACTTGGAAATTAGTTCATTGGGGATGAATAACTAGGGAGGGTTAGGGTGATGCGCAAGCAGCCACAGCAAAAACGGGCTAGGGAACTGGTTAACCGGATTTTAAAGGCGACAGAAAACTATATTGGCTTATATGGTCTGGAAGAACTGACCACGCCCAAGATTTCTGAACATTCGGGCATTAGCGTCGGTTCCATTTACCAGTACTTTAGCAATAAGCAGGAAATTATTGAGAGCCTGCTGGAATACAAGAGCCATGAGCTGGGTCAGGATTTTAAACAGTTTGTGCTGTGTCAGAGCTTTTCAGATTTAAGAAGCATGATTACGGCCAGTATCAACTTTGGCTTTGAACAACTTCAGGCCAACAATGGCTACTATCTTGAAATCCTGCGTCACTGGCATAGCTTAAATGGCCAGAAGTCCATTCAAATCCTGCAAGCGCATTTTTCTGAACTCTGCATGTACATTCTGGGCAAGTTTTATACTGGACAATCGCCAGAACGCCTAGAGCTTAAAGTATTTATTGTGGTCAATAGCACGATACAAACCATCATGAACTATTGCTCGCAGGGTATTAGCAAGTACAGTGAGCAGGATATCAAGCAGGAACTCACAGAAATGATTACCGGCTATCTGGAAAAATAAAAAAAGCCGGACAATATGCGCCGGCTTTTTAATACGCTGCCTGTAGGACTTACTTGCGCTGTTCTACCACCAGTGAATCAATGCCGGTATTTTGCAGCAGGCTTTGGGCATTAAGCGCCTCGGCCCGGTTGGCAAATGGCCCGGAAACCACCCGAAACCAGGTTGAGCCATCAGCCAGTGTACTTTGGCGTACATCGGCGGGCAGCCCTACCAGCAGGATTTCGGCACGCCGTGCATCAGCATCATCCGGGTTCTGGTAGCTATTTACCTGCAGGATATACTGGGGTGTGGTTGCACTGGTGATTTCTACCGGATCGCTATTGTCTGCATTTACCGTATCCTGCACCGCGGGTTCTATTGCAGGGGTAGGGGGAGGTGCCACAATAATATTGTCAGCAGCGCTGGTTGAGTTGGCCGGTACGGCTTCATCAGGCACCGGCGTAACCTGCTGTTTGGGCAGCAAGTCATAAAACTGGTAATCCTGGTTGGTTTCATCCACGCTGGATTCTGTGCTGGTGGGCTGCGTCGCATCAATCGGGCGGTTGGCCGGACGCCAAGGCTGCCACAAGTACAGCAGCATCATAATAAACAGCCCCAACAGCATGCCGAAAATCATCCAAAGCCATCCAGGGATCAATTTCTGGTTGCTGGGTTCTTTAACCGGTGGACGCTGGGTCGCGCCCCGTGGAGCTTTGCCAAACACAGTTTATTCCTCACTGAACAACTATTTTTCTGACCCAAAAGCGGGATTTCTTGTCTGGCAGCGATGCAAAGCAGTACTTTGCGATCGCTTGCCTTTTTACACCTTATTACATGACCCACCTCAGGTGTAGCTTTCAGTCTTGCGACCTGAGTAATATATTCCCTAAGGGCAGTGCCTTGCTTACATGGTCTCAGGGGCGGAGACACCCAGTAAAGATAACCCATTTTTAAGCACTTGTTGTACGCAATATGCTAATAACAGACGTGCTTTGGCCAGTTCCGGCTGTTCTGCATAAATCTTGATAATGGGGTGGGTGTCATACCAGCCATGTAATTGCCCGGCCAGTTCCTTTAGGTAATTGCCCAGTTGATGCGGCTCATACTGCTGGGCAGCGCGGGCCAGTACATCAGGATAAGCCGCCAGTTTGGTGAGTAATTCACTTTCAGCTTCACTGCCCAGTTGGGCTTTATACCCATTCAGTTCAGCCCTGTTAATTTCACCCAGCTGGCTGCTAAAGTTATTAAACAGCCTGCAGATCCGGGCATGCGCATACTGGATGTAATACACTGCATTGTCCTTGCTTTGCGACACTGCCAGGTCAAGGTCAAAATCAATGTGCTGCTCGCTCTTGCGCATTACATAATAAAAACGTGCTGCATCGTTGCCCACTTCCTCACGCAGCTCACGCAGGCTGACAAACTGGCCAGAACGCGAGGACATTTGTACCATTTCACTGCCACGCCACAGGCTGACAAACTGCACCAGCAACACGGTCAGCTTTTTAGAGTCAAAACCCAGTGCATCAATGGCAGCTTTAACCCGGCTGATATAGCCATGATGGTCTGAACCCCAGATATTAATGACTTCATCAAAGCCACGCTGGAACTTGTTTAAATGGTAAGCAATGTCAGCCGCAAAGTAAGTGGTCTGGCCGTTGGCACGCTTGACTACGCGGTCTTTTTCATCGCCGAAGCTGGTGGATTTAAACCAGATGTTGCCATCCTGTTCATACAAAAAGCCGTTTTGATCCAGCACTGCCAGTGCCTTGGCAATGTCATCCTTTAAGGTGGCTTCACTAAACCACTGGTCAAAGGTCACGCCAAAATCAGCAAGGTCATCCTTAATGTCATCTAAAATCACCTTGAGCGCAGTCTGGTGAAACAGATAGTAGTCGTCCTGACCCAGCAATTGCTGTGCATTGGCAATCAGGCCATCAATGTGCTTTTCCTTGTCACCAGACAGCAGCACCTTGTTGCCATCCTTGTCCAGCTCAGGGGCATACTCGGCGTCGCTTGGCACATTGGCAAATAGCTCGCCTACCGGACGGTTAAACTGGTTGCCATACTGTGCAAAGATTTTTTGGGCAATATCATCGGTCACATATGCGCCACGATAACCATTGCTGGGAAAAGTCGGGCTTTGGCCACACAATTCCAGATAGCGCAAAAAAGTACTGGTGGCCAGAATGTCCATCTGGCGGCCAGCATCATTGACATAGTATTCACGCTGCACTGTCCAGCCAATGGCTTCCAGCAGGTTGGCAACCGTCATGCCATAGGCCGCACCCCGGCCATGACCCACATGCAGGCTACTGGTGGGATTGGCCGACACAAACTCAACCTGTGCTGTTTTACCCGTACCCAGCTGGCTACGGCCAAACTGGCTGGTCTGGCTGGTAATTTGATCCAGTACGGCAAAGCGCTGGTCATCATTTAAAAAGAAATTAATAAAACCGGGGCCTGCAATTTCGGCCTTGCTGATCACATCCACCTGCGGCAGGGCAGCCAGAATTTGAGTCGCCAGATCGCGTGGCTTTTGTCCGGCTGCCTTGGCGGCAATCATGGCCACATTGGAAGCAAAATCACCATGACTGCGATCACGGGTTCGGCTCAAGCTGCTGTTATTTTGAAAGTCCTGTGGCAAAACGCCCTGCTGTTTCAGGCTGTCGATGGCAGTATCAAGTGCGGATTGGATCGCAGTGTTCATAAGTGATCAAAATGCAAAAACGGAAAGCTGCACAATATAGCAAATCTGGCGTAAAAAAGGGCAGTCTCGTCTGACACAGCAGCAAAACTCCTCTAACTTTACTCTAGAAATAGATATATCTTTTTTTGGATAATAACATTATAGTGGGCGTGCAATCTCTCAATTGCCGTAAACGTTTACGTGAATCAACGTATGAATGATTAAAGCGGTTATGGAGCATTAAAATGGCATTAACCCCAAAAAAACCAGTAATGATCACACCAGCGTCAAAATTTAAAAAATTGCCTGCCCGTTATATGGCGGTCATTATGCCGCTGATTTTATCTGGCATGATGAGCGCCATCGTTTCCCTGATCAGTACCCTGAAAAGTTTGGGCCTACAGCCTGACTTGCTGGGAATCTGGCTGGGTACCTGGCTGATTTCATGGATTGTGGCCTTTCCCACCGTATTGGTTGTATTGCCAGTTGCGCGGCGCTTTACCTTGTTGTTTGTGCAGTCACCGCAGCCATAAGGCCAGCACTTGCGCTTTAAAAAACCTTTAAATAAAAAGGACAGCAATTGCTGTCCTTTTTTTGCTTAACAGTACGCTAAAGTTAGTCAGCTTCCAGTATCTGTTCCAGCAATTCCTGCGAGGGTGCAAAAAAGTAGGCGCCATTCACCGGCTTGGTAAAGTGTAGCAAGCGGTCATGCAAACCATCTTCGGTTTTGCCATGCATCCGCGCCAGCATCCGGTTAATAATATTTAAGTCATTGGTATAAGCCACAAAAAACAGCCCCATGTCACCACTGGCATCGCCATAGGGCAGGCTGTGACGCACAATTTCCAGTTCTTCGCCGTCTTCTTCAATCACTACCCGGGAAATATGCGCATTCTTGGGCTTGATGTCATCCGGCAGTTCGACACTGTCCAGCTTGGTGCGGCCAAATACATCTTCCTGTGCGGTAGTGCGCAGTTTGTTCCATTTATCCAGATCATGTACAAAACGCTGGGCAAAAATAAAACTGCCTTCGCAAAACACACCACTCTCTTCTGGCAGTAAAGCCACTTCGGCGCGCTCATCAGCCATTTGCGGGTTTTCCGTACCATCAATAAAGCCGGTTAAATCACGGTTATCGATATAACGGAAGCTGGTGATTTCATCCACTACCTTGACATCATTACGGATACCCTGCAAAGCAGCCTGCGCCAGAATAAAGCAAATGTCGGCACGCTCACTGGCAATGTGAATGAAAATATCAGCAGGCACCACCGGCATATCAAAGGCTGCGCCAGTAATTTCCTGCAATGGACTAAAGTTAGGCGGCATTTTGTTATGCAGCCGTGCCCATAGTTCCGGCCCAAACGCAATCGCGACCTTGATATTCTGGTGGGTGTGCTGGGTCAGCAGGCGGTCACGGGTATCCAGAAAATGCTGGAGTTGCGCCTTAATGCGTGCCACCTCCAGCTGTTGGGTTTTAATCACCAGAAAGCGGGCATGAACCGAAGGTAAGGGCAAGATTACCGATTGTGCTGGCATGGCAGGCAAGACTCCTAATTTTAAAATAACAGGTTTTAAGCAAACCAGTGCTTACACTGGCCAGCCTTGGTCTAGGCAGTTTTGAGCCGGTCAGTTTTGATCTGAAAAGGTAGTTTGATCATCCGTCTATTAAGGTAGTGCCGATGAAAAATTCTGCAACCAACCCCTTTTAATCAAAATACTATTATCAATAAAGGACATGTTATACAGGGCATTTGGCTTAAATCAGCTTTAAGTGGCGCAAGGTTTTCTGGCCCAGAAAAATCAGGGCAAAACAGGCTGCCATACACAGGACAATCGCAAGGCCAGTTGAGCTATTTAGCCACACGCTACCCCAAAGCCCTCCGGCAATGCCCACTTGTGCCCAGACAAACGCCCATAGCACCATTTGCCTAGGCGAATGTGCCAGTAGGCGTGCCGTTAATGCCGGAATAATCAGCAGCGCGCCCATGAGTAGCGAACCCACAGCCCGTAAGGCCAGTACGGTAAACAAGGCCAGTAATAACATGAAAACCAGCCGTTGCAGGCCCGCTTTAGCCCCTTCACTGCTAGCAATATCGGCATCAGTCACCAAGCGCAACTGATGACGCCAGTTATATAGCAGCACCAGTACCCCAGCCACAACTGCCGCAGTCAGACCCGGAATATCCGGCCAGTCCAGCGACAGTAAGTCACCAAACAGGTAGCTGAGCAATTCAGGCCGCAGGGTTGGCAAGTATTGAATGAACAGGAGGCCACTACAGAGCAGGGCCGAGGAACATAGTGCCAGCAGGGCATCACTGGGCAAGCGGGCATCATGCAATATCCACAAAATTGCCACCAGCAAGACAGACAGGCAGCCAACGCCAAGCCACAAGGGCAGGCCCAGAAACGCCGCCATGGCAATGCCCAGCAGGGTGCCATGCGCCATGGTATCGGCAAAAAATGCCATGCGTCGCCACAACATCAGGCAACCCAGCGGTGCAGTTAAAAACGCCAGCAAGCCCCCCATAACCCAGGCCGGAGCCAATAAAATCAGCCAATCCATCTTAAAGTTTGTCCATTTTACAGTTCAGGTTCAGGGTGAATATGCGGCGTGCTACCACACTGGTTATGGGTGACTTCACCATGCACACAGTGGTCATGGTGATGCTGATACATAATGCGCTGGCTGCCAAACAATTCCTGATAAGCCGGATGCTGCTGAATATCACTGGGCGAGCCGCTACAGCAAATATGATGGTTCAGGCAGACCACGCGCTGGGTGCCCTGCATCACCCATTGCAAATCATGCGATACCATCAGTACGGCACAGCCATAACGCTCAGGCAAGGTACGTACATAGGCATACAGCTCGGTTTCCGACTGAATATCCAGCCCTTGCATGGGTTCATCCAGCACCAGTAACTGTGGATTTTTCAATAGGGCCCGCGCCAGCAAGACCCGTTGACGCTCACCACCGGACAATTGCTGCACCTGACGCTTGAGTAAATGCGCAATACCGGTTTCGCCCACAATCTGCTGTAAAAAATCGGGCTTGCAGTAGGGAACTTCCAGCAAATCCATCACTCGTAATGGCAGGCTGCTGGACGGATTAAAGCGCTGCGGCACGTAGCCAATTTTAAGAGCGGGCTTGCGGATCAGCTGGCCTGCGCCAATACGCTGAATACCCAGAATCACCTTTACCAGTGTGGACTTGCCTGCACCATTGGGGCCAATCAGGCTCACGATTTCCTGTGGCGCAATTTCAAGGTCAACCTGCTTAAGCACTGAACGCTGCTCAAACTGCACCGAAATGTTATTAAGCTGGATGAGGGGCGGGACAGTCATGATTGGCAATTCTGGCATAGCCCGGCAATTTCAATCATGCTGTGCTGTGCGGTAAAGCCACCGCTGGCCGCTACCTCAGCCAGACTGTCCATTAGGGGGCTGGCCGAGGTTTCCTGTACCTGATGACAGTTCTGGCAAATCAGGAAAGCCGCCTGATGCCCGGCACGCGGATGACAGCAGGGAATATAGGCATTAATGGAAGCCAGCCGGTGAATAAAGCCCTGTTCCAACAAAAATTCCAGAGTACGGTAAACTGTAGGGGGTGCTGCCGGACGTTCACTCTCCCGTTTCATTCTGGCCAAAAGATCATAGGCACCAATCGGCGTATTGGCCAGCAGAATCAGTTCCAGCACCTCACGGCGCAAGGGAGTCAGGCGCGAACCTGTACTGCTACAGGCCTGCTCAGCTTCCAGCAAGCGCTGCGCAATAGCCTGCTGGTCATCGGCCGCCTGATGAACGCCATGCAGTGCATCATCATGCATATGGGAACAGGTGCTCATGCGCGCCTCCTTGGGCAACCATTAATATTAAAGCCAGCCTGCCTGTCACATACTATTGATAAAAAAAGCTGTAGTACAAAAACGGCAGTTGCTTTTTTAGTAAACGTAATAGTATAACATGCTACCCTTTAATTCACTAAGATTTCACTGCCTTAAGCTGAGGTAAAACCAGCAGGTAGCTTGAGGAAGATATGCGCTTTTTAGTCATTGCCTTACTGGTGTTAAGCTTCAATTCCCTGAGCTTAAACAGCAGCCTTGCCGCAACACGGGCACCTTCAGGGCAAAGCACGGCAGCGTCCTCGGGTTCAGGCCTTCCTGTTACGGGCATGGTAGTCACCACCCATCCGTTATACCTGATTGCACAGGCAGTAACCCAAGGTATTGAAAAACCGGTACTGCTACTACCGCCTAACCAGTCCGGCCATGATGTGCAGTTACGCCCTGCGGACCGCCAGCGCTTAAAGCAAGCCAATTTTGTACTGTGGTTTGGCGCGCAATATGAAGCCCCCCTGGCATCGGTGCTAAAAGGCCAGCCCAATGCAATGGCCCTGTTTGACCTGAAGGCATTTAAGCGTCTGCCGTTGCGTGATGCACAGGGCAAGATTTTTGCCAACTCACTAGATCCCCACTTATGGCTTGAACCTGCCAATGCCGTGGGCATTGCGCACGCCATTGCAGCAGTACGGGCGCGCCAGTTTCCACAGTATGCCAGCCGTTACCAGCACAATGCACAAGCCTTTGGCCAACGGTTGATGGCACAGGCCAATCAGTATCGTTCACCGGTGGCCAGACCATACTGGGCCTACCATGATGCCTACCAGTATCTGGAGCGCAGCTTAAACCTCAATTTTAAGGGTAGTTTAACTGTTGAACATGATCTGCCACCTACGATCCGACAACTGGCCTGGCTGCAACAACAGCGGCCACAGCTAAAAAATGGCACCATATACCCCATGTGTTTGCTGGCTGAAGGTCATGCAGATCCGGCCACACTCAAGCGGCTGCACCCGGTAAAAGTACAGACCATTGATGAAATCATGAGTGGTGAACAAGATTTTGTGGTTGGCTGGCAAAAACTGGCACAAGATATAGCGGTTTGCGTCAAAACTTAACCTAAACTTAAATTGGCAAATAAAAGCAGGCCTTTTCGCCTATCGGATTCATACTAAAATACAATGCTTGCCGATATGGAACTGATTGCATGTTTGGGTTTGCACCACTATAATGCTCGCGCTTAAAAGTATTGTGGTCAAATTTTGTCAGGTTCTGCTTTAAATTTTAGTGTCGGTCGAACCTGCCAGTGTGTATTCAACCGTAGCCAGAAGATTCATTATGCATCAGCCCACTGTACTGGTTGATCGACGTCTAGCACGAGGCCTGACGATTGCTCAGGCAGTTGTAATACCCATTTCATCATTGCTGGCCTATTGTATTGCCGGATGGGTTGCAGCCCAGAGTGCAGGCTTGGGTGCCTTGCTGTGCTGGATAGGCAGTGCCTATTTTGCCTGGCAGGCCTTTCGTCAGGCAGGTGCCCGTGCCTCAAAGCAGATTTTAGGCGCAATGTATAAAGGAATGATAGGCAAGTTTGTTATTGTTATTGTTGGTTTTATTGTAATTTTTCGCAGTGTTTCACCCCTGTCAATGCCAGCCCTGCTGGGTGGTTTTGTACTGGTGCAAGCCGTAGCGTGGCTATACCCCCTCTGGGCAACACGCCGGCAGGCTAAAAAATAGCCTGGTTCTTGAATGCAGAATGTCAGGTAACACCATGCGGGTGCTGAGTTTTTTAGAGTTGTGATTTAGGTAACAAGAAATTCTTTGGGATTGTGACGAGATGAAAAGCAGTACGCGTCATTCATCACTTTCCTTTATTTGGTTTTGGTATTGGTTCGTTTTTTAATAATTGGGTGCGATTTATGGCTGAAGAACACGCCTTGACTTCGACAGAGTACATCAAGCATCACTTGACTAACTGGACCTATGGCAAAATGCCGGACGGTACATGGAAAGTGGCTGAAACTGGTGCTGAAGCACAGCAAATGGGCTTTAATGCCATTCATCTGGATTCCATGTTGTGGTCTGTTACTCTTGGAATTATTTTTTGCCTGATGTTCTGGCTGGCTGCCCGTCGTGCCGATACTGGCGTACCCGGCAAGTTCCAGTCAGCCATTGAAATGATCATTGAGTTTGTGGATACCAGTGTTAGGGAAACCTACCATGGCAAATCCCGCCTGATTGCACCGCTGGCCCTGACGATTTTTGTCTGGATCCTGCTGATGAACACCATGGACTTAATTCCGGTGGATTTCATTCCGCAGCTTGCCGCGATGGTAGGTTCCAGTGTGTTTGGCATGGATCCGCACCATGTGTATTTCAAAGTGGTACCCACCACTGACCCGAACATCACACTGGGCATGTCATTGTCTGTCTTTGCGCTGATCATTTTTTATAGCATCCGTGAAAAAGGCATTGGCGGTTTTGCGAGTGAACTGGCATTAAACCCGTTCAATCCAAAAAATCCGGTGCTTAAAGCATTATTTATTCCAATCAACCTGATTCTGGAACTGGTTACCTTTCTGGCGCGTCCAATATCACTGGCACTGCGACTGTTCGGTAACATGTATGCCGGCGAGCTGATCTTTATCCTGATCGCCCTGCTGCCATTCTGGATTCAGTGGGCGCTGTCTGTGCCCTGGGCAATTTTCCACATTCTGGTTATTACCCTGCAAGCCTTTATTTTTATGATGCTGACCATCGTTTACTTAAGCATGGCAAGCGAAAAGCATTAATGTTCAGCACCCGGCTTTAATCAGGCTGGGTGCTGTTTATATTGTTTAATGAATCACCTGTTTTTGTTATAAACCTAACCTTTGAGGTATTACATATGGAACTCGTAGTTGGTCTAACCGCTATCGCAGCAGCTCTTCTGATCGCTTTTGGTGCTTTAGGTACTGCTATTGGCTTTGGTCTGCTAGGCGGCCGTTTCCTGGAATCTGTTGCTCGTCAACCAGAACTGGCGCCACAATTACAAACTCGCATGTTCCTGATTGCTGGTCTGCTGGATGCGGTTCCAATGATTGGTGTTGGTATTGGTCTGTTCCTGATTTTTGCTAATCCGTTCATCGATCAATTGAGAACAGCGGTTGGTGGTTAATTCTTAATTCCCAAATTCATCATTGAGGAATTGCAATGAATATCAACCTCACATTAATTGGCCAAGCCATTGCATTTGCGATTTTTGTCGCATTCTGCATGAAGTTTGTCTGGCCACCACTAATCGCAGCGATTAGTGACCGTCAGCGCAAGATTGCTGATGGTTTAAATGCGGCTGAGCGTGCCAAAGCTGATCTTGCCAATGCACAAGCGCAAGTCAAGCAAGAACTGGACGCCGCAAAAGCACAGGCAGCTCAACTCATTGAGCAGGCGAACCGTCGTGCTGCCCAGCTGGTTGAAGAAGCGCGTACCCAGGCAACCGCCGAAGGTGAGCGTATTCGTCAGCAGTCACGTGAAGCAGTCGATCAGGAAATCAATCAGGCGCGTGAACAGCTTCGCGGGCAGGTTGCTGCCTTGGCAGTAGCGGGTGCCGAGAAGATTCTTAAAGCCCAGGTTGATGAACAAGCCCATGCTGCCATGTTAAATCAACTGGCTGCAGAACTATAAGCGAGAAGACTCATGGCTGAACTCTTGACGTTAGCACGGCCTTATGCCAAAGCGGCTTTTGGCTATGCCTCTGAACAGGGTATGGCAGACCACTGGTCTACCGTGCTGCAACTGCTAAGTGCAATGGTTCAAGATGAAGCATTTTCCGCTTATTTGAATCGCCCTGAGCTGACCCCTGAACAACAGGTTAAGATTATTGTAGACACCAATGCGGCGCTACAGGATCAGTCTGTGTCCAACTTTATTACCCTGTTGGCGCAAAATGATCGTTTAAGCCTGTTGCCAGAAATTGCTCTTGAGTTTGAGCAGCTAAAGGCACAAAACCAGAATCAGACTGATGTCACCATCGAATCTGCCTTTGCTTTAACGGATGAGCAAAAGCAACTGCTGATTGACCGTTTGTCAAAACGTTTCAACAGCAGCATTGATGCGACCGTTACTGTAAACCCTGCGCTGATTGCAGGTGTGGTGATTCGTGCTGGTGATCAGGTGATTGATGATTCTGCCCAGGCTAAGCTGGAAAAAATGCGAACTCGTTTAACCGCGTAATGGTGTAATACCAACGGTTAGGCAGAACTTAAAAAATATTGAGGTATAGCGCAAATGCAACAACTGAATCCATCTGAGATCAGTGCGCTCATTAAACAGCGTATCAGCGATCTGGACACCAGCGCGACCGCCAGGAATGAAGGTACCATCGTCATGGTATCCGATGGTATCGTGCGTATTCACGGTCTGGCTGATGCCATGTACGGTGAGATGATCGAATTTGACGGCGGCTTATACGGAATGGCACTGAACCTGGAGCAAGATTCAGTCGGTGCTGTGGTATTAGGCAACTACTTAAGCCTGCAAGAAGGCCAGAAAGTTCGCTGTACCGGCCGTGTACTGGAAGTTCCAGTAGGTCCGGAACTGCTGGGCCGTGTGGTTGACGCACTGGGTAACCCGATTGATGGCAAAGGCCCAATTAATGCTCAAGTCAATGATGCCGTTGAAAAGGTTGCACCTGGTGTAATCTGGCGTCAAAGTGTTGATCAGCCTGTACAAACTGGTTATAAGTCAGTCGATACCATGATTCCGGTAGGCCGTGGCCAGCGTGAGCTGATCATTGGTGATCGCCAGACTGGTAAAACTGCCATGGCCATTGACGCGATCATCGCGCAAAAAGATTCTGGCATTAAGTGTGTGTATGTGGCAATTGGTCAAAAGCAATCGACCATTGCTAACGTGGTACGCAAGCTGGAAGAATCCGGTGCACTGGCTTACACCACTGTGGTGGCTGCCTCTGCCTCTGAGCCTGCTGCCATGCAGTTCCTGGCGCCTTACTCTGGTTGTACCATGGGTGAGTACTTCCGTGACCGTGGTGAAGATGCACTGATTGTGTATGATGACCTGTCCAAGCAGGCTGTGGCGTATCGCCAGATTTCCCTGCTGCTGCGTCGTCCACCAGGCCGTGAAGCCTACCCAGGTGACGTGTTCTATCTGCACTCCCGTTTGCTGGAGCGTGCATCGCGTGTATCTGCTGCCTATGTTGAAAAATTCACCAACGGCGCGGTAACTGGCCAGACTGGTTCCCTGACGGCATTGCCGATCATTGAAACCCAAGCCGGTGACGTATCTGCATTCGTACCAACCAACGTCATTTCCATTACTGACGGTCAGATCTTCCTGGAATCCTCACTGTTTAACGCGGGCGTACGTCCTGCGGTAAACGCCGGTATTTCGGTATCGCGTGTGGGTGGTGCTGCACAAACCAAGATTATCAAAAAACTGTCTGGTGGTATCCGTACCGCACTGGCACAGTACCGTGAACTGGCAGCATTTGCCCAGTTTGCTTCTGATCTTGACGAAGCAACCCGCAAGCAGTTGGAGCATGGTCAGCGCGTCACTGAGCTGATGAAGCAAAAGCAATATGCGCCATTCTCCATTGCTGATCAGGCGGTTTCCATTTATGCCTCTAACGAAGGCTATCTGGCTGATGTTCCGGTAAACAAGATCGGTGACTTTGAAGAAGCCCTGCTGGCCTATATGCGCTCTCAACACAGTGCATTAATGGACGAGATTGATCGTACAGCCAACTTTAATGGCGACATTGAAGCAGGCTTGAAGCAAGGTATTGAAGGCTTCAAAGCAACTCAGGCTTATTAATCCTTAAGGTTTACCCTGAAGGTTAATTCCTGATTCACGGATCACATTTGGAAGGTTTGGGTTTTTGCCTGAATCTTTCAAATAACAGGTTAAGCGTATGGCAAGTTTAAAAGAAATTCGCGCCAAGGTAGCCAGTATCAAGAGCACGCAAAAGATTACGCGTGCGATGCAACTTGTGGCTGCCAGTAAAATGCGTCGTGCGCAGGAGCGTATGTCGCAGGGCCGTCCTTATGCCGAAAATATGCGCCGTGTGATTGCCCATTTAGTGCAAGCAAATCCTGAATATAAACATCGTTATATGGTTGAGCGCCCGGTAAAACGCGTTGGCTATATTATTGTTTCTTCAGATCGTGGTCTGGCAGGTGGTTTGAATATCAACCTGTTCAAGCGTGTGATCCAGCACGTTAAGACCCAGCAGGAACAATCGATTGACGTTCAATTTGCATTAATCGGTCAAAAAGCGGTTACGTTTTTCAAAAATTATGGCGGCAAGGTGCTGGGTGTAACCACGCAAGTGGGCGATGCGCCAGGCATGGAACAGTTGACAGGGTCTGTGCAGGTTATGCTGGATGCCTTTGATCGCGGCGAAATTGACCGTGTTTATCTGGTGTCCAACAAGTTTATCAATGCCATGACCCAAAAGCCCCAGATTGATCAGTTGGTACCTTTGGCAACCAGTAACGAAGGCGAGCAGCTCAATCGCAGCTATGGCTGGGATTATCTGTATGAGCCAGAAGCCAATGTATTACTCAATGGCTTGTTGGTACGTTACATCGAGTCCATGGTATATCAGGGCGTGGTAGAGAACATTGCTTCCGAGCAGGCTGCCCGTATGATTGCCATGAAAGCGGCAACTGATAATGCGGGCGAGCTGATCAAGAGCTTGCAACTTATTTATAACAAGCTGCGTCAAGCCGCGATTACCCGGGAAATTTCCGAGATCGTCGGTGGTGCCGCTGCCGTTTAACATTTTTAATTTGAATTGAGGAGACAGCAATGAGTAGCGGTCGTATCGTTCAGATCATCGGCGCGGTAATCGACGTCGAGTTCGAGCGCAACAGCGTTCCGAAGATCTATGACGCTTTGCATGTTGACAATACTGAAACAACGCTGGAAGTTCAGCAGCAACTGGGTGACGGGATTGTTCGTACCATCGCCATGGGTTCTACTGAAGGCTTAAAGCGCGGTCTGCCTGTCACCAGCACCAATGGCCCAATCTCTGTACCAGTTGGTACAGGTACACTGGGTCGCATCATGGACGTTTTAGGCCGTCCAATTGATGAAGCTGGTCCGGTTGAAACCCAAACCACTTGGGCCATTCACCGTGAAGCACCAAGCTATGCCGAGCAAGCGGGTTCTACTGAACTGCTGGCGACTGGGATCAAGGTAATTGACTTGCTTTGCCCATTTGCTAAAGGTGGTAAAGTTGGTTTGTTCGGTGGTGCGGGTGTTGGTAAAACCGTAAACATGATGGAACTCATCAACAACATCGCCAAAGTGTACAGTGGTTATTCTGTATTCGCGGGCGTGGGTGAGCGTACGCGTGAAGGTAACGACTTCTACCATGAGATGAAAGATTCTAACGTGGTAGACAAAGTTGCAATGGTATATGGCCAGATGAATGAGCCACCGGGCAACCGTCTGCGTGTTGCGCTGACTGGCCTGACCATGGCTGAATACTTCCGTGATGAAAAAGATGAAAATGGCAAGGGCCGTGACGTACTGTTGTTCGTAGACAACATTTACCGTTATACCCTGGCAGGGACTGAAGTATCTGCACTGCTGGGTCGTATGCCATCTGCGGTAGGTTACCAGCCAACACTGGCCGAAGAAATGGGCGTTCTGCAAGAGCGTATTACTTCGACCAAAACTGGTTCTATTACCTCAGTACAAGCCGTTTACGTTCCTGCGGATGACTTGACCGATCCGTCTCCAGCCACCACCTTTGCTCACTTGGATGCAACCGTGGTACTGAGCCGTGATATTGCGTCTTTAGGTATTTACCCTGCGGTAGATCCACTGGATTCAACTTCACGTCAGCTGGATCCAAACGTGGTTGGTGAAGAGCATTATACTGTTGCCCGTGGTGTACAAACCGTACTGCAACGTTATAAAGAGCTTAAAGACATCATCGCCATTCTGGGTATGGACGAGTTGGCAGAAGAAGACAAGCTGGTTGTATACCGTGCGCGTAAGATTCAACGCTTCCTGTCACAGCCATTTAACGTGGCTGAAGTATTTACCGGCCAGAAAGGCAAAATCGTACCATTAAAAGACACCATCAGTGGCTTTAAAGGTATTCTGGCTGGCGAATACGATCACTTGCCAGAACAAGCGTTCTATATGGTTGGTGGTATTGACGAAGCAATTGCCAAAGCCGAGAAACTCTAAGTAACGCTGAGTTAAGGAGATGATCTCATGGCAGTGATGCAATGTGATGTGGTAAGCGTTAAGGAATCTATCTATTCAGGTGCGGTGTCCATGCTTATTGCAAAAGGTGCAGGTGGTGAGCTGGGTATTCTACCCGGCCATGCGCCACTGGTCACCTTGCTTCAACCAGGCCCAATTCGTGTGCAACTGGAAAACGGTACAGAAGAAGTGATCTATGTATCGGGTGGTGTTCTTGAAGTACAACCGCATGTAGTAACTGTATTGGCTGATACCGCTGTCCGTGCCGGTGATCTTGATGAAGCCGCGATTCTGGACGCACGCAAACAGGCTGAAACCTTGCTGGAAAACCAGCGTGGTGAGCTGGATACTGGTGCGGCGATGGCTGCACTGGCTGAAACCGCCGCCCAGCTGGAAACCTTGCGCAAGCTGAAAAACCGTGCATAACGCGTTTTAGCCCTTGTAATAAAAAACCGTCTTGATTCAAGGCGGTTTTTTTATGCCCTAAATAAAGCCTTATTAATATTGATAAAAATAACCCATGCTCACAATTTATTATCATAAACCGTTCAAATCTATTACTGCCTGTCAAAGTATTTATTTTAAACTTTAGGGAATACCCAAGCTGAAACTCTCAGGTTTGCATGCTTATAATTATATTGCTGGGACTAATTATGTTTACTAACTCTTCACAGGTAGCTGTAGCACAAGATAGGGGCAATACCAGTCTCTGTGCGACACAAAAGTTAGAGGAAGTTTTACAACCTGCCACCGCAGAACAGCCCAGTGTTTCTATCGACTGCTCATTAACAATTCCCAAAAATGCCATAATTAGCAAGCAACTTGTTTTTGAAGGTGAGCAGGCGTCTAATATTATTTTTGATGGCAATGGTGCAGAAATTAATGCAACTCATGCTGAACCAGCCATACTGATTACCTCCAAGCTTGATTCACCGCATCAAAAAATCTGGCAAGTACCGCATCATATCACTATTAAAAATGTTCAGATTAGGGGATCACTACGTATTCATGGCATGGCAGCCAATGGTGAAGGGGAACTGCTAAGACAGTCCTCGCATCAGGCTGGCCATAGTAAACGTGCGCAGCAAGCAGCGCCGCACCATATTGTTTTGGATAATTTGAGCTTAATGGCCGGGCAGCACAATATGATGTATTTTGCACCCGGTGTGCATCAGGTAACATTGAAGAATAGTGATTTTAGCGGAAAAACAGCTGGGCTTGCCTTATATCTGGACGCTGAAAGTAGTCACAACATTATTGAAAACAATCGTTTTAATGTGGACACCAAGTCACGTGAACTGATTGCAGTTGATGGATCAGCCCATAATATTATTCGCCGCAACACTTTTATTGATCCCCCGCATGGTGCCATTTATTTATACCGTAACTGTGGCGAAGGTGGCACGGTACGGCATCAAACGTCAGGGTACAATCAAATTATACAAAACCAGTTTGAGCTATCAGTAAGTAGCCAGTTACCGCTAATTTGGCTTGCATCACGTAATGGCCATCGGAACTATTGTGATGCAGATAACGGTTTTGCATTTGGCAGTAGTTTGAATGATAAGGGTTTAGCACAAAATAATAGTGTATGTCATAATACTTTTAACTTAAAAAAAATACCTAAACTAATTCGATGGGTCATGAAAACTGATGATCGATTGATTAAGGTTAGTGCGCAGCCTAATGAAGTGAACTGTAATCGAATTTTGGATTAAAAATTTAAGGTTAAAACGTGTTCTTAAAAAACAAATAAAAGCTAAAAACCTGTGGATAGCCAGTGGACGGTAAGTGAGCACTGGCTAGTCAGGCTTTTATCAGCGTAATGCTAAAAACAAATTACTTGGCCAGTTCAGCGTCAATTGCTTCAACAAGACGTGGGTCATCAGCGGTAATATCTGGTGCAAAACGGCCAACCACGTCACCTTGTTTATTCACCAAGAATTTCTCAAAGTTCCACAGCACTTCAGGCGCTTCAGTGGTTTCAATGGACAAGCCGTTTAGCCGTTCACGCATTGACCCTTCACCAGTGGTTTGCGGCTGGGCTTTGATGAGCTGGGCGTATAGTGGGTGCTGGTCGTTGCCAGTGACAGAAATTTTGGAAAACAGCGGAAAGTGCACGTCATAGTTCAGGCTGCAAAAGCTGCTGATTTCTTCATCAGTGCCCGGTTCCTGACCTTTAAAGTTATTAGCTGGAAAACCCAGAATTTCCAGACCTTGGTCTTTTTTGGCCTGATACAGTTTTTCCAGCCCTTCATATTGGGCGGTTAAGCCGCATTTGGATGCTGTGTTGACAACCAGCAGTACCTTGCCGGCATACTGGTTCAGGCTGATGGATTCGCCAGCAATGGTTTTAACCGGAATATCATAAATGGACTGAGTCATGGGAGTTCCTTTTGTGAGGGTAGGGTGGGACGTTAAACCAATGATTAGGATTGTTCAGGCTTTAAGGCATATGACATCAGGGCCACCATGTGCTGCACCTGAGCCCGCAACTGGTCGAGTTGTTCAGTGGATAGTTGAAGGTTTTTGGCCAGCGTTTCGGGAATAATAGCGGCTTGCTGTTTAAGCGCCTGACCTTGTGTGGTGAGCGTAATCAATACCCGGCGTTCATCCTGAGGATCACGCTGACGGTCAACCAGTCCATTAGTAGCCAGTCGTTTAAGTAAGGGTGTGAGTGTGCCACTATCCAGAAACAGTTTTTCGCCCAGTTCACCCACTGTACAGGGCGAGCTTTCCCACAGTACCAGCATGACCAGATATTGCGGATAGGTCAGGTTAAACTGTGCCAGCACCGGACGATAAAGACGATTGAGCAAATTTGACGCGGCATATAATGGAAAACAAACCTGTCGATCCAGCAGCAGCATATCCTCAGGCTGTGACAACTCATTAGGTAATGAAAGTTCTTCGGTAGGACACGATATAGAGTCAGTCATGATGGAAGACTTTTTAAATTTTATTAATTGTATTGCTAAAAATTAAATTTTGCACAATATAATTTTATTGTTTTGTAATAGGCCAATATTTTTAAAAAACTAATTTGTAATTTTAAAATACAGCAGTGAAAAACTTGGTTTGATCAGCAATGCCTGCGTAATTGGCTGGGGCTTTTTCCAGTCATGCGCTGGAACATGCCAATAAATGCCGAGGATGATTGATAGCCCAGATAGTGTGCAATGCTTTTTATGCTGTGCTGTTTTTCCAGCAGGTCAATGGCAACCAGCAGCTTGGCCCGGCTGCGCCATTCGTTCAGGCTCATATTAAGTTCCTGCTGGCTTAAACGCAGTAAATGGCGCTCGGAAAGCCCTGCCAGTTCAGCGCATTGTTGCAGGGTTACCAGACTGGCCGGATGTTGCTGGATTTGTCGTAATACAGGTTCCAGTTTGGCATGATAAGACCATGGCAGGTAATGGTCATAGCAGGCAGCATGCTGAATCTGGTCAATAAGCACCTGAGCAAGGCGTTGATCAGTCAGAGTTTCAGGCCGCCTGATACCGCGCCTGATAAAATCATGCACAATACTGAGAAGTATGGGGCTAATTTCAATGAGTTTGATACTGGGCGGCAACACACTACAATAGGCCTGCGCAATTACCAGCGTGATATACAGGGTATTGGCCTGACTATGCGCACTGTGGGCTGTGTTGGGCGGCAACCAGATGGCATATTGTGGCGGCGATATATAATCGGTATTTTCAGCATGCAGGTTGATCACCCCATGCAGGGCAAAATTTAGTTCACCCCACGGCACACAATGCATTTCAATCACGGCATCTTGTGCATACTGGTTAACCACACAATCGATATGGATTGGTGGCTGGCGGTTATAGCTCATGGCAAAAGCCGTTTAAACATAAGTAGTCAATAATAGCAATTCCCAGCTTTAATACACCTGATTGACCACTGCAAATTAAAACCAGAATTAAAAAAGCCGTTTGCAAGGTAGGCTGTCCGAAATTCAGTATAAATGTCTGCTTTAAAGGATATGGCGAAAATACGACCTTCGCTAAACTAGGCATATGCATGAATTATGAGAACAGCACGATGGCTTTACCACATTCCAGCATCAGTCAATCGCCCCACCAGCCTGCCTATGTGTACTTGCTGCCGCTGGCTGCGGTGCTGATCTGGTCAGTCAATGTGATTGTCACCAAACTGGCGGTCGGAGCAATTTCTGCACTCAGTATCAGTTTTTATCGCTGGGTACTGGCGTTTGTGTTACTGAGTCCATTTGTGTTGCCCAAGGTGTGGCGGCAACGCCAGTTGATCTGGCCGTATTTGCCCAAACTGGCCGTGCTGGGCTTGCTGGGGATGCTGATGTATCAGGGCTTGTCCTATGAGGCTGCGCATACCACTTCGGCCACCAATATCGGTATTTTAAATGCCATGATTCCGCTATTTACCATTGGTATTGCAGCTGTGTTGCTGAATGAAAAGCCCACCCTGTTTGCCATTACAGGCGGCATTATTTCGCTCACCGGGATTACGGTACTCATTGCCAAAGGCGATTTGCTGGATATCATTGGTGGTCATGTGAGCAGTTTTCATCTGGGAGACCTGCTAATGGTAGTGGCGGTGTTTTGCTATGCTGCCTATGGGGTATTGACCCGTTTATGGCAATTGCCGCTGGATTTGCTTACCAATATTTATCTGCAAATTGGCTTTGGTATGCTGTTTCATATTCCATTTGTGCTGCATGACGGTTTTTCACCCATTAATGCAGACAATATCTGGCTGGTGCTCTATGCCGGCACGCTGCCGTCGCTGGTAGCCCCGCTGGTCTGGGTCAAGTCCATCCAGCTGATTGGGCCAAGCCGTACCAGTATTTTTATTAACCTGACGCCTTTGCTCACTGCTGCTATTGCCGTTTTTTACTTGAATGAAAACTGGCTTGGTTATCACACGCTAGGGGCAATCATGATACTGGGCGGGGTAGTAATGGCACAAATAGGCACTGCCCGTAACACACTGCGTTAACAGTGCAAGCAACAACCAAAAATTAACTCATCAGGTGAAAGTTTAGCGATCTATTGAAATTCCAAGGTGTGGCCTAGACTGTCGCTTGGATGTGATTTGGCGGCACTTTTTATCACTCTCCAGCACCTTTTGCAATTTGAAATCACTAAAACGGGCCACCCGGTTGTCCATGCTTAATGATTCAGCGGTGGTAATGTTCAGGCATTGGTAAGGCCTTAAGCTGTGCAGGAGTTCACGCTGTTTCTGGCTCAGGTTTTGGGCAGCCAGATAAATAGTTCCTTTGGTAGTGACTAGCCGTACTTCAGTTGGGCTAATTTCCGCACTGGCCGTGACTTTGACAGTATGGGTATTGACCAGTTTGCACGCTGTAAGCAATAGCAACACAGGAATCAGTCCTGATATTTGTTTAAGCATGAGCATCAGCCTTGTTTTAATGTTAATTAATGGGTAATGATAAAAACGTAAGGAAATTACCCACTTATTTTATAATGAGTTTACAGCGTTAGGCGCTTAGTCACGACGGCTGGATTGCTGTGACCTAGTGGGCTTTTAAGCTAATAGGCAATGACTTAATGGCTACTGGCTTAAACGATGGCAGGATTAGACCACCACCAATTGCTGGCCTGCAAAACTGACGATTTGTCCACGGGTAATTTTACAACGCTTACGGGTTTCTATCTGACCGTCTACTTTAACCAGACGTTGTTCAATCGCAGTTTTTGCTGCGCCACCGCTGTCACACCAGCCTTCTATTTTTAACAGGTCACACAGGGCCACATAGGGGTGATGATCAAGGTTAAACTGGTTCATACATGGGATCCACGCAATAAAGGGTAGATTTTAAACTGATCAGCTCACAGAAAGCACGGCAAACCGTGCCTGAAGTGGTGAATGTCGCATGGTCATGTTAGGGCTTTTGCGCCATAGGCTGAACCATGACGCGCGGTGTGCCATCGGCATTCAGGTAATATTTGGGGCCTAATGAACTCATAATCAGCCGGGCATCAAATTCTTCGCCTTTTTGCGAGGCGGTGTTGGAACATTTGATGGTATAGATGACTTCCACCGGATCAAGGTTATACACCACGCCTTCATAAAACGGGTCATTCCAGCCCCAGCCGTGTCTATGATAAGGCCAGCGTGAATGCAGCCCATAAGGCCCATACCAGGAGGGGCCGTACCAGTTGGGTGCTGCCAAATGATCAGGATAAACCACGGTACGCCGGCTAGGGGCTGATTTGCTTTGGTCAAGTACCACAAAATAGCGGTAGCCAGCATCCAGTGTGGTTTTGGCAGCCTTGAGCAGGGCAATTTCCTCGGCAGTGGCGGCACTCATGTCAGGGTCACCGGTAAAGCGTACCCGGTAAATGGCGGTATTCAACTGGTATTGCTCAAACTGGCCAAGGCTGGCAAAGCTTTGAGGCTTGGGCGGTACCATGGCACAGCCACCAAGCAGCAGCGCAGCGGCCAAACCGGTGACAGCAAGTTTAATGGAAAGTGCATGCATGGCGTAGGCTCCCAGCCAGTTGGCAATCGTGTCGCAGGTTCAGACTATCACGTTATCAGGACATTATAGAGCAATGCAAACTGGCAGATAAAACCACGCTGTATAAGCTATGTAGGCCATGCTTCACAATAGCTTCATGGTTGGCTGGCCAGAAGAAACTTTAATTAAAATGAGCTGTTAGGCTGCAGTAAAAACTCAAGTTCTTCCGGCGTGGAAGTTCTGCCCAGTACGGCATTGCGATGTGGATAGCGTCCAAAACGGTCAATAATGGCCTTATGCAGCTTTTCAAATTTGAGGTTGTTTTCAATACCCAGCTGGTTAAACAACTCTAGTGCTTTTTTATGGATGAGTCTGGATTCACTGTGCATGAATGGCATATAGAGGAATGTACGCTGCACTGGTGTTAATTGCTGGTCTGCACCTTGTGCAATGGCTTCCTGCGCCAGTACCAGCGCCATGGCATCACAGGCAAAGGCTGCTGGCTGATCGCGGTACAGGTTGCGGGAAAACTGGTCGAGCACAATGATTTCAGCCAGACGCCCCTCGCTGGTGCTGCGCCATGCATACGCTTCAGCAGCAGCAACGCTGTCATGCAATTTACCAAATTGCTGCTGAATTTGCTGGTCAAATCGCTCATCTTTTTCAAACCATTGAGCCGGGGTGCTTTGTTCAAACCAGAAGCTTAAAACCTGCTGCGGAGTCATGGAATATTCCAGTTCAGTCAATGAAGCCCTTACTGTAAAGTACAAAGATGGCAAAAAACGAGCTTAAATCCGTATTGATGCTAAAAAAGCCGAAAAAAAGCTATTTTTTTCACATCAAAAATCATGCGTTTTAAGCCAATAAAAGGCAAAATCGCTATTTCTTGCTTTGCACAATAAATTGATATGCAAAGTGATGTTGCTGGCCAAGTGAGTAAAATGAATGCGTAACCCGGACCTGTTAACCCAGTTTAATGTACCAGCGTGGTTAACACCTGATCACTTGTCAGGCATGCAGCGCGGCATTGAAAAAGAATCCCTGCGCATGCAGGCCAATGGGTTTTTGTCACAAACCGATCATCCGCGCGCACTGGGTTCGGCATTAACCCATCCGCATATCACCACCGACTATTCGGAAGCGCTGATTGAACTGATTACACCGCCGTTTTCCCACCCGCAGCAGGCGCTGGATTTCTTGCGCCAGTTGCATGTGGTGGTACAGCAAAACCTGCCAGAAGGTGAAACCCTGTGGCCGCTGTCCATGCCCTGCATGCTGGATAAGGATGAAAACAATATTCCGCTGGCCAGATATGGCGCATCGCATCTGGGCCAGTTTAAAACCCTGTACCGACGTGGCCTTGGGGTACGTTATGGCCGCCGCATGCAAACCATTGCCGGGGTACACTATAATGTATCGTTTCCCGATCAACTGTTTGCCGCTTGGCAGCAGCACAGCAGCACGCCAGTTGATCTACAGCAGCTTGGCTTGCAGGATTACCGCAGTGAGCGCTATTTTGGCCTGATCCGTAATTTCCTGCGGCTAGCCCCACTGGTGGTGTATTTGCTGGGGGCCAGTCCTTCAGTCTGTGCCTGCTTTTTGTCAGGCCGCCAGCATAACCTGCAACCGCTGGTGAGCGGCACCATGTACCTGCCGGAAGCCACCGCCCTGCGCATGGGCCGCTTGGGCTACCAGAACAGCGCACAGCGCGGACTGGGCATTCACTACAACAATATGCAGGATTATATCCGCGGCATCGAGCAGGCCATTCATACGCCGTATCAGGCGTTTAGCGAACTGGGGCTGGATGACCAAAACGGTGAGCCGCTGCAAATTAATGATCATGTGCTGCAAATTGAAAATGAATACTACAGCCCAATTCGTCCCAAACAAATTCCGCAGTCCGGCGAGACACCGGCGCAGGCACTTAAAAAGCGTGGCGTGGCGTATATTGAGCTGCGTGCCGTAGACATTAACCCGTACAGCGACATTGGCATTGACCTGACCAGCGCCTGTTTTCTGGAAGTGGTGGCGTTGTATGCGCTGTTACAGGACAGCCCGGCCATTGATGACCGTGAGCAGGACTGCATTGACCATAACCTGATTAAAGTGGTGGATCAGGGTCGTAAGGTTAACCTGAGCTTAACCACTCCAGAAGGAGAATACCTGTTCAAGCCATGGGCGCGCCAGCAACTGGAGCACATGCAGGCCATTGCCAAATTAATGGATCAGGGTATGCAGCAACCAGTTTATCAGGCCGCGCTACAGGTAATGGGCAAGCGGCTTGAGCATGTGGAACAGACGCTGTCAGCGCAGGTACTCAGCGATACGGTGACTGCCGGCGGCTCATGGCGCTTTGGTCATGCACTGGCCAGCCGCTATGCCAGCCAGCAGGTAGAGCAACAGTTGCAGCCAGAACAGCAACAATATTTTAGCCAGATTGCTGAACAGTCGTGGCAGGCACAAGCGCAACTGGAACAGCAGCAACAGGGCGATTTTAAAACTTATCTTGCACCTTATCGCCAGAATCATGCAGTATTGGCAACATCCCCCAAGGAGCATGTTTAATGAGGTTAACCTACCGTGTGGTCAGTCTGATCCTGTTTCTGGCCAGTGTGGCTGGAATGGCATTTGCCCTGTATTTACAGCATTATCAAATGCTTGATCCTTGTCCACTGTGTATTTTTCAGCGTGTGGGCTTGATGGGCATGGGGCTGGTTTCACTGATTGCCTTTATTCATAATCCGGCAAAACTCTGGGTGCGCCGCAGCTATGCACTGTTATCTACCTTATTCATTAGCTGGTCGTTTGCAGTAGCAGCGCGCCATGTGTGGCTACAGCACCTGCCACCGGAAGATGTGCCTGCCTGCGGGCCGGGCCTTGATTACTGGATGGATACTTTTCCGTTAAGGGATGTGGTGCAAAAAGTACTGCATGGTTCTGGCGAGTGTGCAGTGATTGACTGGACTTTTCTGGGGCAATCCCTACCGACATGGGCGCTGGTATTTTTTAGCGCATTATTGCTGCTAAACCTGTGGAAACTGGTGCGTCGTTAAGCGTTACTTTGTACTTAACGTTATAGGCAACAAGATTTTAAAGCAAAAAAGGACGTCATGGAACGTCCTTTTTTTATGGCATTTTTTACTCATGCATCAATTGGTGCTTAGTCCACAATGGTTTCGATGCGCTGGCTTGGATCGCGTACCTGATTGGCATTGGGATACAGCCAGGCAATAATTTGTTCGCGCACCCGGGGATGATGCTGAATTTCAAAATGGTTTAAGCCATAAAATACCGCTTTATGGTCTTCAGGCACTTTTAAGCGGAACTGCGGATGCGGATGGTCGCCCAGTCCACTTTTTACACTAACCAGATAATCGCCAATGGCTTCTAGCGTTTTGGAGCTTGAGGACTCACGTTCCAGCGTCCCGGCAATCAGGTAAGTATTCACGCGGGAAGGGAGCGGGGCAGGCTTACGGCAATCATCCATCTGGCCGATTTTGGCATCCAGATGCTCCCAGTCATCGTCACGCACACTGCCATGACGCAAGTCGATAATGCCGGCACTGCGCATATTGGCCAACTGGGCCAGCACACTGGCGAAGGGTACTTTGCCAATTTTTTCCTGAAACATAAAGCCGAGGCGTTCCAGTACGGCACCCTGATGCGGTGAGCCAATGCAGACCAGATTTTCTACATAGTTAATCCAGTTACAGGTACTTTGCTTGCCATAAAACAGCGCACTGCGTGACACCAGTCCACCCATGCTATGACCAATCAGGTCAATGGTGGTAATACGGGGATTTCGTCTAATCAGGTCTTCCAGCACATTGGAAAAGGAACGGCCATTGGAAGAAATACGGCGGCCAGTATTATAGTTCAGGTACAGCACATTGGCCTGTTGCTGGTGATAAAGAATATGTTCGCCCAGACCGCTGCTTTCGCCGGGTGCCCAGCTCAGGTGATTCATGCATAGGCCATGCACCAGAATGACCACACGGCCAGAAAGTTCACCGCGCTGCAACTGACCATAACGGTCATACAGCACCATGGGCAATGCCAGCGGGTTGTGACTTTGAAACATGTAGTCACCCAGCACGCCATTCAGCGCATTGGCTATAAAATGCATTAGCGGGGTTAGCGGTTTTTCATGTAATACCGGAAAATGGCGGTTCAGGCCACGCAAGCTGATGGCAAGGCCCTTACCATATTGCTGCATGATGCGCTGGCTTAGGCCATACACACGCTTGGTAATGCCATTATCCCAGATAAAATTGGCCTGCCGGGTGGTCAGGGAGAAATATTGCAGGAAAATTTCACGATGAATTTCCTGAACCAGCTCGGCAACACCACTCACACTGGATGTTGCCAGCTGTGACAAGCCTTCCAGAAAATCGGCCTGTGAGGGAGGACTCCGGTCAAACTTGCAGTAGTTTTCATGAAGTGGCGTTAAGCTGGGCATGATGCGGCATCCTCCGTTTATTTGCCAAATCGACTGTATCCCTAGGTGATTAGGCACTGGGTCACAATCAGGTGACATAGCTATTACAAGCTGTTACATGATGTTTACTCTTGATTACCTAAGCTGTCAATATCTACTTTAGTACAAGAATTGGCCAAACTGCTCAATTTGGCCAATTATTCAAGCAGTCTAGCCAATTGCCGCTTTTTCACACATAAATGCGTACTACTACCTATATCCTGAAATAGATGAGTAATGAGTAAAAAAATGTGTGAAACACAAGGTACTTAGTGGCGAAAAAGTAATTTTGTTACATAACTTAAGCGCAACTTAAGTAGTAAAAGGAGTTGATGATGTGTGTTACACACAACGTATCAGACTTGCGCATAACTTTAACACGCGTACAATTTAGTCCCGATTTGATGTGATTGCCCTGACAGGCCATTTTTATGCAACTGATTTATATTCATGGACTCAACAGCAATTCGGCTTCAGCCAAAGGCCAGATGCTGGAAGAGTGGTGCAAGCTCCACCGTCCGGAAATCAGGGTCGTTCGGCCCGACCTGAATTTGCCACCACAGCAGGTTATGCAACTATTGGATGAGACCATTGCCACAGATCCCCATACCGGCGTGGTAGGCAGTAGTCTTGGAGGTTTTTATGCGACAGCTTGCGTCGCAAAGCATGGGGTGCGGGCTGTTCTTGTCAATCCATCTGTGCGACCATTTGAACGGTTCAAGCGCTTCTTTGCCAACGGAGAAACCGCGCATCATACCGAAACCGGCTGGGTTGTCACCCCAGACCAGCTGGAAGACCTCAAAGCACTGTATCAGCCGGTCCCAGCCAGTCCTGACCGGATTCTGGTATTGCTCAAGCAAGGCGATGAAGTACTGGATTACCGCGAGGCAGAAAGCTACTTTAGTCAGGATGATGCCCAAAGTGCGCTGATTATAGAGCCGGGTGGTGATCATTTTATGCATGACATGGACAGCAAAATACCGCTGATGATTAATTTTTTATTTGATCGCTAATAACGTGAGCCATTCCCACACCGCAAGCTGCGTGCAGAACCTAAAGTACCAACTGGCAATCTTTGATTTTGATGGCACGCTGGCCAATTCATTTCCATTTTTTGCCAGTGTGTTTAACGAGCTGGCCGGGCAGTACCGCTTTAAACAAATCCAGCTGCATGAGATTGAAACCCTGAGGCATGCCACACCACGCCAGATCATGCAGCATGTGGGCATGGCCAGCTGGAAACTGCCACTGGTATCACGCGGCTTTATCCGGCGCATGCGGCAAAACGCACACCAGATTGAGCTGTTTGACCACATCAGCGATAGCCTGAAGTTTCTGGCCAATTCGGGCGTGCGACTGGCCATTGTGTCTTCCAACTCGCGCGAAAACGTCGCCGCCATTTTAGGCGCTGAGCTGTTTGCCCTGTTTGGACAGGTTTATTGCGGCATGTCTATTTTTGGCAAGACCGCTCATTTAAAGAAAATTTTAAAGAAAACCGGTGTTGCCGCGCAGCATGCCATTTATATTGGTGATCAGGAAACCGATGCCGAAGCGGCGGCACAGGCCAATATGGCGTTTGGGGCAGTCAGCTGGGGCTATGGCAGCCTACAGGCCCTGCGCCAGCATAACCGTGTGCTTGAATTTGTAACCGGCCATGATTTGCGCCAGCTGGCCTAGCACATAAATCCGCTTGTGTTCAGATCGCATTAATGTAAGAAGTGGGCTGATCTTTAACAGCAGCCCCACAATAGATTTATCTTATTTTACCACTATTATTTATCAACGACTTTGCAATGGGAAGTGAATAACGTGAGTCAATATACTGCTCAGTCGCTAGAGGTATTGTCCGGCCTCGATCCGGTGCGTCGTCGCCCCGGTATGTATACGGATACCTCACGCCCTAACCATCTGGCGCAGGAAGTTATCGATAATGCCGTCGATGAAGCACTGGCCGGTCATGCCAATGAAGTAACGGTGGTGGTGTACAAGGATGGCTCGCTATCCGTGCAGGACAATGGCCGTGGCATGCCGGTGGATATTCACCCGGAATATGGCCAGAGTGGTATTGAAATCATCATGACCCGGCTGCATGCCGGTGGCAAGTTTTCTACCGATAACTACCAGTTTTCCGGGGGCTTGCATGGAGTAGGAATTTCGGTGGTAAATGCCCTGTCCACCCGGGTAGAGGTGCGTGTACAGCGGCAGGGCAACCTGTACAGCATGAACTTTGCGTATGGTGAACCGGTGGATGCCTTAAGCGTACAGGAAAAGGCAGTGCCCAAGCGCCAGACAGGAACTACCGTGCGCTTCTGGCCGGAAAGCAAGTATTTTGACAACCCAAAGTTTTCGCTACGCGCACTTAAGCATGCCTTAAAAGCCAAGGCTGTGCTGTCGGCTGGCTTAAAGGTGAGTTTCCATGATGAAGACAGTGGTGAAAGCATTGTCTGGCAGTTTGAAAATGGCCTGCTGGATTATTTAAAGGATGAGCTGGATGGCCGTGAAATCATTCCAGCTGAGCCTTTTGTGGCGGTTGCCAGTGTTGAGCGGGCACATTGTGAATTTGCCATCTGCTGGAATAGTGAGGGCGGCGAAACCGTTCAGGAAAGCTATGTCAACCTGATCCCAACCGCACAGGGCGGCACGCATGTGAATGGCTTGCGCTCCGGTATTGCCGATGCCCTACGCGAGTTTTGTGAGCTACGCAACCTGTTGCCACGTAACTTAAAGCTGGCGGCTGATGATGTGTGGGATGGGGTGAACTTTATTTTGTCACTCAAGTTTCAGGAACCGCAGTTTTCCGGGCAAACCAAGGAACGCCTGTCCAGCCGTGAAGCCGCCGGGATTGTACAAAATATCAGTAAAGATGCTTTTTCACTGTGGCTGAACCAGAACCCTGAAGTGGCCACCCAGCTGGCAGAACTGGCAATTGACCGTGCTGGCCGTCGCTTGAAGGCTGCCAAAAAGGTGGAACGCAAGAAAATTGCCTCTGGGCCTGCGCTTCCGGGCAAGCTGGCCGATTGCTCCGGGGCAACCCGTGAGGAAACCGAGCTGTTTTTGGTGGAAGGGGATTCAGCCGGGGGCAGTGCCAAGCAGGCCCGCAACCGTAATTTTCAGGCGATCATGCCGCTGCGGGGCAAGATTTTAAACACCTGGGAAGTATCATCCGACGAGGTACTGGCCTCGCAGGAAGTCCATGATATTGCTATTGCCATTGGCGTTGATCCGGGCAGTGATGACTTGTCCGAGCTACGTTATGGCAAGATTTGCATTCTGGCCGATGCGGACTCGGATGGCCTGCACATTGCCACACTGCTGTGTGCCTTGTTTGTGCGTCATTTCCCGGCACTGGTGGAAGAAGGCCATTTGTTTGTGGCCATGCCGCCACTGTACCGCATTGATGCTGGCAAGGACGTGCATTACGCGCTGGACGATAGTGAACTTGAACAAACCCTCAAGAAAATCAAAAGCCGTAGTACACCGCAAATTACCCGCTTTAAGGGCTTAGGCGAAATGAACCCGCTGCAATTGCGCGAAACCACCATGGACCCCAATACCCGGCGTCTGGTGCAACTGGATCTGGATGACAGCCATCATACCGCTGGCTTGCTGGATAAGTTGCTGGCCAAGAAACGCGCCGCAGACCGCAAGGTCTGGCTGGAAGAAAAAGGCAATCTGGCCGATGTAGCAGCCTTATAAGTTGTTTTAGACTATCGGTAAAATCCAATTACTCCATTGTTGTGTCTGCTTGCCACATGCAACAATGGAATTGAGAGGACTTCAAGCTGTCACAATGGCTGCTTATAATAAGAAATCATAAAATTTTTACCTAAGTTGGGTATTGATTCTTAAATTTTCCTTAGTTTAGTGCCAACAATTAACAGTTTTTATAAAGCTGTGCTTAATGTTCGTTAATTTGTTTCAAATGGTGAAATTAGTCTAAATCCCTCTGGTGGCCCCGGTTTTCCGTGCTATCTTCAAAGTGTTCTCGTACTAAAACGAACAAGGGCCTTGGTCACTGTCTGCCTTATATGAGTGCGCTGTTTAGTGCCTTACCGCCCATTCCATTGGTGGTCTTGCTGGTAAAATGATTGCCAGTCATGGTGCAAGGCAGGCCTGACCAAAAAATTAGCGTCTGTACAAGCAGGCGTATAATGCAAGTGAGGAACCTTAGATTATGAATATAGAAGTTCGTACAGATAACCACATTGAAGGCACGGCACGCATGATTGAATATGTCCGTGACCAGCTTAAAAGCGAGTTTAGTCGCTATAGTGAAAGAGTAACCCATATTGAAGTGCATTTTAGTGATGAAAATGCCGACAAAGGCGGTGATCAGGACAAGCGCTGTGCCATTGAAGCGCGTGCGGCCGGCTTAAAGCCCATGGCCGTGACCAACAAGGCATCCAGTGTTGATCTGGCACTGGACGGCGCGATTGAAAAGTTACATCACATGTTTGAGCACAGTCTGGACAAACTCAACGACCATCGGCATGAAACCCGGCCAAACTGGGATGAACTGGTGCCCGAGGAAGAATAATTTGCACAAAAGCCCGTCAAATCATGTCGGGCTTTTTTGTCAGAGTGCCCAGAGCCTGTTAAGCTGTTGTTATGCTATCAAGATGAAGAAATCATGTTAAATCCACAGCAAAAAGCATTATTACAAGCCATTGATGAGCTGGACGTTGCTCAGGTTCAACAGTTATTACAACAGGTTGATCCCAATTTTATTGATGAAGAAGCTGGCCCGCCTGTGTCCAAGCTGTGCGATCAGCTATTCCGCTGGTGGGAAAATATTTGTGATGCGCATGAAGCTGGCCATCCCTTAAGCGAAGCTGAAAAGACCGCCCAGTTGCAGCCCTACATTGATATTCTGCAGGCCCTGATTACAGCAGGTGCCAATCTGCATTTATGGGACAGCGAAGAGTTGTATGGCCCGCTCTGGGATGCGGCCAGCGCTGCCTGTGAACCGGTGGTTAAAATCCTGCTGGCGCATGAGGTTGATCCAAATACCCGTGATGATGAAGGCCTGACCATTTTGTCTTCCATCAGTGACCTGTTTTTTGACTGCGACTTTGACCAGATTGACTGGGCTGATGCGCTGCCGGAAGAGCGGGCCACGCTGGAGCTGTTACGCAGTCACGGTGCCAAAATGACCAAGGAACTGGCCAGCTAAATCAGGTTGATTGCCTGTAGCACCCCTAACCTGTGGCCCTATAAATAAGGTTGTTATTCTCAATTTCCATGGTGTGCATGCATGACGGCTGCTTATAGGTTTGGGGCACATCCTGATGGACTAACGCATGCTTAACCATGCGTTTTTGTTGTTGGTAATTTTTTTAATACTCACGATTTGATTGCTCAGTAAATTATGACTAGTTTTGTACAAAGTGCCACTGAAAACCGTTCGGTTGCCGAGTTTACCGAACAGGCTTACCTCAACTATGCCATGTACGTGATTATGGATCGCGCGCTACCGCATATTTCTGACGGCCTAAAGCCGGTGCAGCGCCGCATTGTCTATGCCATGAGCGAACTTGGCCTTAAAAGTAGTGGCAAGCCCAAAAAATCAGCACGTACGGTGGGTGACGTATTGGGCAAATATCACCCACACGGTGACAGTGCCTGTTATGAAGCCATGGTGCTGATGGCGCAGCCATTTAGCTATCGCTACCCGCTCATATCCGGGCAGGGCAACTGGGGCTCACCGGATGATCCCAAGTCTTTTGCCGCCATGCGCTATACCGAAGCCAAGCT
>NZ_MLCN01000036.1 GCF_001982605.1 Alkanindiges hydrocarboniclasticus | reverse complement strand
CAAATATATTTTAGTTGTATTCAAACTAATTTATTCGCATTTTCTATAGTTTTATTCATGGAGTTATTAAGATCAAAAATGCCACGTGCCTTTCAAAACTGAGCATGAAACATTGATACAAGTCTCATATTATTTTTTAAAGTTTAAAAATTTTCGTTTACTATTTTCACTGATAAAAAGTATATTTTTAAATTACAAAAAGAAACACTGTAAATTGACAGTATATTCATCCCCCTCTATAAATCCGCCGTTTAAACCCTGAAAAAAGTAAATTAACACCTTTTTAACGTTCCATCTGGCCTGCAACCAAGGCAGTAAGGGGCACTAAAAACAACATAATCCGTAAGCAGACAAGTCATATAAGCGAGTTTTAACATGACAAATTTAAAAGTACTGATTCAAAAATTATCACCTGCATGTCGCTTAGCACTTGAAAATTCTGCCAATCTTTGTTTAGCCAGAATGCACCATCAAATTGAAATTGAGCATTTTTTTATTGAGCTTTTAAAACAAGGCAATAATGATCTGGCACTACTCTGCCAGCGATTTAATACTGATGCATTAACATTAGGCTTGCATCTTGAACAACAGCTTGAATATTTAGCACGTGGCAATCAGCAAATGCCTGTTTTCTCAATATCCGTAATACGTTTGCTGGAACAGGCATGGCTTTTGGCCTCCATAGAATCAGCCAGTTACTGTATTCGCAGTGGACATCTGCTGGTGGCATTATTAACGGTTCCTGAACTTTATCAGCTTGTACTGCGTTGTTCTTCACTGTTTGAGCAATTCCCGGTAGACAGCATTAAGCATAAACTTAGCGATTATTGCTTGATGAGTATTGAACAGGAAACCGCTAGTAGTAATGCGACTAGCGTTGAAGATCAGACTCTAGATCAGTCATCATCAGACCAGTCAAATTCTGGCAACTTATCTACAACTCCAAAAACTGCAACACCAGCGCTTGATCAATTTACGGTAAATCTGACTCAAAAAGCCAAAAATGGAGAGATTGATCCTGTTATTGGGCGTGAAGTTGAAATCCGTCAAATGATGGATATTCTAATGCGCAGGCGTCAGAACAATCCGATTTTAACGGGTGAAGCAGGTGTAGGCAAAACTGCTGTAGTTGAAGGTCTGGCTTTAAAAATTAGCCAGAATCTGGTTCCACAAGCCTTAAATAATGTACACATTCATGCATTGGATATGGGGCTATTACAGGCTGGTGCGAGCGTTAAAGGCGAGTTTGAAAACCGCTTAAAGAATGTCATTCGTGAAATTAATGAGTCTGCACATGCCATTATTCTATTTATTGATGAAGCCCATACCATTATTGGGGCAGGTGGTCAGGCCGGGCAAAATGATGCTGCCAACCTACTAAAACCAGCACTAGCCCGGGGTCAGCTTCGTACCATTGCAGCCACCACCTGGAGTGAATATAAGCAGTACTTTGAAAAAGATGCTGCATTAAGCCGGCGTTTTCAGGTGATCAAAATTGAAGAGCCAACGGTAGAAGTCGCCGTACAAATGCTACGTGCCATGGTGCCGGTAATGAGCCAGCACTTTAATGTGGATATTGATGAACAGGCCATTTTTACTGCGGTACAGGCATCCCATCGCTACATGATGGGTCGGCAGCTTCCTGACAAAGCAGTCAGCGTATTAGATACAGCCACTGCACGAGTTGCACTATCCCAAAGTGCAAAGCCGGCACAACTGGACGTACTGGAAGCCCGCAAGCATAACCTGAATCTTGAACTTGAATTATTACTGGCTGAGCAGCAAGCACTTCACCATTCACCATTATCCCGGCTAGAAACAGTAGGGCAACAACTGGATTTTACTAATCAGCAAATCAGTGAAATTACTCAACAGTGGCAGGCTGAACTGCAATTGATAACTCAACTTAAGCAATTACAGCAACAGTTGCCATTAAAAGATCGGCCGGATCACTCTCAAGAGTTATTAATCAAACAGGAAATTAGCCAGCTACGTCAGCGCTTAAAACAATTGCAGCACCATAATCCTTTGGTTCATGAACGGGTGAATGAACACATTGTTAGTCAAATCATTGCAGACTGGACAGGAATTCCACTTGGTAAAATGCAGGCGGATGACATTACAGCCGTCCTTAATCTGCAAGAAAAGCTGGAAAAACGGGTGATGGGACAATCGTCAGCCCTATACTCATTAGCACAAGGCATTAAAACAGCCCGTGCCCGACTAGAAGACCCCAACAAACCGCAGGGTGTCTTTTTGCTGGTTGGCCCTAGTGGCGTTGGCAAAACTGAAACAGCACTAGCGCTGGCTGATGAACTGTATGGCGGTGAAAATTATTTAATTAGTATCAATATGTCAGAGTATCAGGAGGCGCATACTGTTTCTGCCTTAAAAGGTGCACCGCCTGGATATGTTGGTTATGGCCAGGGTGGCATTCTGACCGAAGCGGTAAGACGTAACCCTTATAGCGTTATTTTGCTTGATGAAATTGAAAAAGCCCATCAGGATGTACAAGAGCTGTTTTATCAGGTATTTGATAAAGGTACTCTAGAAGATGGTGAAGGCCGACTCATTGATTTTAAAAACTGCCTGATTTTGCTAACTTCCAATGTTGGCTCTTCAGTCATTATGCAGCAATGTATTAATAAGCCTGTGGAAGACTGGCCAAACGAGCAACAACTGGTTGAAGCCCTGCTACCTGCTCTTTACAAGAATTTTAAACCGGCATTTTTAGGCCGAATGCGCTTAACCCCTTACTTCCCACTGCATGATGATTTGCTAATACAGATTATTGAGCACAAGCTTGCCAAAATTGCTACGCGCATGCTAACCCAGCACCAGACCAGCCTTGGTTTTAGCAGTGCATTAGTAGAACTGGTGTTATCGCGTTGTACTGAAGTTGATAGTGGTGCGCGTAATATTGATCACATTCTAAATAGCTCGGTATTACCGGATTTGGCAACTCATTTGTTAACTGCCATGGTTGATGGAACAAGTCCTCAACATATTTTTATTGATATTGATGCCAATGACCAACTGACCTATCAGGTTGATTTTCCGACACCTACTGTCAACACCATAAACAGCTCAAAAACAGACTGCCATAAATCTAAAAGCTTGTTAAATAAAACTCCGGCTATCGAAAAAATGGCTTAAGGGTCAGTAACGACATGATTGATATGCATACTATTGAAGACTTACTACATCCTATTTCCAGCGAATTGCCGTGTGGTGAAGATTTAACCTTTTCAAGTATTTTTGATGAAATTCAAAAAGCCCGGCTGGAAGATGACCCTTTACTGGAACAAGGCGAATGGATCACCGAACGCAAAGTGGCTGATTGGTCTTATGTCGAAACTCAATGTAAAGACTTACTGCAAAACAGTTCAAAGGATTTGCGACTGGGATTCTGGCTTTGCGAGGCCCTGATTAAAACCTCAGGCTTTGCAGGGATGTTTCATGGGCTGCAAATTATCAATGGGCTAATTTCCCGTTACTGGCCAGCTATGTATCCACGCATTGAAGATAATGACCTTGATCAGCGCATTAGTTTGCTGCAATGGTTTGTACAGCTCATGCAGAAAATTCCAAAAACTGTAGCCCTTAGCAGCCAGCCAGCCCTCAACTTTAATGATTTTGAATCAGCCCAGATTTTAAAAAATCAGCTAGATAAAAATCCTGATTTATATGATGACGGTCTGCCTGAACATAAGATCACGTTTGCGCAGTATCAGGAAGCGTTAATGCAAACGCCTGTTCAGCAACTGCAACATAATACACAACAATTACACCAAGCCATTTCCAGCTGGGACACCTTTAAAGCATTACTAGATCAGTCATTAGGTATTGATGCACCAGCTTTTTCTGCTGCTGATCAGGTCTTAGAGCGCATCGCTGACCATCTGGAGAGGACAATTAAAGAACGTGGTGGCCAAACCGTTGTTGTAGCGGATGAACAGCAAGTTACACCGGAAATTAATACCATGCGGGAAATAAGCCCGTCTTATCCTGAACAGCAATCCGGTTTTGATCCCAAAGCGCAAAGCCATATTCAAAACCGACAGCAGGCCATGCTGATTCTGGCGCAGATTAGCGATTATTTTTCCAGTCATGAACCACATAGCCCGGTAAGTTACATGCTTAAAAAAACCATCAACTGGGCCAATATGCCACTCCATGAATGGCTGTCCAATGTTATCAAACAAAACGATTCCTTGAACAGCTTGCATGAGATGCTAGGTGTTCAGCCCTCAGGCCATGATAGCTAAGCGATTATTTTACAACTATTATTTGATTTATAAATTAGGGTTTTTATGGTTCAGGCAAATAAAGTATTGTGGGGTGAAGGCCTATTTTTGCGGCCACAGCATTTTCAGATTCAGGATATGTATCACGAACAGCGGCTTAATAATACCATCCATGCCCTGTCAGCTTTTCCTTATGGTATCCGCAAACTTGAATTCGATGCCATTCAGTTGCAAAACAATATCCTGGCGCTTACTCACATTGATATTCTCTGGTCAGATGGTGATGTATATAAAGCACCAGAGCGTGATTTACTGCCGGAAAGCATGCAGCTCGACAGCGCCAGAATGTCTGATCAGGCGCTTGTTTATATTGCTTTTCCGGCGCTTCACCATGGTAGTAGTAACCTTCAATCCAATAATCAGATCCGGCCAGTGCGTTATAGTAGTAAACAGGTGAGCAGCACGGATATTTTTACCGATGCCGTAGAGTCAGAAGTAGTCATTTTACAGCGGCAGGCTTTTTTCCGGGTACTGGATATCCATGTGCGGCCTGATCATGAACTGGATGGCATGCTGTATTTTCCGGTTGCGCGAATTCGAAAAAACTCGACGGGTGAGTATGAATTTGATCCAAATTTTATGCCACCAGTACTGCATGTGGACAGTTCAGAGTTATTGCTAAACAGTGTGAAGCGTCTACTGGGTGTAATCCGGGCAAAACTCAAGACCCTGCAAAGTAATAACCGGGAAATTGACCAGCAACTGGTAGAGTTTCGCTCGGGTGACCTGGTATCTTTCTGGTTAGTTAATAGCCTGAATGCAGGTTATGCCGCCCTTAACCATATTATTCAGCATCCACAAATTCACCCTGAACGCTTGCATCAGGAATTACTGCGACTGACCGGCTCACTGCTGACATTTTCACGCGTGCATAATCTGGATAACTTGCCCGTTTATAACCACTACTCGCCCATGCATGGTTTTAATGCGCTAGACAACATGATTCGTGAAATGCTGGATACAATTATCTCAACGCGTTACCTGAATATTACCTTACGGGAAACTAAGCCTTCTTATTGGCAAGGTAGTCTGGATTCTGACAAGATTACCCGGAATACAAGACTATATCTGGCAATTAACTGTTCACTGCCAGCCCATGAGCTGGTGGCTTCTGTTCCTGTCAGGATTAAAGTAGGTGCACCTGATGATGTAGAAAAGCGAGTATTGGCCGCCCTTCCTGCCATTAGTCTCAGTCATTTAAGCAATGTTCCCTCTGCTATTCCAGTCCGTTCAGGTGTGCTGTATTTTGCAATAGAACCCTATGGCAACTTATATGAACAAATGCTACAGCAGCAATCGGTTTGTATTTATATCCCCGGTGGTTTTAGTGATCTGACCCTAGAACTAATTGCCATTATTGATTCTTAATCAAACCAATAACAAGAGCCATTATTACAATGAGTAAAGAAAGCAGCCTTGCACCTTCCCTATTTGACGATGGTGAAATTGGTACAGGTACTAGCGCACCAGTTCAGCTAAAACCTGTACAAAAGTCATTACTTGATTTTTTGTACGAAGGTTTTTATCTGGTATTCCTATTAAAAAATGGCTATATCCCACACAGTGCCAGCCAGCTACAAAGTCAGTTGATTGATTTTCTGGCCAATTTTGAAAATCAGGCACGCCGTGCCATTTTTTCAGCTGAGAATATTCATGACGTAAAATATGCATTTTGTGCACTGGTTGACGAAACCATCATGATCCAGCAAACAGCAGCAATGGAAACCATTAAGGCCAAATGGGAAGTATCACCACTGCAATTAAGTTTGTTTGGCTCGCAGCTGGCGGGTGAAAAATTTTTCAATACGCTGGAAAATTTGCGAGCTCAAGGTGTTGAACGCCTGGCTGCACTGGAAGTATTCCATTATTGCCTGTTATTGGGTTTTCAAGGCAAATACCGGCTTGAGGCGCCTGAAAAAATTAATTATCTGATCGCACGACTCACTGATGAAATTGATTTTTTAAAAGGTAAGAAAAAGGAATTTTCACCCTTTTGGGCCATTCCAGACCAGATTCGCTACGTAATCCGCAGTGAAATACCGGTAGGCCTGATTCTAATTATGCTAACTATCTTTGCAGCTATTGCATTTTCAGGGATTCACTATGTGCTGGTACAACATCGCATCAAGACAATGACACCCTTTTCAGAGGTTATTGCTGCACCCCAGCAACAGGCCCATCTTACAATTTACCTTCCTTAATATAAAAACTATTTAAATATAATGGATTAAGTGAACTGCATGAATGACATCAAAAGAACGCAGATGCCCTCGCTGTATGATGACCTAACACCGCATACAGCCCTAAAAATACTGCATAAAAATAAAAATGATTATGTCTCCAAAAAGACTCTCTGGGGCGTGGCTATTTTAAGCTGCTGTATTGGCGCATTAAGTACATCATTCATATTCTGGATGCTTTTTACTTCTTCGGCTCAATGGCCAACCCCTATTCTGTCAAAGCGTGATAGCGCCGAGCAAGCCATCGTTACTGCTGCTTTATCTGGCACACAGATACACTCAGCACCTCCCCATTCAGCAAAAACTAATACTGCTGCACAGTCACTTCCTGCCCTCAAAACAATTAAGGCACAACCAACTGATACCTCTACTATTAAAAAATCTACAGTTGACCTAGGAAAACCATTAACTCCGGCACATACAGTGTTGTCCACAAAACCACAAGCCATGATTAATCAGGCTAAACCAAATGTTACTTCCAATCCATTTAAGATATTGGAAACTGATTCATCGAAACCTGTGAAACCTGTGAAACCTGTGAAACCTGTGAAACCTG
>NZ_MLCN01000035.1 GCF_001982605.1 Alkanindiges hydrocarboniclasticus | reverse complement strand
ATATTCATCATAGAATGATCCATTTTTGACATGTCAGATGAGTTAGGCGACTGATGTTGACTATGATCTTGCTGAGTCTTGTCATCTTTTTCCATTTTACAAGGTTTTGTACAAGGTTCCTGTGCTTTTACCGTTTTAGTGGCACTTGAGGTTGATACATCTTTTGCCCAAGATTGAGTACCAGCAATTAAAGTTCCAGCACACATTAAAATTGTTAGACTACGACGCACTACAGTTTTCATAAGTTTCTCTAAAAGTTAATTTCTTGCTACTACAATAAAGTGAAGCACTGAACATCTAAGTGACTTGAAAATGACATTTTTGTAATCTATCTCGATCAGATGTTTTATAACGTTATTATAGTTTTAATGAATGACTTAGGATTCGGAAATGAGAATACTATTAGTTGAAGATGAACAAAAAACTGGTGATTATCTCAAGCAAGGTTTATCCGAAGCTGGCTATATTACGGACTGGGTTACAGATGGGTTAACGGGTAAACATCAAGCTCTTTCTGAAGAGTATGACTTAATTATTTTAGACGTGATGTTACCTGGACTAAATGGTTGGAATATTATCAATGATATTCGTAGCAGCGGTAAAACAATGCCCATTCTTTTTCTTACCGCCCGAGATCAAATCGAAGATCGAGTAAAAGGATTAGAGCTAGGCGCTGATGATTATTTAGTTAAGCCTTTTGCTTTTGCAGAGCTTCTAGCTCGAATAAAAACGCTCCTTAGACGAGGGCAACAAAGAGAAGATAATAATATTATTAAGATTGCTGATTTAGAACTTGATTTGAGAAAACGTCGGGTAACACGAGCGGGTCAACGCATTGATCTGACGGCAAAAGAATTCGCGCTTATGGAACTTTTTATGCGTAGACGAGGTGAAATTTTACCAAGAGCGCTGATTGCTTCTCAAATTTGGGATATGAATTTTGATAGTGATACGAATGTCGTTGAAGTCGCTATTAAACGATTAAGAAGTAAAGTTGACAGTAACTTTACTCCCAAATTAATTCAGAATATTCGAGGAATGGGGTATGTACTAGAGGTAGAGGATGAATAATAATTTATTCAGAGCGATCAGTTTCCGGATCGGTATCATTTTCTCATTATCGACTATTTTCATTCTAATTATTATGGGTTTGTTCATAAATAAATTAGTAATGCATCATTTTGAAACTCAAGACCGTACCCAATTAGAAGGTAAAATCCAGCTTATTCAGAATCTTCTCCAACAGCATCCTAAAAATTCTCCAGAACTTAATTTCTATTTAAGAGATGCGTTAGTTGGACACCATGATCTTATGGTCCAAATAGAACGACCGACAGGCCAAATTTTATTTAGTTCAGCATCCTCAATCATTAATACTCAAAATTTAATCAAGTCAGCAAATAATTCATGGATTAAATGGCAAGTTCAAAATAAGACCTATCGTGGCATGATCTACACTACAGGTATAAATAGAAATTCTGAAATACAATCTGTACGAATTATTGTTGGGATCGATACATCAGAACATCTACATTTTCTAAAAGATTTTAAGCGTCAACTTTTGTATATTGGTTTGGCTGGTACAATTTGTTTAATGTTTTTAGGTTGGTTTGCAACCTGGAGAGGTTTAAGACCAGTGCAAAAAATGGCTAAGGTCGCAGAAGGAATTTCTGCTCAACATCTTTCAGAACGTTTAGAAGTTGAGCATACACCAACCGAACTAAAATCATTGGCAATCGCCTTCAATGCTATGCTGGACAGACTAGAGTCAGCTTTAGAAAAACTTTCCGATTTTTCATCTGATTTAGCACATGAAATTAGAACACCGATTAATAATTTAATGACCCAAACTCAAGTATGTCTCGCCCGTAACCGAGATATTGGTACTTATCAAGAAATACTATTTTCTAATTTAGAAGAATTTGAACGTTTGGCTCGAATGGTGTCCGATATGCTTTTCTTGGCAAAAGCAGAACATGACTTAAATTTACAGAACTTACAGAATATTGACCTCATTAAAGAAGTTACCGCTTTATTTGATTTCTATGACGCTCTAGCTGCCGAAAAAAATATGACACTTCAACAAACAGGATCTGGCAATGTAAAAGGTGATCCTGCTATGTTACGTCGCGCACTCAGCAACCTATTGTCTAATGCAGTTAAATATGGAAACAAGAATTCTACAATACAGATAAAACTTCAACAGAATTTAGATAACACAATATTTTCAATTGAAAATGAAGGCCCTGAACTCTCTCCTGAACAACTATCCAGATTATTTGATCGTTTTTATCGAACAGATGCGTCTAGACAAAGAACAGAAGAAGGAACCGGCTTAGGGCTTGCCATAACAAAATCTATTCTTGATATGCTTGGGGCGACCATCCAGGCTGAATCCCTCAATGGTCGAATCATTTTTACCATTGTTTTTCAAAGTGAATCCATGCAAGGGGAATCATTTTAACTCATTTTTTGAACATCTTCCATTTACCCGAGTTGACCTTACATAAAGCTCAAACTGAGAGCCAGAGCTACGCCAGCACCTATCATGGCAATTGTGTAGCCAAATATGATAGCTCGGCCAAACTGTGCCCCCCTGTCATCCATGCAATTGTCGCTTTGCTTAACATGTTGCTCAGTGTGGCCAGCCCTAGCGCGACAGCAGCCACATTTGTTGTTAAGCCTTCAGTACTATGCAGGCGGGCAAGTGAGACTAAAATAGCATCTACGTCTGCTAGCCCGGAAATAGTCGATAATACGAAGATGCCGCTGGTGCCCAACCATTGTTTTGCTGCCGGGACCAAGACTGCCATGACAGAAAGGAAAGCAGCGAAGCTGAATGCTGTCCCAAGATCAAAAGGAGCCATTGCTTCTATTGTTCGATCGTTGTTTTCAGCGCTGGTAATTTGGCGTTGTCTCCACAGTGCCATACCCAGCAAAAGGATTCCCGCAATCATCATTGCACCACCAAAAGTGCTTAGCAATGCTGGCTCAATGACGCCTATCAGTAGCCATACGAAAAAACATGATGCCACAGGCAGCCAATGTTCCAGAAATAGCAGCACTGACCATGACGGGGTGCTGGCGTGTATAGCGTGCCAGTGCGACAGTTGCAGCTGTAGAAGATGCCAAACCACCCAATAGACCTGTCCAGAGTATGCCTCTTTGTGAACCGGTGAGCCGCATGGCAAAATGACCTGCCAGAGAGAGTCCGGCAATCAGGATCACTGCCCACCATAACTGGTAAGGATTTAATGCAGCAAAAGGTCCCATACCCGTATTGGGTAAGTAAGGTAATATAACGACAGAAAGTACCAGTAACTGTAGAGATGCGGTTAATTCACGATGTTCGATCAAGCGTAACCAACCATGTAAGGTTGGCTTGAGATCCAAAAATACAGCCACGATGACAGCCGCTGTTAATGCTAAAGTAACATTACCATGGGATGCATATGCACCTAGAACTAATGTCAACAGCATCGCGATCGTCGTGGTAGCGCTTAAATTACCGGAAATTTTTGCGGTACGCGCGTAGGATACCGTAAGTAAAAGGGAAAGCCCTAATACGGCTGCGACTAGTGGCCAAGGCCCAAAGTTTGGCTGTAGATGACCCAGCACTCCTCCGAGTAATCCTGTCAATGTGAAGGTACGTAGGCCTGCTACTCGGCTGCCCTCGGGCAATTCACGATCGTGCCATCCTCGTTCTAAACCAATGAGCAGGCCGATGGCAAGTGCTGCAATAAGACCTGGTACATCTGGTGGAAGAAAAGAACTCTCTATCATAACTTTTTATTTCGCAGGCGAAGGGCATTCGTGATGACTGAAGCTGAACTAAAACTCATCGCCAAGGCCGCAATCATGGGTGACAATAACCAACCGGTAAATGGATAGAGTACGCCAGCTGCGATTGGGATACCCAAGGCATTGTAAAGGAAAGCAAACATGAGGTTCTGTTTCATGTTGCCAACAGTAGCTTCCGAAAGGGAACGGGCAACCGCGATACCGCGTAAATCCCCCTTGACCAGCGTAACTTGAGCACTATTCATTGCAACATCAGTTCCGGTCCCCATAGCGATACCGACATCAGCCTTGGCTAGTGCTGGTGCATCATTGATTCCATCGCCGGCCATTGCCACGATGCGACC
Source organism: Alkanindiges hydrocarboniclasticus (assembly GCF_001982605.1). Taxonomy (GTDB): domain Bacteria; phylum Pseudomonadota; class Gammaproteobacteria; order Pseudomonadales; family Moraxellaceae; genus Alkanindiges; species Alkanindiges hydrocarboniclasticus. Next base: position 3,962 of record NZ_MLCN01000035.1, on the reverse strand, counting down.
TTCCTTCTGCAATTTGCTGACCAGTTCTAGTTTATCTGCGGGTTTAACTTCACCATGTACCTCATCAATACCCAGACGTGCTGCGACTGAACGGGCAGTGGTGAGACCATCTCCTGTTGCCATCACGATACGTAGTCCAGCTTCCTTCAGGGTGGCAAGTGCTTCAGGGGTACTTTTTTTGATGGGATCGGATACTGCAAGCAGGCCGGCCAATTCACCATTGATGGCTAGATGCATCACACTTGCACCTTCTGAACGCAGCTCTTCGGCTTGCGGAATCAGAGATTGTACCGAGATACCTAATTGCTCCATCAGTGCTGTGTTGCCCAAAGCTAACTGACGATCGCCCACTTGACCTCGAACACCAATCCCTGAGCCTGATTCAAAATTATCTGGTGTTTCAAGAGACAGGCCACGTTCGTGTGCTGCATTTACAATCGCTTCGGCTAGCGGGTGTTCACTGCCTTGATCAAGACTGGCGGCTAAACGTAATACTTCAGATTCATCGAAACCTGATGCGGCAACCACACGATCGAATACAGGGCGTCCTTCGGTCAACGTACCTGTTTTATCGATGATTAGTGTGTCAATCTTGCGCAGATTCTCAATGGCTGCTGCATCGCGGAACAACACACCATGAGTAGCACCTTGACCCGTTGCAACCATGATAGACATTGGAGTTGCCAAGCCTAGTGCACAAGGACAGGCAATAATGAGTACTGCCACAGCATTGATTAATGCATAAACCCAGCTCGACTCTTCTGGGCCGAACAGTCCCCATCCAAAGAAGGTAAGCAAGGCAATGGCTACTACAGCCATGACGAACCAACCTGCTACCTGATCAGCCATACGTTGCATTGGTGCTCTCGAGCGTTGAGCTTGTGCCACCATCTGTACGATCTGGGACAACATGGTACTTGAACCAATTTTCTCTGAACGCATGATCAATGAACCATTGGTATTCAGGGTAGCGCCAATGACATTATCGCCGACACGTTTAGTGATTGGTAAAGGTTCGCCTGTCAGCATTGATTCATCTACTGAACTACTTCCTTCAGTGACTACACCATCCACAGGAACTTTTTCACCTGGGCGGATGCGAAGTAAATCTCCTACATGGACATGAGTCAGAGGAACGTCTTCCTCAGTTCCATCGGACAGAATTCGGCGAGCTGTTTTAGGAGCAAGTCCGAGTAGTGACTTAATTGCAGCAGAAGTTTGCGAACGTGCTTTTAATTCTAGTATTTGTCCCAGTAGGGTCAACGAAATAATGACCGCTGAAGCTTCAAAGTAAACAGCGACACGGCCCATGGAAATAAATGAGTCTGGAAAGATTTGTGGCGCTACAGTTGCAACCACACTGTAAATAAAAGCAGCCCCTGTACCTAGACCGATCAGGGTCCACATGTTCGGGCTGCGATTCACGACCGATTGCCAACCCCGGGAAAAAAATGGCCAACCTGCCCAAAGTACAATTGGGAGTGACAACACCAGTTCAATCCAGCTCTGAACCGCCATATTGAACAGGTTCATTTGATGACCAAACATCGCCAAAAAAGTCACGATGATGGTCAATGGCAGTGTCCACCAGAAGCGTCGGCGGAAATCACGTAACTCCGGATTCTCATCTTCCTCTAATTCAGGAATGAGTGGCTCCAGTGTCATTCCGCATTTAGGACAGTTTCCAGGATGATCTTGTTTAATTTCTGGATGCATTGGGCACGTATAGATGATCGTGCCTGTTGTGCTTGTCTCATTAACGGATTGAGTAGTCTGATGATGCTGTGTATGTGCATCGGCAGTCGTCGTTGCGGGTTTAGCGATATATTGCACCGGGCTGCTATGAAACTTTGATTGACATTTATCACTGCAAAAAAAGTAAGTTTTCCCCTTAAATTCCTCATGGTATTTCGATTTTTCAGTGACGGTCATACCACAGACTGGGTCTTTCAGTACGTCTGTTGTAGCCTGTGCCATATGGTCCTGGTTATGATTTTTTTGATCTGACATAAATAATTCTCTTATGGTAAAGTGGTTTTATGGCCGAATTTTGGAATAAATCTCGGAGTCTGTTGAGCATAGCTGTCATAGACAGCGCCAAACTGTTTACTCATTTCAGCCTCTTCCTTAATTGCCAAGCGGCTGTACATTAAGAGTAGGATTGGAAACATAATCAGTGTCAGTAAAGTTGGCCATTGCAATAAAAAACCCAGCAAGATCATCACAAAAGCCACGTATTGTGGGTGACGTATACGTGCATAAGGGCCTGTGATCGCTAAAGAATGCTGACGTTGCGCGTTGTACAGCACGTGCCATGACGTTGATAACAGGTAAAATCCATAGCCCAAGAAAACGTAACTGGCGATATGCAAAATGCCAAAATGTGGATCACCTTTTTCACCTAATAGCGTTGACCACAAGTGACCTGCATTATGAGAAAGTAAGTCAAGTTGAGGGAAGCGAGTTTGAAGCCAACCAGATAACAGGTAAATGGTTAAAGGAAAACCATACATTTCGACAAATAGAGCAATGATAAAAGCCGAAAAGGCCCCAAATGTACGCCAATCGCGCGCAGTGGAAGGTCTAAAAAAACTGAAAGCGAACATGATAAAAACTGCTGAGTTAATGATAACCAGCGTCCATAAACCATAAGCCGATTCCGCATGATTCATGATGGATCTCCTGATAAGAGCTATTTTTTGTTATCAGATATATCGGATTTTTTTTGCTGCGAGTGGTTATGCCCATGACCACCATGCATAAAAATATGCATCAGTGGACACGCTAAAAGGAATAAATAAGGCAAAGCACCGATAACGTGGGCTAAATGTTCCGTTAATAGAAAATAAGCTGCGATACCACCCAGCACGATTAGACCAATGGCATAACGTGTAGACCAGAAGTTAGGTACTGAATTATTTTCTTGGTGTTGGTGATTCATGGTGCTTTCCCCTAATTCATGGGTAACTATTTAGTTGCTGACGGAGGCATACAGTCCATCATCATCTGCATCATGGATTGCATCATGTCCATACGTTTTTCCATCATCTGCTGACGGTCAGCCATATTTGCATTCATGCTTTGGCTGCCCATCTGTTTCATCATACTCATACCTCCTTGCATGAGTTTCATGTGCTCAGCCATAAGTTTCTGACGTTCTTGTGGGGTTTTTGCAGCCATCATCTTCTCATGCATGGCTTGCATCGCCTTCATGTGTTGATCCATTGCAGCCATTTTATCTGTAGCAGTGGTGCTGGTAACTGTTTGCTTAATTGTTACTGCAGATGGTGCTGTTTTTTCAGGGTGGTGATCTTTGTGTTCATCGGATTGCTGTGCAAATGTATTCAATGACGCGGCTGCGATACATAAGCCCAAAAAAATGTTTTTGAATTTCATCATAATTTTTTCCTTTAAATAATTTGGAAGTAAAAGCTATGTTTTAGTACTGAACAGAGTCTAGGAATTTGACTACTAAACTGATGAAATTTTTGGTTATTCTCTGTCTCTCTTAAAAATTTTAGCACTATTAATTAATTATTTTTAAAAATGACAAAAATGTAATTTTGAGATCTTCTCGAAATATATAGTCTATGCTGAGATGACAAAAATTTTATTTAATATTAATCTTTTAAAACTATTAAAGTTGTTATGATTTTATGTGCTTAAAAAAATAAAAATGAAATGATTAGATGACTCCAAGGCTAGTTAGAGACACATTCTTAATGTAATTTACACTGTTATTCCTTTAAAGAAAAAATACAGTTGATCAAAATAGTTTTTTATAGAAAAAAGGGTGGATAATTTAATTATTAAACTTATTGGTATATTTATTAGATAGAAGGTAAAGAAGATTATTTTTAATATTAGGGTTTATAATCCAAATTTCAGAGTAAGGAATCTACTACTTATATAATAGAGATTCAATCTCCAAAACAGTACTACTGTATGAATGAGTTGTATTC
>NZ_MLCN01000034.1 GCF_001982605.1 Alkanindiges hydrocarboniclasticus | reverse complement strand
GATTATATGGTAATAATGTGAAGTAAGTTTTATTTGACTTTTTAAACAGAGTAATTAAAAAAATGCTGGTTCAGGATATATTAAAAGCTGTTTTTGATAATACGGAAACTTTGCGTCATGCTAAGGAAGTATTATTTAAGGATTATCTGGATATTATTAATTCCGAAAATCAAGAAATATATATTTTATATTTTGATGATATTGGTCAGAAAAAAATTGATATACATGAAATTAAATTTTCTATAGAAAGTATAGTTTTTCAATATGATCACATGGTAGGAGATAATAAAGTAAGAGTTATTGTAAGGGTAGGAGATACAAGGGCTAAATATGGACTCGTTACCTCATCATTAGGCCGACTTATATTGTATTACAGTGGTGAGCCTTTTGATGAAGACCTTTATCCCTATTCTTCTGATTATTTATATCAAGAATGAAAGATTAATATTTTAATCCATGGAAATTATTCTCAAGTCTTGGTTATTTTTGACGTAATAAAAATTAAGTCCAATTTATGAACTTAATTTTTATATTCTTTTTAGTAGTAGCTATGCAATATGCTGATACGATGTTCTTAACGCGTATATCGGTCTAATAAACTATTGCATAACTACTGCTGCTACTACGATATAAAATAAAGAAACTTCTTTATCCAAACTGCCGAGGCTTAAAATTCAATTCGGGCTTTTTATCCTTAAGCCGGGCAATCTTACTGTTCTGCCCCAAAATCAGCTTAAACTGCCACAGCTTTTCGAGGCGCAAAGCACGCTTTGGCTGATGTGCCATCGCATCCAGCACGCGCTTGCCAGCCAGTAAAGCATCAGGTGAACGCTGAATCAGTTCTTCGGCCAGTTGCATGGCGTGTGCCACTGGATCTGTATTTAAGTGTGTCACCAAACCAATTTCTTTCGCGTAGTTGCCATCAAATATGCGGCCAGTCAGGGTCAGTTCCTTGGCCAGATCCAGTGGAATAATATCCTTGATAGAGCGGGTCAGGCCCATGTCTGGTACCAGCCCCCAGCGACTTTCCATAATTGACAGCTTGCAGTCTGGATGGCAAATACGGATATCCGCGCCCAGTGCCAATTGCATGCCAGCACCCAGACAATGACCATGCAGGGCTGCAATCACAGGCACGGGCAGGGTTTGCCAGATCAGGTTGGCCTTTTGAAAAATACTTTGCCCGGGTTTAAGCAATTCCCAGCCTGCATACAGCATGTTCTTGGGATTATTGAGGTCGCTTAAGTCAATCCCGGCGCTAAATGCGTCGCCCTGACCCGACAGGATCACCACCCGGATGCTTTTATCCTTGCGGATCTTGTTGGCAGTGTGTACCAGTTCATGCAGCATGGCAAAGCTCATGGCATTGCGTTTTTCGGGGCGGTTTAACTGGACGTGGGCAATTTCGCCAATTCGGGTCAGGCTAACCAGTGCCATGATGTACCTCATCTGTTGTATTTGACCTGATCATACGGCTTAACCGATTCAAAAAGTTGACTATCGGGTCAGTGGGGTGGGTATGAATTGCCAGTTCAACCCGGATTCAGGATTTTCCGGGCTTCGCTGTCCAGATCAGTCATGGCATCCACCAGTTGCTGATAATACATGTCGACATCTTCCCTAAAGTCTGCATTGACTGCTGCGCCGGATTTGCGCTGGTCGGCCAGTAATTTTTCAAAGGCACGGCTCAGGGCTTGCAGGGTAGGCAGGCCAATGTAGCGTGTTGCGCCATACAGTCGGTGAATGCGCTGTTCCAGCTCGGCGTAGTCCTGCTTGTCAATCAGGGCTTTGAGCAAAGGTTTTTCATTGCCAAAACTGGACACCAGCATTTGCAAAAGTTCAGTGGCAAGGTCGGTTTTTCCGTTGGACAGCTTGATGCTTTCTGGCCAGTCCAGAATATGCGATTGCAGTTCCTGCTGCATGGCACCGCTCACCGGTTTGTAAAATTCTTCTGGCGAAAAGTCATCGGGATAAAAATTGCTGGTGTGTAACGCAGGATTTTCGGGTAATTGCAGGGATGTATTGTAGTCTAGGGCAAGGTGCTCTTGTCCCTGCTGGGTCAGTTCAGGGTTGGTGCTGTTGTAATTTACCTGTTCCACCTGTTGATGCGGGCTGGTCCATTGCTTGAGGATACGCACCAACTGGTCAATCTGGATGGGTTTGCTGACATAGTCATTCATGCCAGAGGCCAGCAGGTTTTCCTTTTCATCACTCAGGGCGTGGGCCGTAAGGGCAATAATCGGTAGCGGCTGGTTACTGTTCCATTCATTTTCCAGCAGGCGAATGGCCTGTGTGGCTTCCAGACCGGACATGCGCGGCATTTGAATGTCCATAAACACCAGATCAAACGGCACGCGGCCCTGATCATGACGCAGGGTCAGCATTTCGATGGCTTCGATCCCACTGTGCGCGTTGGTAACCTCCACGCCCAGATCATTGAGCAGGGCTTCCAGTACCATCAGGTTGGGCAGGTGATCATCCACTGCCAGAATGTGCAGGCCCTGTCCGGAAAATTCCGGCTGGCTGCGGCTAAACATGTGTTGTTCATGCTGCAACATGGCAATCAGTGCAGAGCGGCTCATGGGTTCATACAGCGCCACAGCGTCATAACGTTTAAGGATATCGGGGTCAATCGCCATCTGGTAGCCATAGACGGCCAGCGCGCCATAGTAACGGGTACGGATTTCACGCAGCAGCCCTTCGGTGTCGCCCCCACTGTCCACAATCACCCAGCTATGCGAATGACGCTGGGCTTCAAACGGGATCAGGCGGCCAAACAGGTCGGGAATGGACTGCGCTTCCTGTTGCTGGGCTTCAAGCTGGCTTAAATAGCCGCGCAATACATTGGCACTGGCCGGATGCTGAATGCAGGACAGGATATTCCAGTCATCAAGTTGCGGCCAGGACATGTCATCACCGGCCATTTTGCCCAGTTGAACGGTAAACCAGAAGGTTGCGCCCTTGTCGGTAGGATGGCGCTCCTGATTGTCCTCAAAGCCAATTTTACCTTGCATCAGTTGAACCAGCTGGCGTGAAATGGCAAGGCCAAGCCCAGTACCGCCATATTGACGGGTTACGGAAGGGTCGCCTTGTGAAAAGGACTCAAACAGGCGCTTGCGGTCTGCACCGGACAAGCCAATGCCACTGTCCTGCACCGAGATATGCACTAGATGCTGGTCGTCAACACTGTCTTCCAGCCGTGCCCGCACAATAATGTCACCATCCGGCGTAAACTTGATAGCATTACTCACCAGATTGGTCAGGATTTGCTTGAAGCGCAGCGCATCACCATTCACCTGTTTGGGCATGTCTTCATAGTAATACACTGCCATGTCAATCTGTTTTTCGCAGGCCAGTGGCGACAGCATGTCAATCACATCAAACACGGCCTGTTCCAGATCAAACGGGGCTTGTTCCAGCACCAGCTTGCCGGCATCAATCTTGGAAAAGTCCAGTACATCGTTTACCAGTGCCAGCAGGTGGGCCGATGATTTTTGAATGGTCTGGATATAAATGGTTTGCTGGTCGGACAGGTTGCCCTTGCGCGCCATCAGGTTGACAAAGCCATCAATACTGTTGAGTGGCGTGCGCAGCTCATGGCTGATGTTGGCCAGAAACACTGACTTGGCCTGATTGGCCACAATCGCCTGGTCACGTGACTTGCGATAGGTAATATTCTGGATTTCCAGTGCATCCAGGGTTTTACGCAGGTCATCCTCGGTTTGCTCGGTATGCTGGCGCAGTTCCTCAAAACTTTCATGCAGGCGGCGCAGCAACATCACCAGATCAACCTGCAACAGGCGCAGCTCACCGGTGCCATTGATTTGAATGTCCTGTCCCAGCGTATCAGCACTCAGGCGCTGGAGTTGCAGGCGAATTTCATAAATGGGTGAAATCCAGCGCCGCGAATAAAAATTCAGGCACAGCAACAGTAAGAGTAGTGTGAGCAAACCCGTAATGGCCAGCACCAGCCAGACCCGGTAACGTGCCAGTTGCAGCGGCTTGTTATCCATGTCCACCACCAGCCACAGCGGGCCATCACTGGTATAACCCGCTCGCAGGCCATAGGTAGTGCCAATGTCAGAATGCAGCGGGCCAAAGGTCTCGCGGTGGGCTTCAAACACCGGCCATGCAAGGTTGCTGCCATAGCCAAAGGAAATGCGCGGACGGCCTTCACGGTCAATCATGGCCACGCGCAGCAAATCGGATTCATTTAGCATATTTTGCAAAATTGAACGGATTTTTTCATGTTGCTGCGGCTGGTCCAGCAGCAGGTTCAGGCGCTGGGCCGTGGGCTGGTAGCGCGCCAGAATGGCAAAGGCGGCATTGCGCTGCTCTGAACGCGAGGAACGCGCTGTTTCCATCAGCACCAGACTGGCGCCCACACAGGATAAAATCATGATGGGCAAAAAAATTAGCGCAATCAGTTGCCCGTAGGCATTGGTGATGCGTAAGCGGTGATACCAGCGCAGGCGTTGTACAGACATGGCGTTAATAGGCTTGGGTTTTGACCGAGTATAAAAGGAAATCCCATAAATTCACATGCTTTGCTGATCGTAAGCCAGCAATCGGTTTGAGCAACGGGGTTAAAGCTGGTCATGTGTCCAGCCGGTCAGTGATTTTAATTGCACCTTGCCTGTTTATAATCAGAGAGAAGATCGTGCAGCAAGCCGGCTTTTTCATTACAATAGGCGCACTTTTGGGCAGGTGATGCAAAATGGCCGATTTGAAAAATACAATGATTAATCCTGATCCGCATGCCTTGGACCACTATGTGGGCAATACGCCACTGGTGCGCTTGCAGCGGCTGGCCAATCATACGGCTGCCAGCGTTTATGCCAAGCTGGAAGGCAATAATCCCGCCGGTTCTGTAAAGGACCGCCCGGCCTATAACATGATTATGCAGGCCGAGCGCCGCGGTGACATCAAGCCCGGCGATACGTTGATTGAAGCCACTAGCGGCAATACCGGCATTGCGCTGGCTATGGTAGCAGCCATGCGTGGCTACAGAATGATCCTGATTATGCCGGACAACATGAGTCAGGAACGCAAGGATGCCATGGCAGCCTATGGTGCAGAACTGATTGAAGTACCGGCCAAGACTGCCGGGATGGAAGGCGCACGTGATCTGGCCCTGCAAATGCAAAGCGAAGGCAAGGGCATGGTGCTTAACCAGTTTGGTAATCCCGACAACAGTGCCGCCCATTACCTGACCACTGGGCCTGAAATCTGGCAGCAAACAGGCGGCAAAATTACCCATTTTGTCAGCTCCATGGGCACCACTGGCACCATTATGGGCGTGGCCAAGTACCTGAAAGAAAAAAATCCGGATATCCAGATTATTGGCTTGCAACCTGAAACTGGTGCGGCCATTGCCGGAATCCGTCGCTGGCCCAAGGAATATTTGCCTACCATTTTTGATCCGGCACTGGTGGATCGCACCATGGATATTCCGCAGCTTGAAGCAGAAAAAACCATGCGCCAGCTAGCAAGGCGTGAAGGCATTTTTGCAGGGGTGTCATCGGGTGGTGCAGCATGGGCTGCCATTAAGGTGGCTGAAAGCATCTCTCAAGCGCAGCCGGATGCGGTGATTGTTTGCATTATTTGTGACCGTGGCGACCGTTATTTGTCCACTGGCCTGTTTTCCGTGGTGGATTAAACCTTGCAAGCTTACATGAACGGGACAGGTGGCCGGTTAGGGATGATTTTTAAGACAATGGTTTTGTCATGCTAAACCTGCCGGTGCTGGTGTTTGATATTGAAACCATTCCGGATGTCCGTTCCGGTTCGCGCCTGTACGGACTGGACTTGCCGGATGATGACACCGTTCTGGCCATGAATAACATCCGCCGGCAGGAAAGCAACAGTGATTTTCCGCGCTTGCCCTTGCATGAAATTGTCTGTATTTCCGGTATCTGGGTGGAAGAAGGCCAGATCAGGCTATTTTCATTTTGTCAGGAAAGCATGAGCGAGCAGGAAATTATCAAGCGCTTCCTCTCCGTGTTTGACAAGCATTTCCCCACGCTGGTGAGCTGGAATGGCAGTGCGTTTGATTTACCCGTGCTGATTTTGCGTGCCATGCATTATGGCTTGAGCGCGCAGGGTTTGCTGGATCAGGGCGACTTTAATCAGGCACGCCGCTACGACAACTACCAGAACCGTTACCAGCATCGCCATACTGACCTGATGGATTGTCTGGCGCTGTTTAACGCACGCAACTTTCAACGGCTGGATGAACTGGCGCTGTTTCTGGGTTTTCCCGGCAAGCAAGGCCACAGTGGCTACCATGTGCATGATTATGTCAAAAATCAGGACTGGAAAGTGCTGTGCCAGTATTGCGAAAGTGATGTCATCAACACCTGGCTGATTTACCTGCGCTGGCAATTGCTGCGCGGGCATTTAAGTCTGGATGAACACCAGCACTGGATCAAGTTCACCCATGATTATATTGCCGAGCAGTTACCTGGCCAGCATGAATTTTTGTCCAGTTGGCAGCACAATGCCAAACTTACTCCATTTAATCCACGCTGCTAATTTTTAGCGATCATTAACCTTTTATTTTTTTCAGCCCGCTTCAGGCTTTTATTTTAAAGCCTGCTTGCCAGCCTCGAAGATCGTTTTGAGACACACAGCACATGAGACGTAAACAGCATGGAAAACTGCGCCAGCAACCTACTTTAACCTTTAGTGTTGAAGCCTTGAGCCATGAAGGCCGTGGCATTAGCCACTATGGTGAGCAAGAAGGCCATCCCACTGACAAGACAGGCAAAAAGGTGTTTGTGGCGTTTGGTTTGCCCGGTGAAACCGTGAATGCCAAAGTGCATGAAACCCACAAAAAATATGAAGAAGCCGATTGTGAAACCATACTTGCCAACCCGTCGCCTGACCGGGTAGAACCAGTTTGCCCGCATTTTGGCGTGTGTGGCGGCTGTAGCCTGCAACACATGTATCCGGATGCGCAAATCCGCTTTAAGCAGGAAGTACTGGCCTCGCATTTCCAGCATTTTGGTGGTTTGGAGCCAGAAGCGTGGCTACCCCCGTTGCGTTCAACCCGTACTGATTATCGTCGTAAGGCACGGCTTGGTGTGCGCTGGGTCATTAAAAAAGACAGCATGCTGGTGGGCTTTCGTGAGCGCAAAAGTGGTTATCTGGCCGAGCTAAATGTCTGCAAGGTACTGGATGCGCAAATTGGCGAACGTCTGGAGCAGCTTAAGCAACTGCTGACCGGCATGGCTGGCCGTGAAAACATTCCCCAACTGGAAATGGCCATTGGCGATGAGATTGCGGGTGGCCAGAGTGTTGCCATGATTGTGCGCCATTTAAAGCCACTGATTGATAGCGATGTACAGCAATTGCTGGATTTTGCCCGTGGCGTCAACTGGCAGCTGTACTTGCAACCCGAAGGCTATGACACAGTGCACCGGATTGACCAGCCAGATGCGCCGATGCGCCTACATTATGAATTGCCGGATTTTGATGTGCGCTTTGCCTTTTCACCACTGGATTTTACTCAGGTCAATCAGGATATTAACCGGCAAATGGTAACACTGGCCTGCGATTTGCTTGACCTTAAAGCGGGTGAGCGTGTGCTGGACCTGTTTTGTGGTTTAGGCAATTTTTCCCTGCCACTGGCGCGCCGGGTTGGCCCGAGCGGTCATGTGATTGCAGTGGAAGGCAGCAGTGAGATGGTGGAGCGTGGGTTTGAAAATTCAGCATTAAATGGCATGACTAACCTTGAATTTTACGCGCAGGACCTCACAAAGGACTTTTCACACCAGCCGTGGGCCGCGCAGGGTTTTGATGCCTTGCTGATTGATCCACCACGTTCAGGTGCGGAAGAAGTCATGCATTATTTACCAAAATTTAATGCCAGACGAATTGTTTATGTCTCGTGTAATCCAGCCACCTTGGCCCGTGATGCAGGTATACTAGCGCAATCGGGCTACCGCATGAAAAAGGCGGGGGTTATGGATATGTTTACCCACACCGGACATGTGGAATCGATTGCCCTGTTTGAAAAGAACTAGGCTCGAAAAGTTGGGTTTGAAAAGCTTTCGGTCATTTGACCGTTGATGAGCACAATGGGAGTGTAGCATGGTCACCGTACGCGAAGAGTTACCCAGACGGCTAGACGATGCTGATGTTGCTCAATCCGATGAACTGGCCTTTGGCGAGATTGATCTGGAAATCTGGCTGGAACGCTTGCGTACCCAGCTGGATGGCAGTGACTTAAGCCAGCTATCGGGTGCCTGTCATCTGGTGATGGAACGCACACTGGCACAGAAAAAAGCCCATCGCTCCAATGCTTTTTCAACCGGTGTCGGCATGACCGACATTCTGGCCCACCTAAAAGTCGATGAAGACACACTGGTTGCAGCCCTGCTGTATCGGAGTGTGCGTGAAAAAATTATTAACCTTGATGAAGTCCTTAGCCTGTTTGGCGAGCATGTGGCCTTGCTGGTTAAAGGCACGCTGGCCATGGGTCGGCTGTCAGACCTGATTGAAAATAATAAACGACTGGAAGACCACTTTGAAAATAACCAGCGCGAGCATTTAACCGGCATCTACAAGATGCTGATTTCAGTGACTGAAGATGTGCGTGTGGTGCTGATCAAGCTGGCTGAGCGCACCTTTGCCCTGCGGGAACTGTCTAGTGCCTCGCGCGAGCGGCAGGAACGTGTAGGCCGTGAGATCCTGTCCATCTATGCTCCGCTGGCCCACCGTCTGGGGATTGCCCAGCTGAAGTGGGAACTCGAAGATCTGGCGTTTCGCTATCTATCGCCGGAACGCTATAAGGAAATTGCTACCCTGCTGAATGAAAAACGGCTGGAGCGTGAGCAATATATCCAGAATGTCACCCGGCAGCTTAAAACCGAACTCAGTGCGCAAGGAATCACGGCTGAAGTGACGGGCCGCGCCAAGCATATTTATTCGATTTACCGCAAAATGCGCAGCAAGGCCTTAAGCTTTGACCAGTTATATGATATCCGTGCCTTGCGGGTGCTGGTGACCGATGTACCGGAGTGCTATCACAGTCTTGGCATTGTGCACCAGCTCTGGCGGCATATTCCCAACCAGTTTGATGATTACATCACTAACCCCAAGGCCAACGGCTACCGCTCGCTGCACACGGCAGTCATTGCCGAGCACAAGTCGCTGGAAGTGCAGATTCGCACCTTTACCATGCATCATGAAGCCGAGCTTGGGGTGTGTTCGCACTTTAATTACAAGGAAGGCACCAAGCGCACTGACCAGTCCTTTAACCATCGGCTGCATTCATTACGTGCGGTACTGGAGCATTATCAGGACCGGCTGGAAGATGAGGATTCCAATCAGGATCCCAACATTGATGATATCGAACAGTTGCAGGATATTGACGGGTTTGAGCAGATTTATGTGTTCACCCGTGACGGTGATATCAAGGAGCTGCCACGCGATTCCACCGTGCTGGATTTTGCCTACCATGTGCATACCGAAGTCGGTAACCATTGCTACGCCGCGCGGGTTAACCAGCGCTATGTGCCACTCACTTACCGGCTAAAAACTGGCGAGCAGGTTGAAATCCTCACCAAGCGCGACCGCGAACCCAACCGCGACTGGCTGGTTAATTCGCTGGGTTACATTACCACCTCGCGTGCACGTGACAAGCTGCGCCACTGGTTTCGCCAGCAGGACCGTAGCAAGAATCTGGAAATTGGCCGTGATATTTTAAACAAGGAACTGTCACGGCTGGCGGTACATCCCAAAAGCATTGACCTGAGTGATTACTGTCAGGTATTCAATGTCAAAACCGGTGATGACGTATTGATTGGGCTGGTCACAGGTGATATTGGCCTGCACCAGCTCATGAACCAGATTAACCGGCAAATGCGCATTGATCAGGATGAACCGGAGCTGGTGCTCAAGCCAGCCCTAAATCCGCGTGCCAGCCATACCTTGTCTGCACATGGCATCCTGATTGATGGGCTTGATAACGTCGAGCTGCATGTGGCGCAGTGCTGTCAGCCGGTACATGGGGAAGCGATTGGCGGCTATATCACCTTAAACCGCGGTGTAAGTATTCATAAGCTGAACTGCCCGGAATATGGCCGCATGATCAAGCATGAGCCAGAGCGTGCAATTGAAGCCGACTGGGAAATGCAGCCCACCCGAGGCCAAAGTGTGCAAATTGTAGTGGAAGCCTATGATCGCCGTGGCTTGCTCAAGGATTTAACACAGGTTATTTTTTCTGATCACATCAATATCCGTCAGGTCAACACCATTTCAGAAGCCGATGGCATTGCCAACATGAAATTATTGATTGAGGTCAAAGGCTTGGCACAGTTATCACGTTTGCTTGCGCGTCTGGAACAGCAACCGGGCATCATTAGTGCCCGTCGTCTGGTGCTGGGCAACTCATGAAGCCCATCGTCTGCTTGGTTTAAAAATAAGCACTTTAGGGTAACCTTGTGGATAACTTTTGAGTTATCGACAGCAGCGTGGGATGGTTGAGGCGCGGCGATGACATTGAATTAAGCAATAATTTTCACTAAAAATTTAATTCTAAAATTATCTATATTATGAAGAAATGCTGAATACTGACTGAAATAATATAAGTTACATTAAAAAAAATTTCAGTCAGTGCTTCGCATTTTTAAAGCGTGTTAATTCAAAAATTTATATGAAAAAGTCAGCTTATGAGCACTTTTTGTGTTTTTGATAAATCCGGATATTGTCCAGATCGCTCATGTATTTCTTGCCCAAACCCAACTGGGCATCCAGATTCAGTTCAGCAGGTGTAGCGCTGGCATTCCCCAGTTGTTGTGCTGCTTGTGCATATTCACCGGTTTTGCCACCTTTATTGGCTAGCAGACTGCCCAGTGCGCCAATGGCACTACTGGCTGCTTTTTGCTGCTGGTACTGCGGGTTATTGTTCAGGCTATCAATCTGTTCGATGTTGGCTTTAACCAGTTCCAGCTCACGGCTGCTATTTAAGGCTGCAACTTCCAGAGCCGGGCAATCCATCTGGGCCAGTGTGGTGGTGGCAATAGGCAGGGCTGCAGTAGCGGTAGAGGGTGTGGCATCGGTAGTGACTTTGCCTGCACTGCTTACATTGGCTGCAATCTGGCTAATGGCATTCAGGCTATCAAAAATACCAGCATGTGCGCTGGACATGGCAAGGCCAATAGTTATTGCCAGTAAATATGTCCGCATGATGTGCTCCTGCCTGTGCAAGGTGTCGTTGTGATTATTGGCTTTAATGTATTGAAAATTAAAATATTAGTCAATCAAAACTATTCGCGTGACAGCCACTGGTTCACTTTTTCATTCACTAGCTGCGGGCTTAAGCGTGACAGGGTAAACATCAGCTTGGCAGGGAGGCCTACCGGCCAGTGCACCAGTGACAGGACAGGTGATGCGGTAGCGGCTTTATACACGGTGCTGGCTACATCGTTGGCAGTGAGGTTGACGCCCATACGCTTGATGCTGGATGCATTCATGTCGGTTACCATACCGGTTTGCACAAATAGCGGCATGATATCCATGACCCGGATGCCATATTTGTGCCATTCAATATTTAGGGCTTCAGTCAGGCCGCGCACGGCAAATTTGCTGGATGAGTAGCTGACCAGATCTGCCTGTCCATAAATTGCCGATCCCGAGGACAGGTTAATGACGCAGGCCCTTTTGGTTTGTTTTAAGTAGGGCAGTGCGCTATGGCAGCCATTCATTACACCCTGAACATTAACTGCGAAGGTTTTGGCGTGCTGGGCCAGCGGAGTTTGTTCAAACGGGCCAGAAAACAGGATGCCTGCATTGTTTAGCAATACATCCAGACGACCCGCCCATGCAAAAAAACTGGCTAGTGCTTCTTGCCATGCATCCGGCTGGGTGACGTCTAGCCAGCCTGCCAGCACCTGATCCTGCGGATACTGCGCGGCCAGCACCTGTACCGCACTGACATCAAGGTCATACAGGCCCACCCGCCAGCCTTTTTGTAAAAAAAACTGTGCAGTGGCAGCGCCAATACCAGCACCGGCACCGCTAATAAAAATGGCCTTGGACATGGCAGAACTCCTGAGAAACCGATTTAAAAATGTTTAATGTTGTGTAGCCTGACACTTTTTGTGTTTAATGCACAGGATAAACCAATGTGGTGCGAACCAGAAAAAATGTCAACCTACCAGCTTGATGACCTACTGCAAATCATGCAGCGCTTGCGGAATGAATGCCCATGGGACAAGGCACAAACCCCACAAAGCCTGACCCGCTATGCCATTGAGGAAGCTTATGAAGTCGAGGCGGCCATCCAGTCGGGCAACACTGCAGACATTCGCGATGAACTGGGTGATTTGCTGTTGCAAGTGGTGTTTCAGGCACAAATGTTTAGTGAGCCTGTTTTTGGTAAAGATCAGACCTTTGACTTTAATGATGTGGTCAATGGCTTGGCACACAAGTTGATTCGCCGTCATCCACATGTATTTAGCGAAGTAAGTGCAACCAGCCAAACTGAGGTCAACCAGTTATGGGAACAGGTCAAGCAAACCGAGCGGGTGAGTGAAGGGAAAAGCCCACGCCGCCGTCTGGATGAAGTCAAGCCGGGGCCAGCGCTGATGCAGGCACAGGACTTGCAAAAACAGGCGGCCAAACTGGGCTTTGACTGGCCGGATGTACAGGGTGCCAGGGACAAACTGACTGAAGAACTGGCCGAGTTGGAACAGGCGATACTTTCTCAGCACAAAGCAAACATTGAAGATGAACTGGGTGATTGCTTTTTTGCCCTCATCAATGTGGCACGCAAGCTGAACATTCAAAGTGAAACGGCTTTACTGGGCACGGTAGCCAAGTTTCGCCAGCGGTTTGCCTATATTGAAGACCAGTTGGCTGCGCAGGGTAAAACGCCCGAGCAAAGCAGTTTGCAGGAAATGGATGTGCTGTGGGAACAAGCCAAGATTTACCTGAACAATAATCAAGCCTGATTTTTTGAAGTTGGGTTTTATCTTGGTATTTTCTAAATATTAAATATTTTAAGCCATCAAAAACAGCAAGTTAAAATAAGAGAGAAGTAAAGTGATGATGAACAAGAAATGCAATATATCAAACAGTTATTCTGAAATCCTGTTTGTGCGGCTGGGCGTGTTACTGCTGGGCCTGTTTGTAATGACCAGTGCAGCACAAGCCGACCCACCACGTGTACTACACACCAGTTTTGACGAGTATGCCCGCCAGCAACAGCAGCATGACCAGAATCTGGCCCAAGAGCGCCCAGCAAACAACACGTCTGCCTCAAGCCCCAGTTCTGCTAACACAACAGTAAATAAAAATCCTGCGACAACCAAAAAAGCCACTACTGGCAAAACCTCAGCCTCACAAAAAAGTAGCACACCAATCAATATCAACACCGCCGATGAAAGCAGCCTGAGCAATACATTGGTGGGTGTTGGCCCGGCAAAAGCCCGAGCCATTGTGGAATACCGGCAACAAAACGGCAAATTCAAACAGCCGGAAGACCTGCTGGCCGTTAAAGGCATTGGCCCAGCTACCCTTGAGAAAAACCGTAGCCGGATTCGCCTTAACTAACAGTGTTTATTCAGGCGTTGGCCAGTAATGCATAAACAGGTATTGCTGTCCAACGTCTGGCAGTTAAGAAAAAAAACCCAAGCATAATTGCTCATTACCGGGCAACAGGCTATTATCAGCCGCATTCTTACTTGTTGCATTTGCCTTTAGGAGCCTGCCGTCTGTGCAAACTTTGCGCGCGTCTGACTATGGTTTATCAATCGCCTTATTGTCACCGGCCATTGTGGAAGTTATCGACACACTGACCAAAGCAGGATATGAAGCCTACATTGTTGGTGGAAGTGTCCGTGATTTATTGCTGGGTTTGCATCCCAAAGATTTTGATGCAGTCACCAATGCTACCCCTTCCCAGATCCGTGAAACCTTTGGCCGCCGTTGCCGTATTATTGGCCGTCGCTTTGAACTGGCACACGTGTTTATTGGCCGCGACATGATTGAAGTTGCCACTTTCCGGGCACCGCCACGGCAGGCCCAGACCAGTGCCAGTGGCATGGTGCTGCGTGATAATGCCTGGGGCACCATTCAGCAGGATTACGCCCGTCGCGATTTTTCTATTAACACGCTGTACTACCAGCCGCATAAAAACAAGCTGCTGGATTTTTGTCATGCACTGGATGACATCAAGAATAAAAAACTGCGCCTGCTGGGTGACCCGGTACAGCGTTTTGAAGAAGACCCGGTGCGCATGTTGCGGGTGCTGCGCTTTGCGGCCAAGCTGAACTTTAAAATTGACCAGCCGATTTTAAACATTCTGATCCCGGATATGACCGTGCTGTTGCGTGAAGTGTCG
This sequence comes from Alkanindiges hydrocarboniclasticus, assembly GCF_001982605.1. Classification (GTDB taxonomy): domain Bacteria; phylum Pseudomonadota; class Gammaproteobacteria; order Pseudomonadales; family Moraxellaceae; genus Alkanindiges; species Alkanindiges hydrocarboniclasticus. Next base: position 64,628 of record NZ_MLCN01000034.1, on the reverse strand, counting down.
CCACACCGGTTGTATGACGAAAGCCAGAAAATGTTTAGTGCGGGACATTTAACCGAATTATTGCCACTCCTGATCAAGCATCATATCTGGTCACAACTGTTTGCAGATGTGCCGCAACAGGTCACCCCGTTTATTGAGCGTGCTGCGGTGAATACCGACCAGCGCATCAAGCAGGGCAAGAGTATTAATCCGGCATTCTTTTATGCGGTATTAATGTGGGAAGCCTATTTAAAGCGCCTGCAACTTTTAAAAGACAAGGGCTTACCTGATGTTGAAGCGCGTACGCAAGCAGGAATGGATGCACTGCGCCGTCAGGCGTTAAGAACGGCTATTCCTCGGTATTCGGAAAACTTTATCCGGGAAGTCTGGGAAATGCAGCCACGGCTGATTGAACCCAGAACCCGCCAGATTCCAGCGTTGGCAACCCATGCCCGTTTTCGCGCAGCCTATGATTTCCTGTATTTGCGTGAGCAATCAGGGGACACTGGCACGCAAGGTATGGGCCAGTGGTGGCATGATTATCAGGAACTCAGCACCGATGACAAAGAGCGTGCTATCCAGAAATATAATCGCCAGCTAATCCGTGACAAGCGCAAGCGGGTAGCTGAAGGTCATGGGGTTGAGGACACTGTTACTGATAGCGCAGATGATACAGATGAAGTGATTTTATCTGTTCCGGATCAGGCCTCTACCCGGCCAGCCGCGCGCCGTCGTGCTTCAAAAAATGCCGAGGTTGCCCGCGCAATTGATAACTCGCTGGATCATGCCGTGATTGCATCCGGCAAAACGGTACAAAATGCCAATCATCCCATTACCCGCCGTCGGCGTAAGCCGCGTGAGCAGTTTCAGGTTGAGATGGGCCGGAAAAAATGAGTTTGGCGGCAAATAATCTGGCGTATATTGGGTTGGGCAGTAATTTGTCCAATGACAGTGGCAATTCCAGACAAATTTTGCAGCAGGCAGTGCAGGCCTTAAACAATCTGGCCACAGGCCCGGTAAAGGTGTCTGGCTTGTACCTGAGCAAACCCATGGGACCGCAAGACCAGCCGGATTATTTCAATGCGGTTGCGGCCTTTGAAACTCAGCTCACACCACATGAACTGCTGACTGCGCTGCAACAGATTGAGCAACAGGCTGGCCGTATTCGTGTGCGTCGCTGGGGTGAACGGACGCTGGATCTGGATCTATTGCTATACGCTGAGCAATGCATTGATACCCCGGAACTCACCATTCCGCATGTGGGTATCCTGCAACGCAACTTTGTCGTACTGCCATTGCTTGAGCTTGATGCAAAGTTGCACATTGGTAGGGTGCCTTTAAACCATAGCCCTGTAGCACAGCAGTCTGATGGAATTTGCCGAATTGCTGATTCGTCCTGGGCAATGTCATCCTAGGCAGTTCGTCTGGAGCTGTTTGGTTCCAGACAATGTACAGCTAAGCCCTTGTTACAGCAGCATTAGGGTGTCCGTTTGCTGTTATTTCCTTATCTGGCCACGGAGAGTATTTCATGATTAGTCTAAGCAAGTTGCAACAGTACAAGGCAGAAGGAACCCGGTTTTCCTGCCTGACCTGCTATGACGCAACCATGGCCAAGGCAATGGAAGTGGCGCAGATTGATACCATTCTGATTGGTGATTCACTGGGAATGACGATTCAGGGTCACGATTCCACACTGCCGGTTACCGTGCAGGACATGGCCTACCATACCCGTGCCGTGCGGCGTGGCAACCAGCATGCGCTGATTATTGCTGACTTGCCGTTTATGAGTTATAGCACCTTGCCAGATGCCATTGATTCGGCGCGTCAGGTGATGCAGGCCGGGGCGCAAATGATCAAGATTGAAGGCGGTGCATGGCTGGCTGATACAGTCCGGGTACTGGCTCAGGGTGGGGTTCCCACCTGTGTACATCTGGGTTTAACCCCACAATCGGTGAATGTGTTTGGCGGCTATAAGGTACAGGCCAAAACCCGTAGTGCTGCTGACCAGTTGCTTGCCGATTGTGAAGCGGTAGTTGATGCTGGCGCTGTCATGCTGCTGCTGGAATGCGTCCCGGTACAGGCGGCAAAAGAAGTACAGTCACGGTTTGGGGTGCCTGTAATTGGCATTGGTGCCGGCCTGCATTGTGATGGTCAGGTATTGGTCATGCAGGACATGCTGGGATTGAACTTTGGTAAATCAGCGCGGTTTGTGCGTAATTTTTTACAAGATCAGTTTCACGGCCAGCAGAGCGAAAACCCGATTGTTGACGCCTTTAAAAGCTATCATCAGGCAGTTCGTGAAGGTTCCTATCCGGCGCCTGAACACACTTTTCAAATTGAGTTATAAATCTAAGCCATTTTAAAATTAAGCGGAATTAAAGCTAACGGGATAATACCGGAACAGTATTGAACGCATTATCAAGCGGTTGATTAAACATAGCCATCAAAATTAGCCAATAAGTGACAGAGTTATAAAAAATGAGAACTGAAGTAACCCTGCAAGGCCTACAGGCTGCGCTAAGCCCAATACGTCTGGCCCGCAAGAGTATTGGTTTTGTACCCACCATGGGTAATTTGCATCAGGGCCATATTGCCCTGGTCAAGGAAGCCAAAAAATACTGTGATGTGGTGGTAGTTAGTATTTTTGTCAATCCATCCCAGTTTGGTGCCGGTGAGGATTTTGAAAAATATCCCCGTACGCTGGAAGCAGATAGCCAGTTATTGGCTGATGCAGGTTGCGACATGATTTTTGCACCCAGTGTGCAGCAAATGTATGGCAATAAGCCCCAGTTGACCACTGTACAGGTAAACGACATTGCTAACGACCTGTGTGGCAAAAGCCGTCCGGATCATTTTACTGGTGTAGCCACGGTGGTAACCAAGCTGTTTAACATGGTACAGCCCAATGCTGCATTTTTTGGTGAAAAAGACTGGCAACAATTGGCAGTCATCCGTCACCTGACTACTGACCTGTGTTTTTCCATTGATATTATTGGTGTGCCGATTGTTCGTGATGAGCAGGGTCTGGCTTTGAGTTCACGCAATGGTTATTTGTCGCCTGAAGAAAAACAAACGGCCATCCAGATTTACAAGACTTTGAAAATGGTTGAGCAGGAGGTTAAATCCGGGCAGGCAACTGATCTGGATGCCATTTTGCAACGTGGCCGGGACTACCTGACCCAGCAGGGTTTTGTAGTGGATTATCTGGAAGCCCGCACGCCTGACCTGAAAATGGTGACTGACCTTGGGCAGGACATGGTGGTTTTAGCAGCAGCCAAGCTGGGTAGCACCCGCCTGATTGATAACCTGCAGATTAAGTGTTCTCACTAAATCTATACACCTAGTCTACACACTAGAAGCACAGTTTCGTATTTAGATAGACCTTGCCTGCAATTATTGCAATATCAGGCATTTAAATATCAGGGGGAAGGGTGAAAAGACTGCTGATTGTGTCCGGGCGTTCTGGCTCAGGAAAAAGCTCCGCGTTACACATTCTGGAAGATATTGGCTATTACAGCATTGATAACCTGCCGCTATCCTTGCTACCGGAAATTGTGGCCAAACTGGATCAGGAAAACCATCTGGATATGCTGGCACTAGGTGTGGATGTACGCACGCCACGTTCAGACCTGATGGAGTTTGAATCCATTTTAGAGCAGCTCAAAGAACATGGCGAAGTCGAAGTCCTGTTCCTGAATGCGCGTGATGATATTTTGCTGGCACGCTTTGGCGCAACCCGTCGCCGTCATCCGCTGGCTGACCGGCATAGTACATTGCAGGAAGCTTTAGTTGCCGAGGAAGTCCTGCTAGCACCAGTTGCCAGGCGTGCCACCCTGACGCTGGATACCAGCAGCCTGAATGTGCATGAACTGAAACAAACCCTGAGTGTCAAAATGGGTCAGGGCGACCAGATGATTCTGATTCTGCAATCATTTGGCTACAAGCATGGTATTCCGCTAGATGCCGATTTTGTCTTTGATGTGCGCCATTTACCAAATCCGCACTGGCAAGCGGCACTGCGTCCCAAAACCGGGCTTGATAAAGACGTGCAAGAATTTTTAGGTTCTGATAAAAATGTAAATGGAATGTTTGATGACATTTATCAGTTCCTGAGCAAATGGATGCCGGTATTTGCCGAAAGCCATCGACATTACCTTACTGTTGCCATTGGTTGCACTGGCGGACAGCACCGGTCTGTTTATCTGGTAAACAGACTCAGCGACGCACTTAAGCTACAATGGCCCACCCAAACCTTGCATCGGGAAATGAAGCACTGGTCATGATAGATACCACCATAGATGTCATTAACAAACTGGGTTTACATGCACGCGCCTCCGGACGTCTGATTGAGGTCACCACCCGTTATCGCTCCGATATCCAGTTGGGGCGCGGCAACAACCTGATTGATGCCAAAAATATCATGTCATTGCTCATGCTGGGTGCCGGCAAGGGAAGTACCCTACGTTTAGTCATTAACGGCCCAGATGAAGACAAAGCCTTCGAGGCGATTCGCGACTTATTTGCTGCCCGTTTTATGGAGGCAGAATAGCCCATGTCACACAAAAGTGCATCACGTAAGACGATTGAAGAAGAATGGGAAGCCCTAGATGGGAGGCCCAGCAAGACCGAGCAGAAAAAAGCCGTACAACGCTTTGCTGCATTGGGTGAACAACTGGCAAGTCTCTCAGCCAACCAGATAAAAAAGCTGCCCATTGATGAGGTGCTCAAAGATGCCTTGTTGCAATTAAGCCAGATTACGGCATTTGAGGCACGGCGCCGGCATTTTCAGCGCATTGGCAAGTTGCTGCGCAATGAAGATGAAAGTGTACTGATGGCTGCCTTATCACCACGGCAGGGGGCCAAGAAGCAGGCCCAGCTAATGCGGTGGATTGATCGCTTGATGGAGCAGGGTGATCAGGCAGTTAATGATTTTGTGCGTCAGTATCATGCGGCTGAACGACATACCCTGCGTCAGCATGTGTTGCGGTTACAGCGTGATCTGGCCCAGAACAGCGATGAAAGTAGCCAGCAACAGTCACGCCAGAAACTGGTGAATTATATTCAGCAGGTTGCCTTGCTATCAGATGAAAGCAAATAAATCCATCTAAGCCCACTAGCCTGCATTGATATGTAACTTGAATGGGTTTTCCATTTTTGTAGCGTCAAAGCAGGCCTTGGTCGCCCAAATCCCGTATAATCCCTTAAAATTTTTAGGGAATACCCCATGACTTTGCCAGCCTGCCCCCAATGCCAGTCAATTTATACCTACGAAGACGGCAGCCAGTTTGTTTGTCCTGAATGTGCGCATGAATGGAGCGCCACTGATGCAGTGACTGCCGATGAGGTGAAGTGTATTACAGATGCCAATGGCAATAGGCTAAGCGATGGTGATAGCGTAACGGTCATCAAAGACCTGAAAGTCAAAGGTTCATCGCTGGTGGTTAAGGTTGGCACCAAGGTCAAGAATATTCGCCTGCTTACTGATGCCAGTGATGGTCATGATATTGACTGCAAAATTGATGGTATTGGTGCCATGAAACTGAAATCCGAATTTGTTAAAAAGGCCTGATTGCTTTCTGGTTTAAAAAACCGGCTTGCTATAAATGGCCGGTTTTACTGGCCTGATTCAAAAATGCGGCCTGCAAAAACACAACAAATACAGATTGTTATTTTAGATAAGGCACAATCGGGTTAAAACATAAAATGACACGTGAGAAACTCCATGGTAACGCTAACCACTGAAGAACAAGACAGTTTAACGGCCGCCCGTGATCGCATCCAGTTAGACCTGCAAACCGTTCTGGACCAGCAATTATTGCCGTCGCCACTTAAGGAAGCCGTGCATCATGCCGTGATGCTGGGCGGCAAGCGGATTCGCCCGGCACTGACTTATGCCACCGCCATTATGCATGAGCCGGTACTCAATATTTCCGCCCGCCGTGCTGCCGTCGCGGTAGAGCTGATTCACTGTTATTCACTGGTGCATGATGACTTGCCTTGCATGGATGACGATGAGCTACGTCGGGGACAGCCTACTTGCCACAAGATGTTTGGTGAGGCCACAGCCCTGCTGGCAGGTGATGTCCTGCAAACCATGGCCTTTGAAGTGCTGAACAGTAATTATTTTTCACAGGATACCGAAAAAACCCCGCGTGACATGGTGGTGAGCAGCCAGCAATCCTGTGTGCTGGCACAAGCTGCCAACCGTATGGTGCAAGGCCAGATTCTGGATTTAAGTGCAGAAAACAAGACTATTAGTGAACTGGATCTGGAGACCATTCATCTGAATAAAACTGGTGCACTGATTCAGGCTGCTATTGGTATGGGGGCACTCAGTGTTGGCATTGAAATGCGCGATTCCCTATATAGTCAACTAATTGAGTTTGGCGGTTTCTTAGGGCTGGCTTATCAGGTTCAGGATGACATTCTGGATGTGACAGCCAGTACAGAGGCACTGGGCAAGACTGCGGGCCTTGATCAGCGCAACCAGAAAGCTACCTATCCGTCGATTATTGGGCTGGATAAGGCAACGGCTTTATCACAGGACTTACACCAGCGTGCATTTAATGCCTTAAAGAATTTGCCTTATAGTGCCAAGGATATGGAACCACTGGAAGGAATTGCGCGCTTCTTGTTAAACCGTGAGCGCTAATAACTGGTTGTAAACTTGATCAGCGACATAAAAAAACTACTCAGACCGGGTAGTTTTTTTTGCAGCTATATTCGGGTTTAAACACAGGCAGGAACTAGGGCTTGCCAATAAATCCGCGCAAGGTATTGAGTAAATCGGCGGGGAGTACCACGGTTTTGCTATTGGGTGACTTGGAAATCTCCTGCATGGCTTTGACATACTGCTCACCCAGAATATATGTCACCGGCAACTCTCGTTCACCAATGGCCGATGACACCAGATCGATGGCTTCCTGACTGGCTTTGGCCAATACCACTTGCGCTTCGGCATCACGACGTGAGGCTTCCAGACGGCCTTCGGCTTCCAGGATGGCAGCCTGTTTTTCACCATCGGCGCGGGTTACTGTAGCACGACGGGTACGCTCGGCGGCGGCCTGTGATTCCATAGCCTGCTGCATGGTTGGTGAAGGGCGGATATCCTGAATTTCAACTGTCTTGAGCATAATGCCCCAGTCTGCAATATCCTCAGAAATAGCGGCTTTTAATTTGGCTTTAATGTGATCACGCGAAGACAGCGCAGCATCCAGATCCATCTCGCCCACAATGGAACGCAGGGAAGTCTGCACCAGATTTTGAATGGCCCAGGTATAGTTTTCAATACCATACACGGCTTTTTCGGGAGTAACCAGATTGATATAAGCAACAGCATTCATAATCAGTACCGCATTATCGCGGGTGATCACTTCCTGCGAAGGAATATCCAGCACGATATCTTTGGTCGTCACTTTATAGGCCACTTCATCCATAAAGGGAATGACAAAGTTTAGCCCGGGATTCAAGGTGCCATGATATTTACCCAGACGTTGTACAATCCACTTATAACCTTGCGGTACCAGTCGTACCCCTTTAGCAATGGTAACTGCGGCAAAAACCAGTAGTACGAGTACCACAACAAAACTACCCGACATCTTATTCTCCTTGTTGTAACGACTTAACAAAAGCCTAATTTTTGGTAACGATCAGTTCATTACCCAGAATTTCAACCACCGTTACCCGGTCACCCACAGCCAGCTCCTGCTGCGAACGACAGCGCCATTCATCAGCACCCAGAAGTGGAATAGAAAATCGCACGACGCCGGTATGTTCAACCACTGGTGCCGCAATAATAATGCCTACCTGTCCCAGTATGGCTTCACGGGCAAGCCCTGCCTTGGTTTTATCGCGTGATAAGGGCTTGAGAAATTTAAACCACAATACCGTAAAGGCAACCGACAGGATAATCCAACTGATAAACTGGACTTCAACACCCAAACCCGGAAATATCCAGAGCAGGAGACCTACCACACAGGCGGCAACCCCAAACCATAGGGCAGTAAAGGAAGGCAGGAAAATCTCAAAAATAATCAGGGCCAGTCCCAGAACCATCCAGTACCAGGGCTGAAGGATTAAATCCATGTTTATTCTCCCGTCTGTTTTTTACTTGGCGCCATTCGATAGGGTGCTTTATTATTGTGATCATACCGCAAGCCGCCACCACATGGGCGGCCCTATGGAAAAATAAACCAAAAAAACAGCTTGGCTTAAGCGGTTATTTTTATTGATGTTACTGCTTGAAATTTAGCGGACTACCGATTGCCGGGCACGAGCAGACTGCTTAAATTGCTGAATTTTAAGGTCAATGGCAGCCAGTTGTACTTGTGCTGCGCGTTCACCTTCCAAAATGCTCTGATGGCGTGATTTTAAGTCCATAACCCCAAGATTGCCTACAGCAGGCTTAATCACCACATCGGCCTGTGCCAGTTCCTGATTAATGCTTTGCTGGCCCATAATATTCAGGGTTTGATCCAGTAAGCCCCATAGGTTGGTTGACTGTCCGGCTTTGGGACGTGCTGAGATATCAATGGCAATCACAATATCTGCACCCATGTCACGCGCTGTTTGTACTGGAATTGGACTAACCAGCCCACCATCTACATAACGTTTGCCTGCAATAGTGGCCGGAATAAATACATTGGGAATACTACAAGATGCGCGGACTGCCTGCCCGGCATTGCCACGGTTAAAGGCGACCTTTTGACCATTGTCCAGCTGGGTGGCAATGGCCGCAAAGCGGATAGGGAACTGCTGGATTGGCCGGTTCCCCACATTCTTATTCACGTAATCCTGAAGTTTCTGGCCTGCAATAAAGCCCTGCTTGCTTAAGGTTAAATCACGAATGTCGGCTTCTTCAAGTTTGAGCGCCAATTCCTGAAGTTGAAATGGTGTTTTGCCGCTGGCATACAGGCTACCCACAAAACTGCCAGCACTGGTTCCCGTAACAATCTTGGGCTTAATGCCATGGGATTCCAGTACCTTAATGGCACCAATATGGGCAAAACCCTTGGCACCGCCGCCGCCCAGCGCCAGTGCAATAACCGGTTCGCGTACTTTCACCACGGGTGTGGTGGGCGTAACAGTCTTGCTGCTTTTATCACAGCCAGCCAGCGCCACACAGCTTAATAGCAGTAGAAAAAAACGGTTTAGATAAGAATTTAAAGACAGCATAGGGGCAAACAGGTGCTTAAAATAAAGCCATTATCATAAAAGCCTAGCAGGTAAAGACAAGCGCAATTTTGTCAACTCAGCGGCTCATTGTCCTCATAAAGTCTTCAGGCTAAAACGGGGAGGAGGAGATTAGCTGAATCGAATAGACTTGTTTCATCAGTGAAGCGCTTGCTTCGATCAGGTCGATCAGTTCAGTGACAGCACGCTGAAGCAGGTTGGTGTTTTTCGATAAACCGGATAAGCATAACGAACTATGTTGTAGATTTATTTTAAAAGAAATTGAAAAACCTGTTGAACTGGTAAAGCATCCTAAAAATTAGCTACAAAATGACGTCTTGAAAAAAACTTTTACTAAACAGCATTGCAAATGAAAACACTTCTCATTTATTATACCACTTCACAAAACTTGCATACTGTGCAGGGAGCTCGATATTGCATAACAGGCAATATTTTCAACGGACGGTGTAAATCAGGCATATTTTATTGAGAAGTCCTCGCGGATGAGTAATTGTTTATGACTGCAATGATTCAGGCAGACAGCACGCCAGCAAAGAAACCCCCTGCCAGTCCTCGTATATTGGGAGCAGTGGTTATTGTACTGGTTGCGCATGTGGCAGTACTGGCTGCGCTGGCCACCATGAAGCCAATGACGCTTAATCCGCCTGAGACCCCAAAACCAGTAGAAGTGCGTTTTATCCAGCTTGAACAGCCAAAACCCAAGCCGCCTAAGCCTGAACCACCTAAGCCCGAACCGAAGCCAAAGCCAAAACCTAAAGAAGTTAAGGTGGTTAAGCAGCAGCCCAAGCCATTGCCCAAACCCAAGCCGGTACTGGCTACCCCGACTGTTTCCGAGCGGCCACAACCGGTAATTGCGCCACAGCCTGAACCTTTACCAGAGCCGATAAAGCCTGTGGTTCCAGAGCCAGCCCCTGTGCCACCACCGGTTGCCAAGCCTGAGCCAAAGCCAGCCCCACCTGCTACGCCGCAACTGGTGGAAGGGGTGTCATATATTCGCGCACCACGTCTGGAAATCTCGGATACTGACCTTAAAGGGCAATCACGCACTGTAAAACTAAGAATTTCCATTTCTGCCAGCGGCAAGGTTGACGACGTGCAGGTGGTCAGCAGCTCTGGCCTAACCGCGCTAGACCAGAAAGTATCCCGTGCCTTAAAGCGAGCCACATTTACCCCACACCGGGTCGATGGCGTTGCCGTTCCTGTTTATACCATTCAACCTTTTGTATTGAATTTATCCAAATAATGAGGAGCAAGGCTTCATGAATTTTTCAATCTACTGGCAACATGCCGATGCCATCAGTAAAACCCTGTATTTTGTACTGCTGGCAATGTCGATTGCAACGTGGTGCATTTTTATCCTGCGCGTGATGGCAACACGTCAAGCTAAAAATACTGCCGTATTAGCACTGACCCAATCGGTAGATAACCTGAAAAGCAAGTTTTCTGCATTAAGTACCGAGCAGCGCAAAGTGGTGGCCGAGCAGGCGTTGCTTCAACAAATGGCTCGCAGCCGGGTTGAGATTGAGCGTGGATTGCCGGTGTTGGGCACCATTGCTTCCATTGCACCGTTTGTTGGCCTGTTTGGTACGGTCTGGGGGATTTTCCATGCACTGGTTGCCATTGGTAACAGTGGTCAGGCTGGGCTGGCACAGGTTGCCGCACCGGTAGGTGAAGCGCTGATCATGACTGGTCTTGGTCTGGCTGTAGCGATTCCTGCGGTACTGGCCTACAACATTTGCACCCGCATGAACCGTGTGCTGATCCATGAGCTACATGACAAGGCGCATAGCGTACTGATTGAAAACCTGCTGCCGGGTGTAACCAGTCAGGACACTGTACAGCAGCATAAAGCACCAGCCAGCTCACTGGTCGGAGGGCAGGCCTAAATGTCCTTTAATCTGGGAGAAGAAAACGAGCAGGGCATGAATGAGATGAACCTCATTCCCCTGATTGATATTATGCTGGTGCTCATGATTATCTTTCTGGTAACGGCCACTGTCATGAATCCCAGTATTCCGCTGACATTGCCCAAAACGGATGCCTCAACACCGCCGCAACCCCCTGAAATTGTGTCGGTAAACATTAATGCACAGGGACAGGTGTACTGGAATCAGGATGCGGTTAGCCTTGAGCAACTGGCTGAACGCATGAACGGTGCTGCCCAACAGGCGCAAAAGCCCTCATTGCAGATTCGCGCTGATAAAGAAGCCCGTTATGACACTGTGGCGCAAGTGATGGCGCGGGCCAGCAAAGCTGGTTTGAGTGATCTGGCGTTTGTCAGTGAGGCACCTGCTTCCTGATAGCCCATGACGTTACCAAAAAAATAAAACGATATATTTGCAAAACGCGGCCTGATCATCATTTTTCAGGTCGCGTCTTTTTGTTTTAAAGGTTTTGGATTTTTGATGAGCGTTTACTAGTCATTCGCCAAGCCATTTGATTTATAGCAAAGTATTTGTTGGTAAATGCAATTGCCCGGTGGATTAAACCTTAAAGTAGCTAGCAGACAAATTAAGCATAACCACTGTCACTGTAACCACTATCGTTACAATTTCAACGCCCAACAAAAAACTCCCTTTCGGGAGTCTTTTGCATTGCAGCATTAATTTACTAAATTAGCGCTGGTCTACCTTTACAAAATCACGCTGGGTCGCGCCAGTATATAACTGACGTGGACGGGCGATCTTATAAGAGGCGCTGTGCATTTCCAGCCAGTGGCTAATCCAGCCGACGGTACGTGCCAGTGCAAAGATTACGGTAAACATTGCAGTTGGAATGCCAATGGCTTTTAGGATAATGCCAGAGTAGAAGTCAACGTTTGGATACAGGTTACGCTTGATGAAGTATTCATCACTCAGCGCAATTTTTTCCAGTTCCATTGCCAGAGCCAGCTGAGGATCATTGATACCCAGCGCAGCCAGCACTTCGTCACAGGTTTGCTTCATCACTTTGGCGCGTGGGTCAAAGTTTTTGTAAACGCGGTGACCAAAGCCCATCAGCTTTACTTCCTTGCGCTTCACTTTTTCCATGAACTCAGCCACGTTCTCAACGCTGCCAATTTCGTCCAGCATTTTCAGCACAGCTTCGTTGGCGCCACCATGCGCAGGGCCCCACAGGGCAGCAATACCGGCAGCAATACAGGCATACGGGTTGGCACCAGTAGAGCCTGCCATGCGCACAGTAGAAGTTGAGGCATTTTGCTCGTGGTCAGCATGCAGGGTAAAAATACGGTCCATGGCTTTAGCCAGTACCGGATTAACCTTATAGTCCACATCAGCAGGGGTGGCAAACATCATGTACAGGAAGTTTTCAGCGTAGTTCAGGTCATTACGCGGGTACATGAATGGCTGGCCGATGGTGTACTTGTAGCTCCAAGCCGCGATGGTTGGAATCTTGGCAACCAGACGGATTGCAGTGATTTCACGGTGCTTTGGATTTTCAACATCCAGTCCGTCATGGTAGAACGCAGACAGCGCACCCACCACACCACACATGACTGCCATCGGGTGCGCGTCACGGCGGAAACCGTTAAAGAAACGCTGAACCTGATCATGCAACATGGTGTGGTTGCGAACCAGTTTATCAAACTCGTCTTTTTGCTCGGCATTTGGTAGCTCGCCGTGCAACAACAGGTAGCAAACTTCCAGATAATCTGCTTTTTCAGCCAGTTGATCAATTGGATAGCCGCGGTGTAATAAAACGCCCTTATCACCATCGATAAATGTAATTTTGGATTCACAGGCAGCAGTTGCCATAAAACCAGGATCAAAGGTGAAGTGTCCTTGGGCTAACACATCCTTTACATCAATAACGTCTGGCCCGAGTGTGCCGCTGTAAATTGGTAGATCAATTTGTTTGCCATCAAGCGAAAGAACGGCTTTTTTGCCAGTTGCGTCAGACATTCAAAAACTCTCCTGTCCTGGTGTTATAGGATGCGATTGTGCGGAAAATCAATTGCAAGATGACCAATTGTTAAATTCCGTTAACGCCATGTAAAAAAATGCGCTATAAGCTTAGTTTGAACTAAAATTTTGTCAATCATACTTCAAGCTAAAATGCCAATTTAATCAAAAAAAGTCATCACGAATACGACTTTGGTTGATTGCTTTGCTAATTTGCTGACATATTGAGAAATAGCAGCGGATTAGTCAAAGTCACATAGCATACAATATGCCAAAGTTGTTTTTGACAATCCTATTTGTAAGCAGATTTGTAAAAAAATGCGTGAATTGCTGGTTTTGATCAAAAAATAAGACAATCTAAATAATAATTTTTGCTAACCACATAAATTATCTCACTATTCTAACCCTGTGCAACATGCCACTTTTTAGTGCATTGCCCTAAAACTATTCTTAGACTTTAGCCGCATAAATTTTACTTGACCTAATCAAAAGATTTTTTATTAGGCCTGTTCATGAGGCAATCATGATCTAAAACCCAATTGGGCCATCATCGTGCAACACTTGCAGTATCTGCCTTATAGCGTGATCCCCTCTGGGATTATACTAGGTCAAGAGGCCAATAAATGTGAAAATTGATCACATTTAAGGAAGCAATTCTCATTTGCGCTTCAAAAAAAGCCGAATTCATTTTCGCTGCCAGTTTGTAATTAAATCATAACAGCACTATAATTTCGTGTCGTTTTTAACAGGCTTAGCGCCTGTTTCGCCAGCTTTCCTTCGAATTAATACAAACTCCAATGGGAGTTTTTACCTACAGGATGCCCGCTGTGAAAAGCAACAGACCTGTCAATTTGTCCATGGGCCAAGTGTTAGCGGTAAATTTGCGCTCTCCCGTGGCTATTGCTTCGATTCTACACCGCGTGTCTGGAATCATCATTTTTTTACTTATTCCTGTATTGCTCTGGCTCTTACAGGGTTCTTTGGCTTCTCCAGAACGTTTTGCCTATGTGCATGACCAGATTTTCGGCAACCTGCTTGTCCGTTTGGTGGTGTGGGCATTTGTGGCTGGTCTGATCTACCATTTGATTATGGGCATCAAGCACTTGCTTGGCGACATCGGTTTCGCTGAGGGCCTGCAAAGTGGCCGTGCTGCTGCGACTACTGCACTGGTACTTTCTGCCATTGGTATTGTGGCGTCATTTATCTGGTTGGTGGTGCTGTAATGAGAAGTGCAACAGGTTTAACCGGTTCAGGTTCCCGTGACTGGATTGTACAGCGTCTCAGTGCTGTCATTCTGGCGGTATATACCATTCTGATTCTGGGCTGGATTTTGCTCCATCCCGGTTTTGATTACACAGCCTGGTATGGCTTTATGATGACCCTGCCCATGAAGATTTTTAGCCTGCTGGCTATTTTATCTCTGGTAGGTCATGCGTGGGTTGGTATGTGGACAGTATTTACTGACTATATTACCCCAACTCAGGTAGGTCCTTCAGCAAGTGCGTATCGTCTGATTCTGCAATGTACAACGATTATTGCAGTAATTGTGTTTATGGTCTGGGGCATCCAGATTTTCTGGGCACATTGATAGGAACATATCATGGCAGCAACTGATCTTAACAAATCAACCCCTAATCAAGATTTTACCAATATTGAAATCCTGAACTTCGATGCCGTTATTGTGGGCGGCGGTGGTTCTGGGATGCGTGCATCTTTGCAGCTGGCTGAGGCTGGCTTGAAGGTTGCTGTATTGACCAAGGTATTCCCAACCCGTTCTCACACTGTTGCCGCCCAGGGTGGTATTGGTGCGTCTTTAGGGAACATGCAGGAAGACAACTGGCACTACCATTTTTATGACACTGTAAAAGGTGGCGACTGGTTAGGTGATCAGGATGCGATTGAGTTCATGTGCCGTGAAGCACCCAAAGTGGTGTATGAGCTTGAGCATATGGGCATGCCGTTTGACCGTAATGAAGATGGCACCATTTATCAGCGTCCGTTTGGTGGTCACTCTGCCAACTATGGTGAAAAAGCAGTGCCACGTGCCTGTGCAGCTGCTGACCGTACTGGCCATGCGCTGCTGCATACGCTGTACCAGAAAAACCTTGAGCTGGGTACCCAGTTCTTTGTGGAATGGATTGCGCTTGACCTGATTCGTAACGAAGCGGGTGATGTTCTGGGTGTAACTGCCATTGATCAGGAAACTGGCAATGTGGCGGTATTCCAGGCTAAGGCAACCCTGTTTGCAACTGGTGGCGCGGGCCGTATTTTCCGTGCTTCTACCAATGCCTATATCAATACTGGTGATGGCCTAGGCATGGCATCCCGCGCGGGCATTCCATTGCAGGATATGGAATTCTGGCAATTCCATCCAACGGGTGTGGCCGGTGCCGGTGTCCTGTTGACTGAAGGCTGCCGTGGTGAAGGCGGTGTGCTGCGTAACAAGAGCGGCGAGCCGTTCATGGAACGTTATGCGCCAACCCTAAAAGACCTTGCACCGCGTGACTTTGTTTCCCGTTCTATGGATCAGGAAATTAAGGAAGGCCGTGGCTGTGGGCCGAATGGCGATTATGTGGTGCTGGATCTGACGCATTTGGGTGCAGATACCATCATGAAACGTCTGCCATCGGTATTTGAGATTGGCAAGAAGTTCGCGAACGTGGACTGTACCAAAGAGCCAATTCCGGTTGTACCCACCATTCACTATCAGATGGGCGGTATTCCAACCAACATTCATGGTCAGGTGGTTGTCCCTAAAGGTGACAATCCAACTGAAATTGTCAAAGGTTTCTATGCCATTGGTGAGTGTTCCTGTGTGAGTGTCCACGGTGCAAACCGTCTGGGTACGAACTCACTGCTGGATCTGGTGGTGTTTGGTAAAGCTGCGGGTGAACATATCATTGATTATGTGACCAAGCATCATGGTGATGACTATGCGCCACTACCAAATGCAGTGCTTGAAAACACCAACCGTCGCTTAAATGCCCTGCAAAATTCAGCAGCGGGTGAAAATGCACAGGACGTTGCGGATGCAATCCGTGAAGTCATGCAGCAACATGCCGGTGTGTTCCGTACACAGAAGCTGATGGATGAAGGTGTCAAACAGATTCTTGCGCTGGCCCCACGGGTTAAGAACCTGCATCTGAAAGACAAATCCAAGGTATTCAATACGGCCCGCATTGAAGCACTGGAAGTTGAAAACCTGTATGAAGTTGCCAAGGCAACCATGATTTCTGCAGCGGCACGTACCGAGTGCCGTGGTGCACATACAGTGGTTGACTATGAGTTGCCAGGTGATCACCCGACATATGCTAATGGTCGCCGTGATGACGAATGGATGAAGCATACGCTTTGGTATTCTGTTGACAACCGTCTTGAATACAAACCTGTGCGTCAGAAGCCACTCACGGTGGATGAAATTCCACCTAAGCCACGTACATTCTAATCAGGAGTTCAAGATGAGCAGAGGTACTCGTACTTTCGAAATTTATCGCTATGATCCTGATAAGGATAAAGCACCCTACATGCAGACTTATACGCTGGAGCTGAATGATAGCCACCGTATGTTACTGGATGCATTGCTTGAGTTGAAAAAGCAGGATGAAACCCTGACCTTCCGTCGTTCTTGCCGTGAAGGAATCTGTGGTTCTGATGGCATGAACATCAATGGCAAAAATGGTCTGGCCTGTTTGATGAACTTGAACGAACTGCCTGCCAAAATGGTCATTCGTCCATTGCCGGGCCTGCCGGTAATCCGTGATCTGGTGGTCGACATGAACCAGTTCTATGTTCAGTATGAAAAGGTTCGTCCGTATCTGTTGAATGACCAGCCGGCACCGCCAAAAGAACGTTTGCAGTCGCAGGAAGACCGTGAAAAGCTGAACGGCCTGTACGAATGTATCCTGTGCGCCTGCTGTTCAACCTCATGTCCATCATTCTGGTGGAATCCCGACAAGTTCCTGGGACCATCTGCACTGATTCAGGCCTATCGTTTCATTATTGATTCACGTGATACGGCACAGGCTGAACGTCTGGCTCGCATGGACGATCCATTTAGCCTGTTCCGTTGCCGTGGCATCATGAACTGTATTTCGGTTTGTCCAAAGGGCCTTAACCCAACCAAGGCGATTGGTCATATCCGTAATCTGTTGCTGGAGCAAGCAGGCTAAGCCTGATTTGTTCTGATAAAAAACGCGTCCCTGAGACGCGTTTTTTATTTTTTACACACGAAACAACTGTAAAAAACCAATATGTTTCTTTTTAGGGCAGACGTGCTCCAACTTTGGTCTTATTTGGGCTGAACATAGTGCAAGAATCACGTATGCTATTCATTATCAGCAGGATTATTTCACGGCTTAATATTAGCTATTGAATAAAAAAATCCAGATGGTTATGTAACTCATGATACGATTTGTCACATGAAAAACAGATGATGAAAGGTCATAATAATAGCCATTATTGATAATGCTTTTTGTCTGTATTTGAATATCTTGCCTGATATGCTGGACAGATTTTAAGAGAATGGATTAAGTCGCATTCGCCAAGCCAAAAGATTAAGGGTAATAAGTCCTTTGTCTTGGCCAATTCGATTTGCAAAAATTGCCCGTCTTGCTACGGGTACGGTGTACGGCTGGATTAGCCAGTAAAACAGGGTAACGTGTCTGACGCGAAAACCTGTTTTACTGACTGTTCTGGAAGCATGCGTTTGCCAGTTAACCTGGCTTGGTTGTGTTGTCGTCGTGTGTAAATAGCCCGCGCTTTATGAGCTGGGCGATTTATGCAGCATTAATGTTTTGTATCCAAAGCCTTAATGTAAAGTGGCTTGTTTATCCGGCAAGCTATTATTTTTGCAATTGAAAAATGGGTCGTCTCATGCAAGAAGTTGTTGACGCACAGCGTCTAGACACAGAATTATCCGCAGAAAATGCGGCATATATTGAAGAACTTTATGAATGTTACCTCACTGCACCAGACACAGTAGGAGACGATTGGCGGGCCTATTTTGATCAATTCCCCAAAGGGGATCAGCCGCATCGCAATATCAAAGAACAATTTCTATTACTTGCCCGCAATAGCACCCGTGTGCAGCCGATGCCGCAAAGTTCAGTGAGTACTGAACATGAGCGCCGTCAGGTGGGTGTGCTGCAACTGATTGCAGCCTACCGTAACCGGGGTCACCAAAAAGCCAATCTTGATCCATTACATCTGGCCAGACGCGAGCAGGTACCTGATCTGGACTTGGCTGCGCATGGTCTTTCACGTTCCGATCTGGATACTGTGTTTCAAACCGGTAATCTGGCTATTGGCAAGGTTGAAACAACGCTGGGTGAAATGGTTGATGCGATGGAAGCCATTTATTGTGGTTCCATTGGCTCTGAATACATGCACATTGTGGATACCCGCGAAAAACGCTGGATTCAGCAGCGTCTTGAAGGGGCACGTGGCCAGTTTAATTTCAGCAGTGAGCAAAAAGCGGCCATTCTGGAGCGCTTGACGGCTGCCGAAGGCCTGGAAAAGTATCTGGGTAGCCGTTATGTCGGTGCCAAGCGCTTTGGCCTCGAAGGTGGCGAAAGCTTTATTGCCATGATTAATGAAATGATCCAGCGTTCCGGTAAGGCAGGAACCAAGGAAGTGGTCATTGGCATGGCACACCGTGGTCGCCTGAATATGCTGGTTAATATTCTGGGTAAAAATCCGGCTGAGCTGTTTGGTGAGTTTGAAGGCAAGACCTTTAACAAGAAAGGTTCTGGTGATGTGAAATACCATCAGGGCTTCTCCAGTAATGTGATGACGCCCGGTGGCGAAATTCATCTGGCGCTGGCGTTTAACCCATCCCATCTTGAAATTGTAGGCCCTGTGGTTGAAGGGTCGGTACGTGCCCGTCAAGTGCGCCGTCAGGATATTGGTGGTGACGATGTGCTACCAATTATTGTGCATGGTGACGCTGCTTTTGCCGGGCAGGGCGTGGTGATGGAAACTTTCCAGATGTCACAAACCCGTGGTTATACCGTGGGCGGCACCATGCATGTGATTATTAATAATCAGGTTGGATTTACTACCAGCAATCAGGAAGACGCGCGTTCAACCGAATATTGTACTGACATTGCCAAAATGGTACAGGCGCCGATTTTCCACGTGAATGGTGATGATCCCGAAGCGGTGGTTTTCATTACCCAGCTGGCTCTGGATTTCCGTCAGGAATTTCGTAAGGATGTGGTGCTTGACCTGTTCTGCTATCGCCGTCGTGGTCATAACGAAGCCGATGAGCCTTCCGCTACCCAGCCCCTGATGTATCAGGTTATTGCCAAGCTGCCAACCACGCGGACCCTGTATGCTGACAAGCTGATCAAGGAAGAGGTGATAAGCCGTAGCGCAGCAGACAACATGATTGAAAGCTATCGTTCGGCACTGGAAGCTGGCCAGCATGTGGCCAATGCACTGGTGCGTGAACCTAACAAGAAACTGTATGTAGACTGGTCGCCTTATGTGGGCCATCAACTGGAAGATAGCTGGAATACAGGTGTTTCACTTGACCGCTTAAAAGAGCTAGGCCAGAAAATGGCACAGCTCCCGCAAGGGTTTGTGCTGCAAAAACAGGTGCAAAAAGTTATTGATGACCGCCTGAAAATGCAGACTGGTAACCTACCATTGAACTGGGGCGCTGCTGAAACGCTGGCCTATGCCAGTATTCTGGATGAAGGTTATCTGGTGCGCCTAACGGGTCAGGATGTCGGCCGTGGTACTTTCTCACACCGTCATGCCAAATTGCTAAACCAGACTGATGGCAGCCAGTACATTCCGCTGTGTAATATCAAGGAAAACCAGCCGCGCTTTGCGCTCTATGACTCCCTGTTGTCTGAAGAAGCCGTGCTGGCGTTTGAGTATGGCTATGCCACTACCATCCCAAACAGCCTGATTGTGTGGGAAGCCCAGTTTGGTGACTTTGCCAATGGTGCACAGGTGGTTATTGACCAGTTTATTAGCTCTGGTGAAACCAAGTGGGAGCGTCTGTGTGGCTTGACGCTACTGTTGCCGCATGGCTATGAGGGGCAGGGTCCGGAACATTCCAGTGCCCGTCTGGAACGTTTCCTGCAATTGTGTGCCGAAGACAACATGCAGGTGTGTACACCCACTACGCCAGCACAAATTTTTCACTTGTTACGTCGTCAGGTAGTACGGCCAACCCGTAAACCGCTGGTGATTATGTCGCCCAAGAGCCTGCTGCGTCATAAGCTGGCTGTCTCAACACTGGACGAGCTGGCCAATGGCTACTTTGAAACTGTGATTGATGATGTGGATAACCTTGACAACAACGCCGTTAAGCGTGTGGTGCTGTGTGGTGGCAAAGTTTATTACGACTTACTGGAAAAACGTCGCGAAGAAGAACTGAAAGATGTGGCGATTGTGCGCATTGAACAGTTGTACCCGTATCCGCAAACCCGCGTGCGCGAGGTGCTGGCGCAATATCCTAATCTGGAGCGCGTGATGTGGGCACAGGAAGAACCACAAAATCAGGGTGCATGGCTGTTTATTGCTCACCTGATTTATAGCGATGTGGCCAGCCTGCGCCCCGACCAGTTGATTCCGGTGAATTATGCCGGTCGTCCTGCCTCGGCAGCCCCTGCCAGCGGCTCACCTTATTTACATGCAAAACAGCAAGCTACTCTGGTTATCGATGCCCTGGGTCTTGACTCTACAAGTAAGCCTGATCAACAAGGAGAATCCTAATTATGGCAACCGAAATTAAAGCCCCTGTCTTTCCAGAGTCAGTTGCCGACGGCACCATTGCCACCTGGCACAAAAAAGTGGGCGAGCCTGTTTCGCGGGACGAAGTGATTGCCGATATTGAAACCGATAAAGTCGTGCTGGAAGTTGTGGCACCTTCCGATGGTACTTTAAGCAATATTGCCAAGCAGGAAGGTGAAACGGTACTTTCTGGCGAAGTGATTGCAACCTTTGAAGCAGGCGTTGGTTCTGTTAGTGAAGGTGATGTTGCCAAGAATGTTGAAAAAATTGAAGCCGGTGCGACCCCCATTGTAAAACGGGATGACCCGCAAGCTGGTAGCAATGTGCAGCAGCCTGCTGAATCCTCTACAGATCAAAGCCCGGCAGTACGCAAGGCGGTGTCTGAGCAGGGTCTGGATATCAAGGATATTTCTGGCACTGGCCGTGGTGGCCGCGTAACGAAAGAAGACGTGAGCAATCATGTCAGCGCGCCTAAAGCTGCAGCTCAAACATCAAGCCAGCCAGCAGCGGCTACACAAGCACCGACGGCATTAAGTCAGGCGGTAGGCGAGCGTGTAGAAAAACGCGTGCCAATGACCCGTTTGCGCAAGCGCGTGGCTGAGCGTTTATTGTCTGCCACTCAGCAAACTGCCATGCTGACGACCTTTAATGAAGTCAACATGAAACCCATTATGGACATGCGCAAGCTGTATCAGGACCGTTTTGAAAAACGTCATGGTACCCGTCTGGGCTTTATGTCATTTTTTGTCAAAGCAGCGACCGAAGCCCTGAAGCGCTATCCAGCCGTTAATGCCTCTATTGATGGCGATGATATTGTTTATCATGGCTACTATGACATTGGCGTGGCGGTATCTTCTGACCGTGGCCTGGTGGTTCCTGTCCTGCGTGATACCGACCGCCTCAACCATGCCGAAGTGGAAAAGAACATCATTGATTATGGCAAGAAAGCCCGTGATGGCAAGCTATCCATTGAAGACATGACTGGTGGTACCTTTACCATTTCCAATGGTGGTACTTTCGGTTCATTGCTGTCCACACCGATTTTGAACCCGCCGCAAACAGCCATTCTGGGCATGCACAAGATTCAGGAACGCCCAATGGCTGTTGATGGTCAGGTGGTGATCCTGCCGATGATGTATCTGGCCTTGTCCTACGATCACCGCATGATTGATGGTAAGGAAGCCGTGGGTTTCCTGGTTGCCATTAAACAGTTTATTGAAGATCCGGCATCCTTACTGCTCGACCTGTAAGTCTGGCGTGATCTGTAAAGCAGTGCTTGTCACCCATCTGGCAGGCATTGCGTTGTGGTTATTTGCCCATTTTAAAAAATTAAGCCACTTGCAGAAGTCTGTTTTTTTGCAAGTTAAGGAGTAAAAACATGGCACAACAGTATGACCTTGTCGTCATTGGCGGTGGCCCGGGTGGCTATGAAGCGGCCATTCGTGCAGCCCAACTGGGCTATAAAGTTGCCTGTATTGAAAAACGCGTCCATAACGGCAAGCCTTCCATGGGCGGCACCTGCCTGAACGTGGGTTGTATTCCGTCCAAAGCCCTGCTGGATTCATCACATCGCTATGAATCTACCCAGCATGACCTGCAAGCGCACGGCATTAGCACCGGTGATGTCAGCATTGATATTGGTACCATGCAGGCCCGTAAAACCAAAGTGGTTGAACAGTTAACCGGTGGTGTGGCCCAGTTGTTAAAAGGCAATGGCATTGACTGGCTGCAAGGCACAGGAAAACTGCTGGCTGGCAAGAAAGTGGAATTCGTATCACTTGATGGTGGAGAAGCGCAAACCCTTGAGCCAAAATATGTGATTCTGGCGTCGGGTTCAGTACCGGTTAATATTCCGGTTGCGCCTGTTGATGAAACGCTTGGCGATAAAGCAGTGATTGTAGATTCTACGGGTGCGCTGGCGTTTGATCAGGTGCCTGCCACACTGGGCGTCATTGGTGCCGGCGTGATTGGCCTTGAGCTGGGTTCAGTATGGCGCCGTCTGGGTAGCCAGGTGGTCATTTTTGAAGCGCTGGACAGTTTCCTGCCCATGGCGGATAAAGCACTGGCCAAGGAAACCCAGAAAGTGCTGACCAAGCAGGGCCTTGATATTCGCTTAAATGCCAAGGTCACTGCCACTGAAGTAAAAGATGGCAAGGTGGTGGTCAAATACAATCAGGCTGGTGAAGACAAGGAACAAACCTTTGACAAGCTGATTGTGTGCGTAGGCCGTAAGCCTTATGCCGAAGGTCTGCTGAGTGAAGATTCTGGCATCAAGCTGACTGAACGTGGCTTTGTGGAAGTGGATGACCAGTGCAAAACATCGATTGATGGCGTTTATGCCATTGGCGATCTGGTGCGTGGCCCAATGCTGGCGCATAAAGCCATGGAAGAAGGGGTAATGGCCGTCGAGCGTATTCATGGCCATGCCGCACAGGTGAACTATGACACTATTATCAGTGTCATTTATACCTTCCCTGAAGTAGCGTGGGTGGGGTTAAGTGAAGAAGCGGCCAAGGAAAAAGGCATTGAGGTGAAAACCGGCCAGTTTCCATTTGCAGTGAACGGTCGTGCGCTGGCTGCTGGCGAACCAGCAGGCTTTGTCAAGTTTGTGGCCGATGCCAAAACTGACCGCTTGCTGGGTATGCACGTGCTGGGCAGCAATGCAGGTGACATGGTGCATCAGGGCATGATTGCGCTGGAGTTTGTGTCTAGCGTGGAAGACTTGCAGTTGATGACATTTGCACATCCAACCTTGTCTGAAGCGGTACATGAAGCAGCGCTGTCTGTAGATGGGCGGGCTATTCATGCCATTCAGCATAAACGCAAGTAATGGACTGCGCACGGCTTAAAGAAATTTGAAATGAAGTAAGCAGGATTACTTTTCAGGCTTTTTAAGTATGGAAAGTGGCTTTGTGTCTGGAATACGAAGGCGTTGCCTGATTATCAATGAAGATGACAGGCGATGCAGTATTTAAATTAACCAACGACAATACGGTTAGGTCTATCAATGAATTTACATGAATATCAAGCAAAAGCGTTGCTTAAGCAATACGGTATGCCGGTACAGGAAGGCATCTTGGCAACTACGCCAGAAGAAGCAGCTGAAGCGTTTGAGAAGATTGGTAACTTTGCCGTCATCAAGGCTCAGGTGCATGCTGGTGGCCGTGGTAAGGCTGGTGGCGTAAAGATTGCCAAAAGCAAAGAAGAAGCGGCACAAATTGCCCGTGATCTGATTGGTACACGTCTGGTGACTTATCAAACTGATGCCAATGGTCAGCCGGTAAATAGCGTACTGGTTTGTCAGGATGTTTATCCGGTTGAGCGTGAGCTGTATCTGGGTGCGGTAATTGACCGTTCAACCCGCCGCGTAACCTTTATGGCGTCTACCGAAGGCGGCGTAGACATTGAAAAAGTAGCCGAAGAAACCCCGGAAAAAATCATTAAGGTAACCGTTGATCCCTTAGTGGGCTTGCAACCTTTTGAAGCGCGTGATGTCGCGTTCCAACTGGGCTTAAAAGACAAGCAAATCAACCAGTTCGTAAAGGTGATGACAGGTGCATATCGTGCCTTTATTGAAAATGACTTTGCCCTGTTTGAAATTAACCCGCTGTCTGTGCGTGAAAATGGCGAAATCCTGTGCGTGGATGCCAAAGTCGGTATTGACTCCAATGCGCTATACCGTTTGCCTGAACTGGCTGCTGCACGGGATAAGTCACAGGAAAACGAGCGTGAGCTGAAAGCCTCAGAGTTCGAGCTGAACTACGTGGCGCTGGAAGGCAATATCGGCTGTATGGTGAATGGTGCCGGCCTTGCCATGGCGACCATGGATATTATCAAGCTGTACGGTGGCCAGCCAGCCAACTTCCTTGATGTAGGCGGCGGTGCAACCAAAGAGCGCGTGATTGAAGCCTTTAAACTAATTCTGGCTGATACCTCGGTACAAGGCGTTTTGATTAATATTTTTGGTGGTATTGTACGTTGCGACATGATTGCCGAAGCAATTATTGCCGCTGTAAAAGAAGTCAATGTAACTGTTCCTGTGGTAGTCCGACTGGAAGGTAACAATGCCGAGCTTGGTACCCAGATTCTGGAGCAATCAGGTCTTAAACTTATTCCAGCGCAGGGCTTGGCCGATGCAGCGGAAAAAATTGTTGCAGCCGTGAAAGCCTAAGGAGCATTAGCATGAGCGTATTAATTAATAAAGACACCAAGGTTCTGGTACAGGGCTTTACGGGCAAGAACGGTACATTCCATTCTGAACAGGCCATTGCATACGGCACCAAGGTAGTGGGCGGTGTAACGCCGGGCAAAGGTGGTTCAACCCATCTGGATTTGCCGGTATTTAACACCATGCGTGAAGCGGTTGACCAGACTCAGGCTGATGCAACCGTTATTTATGTGCCTGCGCCGTTTGTACTGGATTCCATTATTGAAGCAGTCGATTCTGGTGTTGGCCTGATTGTGGTCATTACCGAAGGCGTACCTACCATCGACATGCTGGAAGCCAAGCGCTATCTGGAAACCAATGGTAATGGTACGCGTCTGGTTGGCCCGAACTGTCCGGGTGTAATTACACCGGGCGAGTGCAAGATTGGCATTATGCCGGGTCATATTCATCTGCCGGGCCGTATTGGGATTATTTCCCGTTCCGGTACATTAACGTATGAAGCTGTGGCTCAAACCACCAAGCTGGGTCTGGGTCAGTCGACCTGTATTGGTATCGGTGGTGACCCGATTCCGGGCATGAACCAGATTGATGCCTTGAAACTGTTTCAGGATGATCCGGATACTGATGCCATCATTATGATTGGTGAAATTGGTGGTACTGCTGAAGAAGAAGCTGCTGAATATATTCAGTCCAACGTGACCAAGCCTGTGGTGGGTTACATTGCTGGCGTAACTGCACCGAAAGGCAAGCGCATGGGTCATGCGGGTGCAATTATCTCTGGTGGGAAAGGCACGGCTGAGGAAAAATTTGCGGCCTTTGAGCGTGCAGGCATGGCCTACACCCGTAGCCCAGCCGAGCTGGGTTCAACTATGTATCAGGTACTTAAAGATAAAGGCATGGTGTGATCCCTGCTTAAATTTGTAGTTTGATTAATGGTTTAAAAGGGCGCTTCGGCGCTCTTTTTAATGCCAAAGTTTTAAGGTGATGAAAAT
Source organism: Alkanindiges hydrocarboniclasticus (assembly GCF_001982605.1). GTDB lineage: Bacteria > Pseudomonadota > Gammaproteobacteria > Pseudomonadales > Moraxellaceae > Alkanindiges > Alkanindiges hydrocarboniclasticus. Next base: position 38,649 of record NZ_MLCN01000034.1, on the reverse strand, counting down.
AATCTTGTAGGAAATTGGCGCTTATTGCTGTCAGCTTATGATTACATAAAAGCAAATAAATTATTTTAAATTATACTAAAATCTCTATAGAGTTACGTTTTTAAGGCGCTGCTTACGCGAACCCGTCAATAAGTGGCAACACAATCACTGAACCTTAATTATAAAACAGCACAATAAACAGCAAAAGAAGCCAGCGATTTTAAAAGCCAGCTTTACTATTTATTTATTCAATTTTGAGAAAATTATGGGGACATCTTACCCTGATCCATTAAAAAACAAACTTTATCTGGGCTGTTTATTTTTTCTGGAAATAGGCTGTTTTACTTTATCTTCCAGGTTACATGCCAAGCCGCCAAATGCTGCAATGAATATCAATCAGCAGCGTGAACAGGCGGTTCAACGGGCGAGGCAGGGCAAGCTCAAGCAAGCCATTACTACGTTACAGCAGTTGCAGCGGCAATCTCCTAAAGACCTGAAAGTAGCAGCCGACCTGATTGTAGTCTTACGGCAGGCCGGAAAAAATCAGGATATTGCAAGGCTGACCCAAAGTACCCAACTGCATCAGCGGGCCTTGCAACTGCCAGCGTATGCCAGAGTGGCATGGATTGGCGGTTTGCGTGATAGCCAGCAACCGGGGCTTGCTTATCAGGTGGCGCACCAGCTTGTACGGCAAGGGGCAGTACCGCCGCTTGAGCCGCTGTATTATGCCACGCTGGCCGCAGAGGCCGGTCAGGCCAGCAGTGCCGATGCCATGGTCAAGCGCATTGATCCGGCAAGCCTGCACACAGCGGATCAGTACGCACAACTGGCTTATATTCACCGCCTTACAGGTAATGACACTCAGGGTTTGGCGAGCGCAGCGCAGGCACTGGCCCTACAGCCTGCGCATACACTGGCACTGACCCAACAGCGGCTGTTGGCACGCCAGCAGGCGGTTAGGCTGGCCAGTCAGGGGCAGTTTGAACCCGCAATTACCCAGCTTAGGCAACTGCATCAGCAAGACCCGGCCGATATGGGTATTACTGCCGATTTAATCGTGGTGCTTCGGCTGGCTGCCCGTAATGCCGATATTGTGCAGCTGAGCCGACAGGAAAAACTAAATGCACGGGTCAGGCAAATCCCTTCTTATGCCTATAAATCATGGCTGGATGCCTTGCGAGACCAGCGCCAGTCACAGGCTGCATTTGAGCTTGCCCGGCAAATGTATAGACAGCCGCAGCCCATGGGGACGCTGCCATTTGACCAGTGGTATTACGCCACACTGGCTGCCGAAGCAGGACAAACCCAAGTGGTGCAGCAACTGGTCCGGGTGCTGAGCAATACACAACAATCAGGGCCGCTTAATGCAGACCAGTATGCACGACTGGCCTATATACAGCGTCTGGCAGGTTTTCCAGTACAGGCGATTGCCGCGAGCCAGCAGGCACTGGCCTTAAAACCCAGGCACCGGCTGGCACTGGAGCAACAGCTTGTTGCCCTGAAAAACCTGAACCGGATTGACGAGGCTTATCAACTGGCGCTTCAGTATCCAGATATTTTTCAGGCAAATACGGTTTGGCCTGTTAAGGCAGACTGGCTGAGCCTGAACCTGCAAACGGCATTACAACAAAAGGATAAGCTTGAAGCACAGGGCCAGTACCAGCAGGCCGCTCAGCTCATAGACCGGAATCTGCTGGCACTGCGGCAGGCACTGGATCAGCTGGATAAACGCCAGAATGAATATTTACCGCTGTTGAATGATTACCTGTATACCTTGCGGGTGCGTGAGCGCATGCCGGAGCTGATAGACCTGTACCAGAAGCTGTCAGTGAGTGAGCAGTTCCAGCTACAGCCGTATGCCAAGCGTGCGGTGGCTGATGCTTATCTGGCGCTCAAGCAGCCGCAACAGGCCCATGAGATTTACCAGTATTTGCTGGACAATTTGCCGCAGCCGGATGCTGAGCTGTTTATTGCCGACTACTATGCACTTATTGAACAGGAAAAATACACGCAAGCCAGTGTATTACTGGCCAGGCTGGATGAGCAGTTTTCAGGGGCAAGCTTTGCTGGTGTGGATGATGAAACCAGAAAAGCCCGGGTGCGGGTAGAACAGGTGCTGGCACTGGATGCAGCTTACCGTAACCGGCTGGACATTGCCGCAGCCAGGTTACAGCAACTGGTGCAGCAAAATCCGGACAATACCAGCCTTGCCAATGACTATGCCACTATTTTGAACTGGCGTGGCCTGCCACAGGCTTCTGATCAGGTGGTACAGCAAGCCTATGCCAAAGCCCCGCATAGTGTTGCGCTGGATTTAACCCATGCCAGCAATGCCCGCGACTTGCAGGATTACCCACGCTGGCAGGAGGCACTGGAAAAGGCTGGAGAAAAAACCCCACAAAATAGTGGCGTGCTTAAAGGTCAGCAGGAGTGGCAGGATCGCCAGCGCGTTACTGTACAAAGTGATGTCAGGATTGGCCACAGTGAAGCAGATGAACAAACCTTAAACCAGCTAAATGGCAGCCGTGACCGTGAATGGCACACCCGCATTAATAGTCCCTGGCTGGACAGTCAGATGATTGGCAATTGGCGCATGTTTGCCGATTATCAGGATCGCTGGGCCGACTTTGAGCCCACCAGTCAGCGTGACCAGCGTCTGGGTCTGGGTGCAGAGTGGCAACAGGAACGCAAAAGTGCATGGCTGTTGGTAAATCAGCAACTGGACAGCCAGAATGCAGCCAACCAGAAAACTAAAGATGAGAAAACCGGCGTTAGTGTCGGCTGGGGTCACTGGCTCAATGACCATTGGCGTTACCGGCTAGGTTATGAGCATAACTCTGCGCAAATTCCATTGCGTGCGCTGGAAGCCGGACTGGATGCCAAGGGCTATCAGGCGGGTGTGGACTGGCGCCAGCATGAATCACGCAGTGCTTCTTTTGGCTATCAGGCATTGGATATTAGCGATGGCAACCTGCGGCAGTCATTTTTTGGTGCAGTTAATCAGCGCTTGTTTGCCAATGAAAAACACATTACCACTGGAGGCTTAGAGGCTTTTTATGAAAAAAACAGCCAGCCCGGTGGCAATTATTTTAATCCTGAGCATAGCACCAGTTACGGCGTGAATCTGGATCATGACTGGCTAACCTGGCGCGGTGAAGACCAGCAGTCATTCAACCAGCATTTTGAGCTGGGTACTGGCATAAGCAAACAGGCTGGCTTTTCGGGTGAAAATTATGTGAATGCCCTATATCAGCATGAGTGGCAACTGAGCCGTACCTGGCAAATCAACTATGGCGTTGGCTGGGGCAGTCAGGTGTATGACGGCAATCGCGAGCAGCGTACCTATGGGGTGCTAAGCCTGAGCGGTGCATTTTGATGAATAACCACAATAAAAACCATTTATCGAGTATAGCGTATGTTTATTGATGCCCTGAACTGGCTGCAAAATCTATCGGTGCGCAATGCGCTGTTTGCCTTTGCGTTTTATTATCCCTTGCTGATGGCATGGCTATGGATTATTGGCGGAATCTGGTTTTACCTGCGCCGTGAATGGCACCGGCCAGCCTTGCCCGCTTTTGACCATACAGCACCCGGCTGTAGCATTTTAATTCCCTGCTATAACGAAGAACAGCATGTTACTGACACCATCCGTTTTGCACTGGCTACCCGTTATCCCAATATTGAAGTGATTGTGATTAATGATGGCAGTACCGACCAGACGGAACAGATTGTCGAGGAATTGGCAAAACAGGATTCCCGCATTCGCATCGTGCATCTGGCCAACAATCAGGGCAAGGCCTTTGCATTACGGGCGGGGGCGCTGGTAAGCAAGTACGAATATCTGGTGTGTATTGATGGCGATGCCTTGCTGCATCCTTATACCGTACACTGGATGATGGATCATTTGCTCAGTGGCCCGCGGGTAGGCGCAGTAACCGGGAATCCACGCATTATTAATCGCTCAAGCTTGCTGGGCAAGATTCAGGTGGGTGAGTTTTCTTCCATTATTGGGCTGATCAAGCGGGCGCAGCGTACCTATGGCCGTATTTTTACGGTGTCGGGCGCGATTGCCGGATTTCGTAAAACCGCCTTGCACCGGGTAGGCTACTGGAGTGAAAACATTGTCACCGAGGACATTGATATTTCATGGCGCCTGCAACTGGATCACTGGGATATCCGCTATGAGGCACAAGCCTTGTGTTACCTGTATATGCCGGAAACCTTAAAAGGCCTGTGGAGCCAGCGACTGCGCTGGGCACAGGGTGGGGTGGAAGTCCTGCTTAAATATGGCAAGGCCCTGTTTCACTGGAAGTCGCGCCGCTTTTGGGGCGTGGCGTTTGAATACCTGCTTAGCGTCGGCTGGTCTTATGCCATGCTGATTATTTTTATATTGTATTTTGCAGGCTTACTGTTTGATTTGCCTGAAAAATGGTATGTCGCCAGTATTCTACCGCAAGTATATGGGCTTTTTTTAGGCTTAACCTGTCTGGTGCAGTTTTTGGTCAGCCTATGGATGGATCGTCGCTACGATCAGGGCCGGGTATTACGCAACTATATCTGGGTTATCTGGTATCCGCTGTTGTACTGGATTTTATCAATGCTCACCACCGTGGTGGCCTTACCCAAAGCCCTGCTCAAGCGCTCGAAAAAACGGGCCCGCTGGGAAAGTCCTGACCGTGGCCTGCGGGTATAAATAGGAAAACTTAAATATAGGTGGCTACCTATACCGTGATACTGGGTAGCCACTTTTTTATTCGCCCGTTTTAGAGAGAAAAATATGCCAATTGAAACCATTATGGATAAAAATTTTAAGGATGAGCAGGTGATTTTGCCTGCATTTATTCACCGCCCGGATTTGCAAAGCTGGTCGCAACGCGGGGTATTTGGCCTGATTGCCGTAGCAGGCTTAACCCTGTGGTTTTACCTGTTTGTGCCGTTGCTTAGCCTGCTGGCCTGGTGGTTTGGCTGGCACCGGTTTGACCAGTATATTGTTCATGATTACCAGCAGGGTTTTACCCAGCATCTGGCTGTACTGGTGGCTGTTGTTATGGTTTTGGGCCTGATGCTACTGGGGTGGGCATCCTATAATATTCTGCGCTTTTATAACAATGAGCGTCGGCATGCCATGCCGGATGTACAGGCTGGTGATATGGCACATTTTTATGAGCTGGAAACCAGCGCGGTTGAGCAGGCACAGGCTTCGCAGGTTAACCTGTTTTTTTATGACCGCCATGGCAAAATTGTCAATATGGCTTTTCCGGCATTACCACAAGTGCCAGAGCCTGAGCAAAAAGCCTGAATATCATGAACCTGAAATGAAAAAAGGGGCGCTAGATGAGCAAGGAATGCTTGAAGCTTTGCGTTGAAGTAAAGCGGAGAGTGCTAGCTTCCCCGCTTTACTGAGCTGGCTACACATCATCATCTGGGCTAAGCCAGCACCTCATGCGGCGTTAAACCATCAGCAGCAGATACTAAAACCCAAAACCCGGCAGCAGTTGCTATGAAAGTTTCGGGTAATTAAGCGGGTGACCCCACCAGTTATGGCAGGGCTGCACTGGATTTACTGTCAAATACACCCCGTAACATAGCTGGGTCGGGATGGCCCTTAATGGGGTCGTCCGGGTAATAACCCACATGTCGCACACCCTGTAAATACAGTTTGCTGATGGTATTGGCCATTTCCTCAGAAGGCACGGGTGTGCTGGTGCGCCAGTCAGTAGCCTGTAACTCAAACACGGTTTTTTTCAGGCCTTCCGGATAGCTTTTGACCCGCTTGACAATATTGGCATAAAACGCGTCCGGGTCTTTGGCCTGTTCCATGTAAGGCATGGCCATAATGGCGGTAAAGTCATAATCACGTAGCGAATTTTCCAGCGACTGCGCATACCAGTTTTCTGCATAGGCTTTGAGGGCCACCTGCGCATACAGGTTGCGCGCAGTCAGCAGATTGGGTTGCTGCTTGCGGACTTCTGCTGCCAGTCCCAGTGCAAATTCATCCAGTGTCTGGGTTTTAAGCGAAGTCCATTTTTGCAGTAGGGTATCATCATTCCGAATGATGTTTAAATCACGCGGCAGCCCCCATGCTTCGTACTGGGCCCTGGCCTTGGGGCTGGCATCTTCATAGTCCGACAGGGTCACATCGTCATGAAACAGGATGCCGTCAAACGGCACCGACTTGGCCAGATCCTGATAAATCCCGGTAATGGTCTGGCGTGCCAGTGCCGAAAATGGCGACAGGCGATGGTAACCCATATTCAAATGCTGGCTGTTGTTGTGCGGTTCAGCCACCACAATATCGGTAGAGGCGGGGTCACTGTCCGGTAGCTCCCAGGCCAGCAAAGGCATCCAGGCGTATACCCGGTTGACCTGCGTGCGGGTACGAATTTGCCATGTCACCCGGTTAAACAGGTCAGCGCGCATTGGCACATGCTGGTTGGGAAAATACACCATGTTGGCAGAGCCATTGGCGTCCGGGTCAGAAAATGCCTGCAAATAAACAGTATTGACCTGCATGGCTACAATGCGGTCCAGCAAATGGCCCAGATTACGTTCCTGCTGTTCCGGGTCTGGGTCATAAATATAGTCCAGATCCACATGCATGATTTTCTGGGCACGGTTATGGTCTGTAAATTGCCGCTCTCGAACGCTGATTTCATAGCCCAGATCGGCAGGCGTCATGCTGTGGTCGACCAGAATGCGGCGCAGGGCAGACAGTGGGGTAGACGGCAGGTTTGGCCCATCATCCAGCGTAAAGGCAATTGTCATGCCCAGCTGGCTGGCAATCTCCTGTGCAACAGAATTATAGCGACCATATGGCCATACCATAATTCTGGGGCGCTTGAGGCCATGTCTGATAAACATATCATTATTGCGCTTAAAATCATTATACAGACGCGTCCGGTAATCCTGATCGGATTCGTAGGTTTGAGTGGCTGCGTCATACAGGCGTGCTGTGAGGGCCGGCTGCATGTTGCCCTGTGGATTAGCCAGAATACCGTCATGCAAATCATAGGTGTGGCTGGCAATTTCCACCAAACCGCTATCACTCATTTCCTGCAATTGTGCCCAGCTAACCATGTTGTTGCGTGTAATGGTCTTGCCATCAAAATCCACTAGCTGATTGTCTTCGGGTGTCAACCAGTTGCCCACCAGCGCCACTACCACTGGAATCTTGTATTTTTTGACCAGTGGAAAGGCATGGTTATAAAACGACACATAGCCATCATCAAAGCTTAGCAGTACAGCCTTGGGCGGCAGTGCTTTTTTTCCGGCACGCGCGGCCAGCACATCATCCATACTGACAAAATGAAAGCCATAGTTTTTCAGCCACAGAATTTGCTGTTCAAACCGTTGCGGTTCAACCGTATAGTCAGGAATTAAAGCCTGCTGTGGGGCTGCAATTTCATGGTAGCCAATAATGGTCAGCTCGGCAGGCATCCTGGCAGATGACTGGTTAGCGGAAGAAACAGGTTTGGCATGGCCGGGCTGGACAACTGTAAAACACAGCAGTACAGACAGCAGGGATAAAAGCCGCGTCATAAGACACACTCGAAAAAATCAGAAACAACACGCTGCAACAAACAATACAGCTGACATAAAAATAAAAGGATTCAGGGTAATGCCTGCTGGCTTGGCTGCTGGAAAAATCACAGCATCAAGGCAGGTATCATGTAACCCTGTGCAGCACTATAGTGATGAATTTCTGAAGAAACCAATGGGTTATGGTAATTTTCCATGCTGGGCTAAGGGCTTGAACAGGGGGAAATTAATTTCATTGTTAACTACTTTTTATCTGAATTTATAAAAATTTAGTTTGGTTAAACAATACTGCTATTTCAGGCTGAAACTTCACCTATAATCACATTTCAATTCAATTTCTGGCTGTAATCCCCATTGGGATAATACGACTGCCGGGTGATCTGTCTGTTCTTATTCGTCTGATGTCGAACCTAAGCTGTTGACTATCCTATGTCGAGCTTAAATTCTCCCCACCGGGTTAATCCTGCTGGGTCTAGTCCTGCCTATTCATTGTTCTGGGTTATTGTGGCGCTAGCGCTGGGGGGCTTTGGAATTGGCACCACCGAGTTTGTGGCCATGGGCCTGATTCAGGAAATTGCACAGGGTGTGGGTGTCAGCGTGCCAGTGGCGGGTTATATGATTAGCGCTTATGCACTGGGGGTGGTGGTTGGTGCGCCAGTCATTGCCATTTTGTGTGCCCGTGTACCACGCAAGGGCTTGTTGCTGGCACTGATGCTATTTTTCACCGTGGGCAATGCGGCCACTGCTTTTGCACCAGATTTTCACAGTCTGGTCATTTCGCGCTTTATTGCCGGCTTGCCACATGGTGCTTATTTTGGTGTGGCTGCACTGGTTGCAGCCACGCTGGCCGGGCCTGCCAAACGCGCACAAGCGGTAGCGCATGTAATGCTGGGCTTAACCATTGCCACGGTCATTGGTGTGCCATTTGCCACGTGGCTGGGCCAGCATCTGGGCTGGCGCAGTGGTTTTATTTTTGCAGCAGGAATTGGCGCGGTCACCATGCTGGCGATTGCACTGGTTTTGCCTAAAATTGCCATGGCGGCCAGTGCCAGCATCCAAACCGAACTGGCTGGCCTAAAAAACCGCCAGATGTGGCTCACGCTGGGCATTGCTGCCATTGGGTTTGGCGGGCTATTTTCGGTTTATACCTTTGTGTCGCCCTTACTCACCCATTATACGCAGGTGAGTATTCGCTATGTGCCGCTGGCGCTGGCCGTGTGGGGGCTGGGAATGGTCAGTGGTGGTCTGGTCGGAGGCTGGCTGGCCGACCGTGGCATGAAAAAAGCCCTGTACAGCATTGTATTTAGCATGATTGCAGCCTTTAGTATTGCCCCGTTCCTGATGCAAAATTTTTATACCGCACTGGTGGCACTGTTTTTAATGGGCGCAACCGGTATGGCGCTGGGGCCAGCCCTGCAAACCCGCCTAATGGATGTGGCAGGTCAGGCACAAACACTGGCCGCGTCGCTTAATCATTCGGCATTTAACATTGCCAATGCACAAGGGGCATGGCTGGGCAGTCTAGTGATTAGCGCTGGCTATGGCTGGATTGCACCCATCTGGGTGGGTGTAGGTTTAAGTATTGGTGGTTTGGTAATGCTAATGATTTCGCTGAAGCTCGATCAACAGCCGCTGGACAAGCAGCCTGCCCATTAAGCCTTAAACCTGTTTGCATTCATTTTTCTATGTTTAGGCCTTAAAGCTGCCAGAATTCACATGCTGGCAGCACATTGCCATTTAACCCTGCCGGGCCTTAAAGCGCGGGTTGCTTTTGCAAATTACATACAGCTTGCCACGGCGACGAATCACCTGACAATCTGCATGGCGTTTTTTGGCGCTTTTTAATGATGATAAAACCTGCATAACTGAAACCCGAATTAATTTAATAATTATGTTATAACATAACAATAATGGATTGTATAGTTATGCGTATTTCCGTTGGGCCAGTGCATCAAGGCAGGCAATAAAACAAATAAAAAAGCCTTAAGCAATACACTTAAGGCATTTTATTAGAACAATGCCGGCCAATTAAAAACGGAACAGGCCCAGTGCATTTTTCACCTCATCCAGCGTTTGCTGAGTAACTACCTGTGCCTTCTGGGTGCCTTCGCGCAGCACATCCATTACATAAGCCGGGTCTTGGGCAAACTGGTTACGGCGTTCACGAATGGGTGCAATCATCGCCACCAGACGTTCATACAGACGTTTTTTCAGAACAGAATCGCCTAAACCGCCACGCTGGTAATGGGCTTTTAGCTCGGCAATTTCTTCCGGAAACTCATCAAAGGCATCCAGATAGGTAAACACGACGTTACCTTCCACCTGACCGGGATCGCTCACTTTGAGGTGATTGGGGTCGGTATACATTTTGTTGACGGCCTTTTTAATGTCATCATCACTGGCGTTTAGCACGATGGTGTTACCCAGTGATTTGCTCATTTTGGCCTTGCCATCAAAACCGGGCAGGCGCGCGACAGTAGACAGCATGGCCTTGCATTCCGGCAAAATGTCCTGTCCCGCTTGACGGTTAATGCGGCGTGCAATTTCATTGGTTTGTTCAATCATCGGAATCTGGTCTTCACCCACGGGCACCAGCGTGGCTTTAAATGCGGTAATATCCGCCGCCTGTGCCACCGGATAACACAAAAAGCCAGCCGGAATATCACGCTCAAATCCGCGTAGCACAATTTCCTGCTTGATGGTCGGGTTGCGTTCCAGCCGGGCTACCGTCACAAAGTTCAGGTACAGCATGGTTAGCTCAGACAGCGCAGGCACGCAGGATTGCACAAAAATAGTGGTTTTGGTTGGGTCTATGCCCACTGCCAGATAATCCAGCGCCACTTCCAATACGTTGCGCTGCACTTTTTCCGGGTTATCAAAGTTATCAGTGAGGGCCTGTGCATCTGCCAGCAGCAAGAACTGATGATGGCTATCCTGCAAGGTAGTACGGGTTTTTAATGAGCCAGCATAATGTCCAAGATGAAGTTGCCCCGTGGTTCGGTCACCGGTTAAAACAACGGGACGCTTGTCGGTAGTACTGCTCATAAATCCAGTTCCGCTTTCATAATAATGGGTGATTGTGGCAGGCCAAGGCTGCAAATATGCGGGTATTGTAGAGGCTTCATACCATTTTTGTTGTATATAATTTGAGCGAATTGTGCCTTTTGCCAAATTAATTTAAATTGAAGATGGCTTTAAGCGCTCAGGCCGATGAGGTAGCAAATTCCGAGTTAAAAATAGCGTTAAAGCAGCACAGCATACAATAGTCCATTTTCACTACAAAATAACTGCGAACCTGACATGAAACTTATTATAGCAACCACACGTATTGCAGCCCTGAAAACTGCCGAAAACATGCAATGGGCTAAAAGAATGCAAACCCGTGCAATATTGAACAAACCAGCTTTGATTGCAATGGTTGTCAGTTTCGCAGCCTGCACCAGCTTGCCTGCGCTAGCGGCCAGTACACTGGTTGGGATGTCTGGTATTTCGGCTGTGCAACAGTCACCGCAAAAGCCCCATGCCATTTACAGGGGACGGGTCAAGCCTGAGCCGCCAGCACCACCGCACTACCGTCAGGTGATTAGTGAATCACCGGGCTATCATCGCTACAGCACGCACCGCCGCAGTGACCGGGCAAGCGGGCAGCGGCCAGAAATTGCTGCACGCTTTTATTATCAAGCCCCCAGCACCACAGTGATTAACCGGCGCGTTGAGGTCATTGCCCCACAAAACGCCACCAGTGATGTGTATTTTAACCAGGATACTTATTATTTATATCCTTCCAGTTCAGCGCCTTATCACCCTGCACGCCGCTATTATCCCCCGGTTAGTCGCGTTACGATGGACCCACAGGATACCGAAAATCGGGCCAAGCAATGGACTGACAAAGCAGATTTTGGTCAATAGCATCGCGCTTTTATCCTCTATATTTTGCAATAACCTGACCTGAGCACTAAGCATCCAGCCGGATTACAGGCCAAATGTGAAGGTCTAACCAGAAAAATCTTTAAGCAGGATTTGCAAAAAATAATCTTTTTACAGCAATTTATGGATAGAACAAAAATTTAAAATTCCTTATGTTAGCGCTAATTAACCAATTGAGTAGAACAAGATGGCTGGGGCTAGTTTACTGACTTTACTGGATGACATCTCCACAATTCTGGATGATGTGGCTTTAATGAGCAAAATGGCGGCCAAAAAAACCGCCGGGGTACTGGGCGATGATCTGGCGCTTAATGCCCAGCAATTGACCGGATTCAAGGCCGAACGTGAATTACCAATTGTATGGTCGGTGGCTAAAGGGTCTTTTATTAACAAAGTCATTTTAGTGCCACTGGCGCTGCTAATTAGCGCATTCTGGGAGCAGGGCGTGCTGTTGCTGCTCATGCTGGGTGGTTTGTACCTGTGTTATGAAGGGGTAGAAAAGCTGGCGCACAGTTTTTTTCACCGCAAGGAGAAAGCAGTATCCGGTACAGCGGAAGCCGAAAAGAAGATAGAGCTGGATATTGAAAATCTGGCCCAGTTTGAAAAAGAAAAAACCAGGGGCGCTATCCGTACCGATTTCATTTTATCGGCAGAAATTATTGTCATTAGTCTGGGAACCGTGGCCGATGCCCCTTTACTGGATCAGCTCTTGGTGCTGAGTGTAATCGCTATTTTAATGACCGTCGGGGTATATGGACTGGTGGCTGGCATTGTCAAGCTGGATGATGCCGGTTTCTACCTGATGAAAAAGCGTAGCCAACTGGCTAGAAGCATTGGCCGTGGCTTGCTGATTTTTGCACCTTATTTAATGAAAACCCTGTCTATTGTTGGTACTGCTGCCATGTTTCTGGTGGGTGGTGGCATTATTGCGCATGGCGTACCGTTGTTTCATCACTGGATTGAAAACCGTGCCCAGCAGGCTGGTGGCATTCCGGGATTTGGCCAGTTATTTGAAGCCTTGCTACCCACTGTGCTAAATGGCCTGATAGGCATTGTGGCAGGTATTGCTGTTTTAATCATTGTAACGCTAGGCCAGAAAGTCTGGTCGTCGGTTAGATCTTAAGTTTGGGTTTGCCAGACTGCCCGGTTATGTATACGCCATTTACAGGCTGGCTATTCATACTAAATAGCCAGCCTGTGTAAAAACGATCCTTAAACAAAATTTGCAAAATGGTTTTTTGAAAATCATCCATAGACAAGGGGTGCATCATGCGCTGGAAAGGACGTCGTGAAAGTAATCAGGTTGATGACCAACGTGCGAGTGGCGGCAGTTTTGGCGGTGGTGGTGCCAGCCCGCTTGCTCTGATGGCAATTTTTTCCCGGCTGGGTGTCAAAGGCACCATAGTGGTGGTAATTCTGGGCCTGATTGTCTGGAAAGTGTTTGGCATTAACCCGCTTACCATGCTGGGTGGTCAAACTGCAACCCAGCAGGTATCGCAGCCTTATCAGGAAAGCCCGGAAGATGCACAAACCCGGCAAATGGTCAGTGTCATTCTGGCTGATACTGAAGACGTCTGGCAACAAATTTTTAGCAGTTCCGGCAAGCAGTATCAAAAGCCAACACTGGTGTTGTTCCGTAATGGGGTGCAGTCCGGTTGTGGTGCAGCACAGTCTGCCATGGGGCCATTTTATTGCCCGGCAGACCAGAAAGTGTATATTGACCTGTCGTTTTTCCAGCAAATGCGTCAGCAAATGGGCATTAGCGGTGACCAGCAAAACAGTGCGGAAAACCCGAATAGCAATCAGGCCGGCGACTTTGCCGAAGCCTACGTGATTGCGCATGAAGTGGGCCATCATGTGCAAAACCTGCTGGGCATTTCCAGCGAAGTGCAGCAAGCGCGTCAGCAAGCCAGTGAAAGCAAGGGTAATGCCTTGTCGGTTCGGCAGGAATTACAGGCTGATTGTTTTGCTGGGGTATGGGCTAACCGTAACCAGCAGCGCACCCAGTTTTTACAGCCCGGTGATGTACAGGAAGCCATGGATGCAGCGCATAAAATTGGTGATGACTACCTGCAAAAACAGGCAAGTGGTCATGTGGTACCAGACAGCTTTACGCATGGCACCAGTGAGCAGCGGACACGCTGGTTTAATACGGGCCTAAAAACAGGTGATATAAATCAGTGTGATACGTTTAATGTGCAGCAGTTGTAACAAATCATGTATGCTGGGATAATGATTTACTACTGAAATAAAATGAAAAACAGCGTATAAGATAAACAATGGACCGTGTGTGATGCCGGTCCTTTATAGAGGAGTGGTTTGATGAAAATCAAACATGTGTTGGGTATGGGGCTTTTGGTATTGGGCATGTCCCAGGCGTGGGCTGCACCTGTCGAATACAGCGCAGGTAGCGCACATCAGGGCAATGTTCAGGGCAATGGCATGGACTGGCGTTGCAATAGTGGCAGCTGCAAGGCTAGCGGTGGAGCTGACGGCAGTGATGCTGATATGAAAGCCTGTCAGGCGCTGGCTAAACAGGTTGGGCCACTGGGTTATTTTAAATCCAATGCAGGCACAGACTGGTCACCCTCCAAAAACTCCAATCGCATGGCCTTGTGTAATTCAGCAGTGGCGTTCAAGTAGGACGCCTCCTGTGGCAAGGGCCAATTAATGGTAGATTAAAAAAGCACTTTTCATGAGTGCTTTTTTTGTGCCTTTATTTTTAAATGCTCAATATTAATACCGTGATAAGGCTTAAAGCATGGGGTAATGCTAAGCTATTAACGAAGCAAAAGTGCCAGTTTTCATCGCCGTTTCATCGCTATTTAGTTTCATTGCCATTAAATTGATTTAGCACGTTTAATTACAGTCCTGTCATTAAATTCGGGCATAATTTGCTGTAAATTTTTTTGCACTATTATTAAAACATCCGATGCCTGCATCCAGACCCATACCTGACCGTTCCACTCCAGAAGCTACGTTAAGTCGTGGCATGGTCATGCTGATGGCCTTTACCACTGGCATTGCAGTGGCGAGCAATTATTATGCCCAGCCGCTGCTGCATAGCATTGCCGATTATTTTCAGCTTTCTTATGCCAGTGCCGGAATTATAGTAACCGTGGCCCAGTTGTCCTATGCCTTAGGACTGGTGTTGCTGGTGCCGCTGGGTGATTTGTTCGAGCAGCGTCGCCTGATTATCAGCATGTTGCTGTTATCAACCAGTGGCTTACTGCTGAGTGCGCTATCTACGAATATCTGGATGCTGTTTATTGGCACCAGTATTACCAGTTTTTTTTCGGTGGTGGCACAGGTGATTGTCCCATTAGGGTCTGCACTGGCCAATCCGCATCAGCGCGGGCAGGTGGTGGGCACCATCATGAGCGGCCTGTTGCTTGGTATATTGCTGGCCCGCACGGTCGCGGGCTTTTTATCTGACCTTGGCAACTGGCGTACCATTTACTGGTGTGCGGCTGCCATGCTGCTCCTCACCACCGTGGTACTGTACCGCAACTTGCCAGCACGCCATCAAAGTGCCGGATTAAGCTATCTGCAGTTGCTGGCTTCTATTTTTACCTTTTTTAAAACTGAAAAGGTTTTCCTATGGCGCTCCATTATTGGCGGGCTGATTTTTGCCTGCTTTAGTGTGTTATGGACACCACTGGCTTTTTTATTGTCCGAAGCTCCCTTTGGCTTTTCAGACTTTATGATTGGACTGTTTGGTCTGGCTGGTGTGGCTGGCGCGCTGGCCGCCACCAAGGCCGGTAAAATGGTTGATCAGGGCAAATCCACACAAACCACCACGCTGGGCTGTATTTTGCTGATGCTGTCGTGGATACCGGTGTACTTTGGCGGGCATTCGGTGATTGCTCTAATTGTTGGCATTATTGTGCTCGATTTATGCGTGCAACTGGTGCATGTGGTCAACCAGAATATTATTTATCAGATCAAGCCGGAAGCCCGAAACCGCCTGAATGCGGGCTATATGCTCAGTTATTTTATTGGTGGGGCATTTGGTTCACTGGCCTCGGCATGGATGTACCAGCATTATGCGTGGGCAGGTGTTTCTGGCCTTGGATTTATCCTTAGTGGCATGGCGCTTGCTGTCTGGTTGGGCATACGTCGCCATGAGCAAACTGCCTGATGGTATTGTTAAGCTTGAAGCAGCATTAACTATTTTATCCATAAAAGTTAAGCTATTGAGATATCGTGTTTTTGGTGTTGATAGGCTATGAATAAACCAATGATTAAAACGGAGCCGCCCATGCCAACTCAAAGTACAAGTCAACCAGAAAACCCCATACTGCCTGTACCTGCACCATGGCAATTAACTGGTGAGGGTTATGTGGTGGCTGTCTGGATGCCTGACGATAATGCACCTATAAAAAATACAGCTACAAAGCTAGGCAAGCTGTGGCCGCGTGGCCGTATTCAGTTGCTGATTTTTGCGCATTATACCCAAAGTGATGCAGGGCCTTATGATGAGCTGCTGCATATTCCACAGCTAAGCCGCGGGGTAGTAGAAGGCTATCCTTCCATTGATAAAATTTATGTGTCAACCATGGCATCAGTCATTAATGGCCAGAACAACTGGGGTATTCCCAAGCAATTGGCGGTGTTTGACTATCACCCGGCAACAAAATTGCAGGCTGAGTCTATCAAGGTCAACACACCAGACCAGCAGCCCATTGCCCGAATTACATTTCAGCGTAGCCGGTTTAAATTTCCGGTAAGCACAGCAGTTATTCCTGCACGGTTAAGAACGCTGGTACAGGACTGGCAGGGCAAACGGTTTTATACAGCCCCCGCAGCCAGCGGCCATGCCTGTATTGCCAAGGTAAAAGACTGGTGGTTTGACCCCGCTTATTTCCCTGATTTAAGTGCTGCCAAAGTGCTGGCGGCTTTTAAAATGACCGATTTTAAAATGACTTTTCCATTGCCTGATATCACCCATCTGGATTGAACCTGAAAGTTGCAATATTCAATGCAACAAATCCAGTATCATTAAATGATGCCATGCAATAGCAGTCCAGAAGCTCATAATTGGCAAGGCATTGTCACTGATATTGGTAGATTGGGGATTGCTGGCTAAACCCTAACTCTTGAAACAATGGATAAAAGATTAGACAACATTGTTTAAAATAAATGGAAAAACGATGCAAAAAAATCGGCTTGAAGCATTTAGTGATGGCGTACTGGCCATTGTCATTACCATTATGGTGCTGGAACTTAAAGTCCCGCATGGCTCAGACCTGCATGCACTTACCCCATTAATTCCAGTGTTTTTAAGCTATATCCTCAGCTTTTTATACATTGGGATTTACTGGAATAACCATCATCACCTGTTACACGCCACCCGTCATATCAATGGCCGTGTGCTATGGGCCAACCTGCATTTGCTGTTCTGGCTATCACTATTGCCGTTTAGCACGGGATGGATGGGCGAAAATCATTTTAATGCATTGCCCACTGCAATTTATGGCATCAATCTGGCGGCTTGTGCGGTGGCTTACTGGCTGCTGGTACATACCATTACCTGTGCCGATGAAGAAAACAACACCTTGCGCTTTGCCATTGGCCGTGACTATAAAGGCATGCTGTCGGTGGCCTGTTACTGTCTGGCAGTCCCGCTGGCGTTTTACCACGAGTGGATTTCTCAGCTAATTTATCTGGCGATGGCGCTAGTGTGGGTGATTCCCGATAGCCGGATTGAAAAAAATGTGCCCAAAATTCCAGCCTAGAATATTGCCACAAGATGCAGCTTATATTATTGAATGAGGTATGAAGTTTAAATATGAACTGGCTGCAATACGCCAGTTCAGGATGTTCTAGTTTAAAGTGTTTATTTAAGCGTTTGGTTTAATCCGAACGGTTAAATCGGTTTGCTTTGTTCAGGATAAATCAGGTTTTCGGGATAAGCTGTTGAGCCAGACTGCTTAATTGTTCAACCAACGCTGTAGAGGGGGGTAGTAGGGGAAAGCGCAACTGATTGGCAATGTGCCCCTGTTGTGCCAGTAATCCTTTGAGCGGTGCAGGATTAGGCTCGGCAAACAATTGCTGCATTAACGGACTAACACTGGCAAAAATCTGCCGCGCTTTGTTCAGCTCGCCCGCCTGAATGGCATGCATCATGCTGATATACAAGTCCGGCCTGATATGGGTTGCGGCTGCAATGGCACCATGTCCACCCATGCATAGGGTATTAAAAATATTAAAATCTTCACCAGCCAATACCTGCAAATTGCCATCTTCAATCAGTGCCTGCGTGATTGCCAGTGAACCAGCACAATCCTTGATGGCCTGAATGTTGGGATGCCGCGCCAAAGCGAGTAAGGATGGCAACTCCAGCCGCACACCCGTACGGTAAGGAATTTCATAAATCACCAGTGGTTTTTCGCTAAGATCAGCCAACCGGATAAAATACTCAACCAGCCCTTGTTGCGAGGGCCGGATATAGCTGGGCGAACTTAGCATAATGCCTGCAATGTCATACTGGCTAAGCTGAGCGATACGCTCGCAGGCTTGCACAAACGTGTTGGCAGTCAGCCCGGCAATTACTGGCAAGCCTTGGGCTGCCTTTAAGGTTATGCCAAGGATTGCATCCTGTTCCTCATAGCACAGTAACGATGCTTCACCGGTGGTGCTTAAGCTGGCAAAACCACGGATGCCGCTGCTTCGATACTGTTCAACCAGTCGCGTCAGGGCAGAATGGTCTACACCTGCATCCATACTTGCATCATCCGCTTGCAATGGAGTAATCAGAGGGATCCAGATCCCGGAAAAATCAAAAGTCATGAGTGTTCTCTAAGCAATACTGACCGGCTTAGGAAACATCAGATGGGTGGGGGTTGTTACAGCAGGGCATCGCACTGTTCCGTCACTCATCTGACGGAACAGTTGCCCCGATCAGATCAGCAACTGTTTCTTGGGTTTAGGCTGGCTCATGTGCAGGCAAGCCTGTTCGCCACGGCATTGTACGTGGTCAAAAACAGTCAGCTCGCAAAATATTAAATTAGCCATGGGTTGAATATAGGATTTTCCTGAAAAAAGGACAACCGGTTTTTGAACACTATTTTTATTGGTTAAACCAACCAGTGATTTAATTTTTATTTCAGGCCTAATTTTAAGCACAACATTTTGTAAAAACAAAAGGCCACCTACTGGCAGCCTTTGTGTGAGCATTCAAATTTCTTGGCGATTAGCCCAGATACTTCACACTCATGATTTCATATTCAACTTCACCCTTAGGTGTCTGAATCTTCACTTCATCGCCTTCGCGCTTGCCAATCAGGCCACGCGCAATCGGGGAGTTAATCGAAATTTTATTGATCTTATAGTCGGCTTCATCATCACCCACCAGCTGATAACTGCGGCGTTCTTCGGTATCCAGATTTTCAATTTCAACCGTCACGCCAAATACCACCCGGCCATCCTGTTGCAACTTGCTGACTTCAATCACGTCAGCGGCACCCAGCTTGGCTTCAATTTCCTGAATCCGGCCTTCACAAAAACCCTGCTGTTCCTTGGCCGCATGGTATTCCGCATTTTCCTTCAGGTCGCCATGCGCCCGTGCTTCAGCAATTGCCGCAATAATACGTGGACGATCTTCGGATTTTAAACGTTGTAGCTCGTCTTTCAGGGCTTGTTCACCCTGTGGGGTCATGGGATAGCGTTGCATAATCATGTCCTTTTAAATGGTACAGCACCTGTGTTCAGCATAAAAAATAAATACTGCGCTAAAAAAAAAGCTCCGCCACTAAACAGTAGCGGAACCCTTTAGACGCTGTTAGATGTTTTGCAAATCTTGCAAACGGTAAACGTCCATTGGCAGTTGAATATTCACGGCCTGACACACCGCATCAGCACCGCTCAAGGTGGTGGTGTAATACACCTTGCCTTGCAGGGCACTACGGCGGATTGAGAATGAATCCTGCTGTGCCTGTTTACCTTCAGTGGTATTGATAATGAGGTGAATCTCGCCATTTTTCAAGCGGTCTACAATGTGCGGACGGCCTTCTGTCACCTTGTTCACACGCTCACATTCAATGCCTTGATCACGCAGCATGCGGTAAGTCCCACCAGTTGCCACCAGCTTAAAGCCAAGGTCACTCAGCTTTGTCGCAACGGCGGCAATGTGTGGCTTGTCGCTATCACGCACCGACAGGAAAGCACGCTTGATTTCGCCCTCGGCTGGCTTGCCCGGCAGGCGGTCATTACTGCCCAGCACCGCTTTGTAGAAGGCTTCACCAAAGGTTTTGCCCACGCCCATCACTTCGCCGGTAGATTTCATTTCCGGCCCAAGGATCGGGTCAACACCGGGGAACTTGGCAAACGGGAACACTGCTTCTTTCACTGCAAAGAACGTAGGCACGATTTCCGTGGTAAAGTCCTGCTCGACCAGTGTTTTACCGGCCATGCAGCGCGCGGCAATCTTGGCGAGGCTGACACCAATACACTTGGACACAAACGGCACGGTACGTGAGGCACGTGGATTGACTTCCAGAATATAAACATCGTTGCCTTTGACCGCAAATTGCACATTCATCAGGCCAACCACGCCCAATTCTTTGGCCATGGCAACGGTTTGCTCACGCATCACGTTCTGAATCTCATCAGACAATGAGTATGGTGGCAATGAACAGGCAGAGTCACCAGAGTGAACGCCAGCCTGTTCAATGTGCTGCATGATGCCGCCAATCACTACTGTGGTGCCGTCAGACACACAGTCCACGTCCACTTCAATGGCGTCATCAAGGAAACGATCCAATAATACCGGCGCTTCGTTTGATGCCTGTACGGCTTCACGTAAATAACGCTTGAGTTCATCCACGTTATACACGATTTCCATGGCGCGGCCACCCAGTACATAGGATGGACGCACCACCAGCGGATAACCCACTTTTTCGGCTTCCACAATGCCTTCTTCAGCACTGCGAATAATGCGGTTTGGCGGCTGGCGCAGGTTTAAGCGCTCAATCATTTGCTGGAAGCGTTCACGGTCTTCCGCACGGTCAATCGCATCTGGCGATGTCCCAATAATGGGCGCACCTGCTTCTTCCAAGGCACGGGCCAGTTTCAGTGGCGTCTGGCCACCGTACTGCACAATCACGCCCTTGGGTTTTTCAAGGCGGATAATTTCCAGTACATCTTCCAGAGTGACTGGTTCAAAGAACAAGCGATCGGAAGTGTCATAGTCGGTTGATACGGTTTCCGGGTTACAGTTGACCATAATGGTTTCATAACCATCTTCACGCATGGCAAGGGCCGCATGCACACAGCAATAGTCAAACTCAATGCCCTGACCAATCCGGTTTGGCCCGCCGCCCAGTACCATGATTTTGTCACGGTTGCTTGGGTTGGCTTCACACTCATCTTCATAGGTGGAATACATATAAGCCGTGCTGGTAGCAAACTCAGCAGCACAGGTATCAACGCGCTTATATACCGGATGAATGCCCAGATCCCAGCGACGCTTGCGCAATTGTTTCTGGCGTATTCCCAATAGATTGGCAATACGCAAGTCAGACAGGCCCTTACGCTTTAAGCTGCGCATGACATCATAGGTTAAGCCAGCAAAGCCCAATTGTTTAACCTGTTCTTCGGTTTTAACAATGTCTTCAATCTGTACCAAGAACCATGGATCAATGGCGGTGTATTCAAACACCTGTTCCATGCTCATGCCATGACGGAACGCATCAGCCACGTACCAGATCCGGTCTGGGCCGGGCACTTTGAGTTCAAGGCGCAGCTTGTCTTCAGCCCCTTCGGCACCGACCGGAATTTTTTCATCAAAACCTGACGCACCCACTTCCAGACCACGCAAGGCTTTATGCATGGATTCCTGAAAGCTGCGGCCAATCGCCATGACTTCACCCACAGACTTCATCTGGGTGGTCAGGATAGGTTCGGCCTGCGGGAATTTTTCAAAGTTAAAACGTGGAATCTTGGTTACGACATAGTCGATGGATGGCTCAAACGAGGCCGGGGTTGCACCGCCGGTAATGTCATTTTTTAGCTCATCCAGTGTATAGCCCACGGCTAGCTTGGCGGCAATTTTGGCAATCGGGAAACCGGTTGCTTTGGAGGCCAGCGCCGATGAACGCGACACACGCGGGTTCATTTCAATGACCACCATGCGGCCATCTTTGGGGTTAATCCCGAACTGCACGTTGGAACCACCGGTTTCCACGCCAATTTCACGCAGTACCGCAACCGATGCATTACGCATCAACTGGTATTCTTTATCGGTCAGGGTTTGCGCTGGGGCCACGGTAATGGAGTCACCAGTATGCACACCCATGGGGTCAAAGTTTTCGATGGAACACACGATAATGCAGTTGTCGTTTTTATCACGCACCACTTCCATTTCGTATTCTTTCCAGCCAATTAATGATTCATCAATCAATAATTGCTTGGTGGGCGACAGATCGAAACCGCGCTCACAAATTTCAATGAATTCTTCACGGTTGTAGGCAATCCCGCCACCCGAACCACCCATGGTAAATGACGGGCGAATAATGGCTGGGAAACCCAGTTGCGCCTGAATTTCAAAGGCTTCTTCCATGTTGCTGGCCACGGCCGCACGCGGACATTCCAGACCAATACGGCGCATGGCCTGATCGAACAGCTTGCGGTCTTCAGCCATTTCAATGGCTTCTTTACTCGCGCCAATCAGCTCGACATTGTATTTTTCCAGTACACCATTGGCATCCAGTGCCAGCGCACAGTTCAGTGCAGTCTGGCCGCCCATGGTGGGCAATACCGCATCAGGACGTTCTTTTTCAATAATCTGGGCAACCGTCTGCCAGGTGATCGGCTCAATGTAGGTTGAGTCGGCCATGCTGGGGTCGGTCATGATGGTGGCCGGGTTGGAGTTCACCAGAATAACCCGGTAGCCTTCTTCACGCAGCGCTTTGCAGGCTTGCGCACCGGAATAGTCAAACTCGCAGGCCTGACCAATCACAATCGGGCCAGCACCAATAATCAGGATGCTTTTTATGTCTGTACGTTTAGGCATTGATAAACTCCTGATTATGACTGTTGAGATTTGTTTTGCAGGGTTTCGTCCTGCTTGGCCTGCTGCATCAATTCGACAAAATGGTCAAACAGCGGCGCACAGTCATGCGGGCCGGGGCTGGCCTCAGGGTGCCCCTGAAAGCTGAATGCCGGCTTGTCGGTACGGTGAATGCCCTGATTGGTGCCATCAAACAGCGAGCGATGGGTCACCCGCAAGAATGCAGGCAGGGTGCTTTCATCCACCGCAAAACCGTGGTTCTGGCTGGTAATCATCACCGTACCATCGTCCAGATTCTTGACCGGATGGTTGGCACCATGGTGGCCATGTGGCATTTTTACGGTTTTGGCACCAGAGGCCAGCGCCAGAATCTGGTGGCCCAGACAAATACCAAATACTGGAATTTCAGTATTGTCGACAATATTTTTTACGGCTTCGATGGCATAGTCGCACGCAGCCGGGTCACCCGGGCCATTAGACAGGAAAATACCATCCGGGTTCATCGCCAGTACTGTTTCTGCCGGGGTTTGGGCCGGCACGACAGTTAAGCGGCAGCCACGATCCGCCAGCATGCGCAGGATATTGGTCTTAAAGCCATAGTCATAAGCAACCACATGGAATTTTTCTTCTGGCTGGCTAAAGCCCTTGTTGAGTTGCCATGAACCAGCAGTCCACTCATAGCCTTCCGGGTCGCAGCATTCCTTGGCTAAGTCCAGTCCGTCCAGCCCACCAAATGCCCGTGCCGCTTCCAGCGCCTGTTGTTCGGTAATGTCATTGCCTGCCAGAATACAGCCATTTTGCGAACCCTTATCACGCAGGATACGGGTCAGCTTGCGGGTATCAATATCGGCAATTGCCACAATATTTTGTTCTTTTAAATATTGATCCAGCGGCTTGGAGGAGCGGAAATTACTGGCAAGCAGCGGCAGGTCACGAATCACCAGACCACTGGCCCACACGCGGCTGGCCCGGCCGGATTCATGGTCTTCATCATTGGTGCCGGTATTACCAATATGCGGATAGGTAAGGGTAACGATCTGTTTGGCATAACTGGGGTCAGTTAGAATTTCCTGATAACCTGTCATGGCAGTATTGAAAACGACTTCACCGGTCGTACTACCCGTGGCTCCGATAGAAGTACCATGAAAGATCGTTCCGTCGGCGAGGGCTAAAATGGCAGGGGTGCGCAAAACTGAGCTCCTGAGCTTGAACCAGAAAATTGGGGCTGTAAAAAAGCGAGTAGACGTGCCAAATGATAGACAGTGTTGAGGTAACACGGTCTCCTTGAGTCTTCTCGCTTGAATTAACCGCATATTGTACGGATTTGTGTTTTAAAAGTCTATGTAAAGCGAGCAGTTTTCCTACAAAAGCGGGCTGCTTTACATTTATTGCCTGTTTCGCTGGTTTTGACTGCATCATTTGCCAGTTTGCTACAGATTACAAACCACAGCCGGAGCCTAATTACACAAGTGTCACATTAGATAATCGCTGTATAAAAACATCACAAGAAATGCTTAGTCATTGGGCAAGGCAGTTTATATATTAAATTGAAATTGTGGCTTTTTTTATTTTCAATATTTAATCTTTTGGAGAACACCATGGCGAATAACAACGCAAACGAATTTCAAGAGCATACTAAAAATCTGGTAGAGGCTGCGCTGGAAAATGCCAAGAAGCGTGAAGAAGCACAGCAAGAGGCCGAAGCAGACAAGGGTATTGTAGATCAGGTGAAAAGCAAAGCCAGTGACTTAGGCGATCAAGCAAGCGAAAAGCTGGATAGCCTGAAAACCGGTGCTACCGATCAAGTCAATACGTTAAAAGATAAGGCAACTGAGTTAAAAGATCAGGTTACCGAGAAAGTGACAGAGCAGGCTACTCACCTGAAAGATCAAGCGACTGAAACACTGGACAACAATAGCGATAAACTGGCTGAACTAAAAACTCAGGCCATGGAAAAGCTGGACGAGCTAAAAAACCTTGCTGTTGGCAAACTTGAAGAAAACAATATTCATGTGGAAGATCTAAAAACTCAGGCGCTGGATAAATATGAGGAATTAAAAACCAAGGCCCTTGAGAAGCTTGAGGAAAATAACATTAATGTTGATGACCTCAAAGCGCAGGCCCTGGACAAGCTTGAAGAAATCAAGACCAAGGCCAAGGAAACACTGGAAAAAATTAAAAGCTAGTAATTGCCATTAATTAAAGGCTTTAATAGGTTTAATGCTGTTTAAAAAAGTACTGTTAGCTTAAAGCTGGCAGTACTTTTTTATGTTTGTTCGGATTTTTGCATTGTCTTTTATTAAGAATTTATTTTCTTAAGTTGTGTTTAACAAACCGTTAATCTAAAACAAATAATTGTCCGACAGTTTGGCTTTTTAAAATTTTGCGTTGTGTCATATTGAGGCAACATGATTCAACTTTAATGGAGCACAACCATGACTAGCAAAAATACAGCTGCCAAAAGCACTGCAAATAAAAGCACAGCTACACCTACTGAACAGGTGACTCAGCAAATTGACCAGCTAAAAGAAAATGCCAGCGCTACCTTAAATGAAGTTAAGCAAGTGACAGCCAGTGCACTGGACCGTTTTGAAGGACAAGCTGAAGCAGCCTCTGAAACGATTCAGAAAAATGTTGCAGGCTTGCAGGACGAAGTTCATACACGCGTCAGCTTTGCCAAAGAACATTTAAACACCACGCGCCAGAACATCACTGAACTGTTTAATACCTTAAAGGATGAAATTACTGAAACCTTTAATGAGCTGTTGAATGACGCGCAAGGTACGATTGGTGAAGTAAAAGACGTGCTAAACAAAGCCAAGGACGACGCACTGGTAAAGCTGGATGACAGCAAGAAAACCACACTTGATGCATGGCAGAAATTTAAGGGCTAATCAGAAACCTGTTATAGGTTTAGGTCACTTAAAGATACCCTATAGCAAAGCAGGCTGTCAGGAATGACCGCCTGCTTTTGCATTGTGGTGGAAAGCTAAAAAAGCCCCAGCCCGGTATGATCCATCTTAAGTCATGCTTCAGATGCTTTAACT
The DNA here is from genome assembly GCF_001982605.1 of Alkanindiges hydrocarboniclasticus. Taxonomy (GTDB): domain Bacteria; phylum Pseudomonadota; class Gammaproteobacteria; order Pseudomonadales; family Moraxellaceae; genus Alkanindiges; species Alkanindiges hydrocarboniclasticus. Next base: position 13,146 of record NZ_MLCN01000034.1, on the reverse strand, counting down.
ATTAGTACGTGCCTTGCTCACCGCCTGATGCCATTGGTACAAATGCTGCTGGCGTTCGTCATTATTCATGCTGGGTTCAAAGCTGCGATCCAGCTGCCACAGGTGCTCAATATCATGGGTACAGCTAAATAAGCCAACACCCAGACCAGCCATAAGCGCCGCACCCAATGCAGTGGTTTCCTGAAGTTTTGGCCGTAACACCGGTACACCCAGCAGGTCAGCCTGAAATTGCATGAGCGTATCATTGCAGCAGGCCCCACCATCAACGCGCAACTCTGTTAGGGGAGCCGGTGCATCCTGTTGCATGGCCACCAGCACATCTGCCACCTGAAAGGCAATGGATTCCAGTGCAGCACGGGCAATATGGCAGCGGTTGGTGCCACGGGTCATGCCAGTGAGCATGGCACGGGCCTCACTATCCCAGTAGGGTGCACCCAGACCGGTAAATGCAGGAACCAGCACCACGCCATCGGTATCCTTAACCTGCCGGGCCAGCGTTTCTACTTCACTACTTTGCCGGATAATGCCAAGCCCATCGCGTAGCCACTGCACAATGGCACCAGCCATAAACACGCTGCCTTCCAGCGCGTACTGTGGTTGCTGCTGTGGCGTTTGCCATGCCAGTGTGGACAGTAACTGATGCTGGCTGTATTTCAGCTCATTACCTGTATTCATCAGCATAAAGCAGCCCGTGCCATAAGTATTCTTGGCCAGGCCAGCACTAAAACAGCCTTGTCCAAACAGGGCGGCCTGCTGGTCACCAATGGCGGCACAAATGGGTACTTTACGGCCCAGCAAACCATCCGCGGTGTAACCAATCAGTCCACCAGAAGGCACAATAGTAGGCAATATACTGGCTGGAATATTAAAATAATCCAGCAATTCTTTATCCCAAGTCTGCGTTTGAATATTCATCAGCAAGGTGCGTGAGGCATTACTCATGTCAATCACATGTTGCTCGCCACGGGTCAGGTTCCAGATCAACCAGCTATCTACCGTACCAAATGCAAGGTTGCCTTCATTGGCCAGACTGCGTGCTTCAGGCAGGTTTTCCAGTATCCAGACCAACTTTCCTGCGCTAAAGTACGGATCAAGCCGCAGACCGGTTTTTTTGCATAGCTTATGTTCATCCATCAGCTTGCGCTGCTGTTCACACCATTCGGCAGTACGTCGATCCTGCCAGACAATTGCTGGTGCTACAGGCTTACCGGTTTTTTTATGCCACACCACAGTGGTTTCACGCTGGTTAGTCAGGCCGATGGCTGCAATATCCTGTGCCAGCAAACCCGCTGCGGCCATGGCTTGCTGGGCTACCCCAATCTGGGTATTCCAGAGTTCCTGCGCATCCTGTTCTACCCAGCCTGGATGTGGGGTACGAATGGTAATTTCACGTTGCGCACTGGCCTTAATCTGGCCTTTGCTGTCAAAAATAATGGCACGGCTGGATGTTGTGCCTTGATCAAGGGCCAGTAAATAATCCATTTTGTTGTTCACTTCCTGCTTGAAATTTTTGTGATTGATACCATTATATACATAACCTTGCTTTAAACAGGAATGTTATGAATTGGTGAAGCACATAGCGTCCAGTTGCATAACCTGTTATAGTAAGCGTTCGCATTGGGGATGTTCTGGCTTCGACGCTGGTGATGAAACTCAATGATGCATGCCGAGAGCGCATTATCTCTCGTAAATCAATCTTGCATTTTTATAGTCGCAAACGACGAAACTTACGCTCTAGCAGCCTAAGGGCTGCTTGTCCGCCGAACCAAATATCTGTGGTTGGTGAGGCCGACCGAAGCGCACGCACACAGATCCGCACCGTGTAATGTCCCGTGACATGGTGTCAAACTTAGGGAATCGCTTCTAACGTCCTGTTCGTTGGGCTGTTAGCGGTTAAAGCAATAGACGATAACTAAGCATGTAGATTCGTGGGCGTAGTGCTGGCGGACGCGGGTTCAAATCCCGCCATCTCCACCAAAATTCTTTCCGAAGCAATCCATCGGAATCTAAAAAAGCCTTTAAACTCAATGTTTAAAGGCTTTTTTTATGCCTGTTTGTCCGATATTGTCTGATCCCATTTGACCCCATATTTGCTCTTTGTGGGTAAATATTGGGAAAATTTACCCAGACATTAATACATCAATTATGGGTAATCGGCATGCCACTTACAGATACTGAATGCAGAAAAGCACAGCCGAAAGACAAACAGTATCGTCTTTCGGATTCACATGGTTTATCCCTTATCATTACCACCAAAGGTCAAAAATATTGGAATGTGCGAGTCACTGTCCATGGTGAACGTAAGTCTGAGTCGCTTGGCCCATATCCAGATTTAAGCTTAAAAAAGGCAAGGGAGCTTGCATATGAGCTTAAGCATAGATACTCACGTTCAGTATTGCATGAAGACTTAAAGCCCTATTTCAAAGAAGTTGCAGAAGATTGGTTTAATAATCAAAAAGAAACCTGGTCATCCAAACATATCAGTAATGTACGAGCTTCATTGGATGAGCTTTATATTGCTCTTGCTAATAAGCGTATTAATCAGATTCAGGCTCCTGAGATTCTGCAAATCATTAAGAAGATTGAGGCAAGAGGTTCGCTTGAAATTGCAAAACGTACCTTGTCTCGCTGTGGCATGGTCATGAAGTATGCCATTGCCCATGGATACCGCTATGATAATCCGGCAGGTGATCTTGTTTATGCTCTCAAGAACAAAAGAGTCAAAAACCTGGCTTCGCTTACTGCCTCTGAAATGCCTGAATTTTTAAGGAAGATAAGAGCATATCCAAGTGATGCTCAAACACATCATGCCATTATTCTGATCATGCTGACAGGCGTTCGGGTTAGTGAGTTGCTGCAAGCGCGCTGGGAAGAATTTGATCTGGAAGGGCGTAAGTGGGATATCCCTGAAGAACGAATGAAGAACAGACTTCCGCATCGTGTACCGTTGACGGAAATGATGATTGCTGAGCTTCAGGCATTGAGACTTACTCATAATCAGGAACTGCTTTTTCCACATCGTTTAAATAACAAAGAATCTATGCGTAGCGAGTCTATTTTAGCTGTGATCAAACGTTCGGGCTATGCTGGTCGGATGACCACACATGGTTTTAGATCTCTATTCAGTACAGTCGTAAACGAATCTAATCTGTTTAATCCAGATGCCATTGAGCGCCAGCTTGCTCATGTTCCCCAGAATAGAATTCGTTCGGCCTATAGAGAAGTGTTGGAAGCAGATTACACATGGATATGGTCATACTTTTAACTGTAACCATTCCGACTATATGGCGAAATTTGAAGCGAAGGGGACTTTAGGAATCGGTATGATCCATCGTACTGATGATCAGCAAGTTCACAATTTTCTGAATTACGTTGTTCCTTATCTGGCGAATGCTGAAAAAGAACAGCAGCATCCCCGAGTGAAAGATTCAGCCTATATGCATAGCTTTGGTAAAGGTGTATTCGATTCGAAAAACCGAAGAGGTTTATAAATATTGATTTTTCAATAGAGAGCACGACTATCAGCGGTGTTCTCTATGTTGTGCAATCTGATATCAAAATGACAAATTTACATTGCCTTGATCTGTAATTATTTCAGCTTCAATGACCTGATCACCACGACATTTCAGTAGATAAGAAACAGTAGAACTATAATTCATTTGAACAGGAATTTTGCTATAGAAATCACCTGTATAAAAACCACAGCGACCACGGTTAATATTTAGTCCCTCTAAAGTAAAGGGTTGATCAGTGGTAGACTGGATTTCTAAAATGTACTCAATTGCTCCAGGTACATTAAATGCTGATTGAGATTCACGACTGTTTATTCTGGCACGAACAGATACCTCTTGTTGCTCCATTTCCATCGGAATATTATTGCTATATTCAGGATTGTCGGGAGCAAGATCAGATTCCATCATAGCGGTCAGTGCTTCAGGATGCTTATCCCAGTTGTCGAGAAATGATTGTGCTTGTTTGACTGCTGCGGGCAAATACTCTGTGTCATTTTCTACGATTTGGGTCAAGGCTTGAATTTTGGCTTCAACGTCTTCTTTGCTGTACGGATCATATTTGGATTGTGCATTATGAGCAGAGCTGTTGGATGTCTGATCTGTATTTTCAGGAATAGTTTGATTGTTCTGACTACAAGCTATTAAGAAAGTGGAAATTATTACAGTGGATAAAATGGCTTTCAATGTGGTATTCCTTTGCCAAAAAATTAGAGGTTATTAATATCAAAATCGGAATTGTAAGCACATTCTCTAAATGTATTTAGGTAGGTAACTACATTATTTCCTTTTTCTGAGATAAGACGTGCATATTCATTTTTTGAAATATGGTCTGCATTTAGGGTTCCTACTTGTGCAGGATGTTCTCCTTCAATACAAAAAGATGTTTGACCAAGATGAGTTCTTCCATGATATAGAGCACTGACAAATTGTAGTTGAACTCTATCTGAATATTGATTTAGAAAATATTGAACATATAGTTCAGATTGAGGTTTGTAGTTGTTAATAGCATGTTCTAAGTTTGCCATTGTAAATGCCTTAAATTGAAGAAGAGTATTGATTATCTATAGTTTGCTTTTTAATGAAATCATAAATTTAAATAATTTTAATTCATTAAACTATGATGCGATTTGCCTTTCTAAAAGGTATATCTGATTTATATTTTAAATAAAATTCTGCAACGGTTATCTGTCTCCTCCTTTTAAATTCACTGTTGTATTTTTTATTATCATACAGATTTCATCTAATGAATCAAAGAGGATTAGATCAATCTTATTCTAAATTATTTCAAGTACATAACATCCTAATGAGAATCATGAAGCTCTTTTGAGTACACATGAAAATGAATATCAAGCCTGCCATCGAGCAGGCTTTTTTATGCCCCAAATTTAGGAGTCGAGCTATGAGCTTGAACTGTCCATTTTGTCAATCAACAAACATCATGTTGATTGAAGCAAGTACATCACAAGCAAATACAGCCTTATCTAGCCTTGGAACACCAGCGACATTAGCTGCCTTGGGAAGCACGGTAGCGAAGTCTTTCAACCTCCCACCAATTGTCGGCGGAATTGCAGGAACAGTATTAGGTGGTTTGTTTAATTCATTGACAGAACAAAGCACACCACGGCATCAAAGTTTGTACTTTTGCCACAACTGCTATCAGAAGTTTCCAACCCATTTTTTGCATTAAACGTACTAAAGCAAAGTAATTTCATATTCATACACATTCAAATTTCAGTTTAATTTAAAAGGAATAAAACTATGGCACATCAACTTGAACAAATGGCTTATGTCGGTGAAACCCCTTGGCATGGACTTGGCAATCACTTAAGTCAAAACCAACCGATTGAAATCTGGGCACAGCAGGCAGGCATGGACTGGTGTATCAAGTCATCCGATGTCAGTTATATGGCACAGAATGAACGTGGGCAAAGCATCATCATGCCCTATGAAGAACAGCGTGTACTTTACCGTTCTGATACCCATGCGCCCTTGTCAGTCGTCAGTCAACGTTTTCAGGAAGTCCAGCCTCGAGAGATCTTAGAGTTTTATCGTGATCTAACAGAACAGTCTGGTTTTGAACTGGAAACAGCAGGCGTACTTAAAGGCGGTAAGAAGTTTTGGGCATTGGCACGGACAGGACAAAGTTCAGCACTCAAGGGAAAGGATGTCAGTAATGGCTATATTCTTCTTGCAACTGCATGTGACGGTACGCTTGCCACAACAGCACAATTTACTTCCATCCGTGTCGTCTGCAACAACACCTTGGCGATTGCTTTACGTGGTCAGAACAGTAGTGCAGGTGTAGTGAAAGTTCCGCATAGCACCAAGTTTGATGCAGATAAGGTCAAACAGCAATTGGGTATTTCAGTTCGTGCATGGGATGAACACATGTATGAAATGAAGCAGCTCAGTCAGCGTAAAGTCACCCAGTCTGAAGCCGCAGCCTACTTTGATGCGGTATTTAATAACACCACAATGAGCATTGCAGATCAGGAAGAAAATATTATTCAGTTCTACCGTGATGTTGCAACTCAGGCAGCACAGGCAAATGCCAAGGAAAAAGCTGAGCCAAATGCCAAGGCGATGACTAAAGCAATGGACATGTTTAACGGTCAGGGACGTGGTGCAACACTTTCATCATCTAAGGACACGACTTACGGATTACTCTGTTCAATTACAGAATTTATCGATCACGAGCGTCGTGCCATGAGTACAGATCATCGACTCGATTCAGCTTGGTTTGGTGCAGGAGCAGCGATCAAGCAACGTGGACTAGAACAGGCTTTACGCATGGTGTCATAGTGTAAAAGGTTAAGTTTTTTCAATAGAAAGTTAGATCTATCATTTAGATTTTAAAGATAAATTTACATTTTAAAAATAATTAAACCACATCTTCGGGTGTGGTTTTTTTATGCCCTTTATTTGCCACCATCCATATAAAATGAGGAAGCAAGCTATGAATACAGCAATATTAAACCCATCCATTCAACAAGCCAGCAAACCCTTTAATACCCCAAAACTGTTTACAGCAAAACGCTTGGTCAATACTAAAAATATGACTCAATCTGACTGGCTTGAAGTTCGTCGCCAAGGTATTGGCAGTAGTGATTGTGCAGCAGCCTGTGGATTGAATCCCTATATGTCGATGCTCGAACTTTGGATGATCAAGACAGGACGAGTCAAACAATCGATTGAAGATGAAGGTTCAGGTGTCTCTCCACTCTATTGGGGCAAGCAACTAGAGCCATTGGTGGCTGAGTACTACAGCATGCATACCAATAACAAGGTACGCAGAATCAATGCAGTGCTTCAGCATCCAGATCCTGATAAGCATTTTATGCTTGCCAATCTGGATTACTCCGTTGTGGGCAGTGATGAAGTCCAAATTCTGGAATGCAAAACAGCAGGAGAGTACGGCGCAAAACTTTGGCGAGATGGTGTGCCGTTATATGTGTTATGTCAGGTGCAGCATCAACTGGCTGTAACAGGCCATCAGGCAGCCCATATCTGCGTGCTGATCTGTGGACATGAAACCAGAATCTTTAAAGTGACACGCTCTGAATCGGTCATACAGCACATCATCAATGCTGAACGTTATTTCTGGAACTGCGTAGAAAAAGATACACCGCCTGATGTGGATGCCAGTGAATCGGCAGCTAAAGCCTTGCAGCAACTCTATCCGCAGCATGTGCCACTAACTGTTGAAGACCTAAGTCATCACGAGCAAGCCAACCAATTGTTTACCCAGCTGATCCAAGAAAAACTTCAGATTGAAAAACATCAAAACAAGTTTGACGAAACCAAACATCAAATCCAGCTGTTGATGAGGGATGCTGAACGAGCAACCTTTGCCAATGGTTCAGTAACGTGGAAGAAATCCAAAGATTCAATCAGTTTAGACAGTAAAGCCTTACTTAAACTTCACCCAGAAATGCTTGAGCAGTTTCCGCAAAGCAAAGCAGGCACACGACGTTTTCAGATCTATACCGATGACTGAATCCATCACATCGATATTTCCACGAAATATCCAATCTTACTAAAAGCGCAAAAAACCACCTCCGATCTACCGCTTCCCGAAGGAGCGGTAACTGATTTAGAAGCGCTTAAAAGCTATCTAATGCATTTAGTTTACCTGCATGCTAAAAACCCGAATGATAGTCTGTCTGTCGTACAAACCCATTTTTCTAATATTTATCGCCACATTGAAAGACAGTTGGAAAATAAGCTTATTCCGAGTGAAGACTCAATTCTTTCATATCACGCTGTAAGTTATTTGAATTGGCATTCGGATGAATGGCGACACCCTAAAGAATTAATCAAAAAAATTATTCAAAAGATGGAGCCTGAACTCATTCAAGATTGGGTAATAGAGTTTGTATCGAACCTTGAAGAAACATACAAAGTTTTCACAAAACTATTCAATAGTCTTGATACCTATACTGAATTCACACACCTGCTGATGGTCAAAAAGATGGCGGTATTCTGGCCTCTTGTGATTAAAACATTTGTGTTGGATAGAACAGCTAAGAAAGATCAATTTTGTTTAGCTGCGCGTTTAATGGAAGTGTTTGCAGTGAGAGGATATGCTTTAAGTGGTATTCGCTCAGATGCTGGTTTATCAACACTGTATGCTAAGGCAAGAGATTTCGATGGTAACTATATGGAATTGCAAGCTTTATTATTCTCGATGTCCTCGTGGTGGGATATGGAAAATAGATTTAGTAATAGTATAGAAAGTCCTACTTTCTATAATCAAAACCGTATTGATGCTACGTATATTCTTTGGCGTTATGAAAATTATTTACGTTCACAAACCGGCCGTAAAGTAGAGCATCTTTCCTGGAAACACTATTTAAAGCCTAAGGATAATGCGACCAAATTGAGTTTAGAACATATTGCAGCAAGAAAAAATCCTATCAGTGAAATTGTGGTCGAGTGGGATGAGGGTGAACCTAAACACTTTTACGAAGTTGCGACTCACAGGATTGGAAATTTAGTGATTGATTCTATTTCTGCTAACTCATCTATGGGTTTACAGCCTTATTTTATCAAGCCTTGCAATTTCCATTATTTAGCAAATATTTTTCTGATGATGCTTTAAATGGTCTGGATAAAGGTCGTGCTGCGCGGAACTTATCTAAGTTTTCATCGCTATTAGCTAAGTTTGAATATTTGCACTATGTAACAGTCATTTCAAAAGAGTTTATCGATAAAAATTTAACAGACTTATTTAATCAATACTTCAGATTCCTGAAGGATGGTGGTATTGGTGAGTATGAAGATGACTCTGAATATGCACCAAGTGGCTGTGTATCCTTCCTGACAATTCACCAATCGAAGGGATTGGAATATCCCGTAGTGATCACTTGTAGTTTAGAAGGTGTGCCTCGTAAGAGTCATAGCCAGCTCGATGAGACCCTAGAGAATAATTATTTTAATAAGCCACCCTATGAGCCATTCGACTTAATCAAGAACTTTGATTTTTGGCGTTTGTACTACACGGCATTTTCTCGGGCACAAAATTTATTAGTTTTATCTGCTGAAATTAAAACGGGTCATGGAGCTTCACCATCCAAATATTTTAAGCCAATTGTAGATGGCCTCGTGAACTGGAGACATCCTGAGCTTGATTTATCACAAATTCAATTTGCTCAAGTCAAAGAGATGAATTTGAAGCGCGAGTACGCTTTTACTTCACATATTCTCTTATTTGAAGCATGTCCTGAGCAGTATAGATTCTTTAAAGAGCTTGAGTTTCATCCTGTTCGAGCGGGTGCTCAGATCTTTGGTACGCTCGTGCATCAAACGATTGAAGATATTCATAAGGCAGTATTGCGTAACGAAAGTCATCTCGTGACTCACGAGCAGATTCAAAGTTGGTTAAATACAAACTACATTTATTTATCAAAAAAAGAGCGACAGTTCTTGGCGCCTAGTACCATCAAGGCCATTGAGAAGCATGTGCTTAACTACTACGATCGTGAGAAACAGCAGTTACATCGATTGCAGGAAGCTGAAGTTGAGATTTCCTTGGTGAAAGATCAATACATCTTGAAGGGTAGTATTGATTTAATCCGAGGGGAAGATGGAACAGTTGAGATTATTGATTTTAAATCTGAGCGTAAGCCTGATTTAGAGAAAGAGAAATCTAGATTGGAAACGTATCAACGTCAGCTTCAGCTTTATGCGCACTTGTTGGAAGAGAAGACAGGACAGACCGTAAGCCGTATGCACTTGTACTATACGGGTGAATCAGATGGCTCTCCGTATGTCAGTTTTGATAAAAAAATAGAACAGATTGAGAGAACGGTGAAACAGTTTGATCAAGTAGTGTCTCGTATTGAAGCGAAAGATTATGGGATGACATGTAGACCTGATAAGCTTTGCCCCAACTGTGACATGCGTTTTTACTGTGACCGTAAAAATTGGAATTTTGTGAAGGAAAGTCTTTAAATGACAACTGAAAATAATACTTTAGATTTGCCTGAAGAAAACCCTCAAGAGGGTGTATTTAAGTTTGAGCCAATTAAAGGCTTCCCGATGTTGAACTGGAAAGGGAAGCGCCCTTTTACTTCAACTCGCTATTACCCAGCACAATTAAAAGAACAACATGGTGAAGCGGTTAATGGTTGGCTGAATAAGATTTTTTGGGGAGATAACCTTCAGGTCATGTCACACTTGCTACGTGAATTCCGTGGCAAAGTGGATTTGATTTATATTGACCCACCGTTTGACTCTAAAGCTGATTATAAGAAAAAAGTAAGTTTAAGGGCTGGTAAAGCAGAAAATGATCAATCTGTTTTTGAAGAAAAACAGTATACGGATATTTGGGCAAATGATGATTATTTACAATTTATGTATGAAAGATTGTTACTTTGTCGAGAGCTATTAACCAAGAAGTTCTTAGACTATAACCATCCAGCGAATAGACGGGATGCTTTTCTACGTCGTCCTCAGTTTGAAGCCCTAGAAATTTACATCTTTTTAAAAGAGTTTTTGGGCAATGACAAAGTCGAAAAACTCTTTGAAGATTGGTACAAAGGCCAAAATAAATTTGAAGGGCGTAAGGTTTCAAATGTCACTGATCAAGATTCGATTCAGGGTAGTTTAGGTTTAGATCAGACCGAAGTTGATAATACTGTTATCAACTACGAAAAAATCTTAAAGGCTATGAAATCCAATAGCCGTGATTATCCTAACTATATCTTTGCATTGACCATGGGTACGGGTAAGACCTTACTCATGGCGACGTGTATTTTCTATGAATTCCTATTAGCAAATAAATGGCCAAAGGATGAAAAATACTGTCATAACGCTTTGATCTTTGCGCCTGACAAAACCGTATTACAGTCTCTTCGAGAAATTGAATCCTTTGATATTTCAAAAGTTGTGCCAAAAGAGTATGTGGGTATTTTTGATGCGAACTTAAAATTTCACTTCCTTGATGAAGCTGGTACTTCGCTTAGTACGATGGATGGCTCTAAGTTCAATTTGATTGTATCGAATACGCAAAAAATTATTTTGAAGCGTCAACATGCTGAAAAGACAGCGACACAGCAACTATTTGAAAACAGCCAACCTGATTACGGCGCGTTCGCAGAGCTTTATGGTGATCTAGGTCTCCCAGCCAATGAAGATGACCTAAAGACAAACCAACGTTTTGAGAAACTATCACGCCTGCCTCAGCTCGGTATTTTTGTCGATGAAGCGCACCACTCCTTTGGTCAAGCTTTGAAAAAAGACATGATGGGTGGTACGACAAAGACGGATAATAGTTTACGTCGAACGATCGATGAGCTTGCTAAGAATTTGAATGAAGCTGGCACTCGGGTTGTTGCATGTTTCAACTATACGGGTACACCATATGTAGGTAAGGATGTCCTTCCTGAAGTGGTCTATGCATTTAACTTAAAAAATGCGATTCAGGAACATTATCTAAAAAGCCCAGCAGTACACTCTTATACAACGACACGTACTGAAGAGTTTGTAAAGATCGCTGTTAAAGATTTCTTAGATGCGACAAAAGATATCAAGCCTGAAGGGTTATTGCCGAAGCTAGCTTTCTTTGCGTCAACAGTTGAAGAACTTACAGAAGAGTTGAAGCCTGAGTTAGAACGTCAGTTGGCAGAACATGGTATATCAGCTGATAAGATTTTGGTGAACGTTGGTGATGACAAAATTACCAAGTCGGATGATATTCGTAACTTCAATAATCTCGATGTTGTAGGTACGGAAGGAGCAGAGAAGCAATTCATCTTATTGGTGAACAAAGGCCGAGAAGGATGGAACTGTCGCTCTTTGTTTGGCGTAGCAATGTATCGTTCACCAAAGTCTAAAGTTTTTGTGCTTCAGGCAACGATGCGTTGCTTGCGTTCTATTGGCAAACAACAATATACGGGTTCGATTTACCTAAGCAAAGAGAACTATGACATCCTTGATGCTGAGCTTCAGGCTAACTTTAGAATGACGGCTTCAGAGTTTAATGATCCTCAGCCTAAGACCAAGAATATGCTTAATGTTCATGTTCGGGAAGATGTCAAAATCAAACTTAAGCATGTTAAGCAAACCATTAAGCTAAAAGAGAAAGAGTTTGTAAAAGGCACTGCTCTTGAGCTTGATCCATCAAATACAGATGCTTGGAATGAGTTAACTAAAGATTACAAAATCATCCAAGTGACTACGACAAACCTCGAAGCCAGAGACTTTAATTCAGCTCAATATAGTAAGACGACAGATCGGACGAGTGAGAAGACTAAAGTTGAATATTCGGCTTTGACGCTAGTTGCTGAGATATCACGTTACTTGAACATTAGTCCCATTCGTATCGAGATTATGCTTGATCAAACTAAAGAAGGTTTAAAGCAAATTCTAGAATGTGTAAATGCGTTCAATGAGCTGTTATATGACGTTGTGATCCCAAGACTATTCAATGCTATTTACGATACGGAAGTTGAGAAAGAGACGATCGAGAAAGAGGTTCAGCTGATCATACCTCCTACAGTCGGCGGTTTATCTTTCTATGAAATCTCTGAAGGTAAAGGTGGTATAGCTTTTTATGCAAATACTCAAGCAGAATTGAGAGATAAAAGCTTCAATCTCGATACTTATAGTTTCGATTCGAATCCAGAATACGCATTATTTTGGGATTTATTAAAGGATGAAGGTGTAGAGAAAATTTACTTTACGGGTATGTTTACTGATAAATCAAAAACGGAGTTTTACTTCCAATATATTGATCCAGATTCTTATGCTCTTAGAAACTACTATCCTGATTTCTTGGTGCAATTGAAAAATGGTCAATACGTCATTGTGGAAGTGAAAGGGGATCATCAATATGAAGACCCTACTGTATTGGCTAAAGCTAAAGCAGCAAAGGAGTACGCGAGTATGAGTGATATTGAATATCGAATGATTAAAGGTACAGATGCTGTAGCACACTTGTATCAGCATTTGATAGCTGGTGGAACGGTTGCGGAGAAAGCAGGAAATCTCCTAAATTAAAAGTAATAAAAGAGACCGTGGCTTTAGCCACGGTCTCTTTTATTTTGATAGGGTAAATTTGGGTAACTCAGTTTTTAAAAAATAATATAATTTAGATATTTAAATACTTAGGTAAACTGTCACCATCTCCATC
>NZ_MLCN01000033.1 GCF_001982605.1 Alkanindiges hydrocarboniclasticus | reverse complement strand
TGTTCAGGTTGAGCGGCATTGAGTACATCAATCATTTGATGAAAGGTTGATGGTTTAATGCCAATCAATCGTTTAAATTGATGCTCGGGTAATGATTTGATATCGGTATATTTCATGCTGTCATTATAGATGAAAGTCATACAATTCTTAGCTCAAAAGATGGTCAATACAGTGATCATCTTTTGATTTATGCAAGAGATCTATTATATCACCAAAGTTATATGAACGAATTATGAGTTCAATCCATTCTTATTAGATGGAGCTTAGGGAAAATAGAAGAGCTGTTTCAAGTAAAGAAATAACTTCATATCATAAATTTTTAGAGTATGGTGCTATAGGATGGATGAGGCCTGATCTTTTACCCACCTCTTTCCAAATATCTGAATTAAAGCAAACATGGTTTAATTTTTTCAATTCATTATCTCATGATAGAAGTGAGGTTGGTAATTATAAAGTTACGGCAGGAGCATTTAAAAGTTATTCTCATCTTGAGCAATACACTTTAAGTGGTCTGACCTCACTAAGAAATAAACTTCAAATTGGAGTAGTAAATGTCTCTACAGATCAAACCTAGTGTAACTAATCCAACAATAGCAGATGTTTATCAACTTATTGATGAGAATAAGTTGATACTTCGGCCAGATTTTCAGCGTAAATTTGTTTGGACTCATGATCATCAAGAATCTTTTATTGATACTATTTTAAAGGGATTACCTTTTCCTGAAATTTATGTCTGTGAGGGTGAAATTGATATTCAAAAAATGAAAACTACAAGGTTGGTTATAGATGGTCAGCAACGACTTACTACTATAAGAAATTATATTGATGGCAAATTTGATTACCCTTTGTCAAAAATATCTTCTTATTCAGAACTTTCTCTCGTAAAAAAACATGATTTTCTAGGTTATCAGTTGGTAATGCGGGATTTGGGAAAAGTTGATGATGAAACTACAAGAGAAATATTTAGAAGAATTAATCTAACTAAATTTAAACTTGATGATATAGAAATACATAATGCTATATATGATGGTCATTTTATCCAAGCAGCCAAAGATATATTAGAAAATATAAATTTAGAGCAGTATGGGGTGTTGCGTGAATCTGAATTTACAAGAATGGCAGATCTTCATTTTATTCTCTTAGTAATGTCAACTATAGAAAACAGTGGTTATTTTGCTCAAGATAGAGAAGTTGAACCAAAAGTTATTGAATTCAATAGTGATTATCCTAATAAAAGCCATATGATAGCTCTTTTAATAAAAACATTTGCCATTATAAATGATTTAAATTTACCTGTAGATTCAATGTGGTTTAGAAAATCTAATTTCTTTACTCTTATTGTTGAAACTGCTAATCATATTCAAAATATTCCAGAAAATTATAAAGACAAATTGTTAGAGCTAGAGTCGAATGTTATGACAAACAAAATGAATACGGCTTCTGAATTCTATAGATATTATTCCCATATGTATCAGGCAACTCATAGTAGAGCTGCTCGAGTTGGTAGAGCTAAGTTTCTTCAACCATTTTATTCCAAATAAATTTTATTCTACTCAAATTTAAAAAGCCCCTTAATGACCATTTTATCTACACACTACAGCAAGCCCTTCTACATATCATTTATTAAGATGATTACATCGGATCATTATTGATAAAGTGGTAGGCTTAAATCCACACGGAGGCGCTCATGGAAACAGCCTTAAGCTTATGTATCGGTATTGGACTCAGTGCAGCCTGTGGTTTTCGTGTATTTGTGCCTTTATTGGTGATGAGTGTGGCATCTCTTGTAGGTTGGTTTGAACCCATGCAAGGCTTTGAATGGGTAGCTATGCCAGCGGTATGTTTTGGTCTGGCGGTGGCCACACTGTGTGAAATCTCTGCGTATTATATTCCGTGGGTGGATAATGTCTTAGACACGGTATCAACCCCTGCGGCAATGATTGCGGGCACGCTGGCCACTATGGCGGTGAGTAGTGGTGAGATGTCACAGTTTGCCAGTTGGGCGGCTGCCATTATTGTGGGCGGTGGCACAGCAGGTGCAGTACAAATGAGTACTGTGGCCGTGCGTGCGTTATCCACTGCAACCACGGGCGGTATTGGTAATCCGGTGGTGTCTACAGGGGAGTGGATAAGCGCATTGTTATTGTCAATTTTGGCGCTGATTATGCCTGTGCTAGTAGTCATTATTGTCGTGATTATGACATTGTGGGGGTTGCGATGGTTTAAACGTAGAAAAAGCTTGCAAGCTTAATTTTGAATAAAGCCTTTTAATCAATTTCTTATCAAGTTCATTTGAGTTTGCACGACAGAAGCCAGAATAAAGATTTGCTAAATAAATCAAAAATAATTACGCTACTATGAAATTCTATCATTTTGAAATATAGAAATTATTTTAAAAATATAAATACATATTTTGAGATAAATTAACATGCAGCGTTTACTATTAATTTTAGTTATTGGTTTATGTGTTTTCTATATTCAATCCAGAATGGCGTTTTCAGAATCACACGTGATGCGCTGGATTGCGGAATATAACAATAAAGCCATCGCAGGGGATTCCACAGTTTGTGACGATTTTACCGATGATGTTGAAGTCAACATTTTTGCTGAAACCCTGCAAGGTCATTGGGAAGTCGAGGGCGGCAAGGATGAAATCTGTGGCTATTTAAGGCAGGCGTCAGCAGCGTTTATCGTACTTCAAGCGTCCACCAACACCCAGTTTGACAGTTTACAGATTGAGCGCGGCGGTTTTCCGTGGACAACAGCACAGGTGAAATATCACTACAAGGCAAGCATGCAGGCAGACCGGATTCCAACCATGACCGTGGATGGAAATGACACGTTAATACTGTCTAAGGGTGTTTTTTCAGGCCTTAAAATTAAATTGCTTGAATCAAAATCAGCCACAATTATTGGTCATGAATAGATCGCTAATGCGTGTAAAACTGGCATGGAAAAGGTTGCATGACAATGCTATCCGCATGCCTCAAATGCTAGTATGGTTAGCCTACAGTCCAATTGAAATATCCCAAAATTGAGGAAAGGAAAAATATGTTTAATCACATCATGGTCGGGTCTAATGACATTGAACGCTCAAAAGCCTTTTATAATAAAGTGCTGGCTGTTTTAGGGGCGGGTGAGCCATTTGTAAATGTTTCAAATTCTGGCCATACCCGTTTATTTTATAGTCATGATGGCAATACTTTTAGCGTAACCGAACCAATTAACGATGAAGCAGTAACGGTTGCCAATGGGTCAACAGTAGGTTTTAAATGCAATTCACCGGAACAAGTACGTGAATTTCATGATGTTGCGGTTGCCAATGGCGGCACGTCTATTGAAGGTGCGCCAGGCTTACGCGAAACGACTTTGGGTGAGCTGCACTTGTCGTACGTGCGTGATCCAGATGGACACAAACTCTGCGCCATTTATCGCCCTTAACCCATTGTTTTAGCATCACATCGGCTAATCATAAGTAGGTTTTTACAGTCTATCGCACTGTATTTTTAAGGCCGTGCGATAGGTGGCTCTACTGAGCGTACTGTGATCAGCAGCCTATAATGTGTTTAATAATTAAAGGCAATTTATTATGATCCCTTCAAAGTAGCCCTGTATACTATGGCCTATTAAAATCTTATTGTTAGCTGCTTTCGTGCCCCTCAACGACCATTTTATTTATACGCCGCCACAACAATCCTTAAACATCCTTTATGAAGATGACCATCTGATTGTCATTGATAAACCTGCTGGCTTACTGTCTGTACCCGGCCGCTTGCCAGAACATCAGGACAGTGCCTATTTACGGGTTTTAGAAAAATACCCGCAGGCCAAGGTCACCCATCGTCTGGATATGGCAACCTCCGGCATTTTACTGTTTGCCAAGCATCGGGATGCCGAAGTGGCCATGAGTAAACTGTTTCAGGCCAGAGGCGTTAAAAAGAATTATATGGCGCTGGTGCAGGGATGTTTAAGCGGGCAGGGCAGCATTGAAGTGCCGCTCATCACCGACTGGCCCAACCGTCCCAAGCAAAAAGTGGATTTTGACATCGGCAAACCCGCGCAAACGCTATACCAGCAGCTTGACTACAATGCCGAACAGGATATTAGCCGTATTTTGTTAGAACCCATCACAGGCCGCTCGCACCAGCTTCGTGTGCATCTGGCGCATATCGGTCATCCCATTACCGGTGATAAGTTATATCATTTTGATGCCGCAGCAAGCGCATTAAACCGTCTGGCCTTGCATGCCAGCTATCTGGCATTTGAACATCCCTTGCAAGGGCATCATCTGGCACTTGAATCAGATGTGCCGTTTTAGCAGTACCGTTTTAATCGTCCTACCAATTGCCACATGAACCCGTGGTTTTGCGCGTATAATGCAGCACATGATGTAAATGAAGTAATGATGATGACTGCGCCAAAGACTGAACCCGTACGCCTTGCCAAAGCTGTGAGTGAATTACGCGCCTGTTCGCGCCGCGATGCCGAGCATTATATTGCCGGGGGCTGGGTGATGGTTGATGGTGTGGTGGTGGAACAGCCTAACTATATGATCACCAGCCAGCAGGTAACGCTGCATGAGTCAGCCAATTTAAAGCCGCTCGCACCAGTGACCATTCTGTTTAACAAGCCTGCCGGCTATGACTTTGGCTTAACGCAGGACTTAATCGCGCGTGGCTTGAATCATAAAAGCATGCACATTCGACTGAGTCCTGAGCAGCAGGATTTGCTGAAATATGATGCCTTGCAGCTCATTACCCTAGAAACCCAAGCCAAGGATGACCGCTCCAATATTCGACCCTTGCGCTCGCATTTTCAAAAGCTTATTCCGACACTGCCGCTGGAAAGTGCTGCCAGTGGTCTGGTGGTGTATACACAAGACAAATCAATCGCGCGCAAGCTGATTGATGATGCCAGCCGGGTGGAGCAGGAGTTTATTGTCAAGGTGCAGGGCACACTGTCAGACGATGATTTAAAGCGCTTAAATCAGGGTTTTTATGCGCAAGGCAAATTGCTGCCTGCCGCAAAGGTCAGTTGGCAAAATGAAGACCATTTGCGCATTGCCATGAAAAATGTGCAGCTTGACCAGATTGAAACCATGTGTCAGGCGGTGGGCTTGCAAGTGCTGGAGTTGCGACGTTTACGCATTGGGCGTTTGTCAAAGTCCAAACTGGCAATAGGTGAGTGGCGTTATTTAATGCCGTATGAGAAGTTTTAAACCCTGCCTTATTTCTAAATACGCAAAGGGACTTGCGCTGCTGGTGTAAGTCCCTTTCTGTTGCTGGCTGGTTAAGGTCATCTTTGGTGACTGCATGCATGGATAGGTCAGCTTTATATTGAAAATTCAATACAGGCTGATACAGGGAAAGACGCTATTTTATGCTAGGTTGAAAAATCCTTAAGCACGGCGACCAGTTAGTAATGGACTATGAAAAAACTTCTGCTCACTGCGTTTGAGCCATTTGGCGGCAAGGTAATGAATGCCTCGCAGGAAGTGGCTAACAGTCTGGCTGATCTGGCGTTTGCGCAGGTGCAGCTTGAGGTATTGATTTTGCCAGTGTCGCGCTTTGAAGCCGTTGACATCATGCTACAGGCCATGGCAGCACTTAAGCCGGATGTAATACTGATGCTGGGCGAATCAGGTGGGCGTTTTCAGGTTACGCCAGAGCGGGTGGCCATCAATGTCGATGACTTTATTATTCCGGACAATACCGGACATCAGCCCCAGGGCGAACCCATTAACCCGCAGGGGCCAGTGGGCTATTTTTCGGGCTTGCCCATTTACAGGCTGGTGCAACAACTCCGGCAGGCTGGCATTCCGGCCGCGATTTCTGACACTGCCGGCTTGTACCTGTGTAACCGGCTTTTTTATAGGGTAATGGAAGTCATTGCCCACCAGCAGTTGCCTATCAAGGCTGGTTTTATTCATGTGCCGTATTTGCATGAACAGGTGATTGGCCATGGCCTGAATGTGCCCAGCCTGTCACGCGCGACACTGGTGCAGGCCATGCAGATTGTTATTGAGGTGTGTTTGGCTGATCATTAAGGCTAATAAAAACAGCATTCAACAGTATTAGGTAATCCATTTTTTTAAACAGGGTTATTCTAAAAGCGATTTTAATAAGTCCGCAAGATTCGGGTCGGCAGCCAGCCATGGTTTGCCTAGTATGGTGATGGATCAGGCAGCACCTGAGCAAAAAACTGATCCCATTAATGACCTTATTAAAAAAGAGCCTTGCCATGACAACATCAAACCCTGCTTCATCAGATCAGTCTTCGTTAACTAGCGCTTTACCCAATAACCATTTATTCAATAGCCTGTTACTAAAAAATAAGGTGGCCATTATTACAGGTGCCAGCAGCGGGATTGGTTATGCCACGGCCCGGTTATTTGCCCAGCAAGGTGCAGCAGTGGTCGTGGCTGCCCGCCGACAGGCCAAGCTGGATCAACTGGTGGCTGAAATTCGGGCGCAGGGCGGCCAAGCCATTGCGCTGGCTGGTGATGTTGGCCATGAGCCATTTGCCCGGCAACTGGTTGAAGTTGCCATCCGGGAGTTTGGGCGGCTGGACATTGCCTTTAACAATGCTGCGACACTGGGTGCAATGGGGCCAGTGCCGGATATGTCACTACAGCAATGGAATGAGGTCATGCAAACCAATTTAGCCAGTGCTTTTCTGGCGGCAAAATACCAGTTGCCTGCCATGTTAACATCGGGTGGTGGTTCGCTGATTTTTACCTCAACCTTTGTTGGTTACACGGCAGGAATGCCGGGCATAGCTGCCTATGCTGCCAGCAAGGCTGGTTTGATTGGCCTGACCAAAGTACTGGCCACTGAATACGGCGCACAGAAAATCCGGGTGAATGCGCTGTTGCCGGGTGGCACCGATACACCAACGGGTCGTGAGTTTGCCAGTACGCCTGATGCCCTTGAGTTTGTAGCCAGCCTGCATGCCTTAAAACGTATGGCAAACCCGGCAGAAATTGCCCAGTCAGCGTTATATTTAGCCTCTGATCTATCCAGCTTTACCACGGGTACGGCACTGCTGGTAGATGGCGGCATTTCGATTAATCATGTTTAGCTGTAGTTTTTTACATGGTTTTTTACATAGTTTTTTACGCTGCTAACGCTTAGATCATCCAATTGAGAGTAAGCCCATATGCCAGATTATGCCTGTATTGATTATGAGCGCATTGAAAAAGCCATTGCCTATCTGGTAGAGCATGTGGGCGAGCAGCCCAGTCTGGATGACATGGCCGCGCAGGTGCATTTAAGCCCGTTTCACTTTCAGCGCCTGTTTTGTCAATGGGCCGGCACCACACCCAAGCGCTTTTTGCAGGTGTTAACTCTTGAGCGTGGCAAGCAGCTGTTGCAGCAGTCGCGCTCATTGCTGGAGGTGTCACATGATATTGGCCTAAGTGGCAGCTCTCGCCTGCATGATCATTTTGTACAGCTTGAAGCCGTTACACCGGGTGAGTTTAAGCAAAAGGGCCGGGATTTGCAGATTGATTATGGCGTGCATGCTACGCCGTTTGGGCCATTATTTGTGGCCATGACTTCACGGGGTATTTGCCGCGCCAGCTTTATTGATTTTAGTTCACTGGCGCATGAACTGGCTGCGCTGCAACAGGCATGGCCATTGAGTACCTTGCAGCACAATGAAGGCCTAACAGCCCCTGTGGTTAGCCGCATGTTTCATACCCAGCACAATAACCTGCACGCCTCAAGCCAGCACAAGCCATTTTCCCTGCATGTGTCGGGCACCAATTTTCAGGTGGCGGTATGGCGCGCCTTGTTGAAAATTCCAGCCGGTAGTCTGGTCAGTTATTCCGAACTGGCCAATACGCTGGGCTATCCCAAATCGTCGCGCGCTGTGGCAAATGCCATTGGTGCCAATCCGGTGGCATGGATGATTCCCTGCCATCGGGTCATTCGGGAAAGCGGCGCACTGGGTGGCTATCGCTGGGGTGTGCCGAAAAAACAGCTGATTCAAACCTGGGAACGGCTGCAAATTGCGCCTATGCATGACGTGGCTGGCTCCTGAGCCAAGAGTAAAAACTCGGGTTTTAATTTTTAAATCAACACAAAAATACCAACCCAAAAGCCCATTGCTTGTATGCTAATGCCATAGAAAACCAGCGAAAAACCGGTGAGCACCCCATGCAATCGTGCAAAAAAACAAGTCAGGCCATGCATAGAAAAACAGCCATTAAACACGCAGTTTGTGCTGTATTACTGCTGCCAGGCATGGCGTATGCAGCAACTGGCACCAACATAAATAGCGGGAAAGGCATTCATTTTTCTCATCAGGACTGGGAAGTGGCCTGCGACAATACACGCACCTGCCGTGCGGCGGGCTATCAGGCCGATGATAGTGACAGTTTTCCGGTATCAGTCTTATTCACCCGTAAAGCCGGGGCAGGCCAAAATGTTGATGGACAGCTTAAGCTCGGCAGCACGGATTATGTGGACG
Source organism: Alkanindiges hydrocarboniclasticus (assembly GCF_001982605.1). GTDB lineage: Bacteria > Pseudomonadota > Gammaproteobacteria > Pseudomonadales > Moraxellaceae > Alkanindiges > Alkanindiges hydrocarboniclasticus. Next base: position 38,790 of record NZ_MLCN01000033.1, on the reverse strand, counting down.
GCCAGCCGACGCCTCAATCGGTTCACTTGTTTATCAATAGCACCAGCTATGGCACGGTTGGATTAGACAGTGGATTGTCTGGCACTTTATCTGCGCTGCAAATTCAGGCATTGATTGCCGCACTGGCAGGCCATAGCGTAATTCAGTTTAAGTCAGGGCAGGACACATGGAACCTGTCCGGGCAAGGCGCAGCAGCAGTATTCCTGAAAATGGATGACGTGCAGGGAAGGATTGACACCACCAGCGCATTGTTGCGAAAAGGCAAAAAACCGGAAGCCAGCGTATTGCCTGCGCTTCCCATGACGGTGGTGAACTGGGTAAAACCTGTTGAAAGTTCTGCTTTAAAGCGACTGACAAAATCTGTTGACCTGATTCAGCTTAAACAGGAAATTCTGGCTCAAACCCCAAAAACGGATGACCATTATTGTCCAGTGATATGGGGCGAGGACGTTTACACCACAGCAAATAACGAACCTGCATTGGACATTCAGCCACTAAGCAGCCATAAACTACTGGCCAGTAATTTATGCTGGCGTGGGGCCTACAATGAAGGCTATGGCTACTGGGTGATCAATACACAAAAGCCATATCAGCCCAAACTGGTGACATCCGGTGCCTCTGATTATGCCGATGGGGTGATTAGCGGTGCACAAAAAGGCCGTGGCTTGGGTGACTGCTGGTCACATGAGGAGTGGGTGTGGAACGGCCAGCAGTTTATTCAAACCGATGAATCCACCACGGGAATGTGCCGTCTGGTTGAGCTGGGCGGCGCATGGGATTTGCCAACACGGGTGGCGATTGTAAAAAAACAGGTTAAAAAATAATAGATGTGAAGGCATGATTTAAACACTGGTACCTCATGCTAAATACATGGGAGAAAATGCCTATAACCCCTCATGCAATGCCGTTATAATATGGCCAAATTTTAACAATGCACCGGAACCGAAATGACTGCCGCCCAAAGCAATGCTCCACAAGTTAAGATCCTGGCCACCTATATGCGTGGTGGCACCAGTAAAGGGGTGTTTTTTCGCTTAACAGACCTGCCAGAAGCGGCGCAAGTGCCCGGTACTGCGCGTGACCAGTTGTTTATGCGTGTAATTGGCAGCCCTGATGCCTATGGCGCGCACATTGACGGCATGGGCGGTGCCACCTCCAGCACCAGCAAGTGCGTGATCTTGTCCAAAAGCAGCCAGCCAGAGCATGACGTCGATTACCTGTATGGTCAGGTATCCATCGACAAGGCTTTTGTGGACTGGAGCGGCAATTGCGGTAATTTATCCACGGGTGCAGGTGCATTTGCCCTGCATGCTGGTCTGGTAGATCCCAGCCGGATTCCACAAAACGGCATGTGTGAAGTGCGCATCTGGCAGGCCAATATTGGCAAAACCATTATTGCGCATGTCCCCGTAACCAATGGCGAAGTACAGGAAACTGGTGATTTTGAACTGGATGGCGTGACCTTTCCAGCCGCAGAAATTGTGCTGGAATTTATGAATCCATCTGATGACGGAGAGGGTTCCATGTTCCCCACAGGCAATCTGGTGGATGAGCTTGAAGTTGAAGGCGTGGAGGGAATAGGTACGCTTAAAGCCACCATGATTACTGCGGGTATTCCTACTGTGTTTGTGAATGCCGAAGACATTGGCTATACCGGCACAGAACTGCGTGAAGCCATTAATAGCGACCCTGCGGCGCTGGCAAAATTTGAGGCCATCCGTATTGCCGGGGCACTGCGTATGGGCCTGATTAAAGACCCTGCCGAGGCGGCCACCCGTCAGCACACCCCAAAAATTGCCTTTGTGGCCAAGCCTAGGGATTATGTAGCCTCTAGTGGTAAAACCATTAAAGCCGATGAGGTTGACCTGCTGGTGCGTGCACTGTCCATGGGCAAGCTGCACCATGCCATGATGGGCACGGCAGCAGTGGCGATTGGTACGGCAGCGGCTATTCCGGGCACACTGGTCAATCTGGCGGCAGGCGGTGCCAGTGATTCTGGTGAGGGTCGACAAGCAGTACGATTTGGCCATCCTTCCGGCACCTTGCGGGTGGGCGCAGAGGCCAGGCAGGTCAACGGCGAGTGGACGGTGACTAAAGCCATTATGAGCCGTAGCGCCCGCATTTTAATGGAAGGCTGGGTACGTGTGCCGGATGATTCCTTTTAACGTATTGCCTAAAAAATTATGAACATCAGCGTATTGGCAGCAGTGCGCTGGTGAATAAGCCATAAATTAAAACAACGTGAATTAAAACAATGACTCCGAAAATTTTATTGTCTGTCAGCTTGCTGTTAATCACGATGGTCATCCCAGCCTTTGCCAGTCCGGTTATTGCAACAAGCAAAAATGCATTGCCTAAAGAAGCTCAGCAATTTCTTCAGCGCTATGAAATGTGCAGGCATTTTGCTGGTGAGTTCAATGGGGATCGTTCCGAACGTGATGCCGAACTTAACCGTGAAATGAAAAAATTACGCTGCGGCAGCATGGATCAGGATGAAAAAGTATTTCGTAAAAAATATGTGCATAACAAAAAAGTCATGGCAGCCCTGATTCAGCTTGATGCACCTTATTAATCAGATCAATTAATCATCATTCTGAACATGGAGTCATCACCTAAAATGCCATTTACTCCCATTCATCTAGGTGCAGGACTGGCGGTCAAAGCCATGGGCCAAAGGCATTTTAGTTTAATGATTTTTGCCGGTTCACAGATACTTATGGATATTGAGCCCTTGCTGGGCATCATTTATGGCTGGCCAGTGCTCCATGGTGTAAGCCATACTTTGGGTGGCGCGCTGGTTATTGGTACGATGGCAGCATTTATTGGCAAGCCTGTCAGCCAGTGGGTTTTGCGCTATTTCAGGTATAATAAATGGTCAATAACTTGGCGAGTGGGGTTGATAAGTGCGTATATTGGCACCTTTTCCCATATTGCCCTTGATGCTGTTATGCACAGTGACATGAATCCGCTACGGCCTTTGGTATATGGTAATCCATGGCTGGGAGTACTGACCATTGCACAGTTGCATTTACTTTGTCTGGTGCTGGCTATTATTGGCCTGACAATTATGGCAATTCAACACAGGTGGCGAACGCCAGCAGCCCAATAAGCATGCAAACCAGTCTCCATCAGGATATTTTTCAGGTCGTTGCCTTGATTCCCTATGGCAAGGTGGCCACTTACGGGCAAATTGCTGCATTGGCTGGTTTTCCACGCCATGCCCGGCTGGTGGGCTATGCCTTAAACCGGCTGGATGCAGACAGCGATCTGCCATGGCATCGGGTGATTAATTCACAAGGAAAACTCAGCCTGCAAATACTGGATGAACAGGCAGACAATATCCAGAAAATAAAACTGGAGCAGGAAGGAGTTGTATTTATTGGCGAGTGGGTTAATCTTAAAGTTTATCAGTGGCAGCCCTAAACCAGTTCATGTCTAAATATAAGATGTCTGTTTCTAATAATATTTCTAAAAGTTCACCTATCCAGTTAATTCGCTGCCAGTTTGAGCAGCATGGCCCGCAAATTCTGGCTATTTTTAACCATGCCATTTTGCATACCCTGTCGCTGTATGAATATCAGCCGCGTACCCTGCATGACATCAAGCTATGGTTTGATTTCAAGGTCAAAGCCGGTTTTCCGGTGCTGGGACTGGTCGATGACACTTACCAGTTGCTGGGCTTTGCATCGTATGGATCGTTTCGGCCACAGGCAGCTTTTGTGCATACAGTCGAGCATTCCATTTACCTCCATCCAGACCAGCAGGGCAAGGGACTGGGCAACATCCTGCTACAGGCTATTATTGAGGAAGCCAGCCGTCATCCGTGTCATAGCATGGTGGCGGGTATTGATAGCAGCAATGCCGCCAGTATTGCATTACACCAGAAGTTTGGCTTCCAGTACACTGGTACCATTCATCAGGCTGCTTATAAGTTTGAGCGCTGGCTGGATCTGGAGTTTTACCAGTTGATGCTACCGGTTCCAGATTAGAACAATCATTGCCTTAAAACTCTAAAACAACATTACAACAGCACAAATGGGCGCTGGCTATGACTTGGCTGGTTTGCAAGTTTGATACACATTGGGCCTAGTGATTCATGTGGGTGCGTCCTATTGTCAGTAGGCTGGTTTTGTCTAATAGGCAATTGAGGCAGGCTCAAATGAGTCTGGGCACTGCACAAAGCTTTCCTGCCAATATAGTAAGCACTGAACAAAAAATGGAATAAACCCATGACAATGATCTCTGCTGCGGTCTTATTATTTCTGGTGATGGACCCGCTGGGTAACGTCCCCATGTTTATTTCGGCCTTAAAAAACGTCGCCGCCGAACGCCAGAATACCGTAATTGTGCGCGAGCTGCTCATTGCGCTGCTGCTACTGGTGATTTTCCTGTTTGCGGGCCAGCACCTGCTAAGCTGGTTTCATATTACTGACCCGGCTTTAACGGTATCTGGTGGCGTTATCCTGTTTTTAATTGCCATTCGCATGGTGTTTCCGTCGCATGAAAAACCCTTGCAGGAAGGCATCGACGGCGAACCGTTTATTGTACCGCTGGCAATTCCTTATGTGGTTGGGCCTTCTGCCATTGCCACTGTCATGCTGATGATGACCCGCAGTCCGGAACGCTGGCCAGAGTGGCTGATGGCGGTGTTTCTGGCATGGCTGGCCTCAAGCCTGATCCTGTTTTTTGCCACCAAGCTCAAGCGCTACTTAAGCCAGCGCGTGTTGATTGCCATTGAACGCCTAATGGGGATGCTACTCATCACCCTGGCGGTGCAAATGCTGATGACCGGGATTCACCAGTTTATGCAGGCTTAATATCAACCCAGTGCAACTACTGGTGAAATATGCAATTAGCTTTAATGCCATTGCTGGTCAAGGCGATGTAGTGCCAGCACAATAGTCTGAATTTCGGTGGCCTTGTCCTGATCTTCCAGTGATAAAACAAGTCTGGCTGGCAATTGCATCTGTTGTAAATATTGGGTAATTTCGGTTTTTAAACGCAAGTCTTTCATGGCATACCGCTGGCTGTTATCTACATGACCCTTAGCATAGGTAAAATCTAGTAATTTATAAAACCGTCTATTTTTATAAAATTAATCGTTTTTATAAATCACGATCTTTAAATCAAACGCTGCTTAAAGGTCATTTCCCTTCCATGTTCAAAATAATACAGGGCTAGACGTTAGAATTAGCCCTGCATCAAAGCTGCTGTATTTAAGCCGAAGTGTTGCCCTGTTTCAGCCAGTCACGCAGCACAAATTTTTGCAGCTTACCGGTCGACGTTTTGGGAATTTCAGTAATAATAATTTCCTTGGGTACCTTAAACCTGGCCAAATGCTGCTTGCAATGCGCCAGAATGTCAGCGGTGCTGGTGTGTTCATGATCTTTTTTTAGCTCCACAAAGGCACATGGGACTTCCTGCCATTTGTCATCCGGCTTGGCCACCACGGCAGCCGTTAAAATGGCCGGATGCCGGTACAGTACTTCTTCTACTTCCAGTGATGAAATATTTTCTCCACCGGAAATAATCACATCCTTGGAGCGGTCGGTAATCTTGACGTAGCCATCGCTGTGACAAACCGCCAGATCACCGGTATGAAACCAACCTCCTGCAAAAGCCTCAGCCGTGGCCTGCGGATTTTTTAGATAGCCTTTCATTACAATATTGCCGCGAAACATGATTTCGCCCAGCGTCTGGCCGTCATTGGCAACAGGTTGCATGGTTTCTGGGTCCAGCACCCGCATGGCATCCTGCAAGTGATAGGGCACACCCTGTCGGCTATTGCGCTCGGCTTGGCCCGCAATATCCAGTGCTTCCCAGTCATCCTGCTTGGCACACAGTGCTGCCGGGCCATAGGTTTCGGTCAACCCATAGGTGTGAGTGATATGAAAACCCATGCGCGCCATGCCTTCAATAATGGCGGCTGGTGGTGCAGCACCAGCCACCATGGCTTCTACCCGATGATTTACCGGCGCACGCTCATGTTGCGGCGTATTAATCAGCATGCTATGTACAATGGGTGCCCCACAGAAATACCCCACCTTGTGCCGGGCAATCAGCTCAAAAATCTTCACCGGCTCAACCTTGCGCAGGCACACACTGGTTCCGGCATTGGCCGCCATACTCCACGGAAAGCACCAGCCGTTACAATGAAATAGCGGCAGTGTCCATAAGTAGGTGGAATGCGGTGGCATGCCCCACGCCATCAGGTTGCTGGCCGCATTCAGGTAAGCGCCGCGGTGATGATACACCACACCCTTTGGGTTGCCTGTAGTGCCTGAGGTATAGTTCAGGCTAATGGCATTCCATTCATCATCGGGCAGTTGCCAAGCAAATTCAGCATTGCCCTGTGCAATCCAGCGTTCATATTCAAGCTGGCCAAGGCGTTCATCTGCGCCTTGCCATTCGCTGTCGGCCACATCAATTACCACGATGTCCTGCGCAAGGCTGTCCTGTTCAAGCCCAGCCAGTGCCTCACGGGCAACCGGTGCAAATTCCGGGTCAACCAGCAATACCTTGCTTTCGGCATGTTGCAGGATAAAGGCAATGGTTTTGGCGTCCAGCCGGGTGTTGATGGTATTCAGCACGGCACCAGTCATGGGTACAGCAAAGTGCGCTTCAAGCATGGCCGGAATATTGGGCAGCAGGGTGGATACCGTATCATTTTTGCCAATGCCCAGTTTAACCAGCTGATCGGCAAACTGGCGACAACGCGCATAAGTTTGCTGCCAGCTGAGGCAACGCTCACCATAAATAATCGCAGTACGATCAGGATAAATCATTGCAGTGCGCGCCAGATAGCTTAAAGGCGACAGCGCCACAAAATTGGCAGCAGTACGGGGCAGTTCATTATAGGCATGCGGCATTTTTATTCTCGTCAGTTCAATTTAGTTCAAGTTAGGGTGGGCAAGTCCGGCTTTGCATTGCTGGTGCTGGTGTGTATGGTGGTTTTCCAGATTTGCACTTCCATGCGTTCACTACTGCCTGCATTTTACGCAATATAAGAGGGATACTCTGCTTAAAAACCGAAAAAATGTCTGTAGGGCATAGGTTGGCTAGCCATTGCCGTCAATAGTTGTTAAAGTGTGCGTTTTTTATGGCAAATCCAGTTGTTGAAGCCAATTTAACCTTGCCCGATAGTAGTCTATCCGGCAATTAAGCGTCAATTTGGTTCATTGATTTGCCATCACATTTATCATCTCGCGGTGATATGCCCTTTGGTAGAGGGCATCACTCCTTAAGGATACATTATGCCTGTTATTACACTGCCCAATGGCGACCAGAAACAGTTTGACCATCCGGTTTCGGTGATGGACGTTGCCTTAAGCATTGGCCCCGGCCTTGCCAAAAACACGATAGCCGGCAAGGTAAATGGCCAGTTGCGTGACGCGTCCGACCTCATCACTGACGACGCTACAGTGCAGATTATTACGCCCAAAGATGACGAAGGCGTGGAAATTATTCGCCATTCCTGTGCACACCTGATTGGCCATGCAGTCAAGCAATTGTTTCCCGATGTGCAAATGGTGATTGGGCCGGTAATTGAAGAAGGCTTTTATTACGACATTTTTAGTCCGCGTCCCTTTACGCCGGATGATATGGCGGCCATTGAAAACCGCATGAAAGACCTCATTAATGAGGAATATGATGTTATTAAAAAAATGACCCCGCGTGATGAGGTCATCCAGACCTTTACCGCGCGTGGTGAATCCTACAAGCTGCGTCTGGTTGACGATATGCCGGATGAAACTGCCATGGGGCTGTATCATCATCAGGAATATGTCGACATGTGCCGTGGCCCGCATGTGCCCAACACCCGATTCTTAAAAGCCTTTAAGCTGACCAAACTGTCGGGTGCTTACTGGCGCGGCGATGCCAAAAATGAGCAATTGCAGCGGATTTATGGCACTGCCTGGGCAGACAAAAAACAGCTGGCTGCTTATATACAGCGCATTGAAGAAGCTGAAAAGCGCGATCACCGCAAAATTGGCAAGGCACTGGATCTGTTCCACTTGCAGGAAGAAGCACCGGGCATGGTGTTCTGGCATCCCAATGGCTGGACCATTTATCAGGTTCTGGAACAGTACATGCGCAAGATTCAGCGCGACAATGGTTATCAGGAAATCCGCACGCCACAGGTGGTTGACCTTATCCTGTGGGAAAAGTCCGGACATGCGGCCAACTATGCCGAAAACATGTTCATTACCAATTCTGAAAGCCGTACCTATGCAGTAAAGCCGATGAATTGCCCCTGCCATGTGCAGGTGTTTAATCAGGGCTTAAAATCCTACCGTGACCTGCCGCTGCGTCTGGCCGAGTTTGGTTCATGTCACCGTAATGAGCCATCCGGTTCACTGCATGGCATTATGCGGGTGCGTGGTTTTACGCAGGATGATGCGCATATTTTCTGTACCACAGCGCAAATTGCTGATGAAGTGGCCGCATTTATCAAGCTCACGCTCGACGTGTACAAAGACTTTGGTTTTGAAGATGTACAAATGAAACTGTCAACCCGTCCTGAAAAGCGGGTCGGTAGTGAAGAGATGTGGGACACTGCCGAAAAAGCACTGGCTGATGCACTGGACGCGGCTGGCTTGCCGTGGGAGCTGCAACCGGGTGAAGGCGCATTTTATGGCCCGAAAATTGAATTTAGCCTAAAAGACTGTCTGGGCCGGGTCTGGCAATGCGGTACAATCCAGTGCGATCCAAACATGCCGGAACGTCTGGACGCCAATTTTGTGACTGAAGACAATAACCGTGACCATCCTGTCATGTTGCACCGTGCAATACTTGGCAGTTTCGAGCGTTTTATTGGTATACTTATTGAACACTACGCCGGTTACATGCCGCCGTGGCTTGCGCCGGTTCAGGCGTGCGTCATGAATATTACCGATGCACAAAGCGATGCGTGCAAAAATGTTACTCAACTGTTAAATCAGCGTGGTTTACGCGTAATCAGTGACTTGAGAAACGAGAAAATCGGATTTAAGATTCGTGAACGTACCCTTGAGCGCATTCCTTACCTACTGGTCCTGGGTGACCGTGAGGTGGAAGAAGGCACAGTTAACGTGCGTACACGTACTGGGAAGAATTTGGGAACCATGTCCATTGATGCATTCATTGAACTGGTTCAATCCGCCGTTGCCGAACGTGGCCGGTATATTTTGGAGTAATAGCGATTAAACAGCCTGACCGTAACCCGCAACAGGTTGCCAAGAGCAACCGCCCTGCCATCAATGATGAAATCCGTGCCAAAGAAGTACGTTTGGTTGATGAGGCAGGCGAGCAAAAAGGGATTGTGCCATTAACTGAAGCACTGCGCGCTGCTGAAGCCGTTGAACTTGACCTGGTCGAGATCGTGGCCAACGCCGAGCCACCGGTGTGCAAGATCATGGACTACAACAAGCATTTGTTTGACCTGAAACAAAAGCAGAAAGATGCCAAGAAAAAACAGCATCAGGTTCAGGTAAAGGAAATCAAACTGCGTCCGGGTACGGATGTGGGCGATTACCAGATTAAGCTACGTGCGATCATTCGCTTTCTGGAAGACGGGGATAAGGTTAAAGTTACCCTGCGCTTCCGTGGTCGTGAAATGGCGCATCAGGAACTGGGCTTAAAGCAGCTGCAAAAAATCGAGGCCGATGTAACCGATTTTGGTACGGTAGAGCAATCGCCCAAAATGGAAGGCCGTCAAATGGGTATGCTCATTGGACCCAAAAAGAAAAAATAAGCTGGTTTAGCTGTTTTTTCTAAAATAAAAAAAGCAATGCTGCGCAGGTGGTATTGCTTTTTTTATGTCGGCTATTTGGCTAAAGGTGTTTTGTGGGGGCTTTTTTTGTCATAGTGCTTTTTTTATACCGGTAAAAAATGCTACAGTCCCTGCACAAACAAGAATATGGATATACCGTGGAGATGGATACGATGCGTGGTTTCACAACAATTAAATTGCTATCTGTAGCATTTGCCTCGCTGGTGAGTACGCAAAGCTTTGCACTGGGCTTGGGTGGCCAATTATTATATTCCAATCCCGAAGTCAGGGACTATGATGACCTGAATTTTGATCTGGCCGGGGTTTCCGGCACTTTGCAGCTTGGTGAATTTGACAGTCTGCTGGCGCCTGCCGTGCATGCCCAGTTTGCCACTGGCGATGGAGATACGCCCAATGGCAAAACAGATATCAATTATTTTGAAGTGACAGGCACAGGTGGTGTACTGCTGTATGACCACAACAATGTCGTCGTCCGTGGCGTAGCAGGCATTGGCATTGGCATTGCTGATATTGATGTCAAGGCCACCACCATCACGAACAATACCGATGCTTCCTTTGTGGTGTTTCCGGTATCGGTTGAAGCCAGCTATTTAGTGCCCAATACCAATTTAAGCTTCTTTGCCAATGCAGGTTATAAGCTGTATCTGGATGTGGCGGATGAGCGTATTCGCTGTGCTGATGGCACGGTTTCTTCTGACACTGGCTACACGGTGTGTGATGGCAAAGGCGGCTTTGCAGCAGATTCTGAGTTTCCAGTTGGTAAAATGCAAGGCGTACAGCTTGGATTCGGGGTAAAGCTGTTTTACTAATAATCAATCCGCATAAATAAAAAAAGCGATGCTTAGAGACATCGCTTTTTTATTGGCTTTTTGCCGGGCGACAAGCTGGTAAATCAGGCCAGATTGTCAGGCAAACTTATGCGGCAAAGCGCGATAATACATCCAGAAATGGCTGGGACTGACTGGGATACTGTGCAATCACTTCATGGATAGTTTGGCCTTGTGGATTGGTCGCATTGATATTGCGGCCATCAGCCACGAACCTGGTCAGCAGGCGCTCAAAATCATAAGGACGCATGTGCTTAAAAGCCGTGTAGAGCACTGAGAAATCAGCGTCTGTACCATGTGGCGGTAGATGATTTAAATAAGCAAAGACACGGGAATCAGGCCATTCTTCATTAAATGTCGCAGGTTGTGAAACGGCCATGTGGCTCTCCTGTGGGATGAATCAAAAGCAGCCAGCCGATAAAGGCAAAGATGCTTGAAAAATAAAATGTAAAAAACGTTAGAGAGGTAGACACAGTAGTCTTGCGAAACAATGTTTCTCATGCCAACTCGAAGCACTGACGAAAAAAGTTTCTCGCCTTGCAATGAAAAAGCAGTGATTTGCTGATCTAGTCCACTTGAAGCATAGCTTCTCGTGTTGCAGTGGGGAAAAGCAGTGCTTTTCTTGTTCCACCTCATAATTTTGCCTGAGTTTGCCAGCCGGGTAAAATGAGAAAAACTGAAAACCTTCATCATTTTTCCCGTACTGGCTTAACTGCCTGATATGACGGTTTAGCGTTCTTCCGGCAGGTTAATGTTCATTTCCAGCATTTCAATGTCTGCCTCAGAGCGCACACTCATTTGCACGTCCTGTTCATCCACACCCCGGACATAACGATTGACCACTTCCATGATTTCAATTTTCATGCGGTCAATCTTGTCCTGACTCAAACGACGGCCCAGCCGATTTTCACTGGCCACAATAACTTTCAAGCGATCCTTCGCAGCCTTGGCACTGGTCGGTTTTTCATCGTTCTTAAATAAATTACTCCAGAAACCAGCCATGTTATCCTCCAAATAGTCGAGCTAACCAACCTTGTTTTTGTGGTTGAATGTGACGGTAAGGACGCTCTTCTCCCAGAAAACGTGCGACCAGATCATCATAAGCCTCACTGGCCTTGGAAATCTGTTCACGAATTACCGGAACGCCCTGGTTAGACGCGTTCAATACCGATGGGCATTCTGGAATGACACCCAGGGTAGGAATTTTTAAAATATCATCAGCGATATCTTCAATGCTCAGCATTTCTTCACGCTGGGCACGGTTTGGATCAAAACGGGTAATCACCAGATGTTTGCGAATACGCCCTTCATTTTGCTCAACTTTTTTGGTTTTGCTGTCCAGCATGCCAATAATGCGGTCTGAGTCACGAACCGAGGAAATTTCCGGGTTGGTCACAATCAGTGCTTCATCAGCGTGATACATCGCCAAAATGGCACCGCGCTCAATTCCCGCTGGCGAATCACAGATAATGTAATCAAATTCCTGTGACAGTTCGTCAATAACGCGGCCAACACCTTCATCACTCAAGGCATCCTTGTCGCGGGTTTGTGAGGCGGGCAGGATGTACAGGTTGTCAATATCACGATCCTTGATCAGGGCCTGTTGCAGACGCGCTTCATTGTTGATGACATTAACCAGATCATAAACCACACGGCGTTCACAGCCCATGATCAGGTCAAGGTTACGCAGGCCCACGTCAAAATCAATGACGACAGTCTTGTGGCCACGCTGAGCCAGTCCTGTTGCAAAAGATGCACTTGTCGTGGTCTTGCCAACGCCACCTTTGCCTGATGTTACGACAACAATTTTGGCCACCGAATAAACTCCTGTGTGAAATTACAGCGGACTAGATATCTGTTATATCTATTGATCTGTATATAATTTATGCATACCTTAATGGGGTAGCAGATGGAATTCAAGTTCCTGATCGGAATTCAGGCAAATATGCACTGATTTGCCAATCCTGTCAGCGGGTATATCATCCGCCACACAGTAGGTTCCTGCAATGGAAACCAGTTCTGCTTCCAGACGCTGGCAAAAAATCCGGGACTGCTGCTGGCCGCTGGCACCAGCAATAATGCGGCCCCGTGCTGTCCCGTAAATATGAATGCTGCCCGAGGCAATAACTTCCGAGCCGCTGTTCATGTCTGCAATTAAAATAATGTCGCCGTCATCCTGATTCAGGCTCTGACCGGTACGCAGTACTTCCTTATGGATAATATTGCGAGCTGCCGGACGCGGGCTGGCAACTGCAGCCACCGGTGCTGGCACAGGTTCGGCTCTAGGTATGGCCACCGCTGTTTCTTCGGTGGGCTTGATTCGCTGCATAGGCTGGTCACGGTTAAGCACCGGAAACTGGATAATGCGTGCCTGATCACCCAGTACGCCATCAATCACGGCCATGGGTTGCAGGCCAAAATCAACCAGCAACTGGATCAGGGCAATCAGGCTATTCTCAACTGTACTGTCCAGAATCACCAGTGTCCCGTTGTGTTCCCCCCGGCTTCCCAGATGTTTTTCCAGTTCCTTTTTTATTTTGTCATGATCACTGGTCTGAAAAACTAAACGCGAAAAATTGACCATCCGGCCATTAATGCGAATATCGCTCATATTTTGTCCTTAGGGGCTATATTGCCTGAGCACAGGCTTTTAGCACATCAACTACCATCAAATTGATTTGAATCGTAGTCCAAATTAATCTTTTAAACCAGCCATGTTGGGGCAGTTTTCACCATCATTTATTGTAAAACACAAAAAATTAAGCATCGCGTCCAGACACTGGCTGTTGAGCTGCCCGGGCCAAGTCTTTCTGCGCTGCCTGATCCAGCTTCCAGTGCTGGACTTTAACCTGCTGCCGAATGACTTCAAGGCTTTCAAATACCAGCGATTCCACCAGCTTTTCGAGGGCAGGCGTATCTATCTGGAGTTGACCCACATAACTGGCACTGGTGTTGATTGCCGCATTTACCGGCTGGCTGGTGGTTGCAGGCTGGGCAAAGGGTTCTATCAACCCTGCAGTGATATTTTCACCCAGACGCTGGCCAATACTTTGGAGTTGCTGTTCCAGCATTGAACCGACTACCGGGATCAGGCGCAACAGCCGATGCAGTTCCGGCGTATCACTAATGGCCTTGCTGACAATCTGGCCAACACCCAGCGCAATGTGCTGCTGCTGGGCCTGTAATGCCGTGGCAAGGTTATTTTGCAATACTTCGCCCATAGCCTGTTCAATTTGCACCCGGTGACTGTTCACCAGTTGATGCAACAGGTGATGATGGGTGGCACCAGTCTTCAGTTCGCGCTCAACGCCATCCAGAATAGTCAGCACAATGCGGTCAGACAATTCTTCCATCACCACCTGATAATAAAAAAAGCCTGCCTTTAGCCAGCTATCCGGCAATACCTTGTAGCCAAGCTGGTACAGGCGGTAACCAATCACAATAGCGCGTAATAAACGCAAGGCACGGAAAGTGGGAATACAGGCCAGAAATTCATACCAGTGAATAAATGGAAAGAAAAACCAGCGATGATGGTGCTTAAAAATAATGGCTATTAGCCAGCGCACCAGCAACTCACTTACCAGATAAATGGTAATCCATTCATCCATGGTTTGAACCACCGGATGCAACTGTTCACGGTAATAATAGACCCAGCCCGCCTGATCAATAAACTGTGCCGCCGACAGCCCGATATTGGTAAACATCAGGTGATCAACCGCGATGGTGAGCAAGTTCACCACAATCAGCAACATCATCAGGATGTCGTAAATTAAAAAGGCACGCCAGTTACGCGTGGGTGGTTTTTGGTCCGGCAATCCTTCAGGAGTATCCAGAAATGGGCCGTTATGATGAGAAGCTGAGTGGTGAGTAGTTGGATTCATTTAACCCATCACGTTGAGGATTGATGGGAGAGGCTGGGTAAATCGGGGTTCAGGCTTTGTTCTGACCCTGCAAAGCGTTGCAGCATCTGTTTAATGCGCTGATCCTTATCCTGCCAAAGCTGGCTAACCCAGTCCTGAAAGCGTGCACGGTAAGCCATATCTTCTTCATAATCACCGGCCAGCACCCAGTTTGGCAACTCAACCTGACGAATATCAACCCCGATACGGCGTACACGACCCGTCCAGAAATCACCATAGGTGGGAATACCATCCGGATACACAATGGTCATGTCCATCAGCGCATCAATTTCCTTGCCCAGAATCTGTAGGGCCAGCGCAATACCACCGGTTTTGGGCTTAAGCAAATGCTGGTAAGGCGAGTTTTGTGCCTGCTTTTTCTGTGTGGTAAAACGTGTACCTTCCAGATAGTTGAGCAGGGTATATGGCTGGCTTTGCAGGTTGGCACAGGCGCGTTTGGCTTCTTCTAGATCCTGCTGTTTTAAAGCCGGATTTTTGGCAATCGCTTGTTTGCTGTGGCGTTTCATCATGGGAAAACCCAGAATCTTGAATGCCAGCCCCAAAAAAGGAATAAAGATCAGTTCCCACTTGGTAAAAAAACGGGTAAGCGGCATGCGGGTTAGGCCGACATACTGCATGATGGTGGTATCCACCCAGCTCTGGTGGTTGCACATGAGCAAATAACGTCCATCCATGCTCAATTCGGTAGGCAAGGTAATATGCCAGTCAATATCCGGCAACACATGATCAATGAGCCAGTTATTGACACCTAGCCAGCTATTGGTCAGGTTAATAGCCAGCTCATCAATTTTGCGGGAGGGGATAATGGTTTTTAGCAAGCCCAGCGTCAACACTGGTGGCCCATGCAGGAAGGTACTTGATGTAATGGCCGTGGCAATGGTCAGACCACGAAGCTTTTCAGCCACTTTCTTGTTTTTCATGAATTTGTCTAGTACAGCCATGGGATGACTTTCTCACTTGCAGCGTTATTTAACTTCTGGATGGTAAAAAAGAATAAGGGCAAGTGCAAATTGCATTTTGTTCCAAAAACCATATCGAAGATTATTTGCTGCCTATTAATCCCGGTGCATGTTAAGAAATGGCAGCAAATAAGACAAAATAAGCTAAATTGATTAGAAATAATGCAAATGCCCAACTCAAATGTAACAAAAAAATTATTTGTTAACAAAAAGAGTATAGTGCTGCTTTACATTCCTGATCAGAATGTTTTTCAGCAAGTTCAATAAATTACTAAGGAGAAAATCCATGCGTGCACTTGTTATTACAGCTTTGGTGGGTAGCCTTTCATTGGCCGGTTGTACAACTAACCCAACTACTGGAGAAAGAGATTATAACAAAACTGCAATTGGTGCCGGTTTAGGTGCATTGCTTGGTGCAGGTGTTGCCAAATCCAATGGCGATAAAGACAAGGCTGGCCGTGCTGCTGCAATTGGTGCAGTTGTAGGTGCCGCAGGTGGTTATTTCCTTGACCAGAAAGAGAAAAAACTGCGTCAGCAAATGGCTGGTACTGGTGTGGACGTATCCCGTAACCCGGATGGTTCCATTGCGCTGGTAATGCCGGGCAACATTACATTTGCCACCAACTCTGCCAGCATTAGCCCAAGCTTCTACTCTACGCTGGACAAAGTAGCGTCTACACTGGCTGAAGATACCAAAACTGCTATTGTAGTAAGTGGCCACACTGACAGCACCGGTAGCGATGCCATTAACCTGCCATTGTCGCAAAACCGTGCAAACTCTGTTGCGAACTATCTGGTTAACAAAGGCGTTTCCAGCAACCGTATCAATGCACAGGGCTATGGTTCTTCCCAGCCTGTAGCGTCCAATGCAACTGCTGAAGGTAAACAGCAAAACCGTCGTGTTGAGCTGAGCATTTACGCCCGTCAGTAAAACCGCAACGTTAATTAAAAGTCATAAAGAGCTGGCACATGATGCCGGCTTTTTTTATGGAACCCCAAGAAAAGTAATCGCACTGGCTTTTATTCGTCGCTTAAATTAGCAAGGTGATTCATTTTATGGAATGTTTTATGTTATTTTCCCAAGGCTAGTGTTAGGATGCTAGTGTTAAGAGATACCTAGCTGCATTGAGGCAGTTATTAAACAACAAGATAAAACGCCTGAGGGAAGCCATGCGTTATTTACCGATGCATTATTTACCAGTTATGACACTGTTGGCAGTTGCATTCACAGGATGTGCTACTACACCAAAGTCTGAAGCAGCACAGGCTCACCGGTTTGATTTGTTTGGTCTGATTAAATACAAGCAGCAGCCCAATGAGGAAGCGATTGCTAATCCTTCCACCTTAAAAACCATTGATTATGCCAATACCGACCTGCACAAGAACCGGTTCCGGCTTGATCCGTTTTCAGTGGGTGGCTGGGTCAACCAGAATGAAGGCGAGCCTTTTAAGCAAGTAATGCCAACAACGCCGAATTCTGCCATTGTGTATTTGTATCGTACCCATAGCACCTGGAATCATCAGGAAATTGTAGCGCCCAATTTCTTTTTAAATGACAAGCGCATTCCCAGTTTGCTGGATAACCACTATTACTGGATTGAACTGCCCGCTGGCACTTATCGCCTGAATATTAGCCGCCCCGTGGGGGTGATTCATTTCCAGAAAGGCACGGCCGTTGATTTTTCTGTTGAAGCCGGTAAAAGCTATTTCTTAAGATATGAAGAGCAAAAATTCCGTGGTAAGCCTAATAATACAGATGGTTTGCTAAAAGCAGGGCCATTGATGCAGATGCCGACTGAGCAAGCCTTGCGTGAAATCAGCAGCACGACGCTTAGAACACCGGGTTATAGCTTTGTGAAGCGTGACACTATTGATCAGCCGGAGCTGGCTGCCTTTAATGGTAAAGCACCAGACAAAGTGAATAAGAAACTGCTGCAAGAGAAAAAGCAGCTTCATCTGGACAAGCCATTTAAGTTGTGGAATCCGCTGACCTGGTAAGCCTTAAAAGACTGTGTGAATAAACAAAAAAGCCGAATCTGCAAAGACTCGGCTTTTTTATGCCGTGGTTTATGATTTTAGCGGGCTGGGGTCGATGGATTTTCTGTTTTGGCCTGCTGTAATTGCATTAATTCAGCCATTAATGCTTCCATATCTTTACCCATAAAATTTTGCATATTTTCTTTTAAGTCAACCATGGTAATTTCCATGCTTTGGCGAATCACCTGTGGCATTTTTTGCATAATGGACTGGCCTACGGGGGAACTGTAAAAATCCAGTTGTGCCTGTATTTCTTCCTGACTAAAAATAGTGCTGTACATCTTAACCATTCTGGGCTTTAACTTGTCCCAGTTCATACTGTCCTGTGCTGTTTTCAGCATTTGTGCGGCCAGCTTGTCAGCAACAGTTTGTTGCTCATGGCTCAGCGTTTCTCGCTCGAGGATATGTTGTACAATTTGATTGGCCTGTAACTGAAGCTGGGGCTTAAGCTCGGTCATCACCTGATTGATGGTCTGGTCAGCCTGTACCACCACCAGTAATTTTTCAACTGTTTCAACCTGAGCAGGTGCAGCTATAGCTGTGGTTGAGCCTAAAGCCAGTAGTAATGTACACAGCGTTTTTTTAAACATTGTTCTGTTTTCCTGTCTGGTGTCCTGTTTAATTGACGAGTTAATTTCAGGTTGGTTTTGTTGGGCAATAAAAAAAGCACCCATGACGAAACGCATGAGTGCCTTGAGTGTAGCGAAATGAACTACAGTCGTAAATTAACCTACAGCATCCGTGACAGGAATTTTACCAATCTTGGCTTGCCAGATTTTTGGCGCCGTGGCGTGTACTGAGGTGCCGTTAACATCCACAGCCACAGAAACTGGCATGTCTTCCACTACAAATTTGTAGATAGCTTCCATACCCAGATCGGCAAACGCCACTACTTCAGCTTCACGGACAGCCTTGGACACCAGATAAGCTGCACCGCCAACCGCCATCAGGTAAGACGCGCCGTGTTTTTTGATGGCTTCTACAGCGGCAGGGCCACGCTCGGCTTTACCAATCATGCCAAACAGGCCAGTGTGTTCCAGTACCTTGTCGGTAAATTTGTCCATACGGGTGGCAGTGGTCGGGCCAGCAGGGCCTACCACTTCATCACGTACCGGATCAACTGGCCCCACGTAATAGATGAATTTGCCTTGTAGATCAACTGGCAGTTCTTCGCCATTATTGATCATGTCTACCATGCGCTTGTGCGCGGCATCACGCCCGGTATACATGGTGCCGGATAACAACAAGGTGTCGCCGGGCTGCCATGCATTCATTTCTTCACGCGTCAAGGTATCAAGGTTCACACGCTTGGCCTTCGAGGTCGACCAGGTCACTTGCGGCCAGTCTTCCAGTTTTGGGGTAGGTAGGTGCGCTACGCCAGAACCATCCAGATGGAAGTGCGCATGACGGGTGGCGGCACAGTTTGGAATCATGGCAACCGGTTTGCCTGCAGCATGACACGGATAATCTTTGATCTTGATATCCAGCACGGTGGATAGACCGCCCAGACCTTGCGCTCCAATTCCCAGCGCATTGACTTTTTCATACAGCTCAATACGCAGCTCTTCCAGCTTATTTTGCGGGCCACGAATCAGCAGTTCGTGCATGTCGATGTCTTCCATCAGGGCTTCCTTGGCCAGCAGGACTGCTTTTTCAGCCGTACCGCCAATACCAATACCCAGCATGCCCGGTGGGCACCAGCCTGCACCCATGGTAGGAACGGTTTTTAAGACCCAGTCCACAATGGAGTCAGATGGGTTTAGCATTACCAGTTTGGATTTGTTTTCAGAGCCACCACCCTTGGCTGCGACAGTTACATGCACCTGATTGCCTGGAACCAGTTTGTAATGAATTACCGCAGGGGTATTGTCCTTGGTATTCTGGCGGCCAAACGCCGGGTCGCGCAAAATCGAGGCACGCAATACATTGGTATTTTCCAGATAGCCCTGACGTACACCTTCATTGATGGCATCGTCCAGACTCATGCTCAGGTCAAACCGAACATCCAGACCGACTTCCATAAACACGTTTACAATGCCAGTATCCTGACAAATCGGCCGGTGACCTTCGGCACACATGCGCGAGTTAATCAGAATCTGGGCAATGGCATCCTTGGCAGCAGGATTGGCCTCAGACTCGTAGGCGCGGTTCATGGCCTGAATAAAGTCCAGCGGATGGTAGTAAGAGATAAACTGAAGTGCGTCTTTGATTGAGGTAATCAGGTCATCTTGCTTGATGACTGTCTGTGTTGCAAAAGAGGTCATATCGTGGTCTCGCAGAGGGTTTTGCTGGCCAATCGCAACATTGGGCTGGCGTGTGCGTGCAGTGCGGCGATTATACAAAAAACATACCGCAATGTGAGATACTTTAGTCCCACCCTTAAAAATAAGATGCATCGTATTGATCAATAAAGCCTGTCCGGTGCTATTGCGTCAGCGTCAAAATACCAGGGAACGGCAACTGAAAGTTCTGGCCTTTAGGCATCCTCTTGCCGGGTTACAACTGGTAAAAGGAACAATAGAGCCGGGAGAGCTGCCTGCACATGCAGACTTACGTGAGTTATGGGAGGAAGCAGGGATTGAGGCCCGTGTGATGAGTCAATTGGGTACTCAAACTATCGAAGCAACTGGCCAGCTTTGGCATTTTTATTACTGCGCTGCAAACCGTGTTCTGCCTGATCAATGGCAGTTTTATACGCAGGATGATGGCGGGCACTGGTTTGAGTTTTTTTGGCATCCACTAGTCTATGATAATTGCCAACCCTCAGCCTTTTTTCTAAGGGAAGCTGTACCAGCCATGCATGGTTGGCATCCAATGTTTCAGCAGGCACTGGTGTTTTTACAGCAGCGCCTGACTTCCAGTTGTATGGATGAACTAAACAAAAAAATTCTGTGCCCTAAGTTTTATTTATAGCAAAAAAACTATTTTGCATTATGACTCTGCATCAAAAATCCGTGCCATGGGAATAGACAGTTTGGCTGCCAGATAATCATCCGATTGCACAAATAACGGGCCAATGACTTTTAGCCAGCGATCATCGCGGTGTACCCGGCCAAGGTCTTCACGCTTGGGTAGCGGAAAATTCAGCGTACGGTAAAACGCCCAGAAATCAATGGAATTCAGGTCGCGGCACAGCATGTAGTGGCCTTCTTCGGTACGTTTGATCAGGTTGTTATCCTCCAGTATTTCAAGGTAGGAGGTTTCTTTTTCAAACTCGCCACGCCCTAAAATAGACAGGGCATCCTGATCACTTACCGCAAGCCCGAGTTTCTGATGATGGTAAAATAGCTCCATGATATCCAGCAAAATCAACACAGGATGACGGTTAATATCGGTGCGGGTGGTAAATGCAGTAATGGCGTAACTGACTTCTACACCCAGCAAAATCACGTTCCACGACAGAAAAATCCACAACAGGAAAACCGGGAAGGCGGCAAATGCGCCATAGACCAACTCATAACTGGTAAAGTTGCTCATAAGCAGGCCAAATGACTGGCGCAACCCCTCAAACATCAAGGCACTAAAAAGGCCCGCAATAAATGCCGAGGTAATTGGCACACGCCGATTGGGAATTGTCCAGTACAGCAGGCTGAAGCCAAGCCAGGTGAGCGCAAAGGAAATCAGCCACAACCACAGTTCACCATTTAGCTCATAACCGGCAATGTTATTGCTCAGGAACTTCATGGAGGCAAGGGTAGACGATACCGCAAAGGCACTGCCCAGCAGGATCGGGCCAAGTGAAATAATCGTCCAGTAGCGCATAAAGCCAATCATGCCACCCCGCGATTTGGTCACTCGCCAGATGTGATTAAAGGCATCCTCAATGGAACTGAGCATAAGAATGGCAGTCACAAACAAAATCAAAATACCCAGCACGGTCAGGTTGCTGGAAGTTTCAGTAAATTTGTTCAGGTACTGCTCAACGGCAACGCCAGTACGGGGTAGCAGGTTACTGTAAATAAAATGCTGGAGCTGTTCACGGGCGGGTGCTAAGGCCTTAATCGAAGAAATGATGACCAGAAAGACGGTTAGCATGGGAACCACTGCAAACAGAGTGGTATAAGTGAGCGAACCGGCTTGCTGGCGGCATTTGTCGCTTTCAAAACGCTCCACCACAAACAGTAAAAATTGAAACCATTCTTTGTGATAGAACGGTAATTTTTCCAGCAGTTTTACCATGGATTTCCCCAAGTGAACCTGCATTACAGGTTATGATTTAATAGAACTGGAAAAATCTTAACATTGTTAACTTCTGATTCTGTGTATCTTTTTTGACATTAATGTCAGCTATTGACCTGTAGGTATTAAAATGTCGCGTTATGTTCTGGTCTTGTATTACAGTAAATATGGCACTACCCGCCAGATGGCCCACTTAATTGCCGAAGGGGTTGAGCAGCAAGGCCTGCAACATGGACTGGAAGCCAGAATCCGTACGGTGCCTGACATTGCACCAGTTACTACAGTGCAGGCCGCTTCAATTCCACCTGAAGGCGAGTTGTATTGCGAGCTTGAGGATTTACGCCAGTGTGCCGGTTTGGCGCTGGGTAGTCCGACGCGGTTTGGCAATATGGCTTCACCCCTAAAATATTTTCTGGATCAAACCAGCAGTCTGTGGCTGGCGGGTGATTTGCAGGGTAAGCCGGCCTGCGTGTTTACGGCAACCGGTACGATGCATGGCGGCCAGGAAAGTACCTTGCTCAGCATGATGAACCCGTTACTGCATCATGGCATGTTTCTGATGGGCCTGCCGTATGCGCAGCCGGCACTATCTTCCACCCAGCGTGGTGGTACGCCGTATGGCGCCAGTTATGTAACAGGCCCCAGTCATGACCAGCCATTAAGCACTGAGGAAAAAAGCCTGTGTATTGCACAGGGCCAGCGGCTAGCGAAGCTGGCGCAAATACTGGCTGAGCAGGAGCGTATTCAATAGGATTTAGAGGCAATTAACCTAATCTTAAAAGTTATAACTCCTGAAAAGAAAAATCCCCGGAAAGATTAACTTTCGGGGATTTGCTGTTTAACCTGCCATAAAACTTTGGTTAATTTACGAGGCCTTATAGTTGGTTAGGTTGAGGCTATAGACACTGCCATCATCATTATGGGTGACTTTAACCGGCAGGTAATCCAGACTTGGTGCCAGCCAAAAGACAGTACTTTTGTCCTTTTTCTGATGGTTTATCCGTACCTTGACGGCATCATAAGTCCCACTGGGCGTGGTGACTTTCATGGCACCTTCATTAACAAACTGGCGCGGTGTAATGTCCTTTTGGTCGGCAATCAGATAAGACGATTTCAGGCCGCCTTTTTTCAGGTCTTCGCGTAACTGGATTTCAACATTCAGGTCATCCAGTACCCCGGACTGCCACGGCAACTGGCTGTTTTTCTGGTCACGTTTCACCTGAATGCTTTTGCTGGCATGATTAAAGTCAAGGCTGGTTTTCTGGTTATGCACCAGTATCTTGTACTGGCGCTGATAATGCTGTGAAACCACCTGATGATTGCTCAGGCTAAATACACTTTTTTCATTGGCTGTAGCAATAACAGGCACACGGGCATCAAAGTTGTATACCCACTGGTTACCCTGTCTGGACAGTTTACGTACTGCAGTACCTGCCGCCTTGTTATCCAGATTAAAGGTATAGGTGGCGGTAAAAGGTACAACGGCATGAACACTGCCTACAGTAGTTGAAACCACTGCAGCCGCCAAAAGAATATTGGAAGAAATTTTAGTCAACATGTGTGTAAAACCAGTCATTGTTATCATCACCTCGTTCATCTGCTAGGCTGTAAGCCTTAAGGCTACAGTTGTGTCGGCATGTTTCAGTCTACCAATAGATGAGGGTGAATTGCCAAACCACAAGGGACAATGCATAAAACCTGAACATTCAGCATAGTCACACACTAAGTGATCGGTGCAAATTATTGCGTTAATTTTCAGGTTTTGGCACATCACCAAATTTAATGTAAGGCATTACTGATCAAGTAAAACCGCACGATAGGGCTTTGTTGGGGCGTGAGCTATTTAAAATCGCCGGGCTTGGGGTCGATGGCAGAATCTATTTCCTGCAACTCATCCTCATCACCGTCTAGATCCAGAATCAGGGTGTTGCGCTGCGGATCACGCCGGAAAATACCGGGCAAATTCAGGTTGGCTTTCAATACAAACTGGCCTTCACGCAAAATGGCATGGTTAACATGAATCTTGTTGAGGGTACGGATGACCTTGTCGGATTTTTCCAGATATTTGTTAAGCCCCAGATACAGCAGGTCATGCTTGATTTCAATGACATCCAGCTTTTCCAGAATCAGCCCCAGCGGGTCTTTGTGCAAAATGCGCTGGAACACATACACGGCAATATTAAAGGCAATTTTTTTGAATGCACTGCTAAAGCTGGCACTAATCACCTGTGTTTCACTGATTTGCTCAAATACCAGTTGCTGAATGTCCTTGTCCAGTTGCATTTGTACCAAGCGCAGGTCTACCGATAATGTGGTGTAAATGCCCTTGTAATCCAGTGTGGCATACAGGCGGCACCAGTCATCATAAATATCGGCATGCAGATCCTTGAGTGCCTCTACATTGTCAGTCACATACTTTTGGATGGTGGCATTGAGCAGGTTTTGTGACAGCGGTAATTCACGTTCTTCCTCAATTAAATCTTCTGCCTTGTGATAAAAGCCCCTAATGTTCCGTGCAATTTTTTGAAAAACGCGTTGCATATCCTAATTTCTCATTGGCTTGATCACATTGATTGCACAGCATGCTTTGACTACAATGCTGGCTCACTGCGTGCAGATATAAATCCTTGAATGTATCCAAATTAGCACAGTTGCTGCTTTATTTTACATGCGATGGTTATAAAAATGAAACCTGATTGGCTAATCAGGGTTTTATTTGAGCAGTTACAGGGTGGCAGTTTGCAGGATGACCTGACACAAAGCGGGCAAAGCCCCTTAACAGGGAAGGATCAGGGTTTTTAGCGTAATGACAAAACAGGTTTTAGTGCGTCATATAGGGCCGGCAAATTTTGCCCAGGATCGCCTGTTGCAGGGCGCAGTGCTTGTGGCCTGCCTGTTTCACGCAGGATTGCTGGCTACGACGTTTATTGCGCCTAATCCACCCAAGGCAGCCATGCAGGATATTGCCATTGCTGTGCATTTAAGTCCTAAAAAAGTAGAAGATGCCGATTTTATTGCACAGGCGGATCAGCAGGGTGCAGGCGTGCTGCGTAATATCCACCGCATGACCAGCCCGGATCAGCAGGTTGCATCCATGGACCAGCAGGAAGTGGCTGAGCAAGTGGCTATGCAAACTGAAAAGCAGAGTCAGGCCCGTGCAGCATCAGAACAGGTACTGGTGACTACTTTAAGCTGGCAAAAGCAGGCACGTAACCTTGAGCGTGAGCAGGAAGCCCAGACCCGGGTATCCAGTAGCCCTGACATGGCGCAACTGGCCATGATTGCCTCGCTGGAAGCGCAATATGCCAAGCGTAAACAGGAATATACCCACAAAACCAACGTGCATACAGTCGATAGTGTCTCAGCCCGTGCAGATGATACGGCACTGTATATGACCCGGTTTACCCAGAAAGTAGAACAACTGGGCAACAAGCATTATCCATTGGAAGCACGCGCCCAGCATTTGCATGGCGAAGTGCAATTGATGGTAATTTTAATGCCGAATGGTCATATTCGTGCCATTCGCCTGTTACAGGGTTCGGGTTACCGGATTCTGGATGAAGCAGCCAAGGATTCTGTGCGGCAGGCGGCGCCATTTGGCCCGTTTGACAAAAAGATGAAGGAGTATACCGAGCTTCGGATTATTAGAACCTGGCGCTTTTCTGAAAGCATGGATGAGTTGCAGATTGGCCAGTAACAGTAAAGGACTACTGAAAAAAATAAAGCTTTAAAAATAAGACCAAATGAAAAAAATGGACTTAGGCTGATTATTCCATTTCGTAAGGGTTGGTGAAGCCTAATTGCTGTAGCACCTGAATTTCCAGTGCTTCCATTTCCGTAGCTTCCTCAGTACCCAGTTCATGGTCATAACCCATCAGGTGTAAGGTGCCGTGTACCACCATGTGGGCAAAATGCGCCTCAGGGGTTTTATACTGCTCGGCGGCCTCTGTCAGCACCACAGGCACACAAATCACCAGATCACCGAGTGGAGCCTGATCCAGCATGGACAGGATTTCTTCGGGCAGTTCACTGGGAAATGACAGTACATTGGTAGGTTTGTCTTTGTCACGGTAATGCAGGTTGAGTGACTGGCTTTCTGCATTATCTACCAGACGAATACTAATATCACAAGGTTGGTCAAAATTGATGGCGGTCAAGGTTTGCGCCACGTATTTAAGCACTGCCGCCCGCTTGACCAGCAGATCAGGTGAGCGATAGGCATTTTGTAAGCCAAGTTTAACGAAGCGCTGGTTCACCGGCATCTCTTAAGCATAGTTTTCAATAGGGTTTTCAGTAATGCAGGGTAGGGAGGTAAAAGATACTACCCTGCAATTGTTACTCGCTTACGCATCTCAGGCATATGAGACCTATAGGTCGCAAGGGATTGCGCCCGGATGGTGATTATTAATCACCGTTTATTCCTTGCTACCTCAAGCATAGCTTTCGGTCTTGCGGCGCGGTAACCATTCTTAATCGTCACTGGCTCGCGCCTCATGCTGGGCATCAGCAGCCTGATCATTGGACACAATAGCCTCTTGTACGCGCGCCTGTCTGGCCCGTTTTGCTTCCATTGACAGTTTTTGCTGTTGATCATCAAAGCCTTCATAGGCTTCAACAATTTTTTGTACTAGCTGATGGCGTACCACATCACGTGAATGAAAACGGGTAATGTGGATTTCATCAATACCTTCCAGCACTTTCAGGGCATGTGCCAAACCGGATTGCTGGCCACGCGGCAAGTCTACCTGTGTGATATCACCGGTAATCACCGCGCGCGAACCAAAGCCCAAACGGGTCAGGAACATTTTCATTTGTTCTGGGGTGGTATTCTGGGCTTCATCCAGAATCACAAACGAGTGATTCAAGGTGCGGCCCCGCATGTAAGCCAGCGGTGCAACTTCAATAACCTGACGCTCAATCAGCTTGGCCACTTTTTCAAAACCCAGCATTTCATACAGGGCATCGTATAGTGGACGCAGATAAGGATCAATTTTCTGGGTCAGGTCGCCGGGCAAAAAGCCCAGTTTTTCACCAGCTTCCACCGCAGGGCGTACCAGCAGAATACGCTGGATTTCGTTACGTTCCAGCATGTCTACGGCGGCAGCAACCGCCAGATAGGTTTTACCCGTACCCGCAGGACCAATACCAAATGAAATGTCACTTTGCAAAATACGCTGCACATAGCGACGCTGATTGGCACCACGCGGCAGAATCTTGCCTTTACGGGTTTGCAAATAAACCTGAAAAGAGGCTTCTTCATCCGGCTCAATGTCCCGCTCAGTCTGGCTGCCCTGAATTAACAGATGCAACTGGTCGGGACTAATGGCACGGTTTTCCGCTGATTCTTCATAAAGGCGTTGCAGCAACACTTCGGCGCGTTCTACCGCTTCAAGTTCGCCATCAACAATAAACAAATCACCACGCTGGGCAATTTTGACATCAAGACGTTGTTCAATCAGCTTAAGGTGGGCGTTATAGGCACCCAGCATGGATTTTAAGCGTTCCAGCGTTACACCGGAAAATTCAACAGTACGACGAATAGATGCTGTCAACATGATTCCTTTTTAGAGAGGTAAGCCATTTGAGCTTACGATAGGCTGGTTTCAGAGGTCAAGAGGTTCAATCGGTTAAGGTTTCGAGACTTACCAGCTCGCCTTCCACCAGATTCATGCTTCTGATTTGGGTAATTTTAATGTCGGCAAAACGGCCAATCCAGCTGCTGTCACCCACAAACTGAACCAGTCGGGTGTTATCGGCGCTGCCGATCAGCATATCATGGTGGCGATCCGATGGTTTTTCAATCAGTACCCGCACAGTTTGACCCAGCATGGCATTGGTTTTATCAATGCTGGAGCGCTTAATCACTTCTTTAACCTGTGACAGGCGTACTTTCTTCACATCTTCAGGGGTGTCGTCCGGCAGTTCGGACGCTGGCGTGCCCGGACGCTTGGAGTAAATAAAGCTGTAGGAATGGTCGAAATCCAGATCCTTGATAAATTGCAGGGTTTCGTTAAATTCCACATCGCCTTCACCGGGGAAGCCAATAATAAAGTCACTGGACAAATGCATGTCCGGGCGAACCTGACGCAAGCGCGCAATCTTGTCGATATAGACATCAATGGTATGGTTGCGTTTCATGCCAGCCAGTACGGCATTGGAACCACTTTGAACCGGCAAATGCAGGTGTGAAACCAGTTGTGGCAAGTCAGCATAGGCTGCTATCAGTTCATCGGAAAATTCCAGCGGATGGCTGGTGGTATAGCGCAGGCGGCCAATACCGGGAATTTCACTCACCAGTCGCAGTAGCTGGGCAAAGTTGCAAATATCGCCATCAAAGGTTTCACCGCGATAGCCATTCACATTCTGGCCCAGTAGGGTCACTTCGCGCACGCCCTGTTCAGCAAGACTGACAATTTCGGCCAGCACGTCATCCAGTGGACGGGACACTTCCTCGCCACGGGTGTACGGCACTACGCAAAACGAGCAGTACTTGGAACAGCCTTCCATAATGGATACAAAGGCCTTATAGCCGTCTACTTTTGGTTCAGGCAGGAAATCGAATTTTTCAATATCCGGGAAGGAAATATCAATCAGGCTAATTTTTTTGCTTTTGGGCGCCGTCTTGTTTTCCTGATGCTGGTCTAGTAGCTGGGGTAGGCGATGCAGGGTTTG
This sequence comes from Alkanindiges hydrocarboniclasticus, assembly GCF_001982605.1. GTDB lineage: Bacteria > Pseudomonadota > Gammaproteobacteria > Pseudomonadales > Moraxellaceae > Alkanindiges > Alkanindiges hydrocarboniclasticus. The sequence continues at coordinate 10,424 of NZ_MLCN01000033.1, read as the reverse complement.
TGGGCCAAATACCATATCCACATAAGCCGCACGTTTCTGGATCACTTCGCCTTCCTGCGACGCCACGCAGCCGCCCACGCCAATAATCACATTGGGATTGGCTTCCTTAAACTTGCGCCAGCGCCCCAGTTCACTAAACACCTTTTCCTGCGCCTTTTCGCGGATAGAGCAGGTGTTCATCAGCAGCACATCAGCTTCGCCAGGATTACTGGTTAGTACATAACCATGCGAGTCACCCAGCAGGTCGGCCATACGACTACTGTCATACTCATTCATCTGACAGCCTTGTGTTTCAATATAAAGTCGCTTAACAGGCACATCAGTCCGCGCCAGTTCAGGCTGGCTGCTGGCTATTTCTGTTGTACGGGATATTGAGGGGACAAAGGTTTGAACCGTCATGAATGCTCCTTGGGCTCACGGCTGCCGGGCCAGAACAGGCCTATCAGGGTGAACAGGCGTATCAAGCTATAAAACGCGCGATTCTAGCATTTTGCCAATCAAATAGCATGGGTTTGGCCGATAGAAATTCCGTGTTTACAAAAAGTGCAGGGGCCTGCTGTAAAGGGCTAAAATGTTAAGATTGGCCAGTTTGTTGCGTTCAACGTTACACAAGCTCACTGTTCTCAATGGGTAGAGGCTTCTAAAATTATCTTTGCGTGATTGTTTGGCAAAAGCACATAAATTAAGGTTAATGATATGGCAGAATCAATAAATCCTGACGTTCCAGAGGTTTATGTGTCTACAGTTAAAAAAAAACTAAAAAGCAAAGCAACATGGATGGTTAAGGCCGGACTTTTTGCAATCAGCCTTGGTATTTTGCAGGCACAGGCTGCCGACAGTGATTTTAACCAGGCATTAATCGCCGCTAACAATGACAATATCAGCATGCTGGACAATTATCAGGCTTCCATGCAGGACAGCGTGCTGGGCTATTATCCCGAATACTGGAAGCTTGGCAGTGACTTGGTGACCCAGAGTCCGCAGGCTATTTTATCCTTTGTCTCGCGTTATCCCAATTCTGCCATGTCCGAAAAGCTGGCAGCCGACTATATTGAAACCAAGGTGCAGGCTGGGGATTTTGCCAGTGCCCGTTTACTGGTCCCTTATGTGACCAATGCCGATGAGGCCGAAAGCTGTGCCATTGGACAGGTACAGGCCATGGCAGGTGATCCGCTGGTATTTTCGGAGTTTAACCGGGTCTGGCTAAAAACCAGCAAGCAGCCAGAATCCTGTTTAGGACTGGCCCGGCTGATGGTCAGTAGCCCTTTAAAGAGTGCGCAGGACCGTCAGCAACGCCTGTGGACCCTGTTGCGGTCTGGTGAGCTTGGCAATGCCGTGCAGGTGGGGCAGCGTCTGGGCATTACGCTTGATTTTGCTGAACTGAATTATATTGCAGCCAATGCCTTTAATTATTTGCAAAATGCACCACTGGCCAGTAGCACTGATCAGGCCAAATTTTTGTTTGCCATTGCACGGCTGGCCGACAGCTCAGTAGACATGGCAGCAGGCCAGATTAATCAATACCGTTCACGCTTGCCGCAAGATGTCATGCGTTATGCCTACCGGATAGTGGCTTATAAGGCTGCCAATTCAGTCATGCAGAATGGCTTTAATGCCCAGTCTGTCAGCTGGTTTGACCAGAGCTATGGCTATTCGTTTAGTGATGAGGAAGCTGAAAGTTATGCACGGCAGGCAGTTCGCTTTGGCCAGTGGAATGCTGTTCTGCGTGCAGTGGATAGCATGAGCCTGCCGTTGCAGCAGGAACGCATGTGGCAATACTGGTTTGCACGGGCCAGTGAACAGCGTGGCGGCGACCCAACTGCGCAGGAGCAGGGCAGAGCCGCAGCCCGGGCTTTTTATACCAACCTTGCGCTGGAAGAAGACTACTATGGCCTGCTGGCCAGAGATCGTTTGGGTCAATCATTGACAAAATTGGGCACTTCTTATAATCCCACCACGCAGGATTTTCAGCGTCTGGACAGCGACGTACATTTTCGGCGTGCCTTTGCGCTCTACAATATCAACGCCTCAGCCAGTTATAGCAACCGTGAATGGAACTGGGCAGTAAGGCAGGCTTACCTAAAGCATGATGATGGCATGATTTTAGCAGCAGCTAGCCGTGCCAATACAATGGGCTGGTATGACCGGGCCATTTATGCGGCCGAGCGAACCACAAAGCTGCACAATTATGAGCTGCAATTCCTGACGCCTTTCCGGGAGCAGGTGATCCAGCATAGCAGTAATGTGGGGATTGATCCGGCGTGGGTCTATGGCTTAATCCGGCAGGAAAGCCGCTTTGTGCTGGCGGCACGCTCGCATGTGGGTGCAGGTGGCCTGATGCAGATTATGCCGGATACAGCCAAGTGGATAGCACGACAGCTAGGTGAAAGCTATACCGGAGCCGCGCTATCTAGCATGCAGACCAATATTCGTTACGGTACGTTTTACCTAAGTCATATTCATGGGCAACTGAGCAATCAGCCTGTGCTTGCCACAGCAGGTTACAACGCCGGCCCAAACCGCGCCAAGCGCTGGCAGCCTACTGATATGCCGCTTGAGGCTGACCAGTATACGGAAAGCATTCCGCTGCTGGAAACTCGTGATTACGTTAAACATGTCATGACCAATGCAACCTACTACGGGTTGCTACTGGGCAGAAGCAATCAGACGCTTGCACAGCGTATGGGAAAAATACCTGTTCAATATTAAATCCATTATTAGATAAGGAAATGTGGCATGGCAGGGACGACACCGACCACACAGTCAGGCATAGCAAACACGCCAGCCGTAATGCGCAATCATGAATGCAGTATGTTCACGTTTGTTCAACACGATGGTGCTGTCAAAAGGCGAAAGCTGGTTTAACATAGCGGACCGAAATTTATGCGTTCAGGCTTTTTATCCTTTTTCTGGCGGGTGATCTAACCAAATGAAATTACGGCATACAATGCTGGGTACAGTTTCTTCACTGTGTTTATTGTCGCTTACCCAACAGGTGATGAGTGCAGAGAACGTACGTCCGCAGCGTTTTACGCTGGTAATTCATATGTCACCAGCCATGTGTGCGCTTGATCCCAGCAAGCGGCAGCTGCGCCAGTGTCAGGAAGGATTTTCCTTAACCATCGCTTCTCTAAAGCCCGAAGTTCCTGCCAATGATTCTGATGACTGTGTCAGCCGTACGCCGGCAGCACTTAACCCATTGCAGGCCCGTGTGGTTGAGCGTGTCATGCCTGATGAGCGCCTGCGGCAGGAAGACTGGCAGCGCAATGGCGGTTGCACTGGCATGAGTCCCAGTACCTACTTTAGAACCATTGCCAATTATGCAGGACGCCTGCGGGTTCCGCCCGAATTTAATGCATCCAAAGAAATTACCATGCAGCGCAGTAGCCTGATCCGTCAGCTCCAGATGCTCAACTCCACACTGCCAGCGGATGGGATCCAGTTGCGCTGTGTCCAGACGTCACGTTTTAATGCACCGGTACTAACCGAAATGCGGGTCTGCTACAACCCGCAGGGCCAATATGTGTCTTGTCCGGCTACAGTACGTTCCAACTGTCCGGCTACGTTTATCGTACAGGGCGCGCCCTAAGCCCTGAACCTTTGTTCGCAGCGCTTTTCCAATTTTTTCAGCAAAAACCCTGCAACTTTTGTAGATTTGCCTGCCCCCATACTCGCACCCGTCGCGTTAATCAAGTACAATCTTGGCGCCGAGATAAAGAGCCATCGATATTAAAAATTGGTGCTTTTTGGTCTATCAGACATTCCTTGTCCCATAATTGGAGAAACTACATGAAGCAACCTGTTCGTGTTGCCGTCACTGGCGCTGCTGGTCAAATTGGTTATAGTTTGTTGTTCCGTATTGCCAGCGGGGAAATGCTGGGCAAGGATCAACCTGTTATTCTGCAAATGCTGGAAGTTCCATTTGAAAAAGCCCAGCAAGCGCTAAAAGGCGTCATGATGGAGCTGGAAGACTGTGCATTCCCATTACTGGCGGGCATGGTAGGTACTGATGATCCAAAAGTGGCGTTCAAGGATGCTGACTACGCACTGCTGGTTGGTTCCCGTCCACGCGGTCCTGGTATGGAACGTGCCGAACTATTGGCAGTAAACGGCGAAATCTTCATTGCGCAGGGCAAAGCCTTGAATGAAGTGGCCAGCCGTGACGTTAAAGTACTGGTTGTTGGTAACCCTGCCAATACCAATGCTTACATTGCCATGAAATCTGCACCTGACCTGCCGGCGAAAAACTTTACCGCCATGCTGCGTCTGGATCACAACCGCGCCCTGAGCCAGCTTGCTGCCAAAACTGGTAAAGCTGTTGCTGACATTGAGAAAATGGCCGTTTGGGGTAACCACTCTCCAACCATGTATGCGGATTACCGTTTTGCCATCATCAATGGCGAAAGCGTAAAAGACATGATCAACGATCAGGAATGGAATGCCAACGTATTCCTGCCGACTGTTGGTAAGCGTGGCGCTGCCATTATTGAAGCGCGTGGCCTGTCTTCTGCTGCTTCTGCTGCCAACGCGGCCATTGATCACATGCGTGACTGGGCACTGGGCACCAACGGCAAATGGGTCACCATGGGTATTCCATCTGACGGTTCTTATGGCATTCCTGAAGACGTGATGTACGGCGTGCCAGTAACCTGTGAAAACGGTGAATATACTCGTGTGGAAGGTCTGCCAATTGATGAATTCAGCCGTGAAAAAATGGACGCGACGCTAGCCGAACTGGAAGGCGAGCGTGCTGCCGTTGCTGACCTGTTAAAATAACAGCTAGGCCATAGTGATACCAAAGCCCTGATTACAGCCATGTAATCAGGGCTTTTTTTAGCATGAACATAAATCAAAAAATAAAAAACGCACAATAAACTACGTTTTGTTGCTTGTCATTATCGCTGCCTGGTTTATAAATTTTATTATCAGATTTAATAAATTAGGAGTTAATCATGATTGTTGGGTCACCTAGTCTGGAAACCTTATTTGAGCAATTGGGACTGGATTCATCCGAGGATGCTATTCAGGAATTCATTCATACTCATCAGCTGTCTGAAAACGTCAAGCTGGGCGATGCGCCATTCTGGACATCAGGCCAGTCACAGTTTCTTAAAGAAAAGTGGCATGGCGATGATGAGTGGGCGCCGATTATTGACCAGCTCAACACCGAGCTTCACAGCGACTCCATGCCAAAAGTATCCTCTTAAGTCTGAGTAAAGGCTCATTTATCTTTAAACAATGTAAGGGTATTAGTGAAGATGTGGTTTGAGCAGTTCCTTAAACCAGTCTTCATGGCGGTATAAATCCAGTTCCGCGGCTTGTCTGATGCTATTAACATCCATAGTAGGGAGTTGCATCAGGCGGCTCAACCAGTGTTTAACCAGTGCCGAATGTTTTTCAGTAGCGCTTAAGCGTGCTAGAGCCAATAAAATATCGGGGCTATCACAATGCGACAAGGGCTTAATCACCTGTTTGCTAATCACCAGATAGCGCTGTTCTTTGGTGACATGATAAAACTGCAAGTAGGTTTCTCCCAAAGCGGCACTTAGTTCTACATGCTGCGCAAAGTTGCCCACTTCCATCAATGCAATTTCCAGCAAGGCTGCTGCTTCAGTTAAAAAATACACTTGCTCGGTTTTCTGATGGCTAAACTGGATCAGCTGTACCCGCAAGTGAGCACGGATTTTTGCCAGTTCTGGCGTTGGATTGGTTAAAAACTGCTGATCGGTTTCACCAATTTTTCTGACAATATCAGCACTGCTTTGCAGAATGCTGTGTTGAATGGTACTGCTTTGAACAGAAGGATGAGTCATGGCTTACCTGTTTCAATAGATCAAAAAGATAAAAACAATGGGACATAAAGCAATGGTCAAATTTAAAAATACGTAAAAAGAAATAGTTAAAAAATGCTTTCGTCGCGCCGTAACCAGCCGGCAATAGAGCGACGTTCTTGGGTTGCAGGGCACACTTCATGCAATAAGTTACTCTGAAACACAACCAGCCGATTGGGTAGCGGTAAAATTTTATGCCATTGCTCGCTGTGATCCTGTAGATGCAATTCACCGTGCCAGGCTAAGTGCCATACAGGATTAAGATAAAACACGGTTGAAATAACGCGTGCTTGCTGCGTCGGATGCTTTGCCGAGTGGCTGCTTAATGGGGTATCACGATGTAACTTGTAATAATCCCCGGCCGCATAGCTTGCATAATGCGCTTCAACACGACGAATGCCTGAATATAACTGTTGATTGAGGCTGTTTCCCAGTTTTTCAAGTAATGCCAGATACTGGCTGCCTGTAGTATCCGTGGGCAATAGCCAGCGGGTAGTATCCCCGCGAATGGCCTGATTTAACCCGCCCTGTGCAATTTTGGCCTGCTGAAACTCGGCTTGTAGGTGTTTGGATTCCTCAATCAGTGCATTAAACAGGGCAGTGGGACAGGCTTCATCCACAATAAAAAATCCCTGTTCCAGCAGTGCATCAAGATTGGCTGCACTGAGCCAGTGGTCGGCTTGCTCAAGAGGATTCATGCTGCTCATAACATGTAAGATTAAAATAAAAGGTTTGATTCATTGTAGCGTTAAACTAAACCATACGGATACCGACAAGCAGCATGGCAATACAACCAAATGCGATTGCATCCATTTCAGGGGTCACTTCATGCTACCATTATGCCAAATCTGATAAGCAAGGCGTTTAAATTACAATCATGAATTATCGACATCATTTTCATGCTGGCAACTTTGCGGACGTCATGAAGCATGTTTTGCTGATTGAGCTGTTAAACCGCTTAAACAGCAAGGACAAGCCTTATCGTTATATTGATACCCATGGGGGTGCTGGCCTTTATGACCTGTCACGCGCACCGGCCCAGAAGTCGGGTGAATATCTGGAAGGTATTCACCGTCTGGTGCAACTGGACCGTTCAGTCGTCCAGCAGGCACCGCAGGCAGTTCAGACCTATCTTAAAGATGTTGAAAAATTGCGTAGCCAGCAAAGCAAGGGCTGGTATCCGGGATCGCCATGGCTGGGCAGCCAGCATATTCGTCCAGCAGATAGTGGGACGGTATTTGAAATGCAGCCGGACGTGTTTTTTGACCTGAAGGACAATATCCGGGACCCGCGCTTTGGCATTCATCAGCGCGATGCCTATGAAGGCTTGCTGGCTGTTATTCCCCCCAAGGAAAAGCGCGGCATGGTGATGATTGACCCGCCGTATGAACTGGAACGCAAAGACTTTCCACAACTGGTTGAATTGCTGACCAATGCCTATAAAAAATGGTCTACCGGTGTATTTGTGCTGTGGTATCCCATTAAGGATCGCAGCATGATTGAACGGTTTGAGAAAAAAATGCTCAAGACCGGCATTAAAAAACAACTGATTTGTGAATTATGTGTTTGGCCGGACGATACGCCAGTGGGCCTGAACGGCTGTGGTTTGTTAATTATCAATCCACCGTGGCAATTTGCCGATCAGGCAGAAGTTATTTTGCAATGGCTATTCCCGCACTTGCGCATGACAGAAAATGGGGGACACGCAGCCGTACGCTGGCTGGCTGCTGAATAAAGCTGGCACGCTGCCTTGCAGAACTACAGGGCAGCCCTGTACATTTGTTGTCGCTAAAGGCTAATGAAAGCAACATCATAGTGAGATAGACTCACAATTTTTAATAACGCATCCATAAAAAGATCCGGGAGCTAATCCATGTCACAGCCTTCAAATCTGGAACCTCATTCACAAAAGCCACTGGATGAAGACCATGATGGATTAACTTTTGAGATTGTTGAAGAAGAACAAACACAGGAAGGTCACAAGATCAAAAGCCGCGGGATTTACCTATGGCCCAACCTGATTACCACAGCAGCGCTGCTGTCCGGTTTTTATTCCATTATCGCCAGCAGCAACAATGAATTTACCCATGCCATTCTGGCCATTTTTCTGGCTTCCTTGCTGGATGGTCTTGATGGCCGGGTGGCGCGCTGGACTGGTGCCCAAAGCGCGTTTGGTGAGCAGTATGATTCATTGTCAGACATGCTGTCGTTTGGTGTTGCTCCCGCCATGCTGATGTATAGCTGGGCGCTGGAACCATTAGGCCGCATTGGTCTGGCCTGTGCATTTATTTATACGGCCTGTGCCGCATTTCGCCTGGCACGCTTTAATGTACAGATTGGTACGGTGGATAAACGCTATTTTATTGGTCTGGCCAGTCCGCTGGCCGCCATTTTGGTTATTACTGCGGTATGGGTTGGCATCGATAACGCTAGCCTGTTTAATATTTCAGATCTGTTCTGGCAAGTGGTCTATGCGGCTGTGGTGGTCATTGCAGGTTTGCTGATGGTCAGTAATGTTAAATACTTCAGCTTTAAGCAACTGGATCGCAAGCGTGTACCATTTGCTGTCATGCTGCCGGTTGTACTGGTTTTAACTGCCGTAACCTATAACATTCCCATTGGTATTTTAATCGTGGCCCTTATTTATGCCTTGTCGGGAATTGTGACCACCATTACCCAGCGTACAGGCAGGTAAGTTTGTCAAAATGCAGCAGATAACTCTTTTCTAACAAACTTCTTCTTCTGTTGGGGACTGGCTCGTACTAGTGTAGAAAAACTGGCCCCAACAGATGAGAAGTTTCATGCTAATTCAACAAAAACAAAAATCTGAGCCAGCCTCCAGCGAAATTACTTCTGAAACTGCTTATCTTAATCGCCGCCAGTTAATGACGCTTGCAGCCGCAGGTTCACTGGCTAGTCTTTATCCATTAGGCGCTGCACAGGCAGCAGGTACTTACCAGCCAGTAAAAGAGCGCAATGATGCACCGCTTTATTTGCGTAAAAAAATTACTGCCCGGAAAATTGCCCTGACTAATCCGACACAAAATATCATTACGCCCTATGATGCAGTTACCACCTATAATAATTTTTATGAATTTGGTACTGGCAAATCTGACCCTTCTAGCAATGCCGGTACAATCAAGGTTGACCCATGGCGCATTAAAGTTGACGGCTTATGCAACAAGCCAGGTACTTTTAACCTTGAGGATATTTTGGCACCCTATACACTGGAAGACCGCATTTATCGGTTTCGCTGTGTTGAGGCATGGTCAATGGTGGTGCCATGGCTGGGTTTTTCACTGGCCCAACTTATCAAGCGCTTTGAACCCAAAAACAATGCGCGTTTTGTGCAATTCACCACTTTGCTAGACCCCAAGCAGTTACCCAACCAAACCAGTAATGATCTGGACTGGCCTTATATTGAAGCATTAAGGCTGGATGAAGCACTACATCCTTTGGCGTTTATGGCAGTCGGTTTGTATGGCCGCAGTTTGCCAGACCAGAATGGCGCGCCATTTCGTTTAATCGTACCCTGGAAGTATGGCTTTAAGTCCATCAAATCCATTGTACGTATTAGCTTTACTGATAAAGCACCAGTAACCACATGGCTTGGGTTAGCACCACAGGAGTACGGTTTTTACGCCAATGTTAATCCAAATGTTGATCATCCGCGCTGGAGTCAGGCGCGGGAACGGCAATTGCCTAATAGCCTGTTTAATCCCAACTGGAAAAAAACCCTGCCTTTTAACGGTTATGCATCAGAAGTCGCTTCACTCTACAAAGGAATGGATTTAAAGCGCTTTTATTAATAACCCCATGATCTGATAAAGCGTGAATAAAACGATGGATAAAAAAGCAGCAAATATGCTTATTCAAAAATCAAAGCCGCTGACATTTGGCTTATTGCTCCTGCCATTGTTATGGATGCTTTATCAGGCGGTACTCGCTCCCCAGTTGCTGGGGGCAGATCCTGCCAAGGCGCTGGTTGATCAAACCGGAGAGTGGGCCATTCGCAGTATTCTGTTTGCACTCGCAATTACCCCACTTCGGATATTAACGGGTTTAACCGGCTGGATACACTGGCGCAGAATGGCTGGGCTGTTTGCATTTTTTTATGCACTGGCACATTTTGTCGTATACATTGGCTTTTTCCTGCAACTGGATTTGTCCCGCATTTATCAGGAAATTATTCAGCGTCCCTATATCATCGTGGGTGCAATTGCATTAATTCTATATCTGCCCTTGGTCATTACTTCTACCCAGCAATGGCAGCGTCGCCTTAAAAGAAACTGGATCAAGTTACACAAGCTGGTTTATCTCATTGGCATTCTGGCAGTCATTCATATGACATGGCTTAAAAAAATTGGATTAATGGATACCTGGCCCTATGCGCTTATTTTAATGGTACTGCTACTCATCAGATTCATTCCTAAGCTAAAACAGCAAAAAAATAATAATTAAGCCTAAAAGTATTAAATTTCCATAAATCAACAGCTAAGCCTAGAGCAAAAAACCTAGGCCGTTCATAAAACGTTCGGTCAATGTGATAGGGATAAAATAAGTATTGACGTGGGAATGGGATGGTCTATAATG